>DASRLO010000139.1:0-28939 GCA_035648415.1 Allostellaceae bacterium
GGTGTCGATCGCCTGGGCGCGGCTGTGACGCCGCTTCATGCGCTTGAGGGTCAGGTCGTCGCCGGCCTGCAGCGACAGATGCAGATGCGGCATCAGCCGCGGCTCGCCGGCGATCAGCGCCCAAAGCTCGCCGTCGATCTCGCTGGGGTCGAGCGAGGAGAGCCGCAGGCGCTTGAGGTCCGGCACCGCGGCGAGCAGCAGCCGCGCCATCCGCCCGAGGCTCGGACGATCCGGCAAATCGGCGCCATAGGCGGTGAGGTCGACCCCGGTCAGCACCACTTCGCGCGCGCCGCCGGCGACCATCTCGAGCGCCTGGGCGGCGATGGTCGCGACCGGCACCGAGCGGCTCGGCCCGCGCGCATAGGGAATGATGCAGAAGGTGCAGCGGTGGTCGCAGCCTTGCTGGACTTGCAAGTAGGCGCGGGTGCGCTGCGGCGCGGCACCCTCACCCGCCTCGCTACGCTCGACACCCTCTCCCGCGATGCGGGAGAGGGGCTTTTGGGTCGGCGCGGTTAGCCCCTCTCCCGCATCGCGGGAGAGGGAGGGGCCCGCCGCGTCAGCGGCGGGAGGGTGAGGGTATCCACGATAACTTTCCACCCGCAGCTTCGCGTCGTTGTCGAGCACCGCATCGACTTCGGGCATCGCCGCGTAGCGCGCCGGGGCGAGCGTCGCGGCGCAGCCGGTGACGATGATCCGCGCCTGGGGATGCTCGCGGCGGGCGCGGCGGATCGCCTGGCGGGCCTGGCGCTCCGCCTCGGCGGTGACGGCGCAGGTGTTGACGATCACCGCCTCGCCGAGGCCCGCCGCGCCGGCGGCGCGGCGGATGACATCGCTCTCGAAGGCGTTGAGCCGGCAGCCGAAGGTGACGATCTCGGGGGCCGGCATGATCAGCCCGCGAGCAGCGCGGCGTCGAACGTGCCCTCAAAGCTCAGCGCCGCGGGGCCGCTCATCAATACGTGCCCGCGACCCGGCCAGGCGATCGCCAGGTCGCCGCCGTCGAGCACCACCGTCGCGCGCTCGCCGGTAAGGCCCCGCCGGTGCGCCGCCACCAGCGCCGCGCAGGCGCCGCTGCCGCAGGCGCGGGTGATGCCGGCGCCGCGCTCCCAGACGCGCAGGCGGATCGTCCCGGGGTCGCGCACCGTGGCGACGCCGATATTGGCGCGCTCGGGAAACAGCGCGTCATGCTCCAACCGGGGGCCGAGCGCGGCGAGGTCGATCGCCTCGGCGTCGTCGACGAAGAACGTCGCGTGCGGATTGCCCATATTGGTGCAGACCGGCTCCGCCAGCGGCCCCACCGCCAGATCGACCCGCAGCGTGTCCATCTCGCGCGATAGCGGGATGTCGCACCAGGCGAGCCGCGGCGCCCCCATATCGACGGTGGCGATGCCGCCGGCGTCGAGCGTCGCCGCGAGCAGGCCGCCCGCGGTCTCGATCGCGACCTCGCTTCTGCCGATTTCGGCGGCGATCAGCGCCGCGACGCAGCGCGTGCCGTTGCCGCAGGCCTTGGCCTCGCCGCCGTCGGGGTTGAGGATGCGCATGAAGACCTGCGCCCGCGCGTCCCGCGGCGGTTCGAGCAGCAGGAGCTGGTCGCAGCCGATCCCGGTATGCCGGTCGGCCAGCGCGCGGGCTGCGGCCGCGCCGACCGGGACCGGGTCGCGGCGCTGGTCGAGCACGACGAAATCGTTGCCGATCCCGTGCATCTTGCGGAAAGCGATGCGCATGCCGCGCTTATAGGGCGGCGGGCTGCTTCCTGTCCAACAGGCTGCCGAGCCGCTAGCCCCGCGCGTGATGACGCGGGTTGACGGCCCGTGTCGCCTTGCTGGCCGTGTGCGCTGCCGTCCGGGTAGCGGTATGGGTCGCTCGGTTCGCCGCAATGCGGGTCGTCCGGCTCGCGATATGGGTCACATGCGAGCCGCCGCGCGATACGACGCGCTGTGGCGCGCGGCCGTGAGCGGCGACGCGGTGCGTGACGCCGGGTGCGGCGCGCCGGCCGCGGATCAGGCGGCCGCGCGGCTCCGCCATGGCGAGGTGCTGGCGAGGCCGGGGCTGCGGCGCCGCGGCGGTCATCGCCGTGGTTTGGCGCGGCGGCTGCGCGGCCGGAGCCTGGCCGCTATAGAGCGCGCCGCGTCGCGATTCGGCCGCGCCGCCGACCATCGGCCCCGCTTCGTTGCTGAAATAGTTCGGCACCGAATTCGGCACATTGAAGTTTTTCGAGCCGTTGCCGGTGTCCGCGGCGAGCGCCGGGCAGCCGAAAAGCGCGGCCGCCACCCCGAGCCAGAGGCCGATCCGCCAGGTCCGCGAGCGCAAGAGCATCGCCCTCTCTAGCGGAAGCACGGGCAAAAGGGGAGAAAAACCGAGTGCCGGGGTTTCAGCGGCGGCCAGCCTGCCACTCCGCCAGCGACATCCGGTCCATCAAGAACAGGTCGCTGGTGCGGGTGTACCAGCCGCGCCCATGCATGCGGCCGATGAGGCCGATCTGGTCGGTTTTGACGTAGAGCTTCTCCATGTCCATCAAATCGTCGCGGATATGGATGTGGATAACGCGGCCGACCTCCATCGTCGAATTGCCGCCCAATGACAGGCCGGTGATGCGCTTGCACTCGAAGCTGACCGGCGATTCGGCGATGCGCGGCGGCTTGACCCCGACCGACGCCACCGGGCTCAGCTTGGCGATTGCGAGTTCGGCGATCTCGGCCGGGAAATCGACGGCGCAGATGTTCATCCGCTCGGCCAGCGCCTCGTCGACCAGGTTGACGACGAACTCACCGGTCTCGCGGATGTTGTTCTCGGTGTCCTTGTAGCCGCCTGCGGAGCCGGTGCCGTTGATGCCGAGCACGACGACCGGCGGGTCCGAACTGACCGCGTTGAAGAAGCTGAACGGCGCGGCGTTCACCCGGCCCGCGGCATCGACCGTCGTCGCCAGCGCGATCGGCCGCGGCACGACGGTGCTGATCAGAAGCTTGTAGCCGTCGCTCGCCGGCATCTTGCCGAGGTCGAAATGCATGGATTTATTCTCCGTCGTGCAAATTTCCGAACGGCATAGTGCATCGATCTCGATCTCAAGCACCACCTGGCAAGAAGCCCAGGCCTACCCTTCAACCGTTGGAACAGCGGATAAATGGATCTCGGCCTTCGCCGGGGTGGTGCGTGGGGATTTAACCCGGCACCAAAACTGTCAGCTTCACATCGGCATGGCCGGCAAGCTCGAACGTCACCTGCTCGTAGCGCAGGAAGCCGTCTTGCGGATGGCTGAAGGTGCGCTCGCCGCCCTCGCGGCCGAGCACGCCGTGCTCGTCCCACATCTGCGCGAATTCGGGGCTGAAGCGGCGCAGCTCGTCGATCAGGGCGCGCAGCCCGCCATCGTCGAGATGCGAGGCGCAATGCGCGCGAAACTCGGCGACGACGCGGCGGGCGCGGCCCCGCCAGTCGCAGATCAGCGACCGCGCGCCGGGTTCGAGGAAGATGAAGCGCAGCAGGTTGCGCGAGGCGCCGGGCTCCTGCGCTCGGTCGAGCCAGCCGACGAAAAGCCGCCCGGCCGCCGCGTTCCAGCACCGCGCGTCCCAATTGCGGTCGAGGACATAGGCCGGGGCCCCGATCGCGTCGACTGCGGCAAGCACCGCCGGCGGCACCTCGTCGCCCTCGCTGTCGGCCGGGCGGGGATCGCGCTTGCCGGCGAGCTCGAACAGATAGGCCCGCTCGGCGCGGCCGAGCCGCAGCGCGTTCGCCAGCCGCGCCAGCGACGGGGGCGATACCGAAACGTCGCGGCCCTGCTCGATCCAGCTGTACCAGGTGGTGCTGAGGCCGGCGAGCTGGGCGATTTCCTCGCGCCGGAGGCCCGGCGTGCGGCGGCGGCTGGCGCCGACCAGACCGACCGAAGCGGGCGACAGCTGCTCGCGCTGCGCCCGGATGAAATCGCCAAGCTCGCGCCGCCGCGGATCCAGCATGGTGCTGAACATACCAGGATAATCAGCCATCTTAAACGGGTATCGGCGATGCGCTATAACCACCGCATGCCGCCACCGGGACACCCGCAATTGACAGCAACCGGCGCAGACACTAGCGTCAGCGCACGCTGCCGACAGGAATGTTGGAGCCCTCCCGCGAATGGGAGACGGCCGGCCCGCGAGTGTCGCGCGCCGGCCCGCAATGCGTTGGAGCCGCGATAGGCCATGTTCGACACCCTGAGCAATCGTCTCGGCGAGATTTTCGACCGGCTGCGCGGGCGCGGCGCGCTCGGCGAGGACGATGTCGGCGCGGCGATGCGTGAAATCCGCGTCGCGCTCCTGGAGGCCGACGTCGCGCTGCCGGTGGTGCGCGATTTTGTCGCCGCGGTGCGGGAAAAGGCGGTCGGCCAGGACGTCATCCGCTCGGTGACGCCGGGCCAGATGGTGGTGAAGATCGTCCACGACCACCTGGTCGAGACGCTCTCCGGCGGGGCAAGCGGCGGCGACGGCCTTGGCGGCGGCCTCGACCTCAACGCGCCGGCGCCGGTCGGTATCATGCTGGTCGGGCTGCAGGGCTCGGGCAAGACGACGACTGCGGCCAAGCTGGCGCTGCGCCTCAAAAACCGCGAGCGCAAAAAGGTGCTGATGGCCTCGCTCGACGTGCAGCGGCCGGCAGCACAGGAGCAGTTGGCGCAATTGGGGCGGCAGGTTCAGGTTCCGACCTTGCCGGTCGTCGCCGGCGAGCGGCCGGTGGCGATCGCCCGGCGCGCGCTCGATGTGGCGCGGCGCGAAGGCTATGACGTCGTTATGTACGACACCGCCGGCCGTCTCACCGTCAACGAAGAGCTAATGCTCGAGGTCGCCGCGGTGCGCGAGGCGGCGGCGCCGCACCAGACCATCCTCGTCGCCGATGCGATGACCGGGCAGGACGCGGTCAATGTCGCCAAGGCGTTCGGCGAGCGCGCCGGGGTGACCGGCATCGTCTTGACCCGCGTCGACGGCGACGCACGCGGCGGCGCCGCCTTGTCGATGCGCGCGATCACCGGCAGACCGATCGTCTTTATCGGCACCGGCGAGAAGATCGATGCGCTGGAGCCGTTCCACCCGGAGCGCATCGCCGGCCGCATCCTCGGCATGGGCGATGTCGTCAGCCTGGTCGAGAAGGCCGCCGAGACCGCCGACCAGGACGAGGCGGAGCGGCTCGCGAAGAAGCTGCAAAAGGGCAATTTCGACCTCGACGACCTCGCCGGCCAATTGCGCCAGCTGCGCCGCATGGGCGGGATGTCGAGCATGCTGGGGATGCTGCCCGGCATCGGCAAGATCAAGAAGCAGATCGACGCCGCGAATATCGACGAGACCATCGTCAAGCGCCAGGAAGCGATCATCTCCTCGATGACCAAATCCGAGCGCAAGAACCCGAACCTGCTAAACGGTTCGCGCCGCCGCCGGGTGGCCGCGGGCTCGGGCACGACGGTGCCGGAGATCAATCGGCTGATGAAGCAGTACCAGGACATGTCCGGGATGATGAAGCGGATGAAGAAGCTCGGGCAGAAGGGAATGATGCGCCACGGCATGTCGGCGCTGATGCCGGGTGGGTTCCGATAGATTTTTATCAACGGGTTACGGCGAAAGGCCGAGACGAGATGAGAGGTATCTCATGAGCTTGAAAATCCGCCTGGCGCGCGGCGGCGCGAAGAAGCGGCCGTTCTACAGCATCGTCATCGCCGATGCGCGAAGCCCGCGCGACGGCCGCTTTATCGAGAAGGTCGGGACCTACAACCCGATGCTCGAACGCGACCACGCCGACCGCGTCACCCTGAAGGAGGAGCGCCTCAGGCATTGGCTCGGCGTCGGCGCGCAGCCGACCGAGCGGGTGGCGCGCTTTCTCGGCAACGCCGGGCTGATGGCGAAGCCGGAGGTGCGCGAGACTCCGCAGAAATCCGCGCCGAAGAAGAAGGCGCAGGAACGCGCCCAGGCGGCCGAGGAAGCCGCCGGCGCCGCGGCGGGCGCGGCCTGATCCCTAGATGAAGCCGATCCTCTTGACATCGTCACCCCCGCGAACGCGGGGACCCCGGGCCACAGCTGGGTCGCTTGCCCTGGGCCCCCGCGTTCGCGGGGGTGACGATCTCGCCGACGAGCAGGATCGACGCTCCCCCGCACGCGTGTGCCTCGGTGTCGTCGGTGCGCCGCATGGCGTGCGCGGTGCGGTGCGGATCAAGACCTACACCGACGAGCCGGACGCCATCGCCCGTTACGGCGCGCTCGATGACGAAAGCGGCGAGCGGCGCTTCACGCTGCAAATCGTCGGCTCGGCCAAGGGCGACGGCATGGTGATCGCCACGCTCTCCGGCGTCGCCGACCGCGACCGCGCCGAGATGCTGCGCGGGTTGCGGCTCTATCTGCCGCGCGCCGCGTTGCCGGCGACCGGGGAGGACGAATTCTACCATGCCGATCTCGTCGGCCTCGCCGCGGTGCTGCGAGACGGCTCGCCGCTCGGCACGGTGATCGCGGTGCACGATTTCGGCGCCGGCGACATGCTGGAGATCGCGCGCGCAAGGGATACGCGCGCAAGGGATATAGGCCAGGGGGGCCAGCCGGTGCTGGTGCCGTTCACCCGCGCCGTGGCGCCGGTCGTCGATGTCGGCCGCGGCAAGATCGTGCTCGACCCGCCGGAGGGCCTGTTCGATCCGCCGCGCCCGGAGAAAATCCGCGAGCCCGAAGGGGAATTGATCTGATGTGGCAGGCGACCGTGCTGACGATCTTTCCGGAGATGCTGCCCGGCCCGCTGGCCTATTCGCTGGCCGGCAGAGCGCTCAAGGCCGGGCTGTGGCGGCTCGACACGGTCGATATCCGCGACTACGCCACCGACCGGCACCGCTCGGTCGACGACGCGCCGTTCGGCGGCGGGCCGGGCATGGTGCTACGTCCCGACGTGCTCGACGCGGCGATCGCCGGCGCCGGCGGGGCCGGCCCGCTGATCAACCTGTCGCCGCGCGGCCGGCCGCTCGGTCAGGCGCGGGTGTGCGAACTGGCGGCGGGACCCGGCGTGCGCCTCATCTGCAGCCGTTTCGAGGGGATCGACGAGCGCGTCCTCGAAAAGAACGGCGTCGAGGAGGTGAGCCTCGGCGATTTCGTGCTGTCGGGCGGCGAGCCGGCGGCGATCGCCGTGATCGATTCCTGCGTGCGGCTGCTGCCCGGGGTCATCGGCAGCGGCGAGGCGCTTGCCGAGGAAAGCTTCGCCGAGGGCCTCCTCGAATACCCGCATTACACGCGGCCGCAAGTATGGAGCGGCCGCATCGTGCCCGACACCCTGGTGTCGGGCGATCATGGCAGGGTCCGCGCCTGGCGCCGGGCCCAGGCGGAGCTCCTGACCCGGGAGCGCCGCCCCGATTTGTGGGAACGCTATTGCGCCGCGGAGCCGGTAACGACCGGCAGCGGAGGGGAGATCGGACGATGAACCTGTTGCAGACACTGGAAGAAGAGCAGCGCACCAAGCTCCTGGCCGCCCGCCCGGTGCCGCGTTTCGACCCCGGCGACACGGTGCGGGTCAGCATCAAGGTCGTCGAAGGCGAGCGCGAGCGCATCCAGGCGTTCGAGGGCGTCTGCATCGCCCGCAAGAACGCCGGGATCAATTCCAACTTCACCTTGCGCAAGATTTCCTACGGCGAGGGGGTCGAGCGCATCTTCCCGCTCTATTCGCCGCGCATCACGCTGATCGAGGTGGTGCGGCGCGGCGCCGTCCGGCGCGCCAAGCTCTATTACCTGCGCGGTCTCACCGGCAAGGCCGCGCGCATCGCCGAGCGCTCGCGCGACAGCCTGCGCCGCGAGGCGGAAGCCGCCGCGGCCGCCGAGAAATGATTTTGCAGGAGTAGTCCGATGCCTCAGCCACGCACCCTGTTCGACAAGATTTGGGACAGCCACGTCATCGCCCCGCAGGGCGAGGGCACCTATCTGATCTATATCGATCTTCACCTGATCCACGAGGTGACGACGCCGCAGGCCTTCGAGGGGCTGAAGCTCGCCGGGCGCAAGGTCCGCCGCCCCGACAAGACGATGGCGGTCGCCGACCACAACATCCCGACCCTCAACCGCGGCGCCGGCGTCGCCGGCATCATCGAGCCGGATTCGAAGCTGCAGGTCGAGGTGCTGGAGCGCAACGTCAAGGAATTCGGCGTCCCCTATTTTCCGATCACCAGCCTCGACCAGGGCATCGTCCATGTCATCGGGCCGGAGCAGGGCCTGTCGCAGCCCGGTATGACCATCGTCTGCGGCGACAGCCACACCGCGACGCATGGCGCGATGGGCGCGCTCGCCTTCGGCATCGGCACCTCTGAGGTCGAGCATGTGCTGGCGACCCAAACGCTGATCCAGGCGCCGGCCAAGAACATGCTGATCGAGGTCAACGGCGCGCTCGGCGCCGGGGTCAGCCCAAAGGACGTGATCCTCGCGATCATCGCCAAGATCGGCACCGCCGGCGGCACCGGCCATGTCTTCGAATACGCCGGCAGCACGTTCCGCGACATGTCGATGGAAGGCCGCATGACGGTCTGCAACATGTCGATCGAGGCCGGCGCCCGCGCCGGCTTGGTGGCGCCGGACGAGAAGACCATCGCCTATGTCAAAGGCCGGCCGTTCGCGCCCAAGGGCGCGGCGTGGGAGCAGGCGGAGGCCTATTGGCGCACGCTGCCCTCCGATCCCGGCGCGAGGTTCGACAAGGAGGCGCAGTTCGATGCGGCCGACATCGCGCCGCACGTCACCTGGGGCACCAACCCCGAGCAGGCCGCGCCGGTCACCGGCCGGGTCCCCGACCCGGCGCAGATCGACGACCCGCTGAAGCGGGCGGCGGTCGAACGGGCGCTCGCCTACATGCAGCTGAAACCGAACACCCTGCTCAGCGAGGTGCCGGTGCAGCGCGTCTTTATCGGCTCGTGCACCAACAGCCGGATCGAGGACCTCCGCGCCGCCGCGGCGATCGCCCGGGGCCGCAAGGTCGCCGACGGGGTTACCGCGCTGGTCGTGCCGGGCTCCGGCCACGTCAAGCACCAGGCCGAGGAGGAAGGGCTCGACCGCGTCTTCCTCGAAGCCGGGTTCGAGTGGCGCGAGGCCGGCTGCTCGATGTGCATGTCGATGAACGACGACAAGGCGATGAACGGCGAGCGCGTCGCCACCACCTCGAACCGCAATTTCGAGGGCCGCCAGGGTAAGAACGCGAAGTCGCACCTGATGGGCCCGGCGATGGCCGCCGCCGCCGCGATCACCGGCCGCCTCAGCGACGTGCGCCAGATGGGCTGACGGTGGCACAAGGCGGGGAAGCAAAGCCGCCGCTGCGGCGGTTGCACGATTCCCTCTACGAGCAGCCAGGAGGCGCGCGCTTCAGCCTTGAGTACCATCGGCGGAGAACCACTGAGGAAATTGTGGCATCGCTTCGTCCCGGCGCGAAATCGCCACTGATGGTCAAGCCCGACGGAACCGTCATGCAAGGCAACACGCGGGTTAAAGTGCTCGAGGAACGGGGCTATCCGGTCAACGATCTGGAACGAGATCCTCCAACATGACAACCAGCAAAGTCAGCGACCCAGCCAACTGGGATGTTGAAACTCTGATCGAAGCCGTTGGCGGGCTCGAGGATGCTCGGCGCGCGGCGGCGCTGGCCGTCTTTGCTCATCATCTGACGGTCGAAATCCGGGTGGTGTTGGAC
The DNA here is from genome assembly GCA_035648415.1 of Allostellaceae bacterium. Taxonomy (GTDB): domain Bacteria; phylum Pseudomonadota; class Alphaproteobacteria; order ATCC43930; family CGMCC-115725; genus DATARH01. Next base: position 9,643 of record DASRLO010000139.1, read on the forward strand.
GGGTCGTTTCCGGAGCCTGGTTTCGTTCAGGTGAGGCAGCTTAACGAATTTCTTCACCAGCTTACGAGCCGTCTGCACCCCGCCGACGGACGATCGGCCGAAGACGATAAATCGCTCTTGGATGCCTTCGCCGTGGATGCAGCGAGGGTTGGTTTAGATAAGAGCCTGAAACGAGGGCTGATGATCGCAGTGCGAAATGCGCTTGCCACGGCGAAACGGCCGGTTCCTGCCCTCTGAGGCAACGCCTTTATTGCGAAGGACGACAGATGGATAAATTCATCACCCTGACCGGGGTCGCGGCGCCGCTGCCGATCCACAATCTCGATACCGACAAGATCTTCCCGGCGATCTATCTGAAGACGATCAAGCGGACCGGCTTGTCGCAATGGCTGTTCCAGGAAATCCGCTTCCGGCCCGACGGCTCGGAAAATCCGGATTTCGTCTTGAACCAGGCGCCCTACCGCCAGGCCAAAATCCTGGTCGGGGCGGAAAATTTCGGCTGCGGGTCGAGCCGCGAGCACGCGCCCTGGGCGCTCCTCGATTTCGGCATTCGCTGCGTCATTGCGCCCAGCTTCGCCGACATCTTCTACAACAACTGCTTTAAGAACGGCATCCTGCCGATCAAGCTGCCGAAGGAAGTCTGCGACGAGCTGATGGAGGACGCCAAGAAGGGCGCCAACGCGGTGATGACGATCGACCTCGAAGCGCAGACCATCTCGCGCCCCGACGGCGAGAAGGTGCATTTCGAGGTCGATGCCTTCCGCAAGAATTGCCTCATCAACGGCCTCGACGATATCGGCCTCACCGAAAAGCAGGACACCGAGATCGGCGCCTACGAGCAAAAGGCGCAGCTCCAGCGCCCGTGGCAGTTCGGCCAGAAAGAGGCTTAAGCGCTAAACGCATCCTTCGAGACGGCCGCTTTGCGGCCTCCTCGCAGGCTGGCCTGAAATGAATTTAGCCTTCTCAAGGGCTTGTCATTTCCGTGGCCTTCCCGCGATCCCCGGAACGGCCCGCAAAGGCCGTCCGTCCGGGGAGGGAACCCATGTTTGGACGCCAGCGTTCCGCAAGGATTTTGTTGCAACCGGGACGGGCCTGGTCGATTGCGATCATGTGTCCGGCCTTGGTATGCGGTCGGCATGACCGTTGGCTCAGATGGGTTACGCGGATCGGTCCCAAACAGGGCGAAGCCAGAATCAGCCAAGCCTCAGTGCTCGCAGAATACCAGCGTACCGCCGATCGCCTCGGGCAAAACCACGGTTGTGCTGTCGGAATGCGCGGCATACGGCACGCCGCCGGAATCGAGGCAAGCGCGAAGCCGTCGCAGGTCGGCGACCTCGACCGACGCCGCGACGATGCTGGGCGGTGAGCCAGCGAGCGGGATTCCGAAACGGTCGAACAGCCATCGCGGCCGGGCAAAACGAAGCTGGCCGCGGTCGAGCTCGATGGTCGTCACCGCGCCGTCGCGGCGCGCCGGCCGGCCGGTGAAGCGGGCGTAGCGCGCCGCCGACTCGGCCGGGTCCTCGGCGGCGACCCACAGCGCGGTCAGCGCTTCCGCGCCGTTCGGGTGGTCGAGCATGTCCGGCAGCCACACCAATCGCTCGGTGTGGTGCGTCAGGAACTGCGCGCGCCCTTCCGGCATCGTGCCGTGCGCCACCCGCGCGATGGTGAAGCGCGCGAAATCCCCGCCCCCAAGGGATTTGACCGGCCGGCGCATATCGACCGGCGGCGGGGTCGGGAACCCGGCCTCGCCGAGCCGGCGGTGCTCGGCCGCCGCGTCGGCGGCGCCGAACGCGGCGAGGTGCAGCCCCGGGTGGTCGGCGATCCGCTCGCGCAATTGCGCCGAGAGCGGTGTCTCCGATGTCGCGGTCAGCACTTCGAGATAGCCGTTGCGCAGCATCGCGCAGCGATTGCCGGTGCCGGACGGCACGGTCGCGCCGCCCTCGCGGTTGGTCTGCACGGTGAACGGCGTCAGCCGAAACCCGCAGCGTTCGAGCGCGCCCGCCGCCGCCTCCATCGCCGGCACGAAGAATGCGGTGTGGTCGAGAAAAACCTCGCCGGGGCCGGGAAGCTGGTTCGCCATCATGCGCTCCTATCGCTAAGGCAACGCCTGCAACTCATGTTCCCGTGGCCGCCAGCGTCGCCGCGACCGCCTGTTTCCAGCCGGCGCAGCGCGCCTCGCGCTCGGCGTCGGGCATGGCCGGGGTGAAGGCTCGCGCCGCCTGCCAGCGCGCCATCATCTCCTCGGGCGGCGGGCACACCCCGCGCTGCAGCCCGGCGACATAGGCCGCGCCCCAGGCGGTGGTCTCGATCGAGGCCGGCCGCTCGACCCGCGCCGGCAGGATGTCGGCGAGAAACTGCATCGTCCAGTCGTTGGCCGCCATCCCGCCGTCGACTCGCAGCGTGTCGATGGCGAGCGCGCTGTCGGCCTGCATCGCGCCGATCAGGTCGCGGGTCTGGTAGCCGACCGCCTCCAGCGTCGCCCGCGCCAGCTCGGCGACGCCGCATTCGGCGGTCAGGCCGGAGATCGTGCCGCGCGCCTCGGGCGCCCAATAGGGCGCGCCGAGCCCGGCGAAGCCCGGCACGAAATAGACCCGCTGGCGCGGGTCGGCGAGCTCGGCCAATTCCTCGGTTTCGGCCGCGCTGGCGATGATCCCGAGCCGGTCGCGCAGCCATTGGACGGCGGCGCCGGCGATAAAGATGCTGCCTTCGAGCGCATAGGCGGTTTCCCCGCCGAGGCGGTAGGCGATCGTCGTCAGCAGCTTGTGCGAGGACATCGCCGGCTTTGCCCCGGTATGGACCAGCGCGAACGCGCCGGTGCCATAGGTCGATTTGACCATGCCGGGACGGAAGCACGCCTGGCCGATCAGCGCCGCCTGCTGGTCGCCGGCAATCCCGGCGATCGGGATCGCGTCGCCGAACAGGTCCGACGCCGTGCTGCCGTAATCGGCGCCGGTGTCGCGAACCTCGGGCAGGATCGCGGTGGGGATGCCGAAGCCGTCGCCCAGCGCCGCGTCCCAGTCGAGCCGGTGCAGGTCATAAAGCATGGTGCGCGAGGCGTTGGTGACGTCGGTCTGGTGCCGCGCGACTCCGGTGAGCCGCCACAGCAGGAAGCTGTCGATCGTCCCGAAAGCGATCCCGCCGGCCCGCGCCCGCTCCTTGAGCCCCGCCACATTGTCGAGCAGCCAGCGGATCTTCGACGCCGAGAAATAGGGGTCGACGACGAGCCCGGTGCGCGCCGCGACCGGCGCCGCAAACCCCTCGGCGCGCCAGCGCTCGCAGATCGAAGCGGTGCGCCGGTCCTGCCAGACGATCGCGTTGTGCACCGGCCGCCCGTCGGCGCGGTCCCACAGCACCGTGGTCTCGCGCTGGTTGGTGATGCCGATCGCGGCGATCGCCCGGCCCTGGGCGGCGGCGATCGCCTCGCGGCAGGTGACGACGGCCGCCTGCCAGATTTCCTCCGGGTCATGCTCGACCCAGCCCGGTTGCGGGTAGATCTGGCGCAATTCGCGGCGCGCGATGTGGCGCACCGCGCCCGCCGCGTCGAACAGGATCGCGCGCGTGCTGGTCGTGCCCTGGTCGATCGCCAGGAGGTAATCCGCCGAACTCATCGTCCGCTCACCGCCACGATCCTCCCCGGTATCCGCGCGCCATTCTATCGCCCCCGAACCGGCCGGTGGCGAAATGTTGGGCGAATCGTTCGTGGCGTCGCCGGGTCGTTGGGCTATGATGCCGGACCCCGGCAATTCCCCTCGTTTGAAGCGCGCTGTGGCCAAAACCAAGCCGAACGCCGCGGTGGGTAAAACTCAGCCGCGCGAGCCGACACCGCTCTCCGCCGTCTTTCGCCGGCTGGCGAAAGAGGAGCCGGTGCTCGAACCCGCCGGCGGGTTGCAATTCGAGGGTTTCGGCGAGGCCCAGGCGGCGGAACTGGAATCGCGGCCGGCACCGCCGCCCGCCCGCAAGACGCCGCCGGACCCATCACCGGCGGCGCGCGGGCCGCCGTCGAGGGAGGCGCCGATCCGGGCGCGCCGGCGCGATCCGCCGTCGGACCCGGCGACGCCGGCCAGCCGCCAGACCCTGCGCCGCCGCGTGCGCGATTGGCTCGGCGACGCCCCGCCCGCCTTCGAATCGCTGGCGGAACCCATAGCCCAGACGGGGCCTGTACCCCAGGCGCGGCCAGCAGGGGCGCCGGTCGCTTCCAACGCGGCGCCCGGGCGGCCCGCGCCCCCGTCGATGCCGCGCAACCGGCGGCTCTACCGCCGTGTCCAGCTCCCGGCCGAGATCGAGATCGCCGGCGCGCCGTGCACCCTGATCGACCTCTCGATCGGCGGCTTCGCCGCGACCGGCGTGCCGCCGCTCGAACCCAACAGCCACGTCCCGGTGACCATCCGCCTGACGATCGACAGGATCGAGGTCGGAACCCAACTCAACGCGCGAATCATCTATGTCAGCCAGGGGCGCTCCAGCGGCCGCTTTGTCGAACTCTCCGCCAGCCAGACCGCCTTTCTGCGCTACCTGGTGACGTGGCGCGGCGAGTCGGTCGGCGCGGTCGGCACGACGACCCTGCTCGACGCGATCACCGGCGGCCCGGCACGCGACCTCGACGCCCGCTTCGGCCCGCCGCCGCGGGGCCATTGGTGGTCGGGCCGCGGCCGCCGCAAAGCCAAGCAGCCGCGTTGACCCTGGTTCGTGATGATTTCGGAGGACGGATGAGTAGTATTACAAATCTCTAGGGGTTCAAGCTGCCGCTAGGGCCACTGCCCCACTCCGAAATAACCTACCACGAGCATAACCACGACGACAACGCCAAGGAAGTAGATGACCCCTCTGGGCATAATTTTTGGGAATTATATACTTGGCTCCCTTTTGGCGATGGCGCTGCTGGCGATTTGTTTCGGCTTTTCGGTAACTTACGAACGAGGTTCGAACGTTGGGTCAGACCGTCCGGCAATAATGACGCGTAGGGTACCTTCCGGCACAGACGGATTTGCCATGCCATACGCTACACTGCCGATGCTGAAGCTGATCGCTCTCGCCAAGCCTGTCTGTGGTGAGTTGTCGTCAGGATTCTTAAGAAATTCATCTAGCGTTCCGCTGGTCACCACGGTGATGCCACTTGGTTGCGCACCGGCGGCAACATGCGCCGAAAGAAGCTGGCCGCCTTCTTTATCCGGATGGATGCCCGGATCGAGAGGCGACGGGGAAGTAGAAGTAATTTCCCATTGGGCCGCAATAAGCGCGCGCTCCAATTGTTTCCCAAGCCAGAATCCATCTGATACATCGGACACATATACAATATCGACGAGAGCCTTCGGTCTCCCAGCGATCTCTTTGACAAAGCCATCATGGTCGATATTCCGAGGGCCAGCGCGACGCCTCAATTCTTCTAATTTTAACTCAGCTTGTGCTGTCCGCTCTCTCGCTTCTTCCGCGCGAGCGTTAGCCTCCGCTATTTTCTCGTCAGACTCGCGCTTCTCGCGCCTTGTTTCAAATATAGCGCGAATAATACAAATAGCTTCTACAAGAAGCCCGATCCCAATTAGTGCGTCAGCGATTAATTTTGCGACAATATCGGCAAATGTGTCATCCGGTTTTGCGAAATGGATAGTGTCCCATGCCTCAAGAACGATACCGACCAATATGGCAACGGTTGCCCAGAACGACCATTTCTCAAGCGATTCTAGTACCGCGCTCGGATCGTTGTTACTACTCTGTGGTGTGTTCGATGAGAAATGGCTAAGGAGACGCCAGCGCCAATTCATAGGATTAGGCATTACTGCCGTCATCTTTCTCGCAATCGCAGCATGGCTGCATTGGTCATGACAACTTCTTTTTTGTCGCCTTCTTTCGTTTCTTCGCGGCCTTCGATTTGGGCTTTGGCTTATGCGCCAAAACTATATCGATCATCTTTTCGAGCGCATCGGGTAGTTTGGGGCTACTCATCCGATCAAGTCCTTGTAGGTGAGCCGCCGCCCCGCTACGCCGTCCACGAAGCTGTCCAGACGGTCGAGGGTGTGGCGCTTCACGTTGCCTTCGTTGAGGCGAAACGTGAACTCGTCCACGTAGCGGTGCAAGTGCTTGTCGCTGGCGTGATGGTAGACGCCATGCAGACCGCGCTTCATGACCGCCCAGACGCTCTCGATCCCGTTCGTCGTCACGCCGTCGCGGACGTATTCGCCCGCGCTGTGAACGATGGTCTCATGCTGATATTCGCCGAGCCCGGTATAGCCGCCGTGCTCATCGGTGTGGAGGGTAGAACCGGCCTCGACGCTCTCTCGGATTTCCATGCCCAACGTTGCCGCGTCGGTGCCGTCCACTGGACGCGCAACCGTGCGCCCGCCGCGCTCCCGCATGCCGAGAACGACGGTTTTGCCGACAGTGCCGCGACCGGCATGCAGCTTCTTGCCTTCGTGCTTATTGCCCTCTTTGCCGCCGATATAGGTCTCGTCGATTTCCACAATGCCGTGGAGCTTGGTCAGATCGCCTTTGCAAGCCTCACGCAGCCGCCCGAGCATGAACCACGCGCTCTTTTGCGTGATGCCAATCTCCTTGGCGAGTTGCATGCTGCTGATGCCCTTGCGTGCGGTCAGCAGCAGGTACATCGCATAAATCCACTTGTGCAACGGAATATGCGAACGCTCGAAGATCGTGCCGGTGCGTACGGTGAAATCCTCTTTGCACTGGTTGCAGCGATAGAAGCCGCCCTTGCGGGTCGTGATCCGCTCGCCGAGGCCGCAGACAGGGCAGCGAACGCCGTTCGGCCAAAGCCGCTCTTCCAAGATGCGCCGGGCAGTTTCCTGATCCGGGATCATCGCGAAAAGCTGGAAGGTCGAAATCGTGCTCTTGCTCATGGCGCAGCCCCTTGTTCTGAGGGCGATTATCACCAATCAGAGCGAGGGAGTCAAATATATAATTCCCTAATTTTTACTCCGCTCAGGCCGATATTCGCAGATCTACAAATGATGCGAGAGAGACGGCCGGGCAAGAGCCGGGTTTTACTTAGCGAGCGCTAGCGCCTCGTAGCGTCGATTTGGGCGCCGAATTCGGCGGATGACGCTCCGCTCATCCGCCCCAGGTCTAATAAACCACCACGCTGCGGATCGATTCGCCCTTGTGCATCAGTTCGAACCCCTTGTTGATGTCGGCGAGGGCGAGCTTGTGGGTGATCAGGTCGTCGATGTTGATCTTGCCGTCCATGTACCAGTCGACGATGCGCGGCACGTCGGTGCGGCCGCGCGCGCCGCCGAATGCGGTGCCCTTCCAGATGCGCCCGGTGACGAGCTGGAACGGCCGCGTCGAAATCTCCTGCCCGGCGCCGGCGACGCCGATGATGACGCTGACCCCCCAGCCGCGATGGCTGCATTCGAGCGCCTGCCGCATCGTCGTCACGTTGCCGATGCACTCGAAGCTGTAATCCGCGCCGCCCTTGGTGAGATCGACGAGATACGGCACCAGGTCGCCCTGAACCTCGCTCGGGTTGACGAAATGGGTCATGCCGAATGTCTCGGCGAGCGCGCGGCGGCCGGGGTTGAGGTCGACGCCGACGATCATCGCGGCCCCGACCATGCGGGCGCCCTGGACCACATTGAGCCCGATCCCGCCGAGCCCGAACACCACGACCTTGGCGCCGGCCTCGACCTTGGCCGTGTTGATGACGGCGCCGATCCCGGTGGTGACGCCGCAGCCGATGTAGCAGACCTTGTCGAACGGCGCGTCCTCGCGGATTTTCGCCACCGCGATCTCGGGCAGCACGGTGAAATTGGCGAAGGTCGAGGTGCCCATGTAGTGGTGCAGCTTCTGCCCGCCGAGCGAGAATCGGCTCGTGCCGTCGGGCATCACGCCCTGGCCCTGGGTCGAGCGGATCGCGGTGCAGAGGTTGGTCTTGCGCGACAGACACGCTTCGCACTGCCGGCACTCGGGCGTGTAGAGCGGGATCACGTGGTCGCCCTTCTTGAGGCTCGCGACGCCCGGCCCGACATCGACGACGATGCCGGCGCCCTCGTGCCCGAGGATCGCCGGGAACAGCCCCTCCGGGTCGCCGCCCGACAGGGTGAACGCGTCGGTGTGGCAGATGCCGGTCGCCTTCACCTCGACCAGCACCTCGCCGGCTTGCGGACCGTCGAGCCGCACCGTCTCGATGGTGAGGGGCTTGCCGGCCTCGTGGGCGACCGCCGCGCGCGTTTCCATTCCAACCCCCGCGAAATGACGCGGAACTATAGCAGCGCAATTGACCGAGCGGAGAGACTGGAATAGGCATATGCCGCAACCTATGCCGAGGGTGACTGATGGCGAGCGAACGACATGTCAAATTGTTCCGCAACGGCCGCAATCAGGCGGTGCGCATCCCTCGCGAGTTCGAGCTTCCCGGCGATAAGGCGGTGATGCGCAAAGAAGGCGAGCGACTGATCGTCGAACCAATGCATCGGAAATCGTTGCTTGAAATACTGGCCACGCTGTCGCCCATCGAGGAAGATTTTGCACCGATTGACGATCCTCCTCCTGAACCCGTCGACCTATGAGCGGCAAATATCTGCTCGACACCAACGCCGTTTCGGATTTGGTGCGCAATCCCGGCGGCCCGATTGCGGAACGCATTGCACGAATTGGCGTCACGCTGGTGTGTACGAGCGTTGTTGTTGCGGCCGAGCTGCACTTTGGCGCCACGAAACGAGGTTCGCGGCAGCTGTTGCGACAGCTTGAAGCGGTATTGGCCGGTCTCGATATTCTCGCCCTGGAAACCCCGAGTGATCGCGTTTATGGCCAGCTGCGCACGGATTTAGAGCGCCGCGGCCGACCAATCGGTTCAAACGACATGCTGATTGCCGCGCACGCCCTGACGCTCGGCTGCACGCTGGTGACCGCCAACGAGCGAGAATTTTCCCGCATTGAAGGGCTGAAAATCGAGAATTGGCTGCGCCCGCTTCCAAATTGATCGTTGGCGGCGGCATGCCTCCGCCTTGATAATCCGCGCCCGGGAGAGAATAAATGCCGCGCATCGCAGTCGGCGGTTTCCAGCACGAGACCAACACTTTCGCGCCGCAGCGCGCGACGTGGGCGGATTTCTCGCGCGCCGATGCTTGGCCCGGCTATATCCGCGGGGCCGAGCTGTTCGATGCGGTCGCGGGGTTCAACATCCCGATCGCCGGCGCGGTCGAGAAATTGCGCGCGCTGGGGCACGATCTCATCCCGCTGTCCTGGTGCTCGGCGCCGCCGTCGTCCTATGTCGACGAGGACGCCTACGAGCGGGTCGCCGCCGGCATGCTCGAAGACCTCGCCGCCGCAATGGCCGCCGATTCCGGGCCGCTCGACGGCGTCTATCTCGACCTGCACGGCGCGATGGTCGCGGCGCACCACGAAGACGGCGAGGGCGAGCTGTTGCGCCGCATCCGCGCGCTGCTCGGCGACGCGCTGCCGATCGTCGCGAGTCTTGATTTCCATACCAACATGACGCGCGAGATGGTGCGCCACGCGAGCGCGATGGTCGGCTACCGCACCTACCCGCATATCGACATGGCGGCAACCGGCAGCCGCGCCGCCGACCTCCTCGATCGGCTGATCCGCGACCAGCGGCCGCTCTGCAAAGCCTTCCGCCAAGCCGATTTTCTCATCCCGCTGGTCTGGCAGTGCACGCTTGCCGAGCCCACCAAGGGCGTCTTCGACCTGATGGACGAAATCGAGCAAGGCGGCGCCCAAGGGGGGCTAACGCACAATCAGGGGATCGTGAGCATCACCCACACGCCGGGCTTTCCGCCGGCCGACATCGCGGAATGCGGGCCGGCGCTGGTGGTCTACGGGCGCGACCAGGAAGCCGCCGACGCGGCGGCCGACCGCATCCTCGCCGCGATCGAGGCCAAGGAGGCGGAATTCGCCGGCCGGCTCTACACCGCCGACGAAGCGGCGCGCGAGGCGATCCGCCTGTCGCGAACCGCGACGAGGCCGATCGTCCTCGCCGACATCCAGGACAACCCCGGCGCCGGCGGCACCTCGGACACGGTCGGCCTTCTGCGTGCGCTGATCGCGCACCGGGCCAAGGGCGCGGTGATCGGCATGATCGTCGATCCGGAAGCGGCGGCGGCGGCGCATGAAGCGGGCGATGGCGGCCTGCTGCCCTGCGGCGTCGGCGCCAAGCTCGGCTACGCCGGCGAGACCCCGGTCGAGGCGAGGTGGCGCGTCGTGCGCGTCGCCAGCGGCGATTTCGTCGGCACCGGTCCGATGTTCGGCGGCGCCAAATTCCATATCGGCCCGATGGCGCTGGTCACCGATGAGGAGAGCGGCGTCTCCGCGGTGCTTGCCGCCGCGCGCATCCAGGCCTGCGACCAGGAGCAGTTCCGGCACGTCGGCGTCGAGCCCGCCGCGGCGCCGATCCTCGCGCTCAAATCGACCGTGCATTTCCGCGCCGACTTCCAGCCGATCGCCGAGACCATCCTCTGCGTGCTGTCGCCCGGCGCCCATGTCAGCGACCCGGTCGAGATGGCCTACAAGCATTTGCGGCCCGGCATCCGAAAACGCCCGCTCGGGCCTCGACACGAATAAGGAGGAAACCATGCCCGACGGCTATGCGCACCCTGAATACCTGGTCGAGACCGAGTGGCTCGCCGCGCATCTCGGCGACGCGAAACTCGTCGTGCTCGACGGCACGACGCATCTGATCCCGGACCCGAAGATCACCTATACGGTGAAGCCCGGCCGCGAGGATTTCGAGAAGGCGCACATTCCCGGCGCGCAATTCGTCGATCTGCAGGCCGATCTGTCGGACAATAGCGGCGCCAAATTGCGCTTTATGCTGCCGCCGCCGGCCGCGTTCGCCGCCGCGATGCGGCGCTTCGGCGTCGGCGACGACAGCAAGGTGGTGACCTACAGCAGCGCCAACCCGCAATGGGCGACGCGGCTGTGGTGGGTGCTGCGGGTCTATGGCTTCTACAACGCCGCGGTGCTCAACGGCGGCTTGCAGAAATGGGCCAAGGAAGGCCGCGCGGTCGAGACCGGTCCAGCCACGGCGCGCCCGGCCGGCAGCTTCACCGAGCGCGCCGCTAGGCCGCTGATGGCCGACAAGAACGACGTGCTGGCGGCGATCGGCGACGGCGCGGTGTGCACGATCAATGCGCTGCAGGCGCCGCAGCACGCCGGCAGCGGCGGCAACACCTACGGCCGGCCGGGCCGCATCGCGGGCAGCGTCAACGTCCCGACCGTCGGCCTCGTCGATCCCGCGGACAACACCTTCCTGCCGCCGGCCGCGATGCGCGCGCAATTCGACGCGGTCCATGCCTTCGACAAGAAGGTCATCACCTATTGCGGCGGCGGCATCGCCGCGAGCGCGACCGCGCACGCGCTCCTCATGCTCGGCCACCCCGACGTGCGGCTCTACGACGCCTCGATGTCGGAATGGGCGATCGACCCGACCCTGCCGATGGAGATTGGCTGAGCCGGGCGGCGGCATTTCAGCGAAAACTCCATCCCGGCGCAGGCCGGGACCCATCTTTCAGCCGCGCGAGCACCGGCTGAATAGGCCCCGGCCTGCGCCGGGGTGGAATTGGATTATACCGTCGGTCTCCCGGTAAAACCGGTGCCGCCGTCATCCTCGGCGTCGGCGATAGCGACATCGGTGACGACAGCCGCCCGCGGCCCTTGCCGACAGGCCTGGATCAGTGCCGACACTGCTTCGTCGGCGCCGGTCGCCCGCAATTCGACGCTGCCATCGCCGCGGTTGCGCACCCAGCCGCGTAGCCCGAGCCGCGAGGCGGTTCGCTCGGCCCAGATCCGGTAGCCGACGCCCTGCACCCGGCCGGCGATCGTCAGCCGCACGGTCCGCATCACGCGAATTCGAGGATGATCTGGTCGACCGCGAGGCTGTCGCCGGCTTTGGCGCGGAGCTTGGCGATGGTGCCGTCGCGCTCGGCGCGCAGCACGTTCTCCATCTTCATCGCCTCGACGATGGCGAGCGCGTCGCCGGCCTTGACCTCCTGGCCTTCCTCGACGACGAGGGCCGAGAGCAGCCCCGGCATCGGCGACAGCACCAGCCGCGAGGTGTCGGCCGCGACCTTGGGCGGCATCATCCGCAAGAGCTCGGCGGCGCGGCGATGCAGCACCTGAACCCGCCGGATCACTCCGCCATGAATCATGCGGAACGCCCGGCCCGGCAGGCGTTCGAGCTGCACGGTCGCGACGCGGTCCTCGACGCGCAAATGGAACAGCCTGTCGGCCGGCCGCCAGTCGCTCGCCGCGCGGCAGGTTTCGCCGTCGCGCTCGACGGCGTAGCCGCCGGGCTCGGCGCGCAGCGACACATCATGCGGCGCGCCGTCGATCAGCACGGTGAGCGAGGCGGCGGCCGGCGCCCCCTCGCTGTCGGCGAGCCGGCGCTCGGCGAGCGCGGCGGCAATCACAATGATCCGGTCGGCCGCGGTGAAACCGGTCGGCGGAACGAAGCCGCCGGGGAATTCCTCGGCGATGAAATCGGTCGACAACGCGCCCTCGACAAAACGGCGCTTTTGCACGATGGAAGCGAGGAAGGCGATGTTGTGCCGCAACCCCGCCACGTAAAACTCGTCGAGCGCCCCGCGTAAGCGCTCGATCGCCTGGTTGCGGTCGGCGCCGTGGGCGCAGAGCTTGGCGATCATCGGGTCGTAATAGACCGGGATTTCGGCGCCCTCATAAACGCCGCTGTCGATGCGGATGCCGGCTCCGGATGGCGGCAGATAGCGCACCAGCCGGCCGATCGACGGCAGGAAGTTGCGTGTCGGGTCCTCGGCATAGACCCGCGCCTCGATCGCCCAGCCGGTTTGCCTCAAATCGTTCTGCGCGAACGGCAGCTTCTCGCCGGCGGCGACGCGGATCATCAGTTCGACCAGGTCGAGCCCGGTCACCAGCTCGGTCACCGGATGCTCGACCTGCAGCCGCGTGTTCATTTCCAGGAAGTAGAAGTTCTTGTCGCGGTCGACGATGAACTCGACCGTCCCGGCGGAGCGATAGTTGACCGCCTTCGCCAGCGCCACCGCCTGCGCGCCCATCGCCGCGCGAGTGGCGGCATCGAGCAACGGGCTCGGCGATTCCTCGATGACCTTCTGGTGCCGGCGCTGGATCGAGCATTCGCGCTCGCCCAGATGCACGATGTTGCCGTGGGCGTCGCCGAGCACCTGGATTTCGATGTGGCGCGGCTCCTCGATATATTTTTCGAGAAACACGCGGTCGTCGCCAAAGCTCGATTTGGCCTCGTGCCGGGCGCTCGAAAACCCCTCGCGCAGTTCGACGTCGGAGCGGGCGATGCGCATCCCCTTGCCGCCGCCGCCGGCCGAGGCCTTGATCATCACCGGATAGCCGATGTCCCGCGCGACTTTCGCCGCCTCGCCGGCATCGGCGATGATTCCAAGATGGCCCGGAACGGTCGCGACGCCGGCCGCGGCGGCGAGCTTTTTCGATTCGATCTTGTCGCCCATCGCGGCGATCGCGTCCGGCGTCGGGCCGATAAACGCGATCCCGGCCTCGGCCAGCGCGGCCGCAAACGCCGGCCGCTCCGACAGAAACCCGTAGCCGGGGTGCACCGCTTGCGCGCCACTCGCTTTGCAGGCGGCGACGATGCGGTCGATGCGCAGATAGCTTTCGGCCACCGGCGCCGGTCCGATCGCCACCGCCTCGTCGGTCTCGCGCACGTGCAGCGCCTCGGCGTCGGCCGCGGAATAGACCGCGACCGTCGCGATCCCCATGCGCCGCGCGGTGCGGATCACCCGGCAGGCGATCTCGCCGCGATTGGCGATCAGGATTTTGCTGAACATGGCGTCGAGGGAACGTAGGGTGGGTAGAGCGAAGCGAAACCCACCCTATTGCCGTGCGCGGCGCAAGGACGGGTTTCGCTTCGCTCTACCCATCCTACAGGGATCGTTCGGCAGAACATCACAGCGGGATGTTATCGTGCTTCTTCCACGGGTTGGCGAGTTGCTTGTGGCGCAGCATGTGGAGCGCGCGGCAGAGCCGGCGGCGTGTGGTCGCCGGCTGGATCACGTCGTCGATAAAGCCGCGGCTGGCGGCGATGAACGGGTTGGCGAATTTCTCGCGGTATTCCTCGGTGCGGGCGTCGATCGCCGCCTGGTCCTTCAGATCGGCGCGGAAGATGATCTCGACCGCGCCCTTCGGCCCCATCACCGCGATCTCGGCCGAGGGCCAGGCGAAGTTGACGTCGCCGCGCAGATGCTTCGAGCTCATCACGTCATAGGCCCCGCCATAGGCCTTGCGGGTGATGAGCGTTACCTTGGGGACGGTGGCTTCGGCGAAGGCGAACAGCAGCTTGGCGCCGTGCTTGATGATCGCGCCGAATTCCTGCGCGGTGCCGGGCAGGAACCCCGGCACATCGACAAAGGTGACGATCGGGATGTTGAAGCAGTCGCAGAACCTGACGAACCGCGCCGCCTTGCGCGCGCTGTCGATGTCGAGGCAACCCGCCAGCACCATCGGCTGGTTGGCGACGATGCCGATCGTCGCGCCCTCCATCCGGGCGAAGCCGACGATGATGTTGCCGGCGTAATTGGGCTGCAGCTCGAAGAAATCGCCGTCGTCGACGATTTTCTCGATCAGCTCCTTGATGTCGTAGGGCTTGTTCGGGTTGGCCGGGATCAAGGTGTCGAGCGACGGCTCGTCGCGCTCGCGCGGGTCGGTGAACGGGCGCGGCGGCAGGGCGCTGCGGTTCGAGCCGGGCAGGAAGTCGATGAACCGCCGCAATTCGATCAGCGCCTCGACATCGTTCTCGAAGGCGAGGTCGGCGACCCCGGACTTGGTCGTATGGGTGACCGCGCCGCCCAGCTCCTCTTGCGTCACCGTCTCGTGGGTCACCGTCTTCACCACTTCCGGGCCGGTGACGAACATGTAGGAGCTGTCCTTCACCATGAAGATGAAATCGGTCATCGCCGGTGAATAAACTGCGCCTCCCGCGCAGGGGCCCATGATCAGCGACACCTGCGGGATGACGCCCGAGGCCAGCACGTTGCGTTCGAACACCTCGGCATAGCCGGCGAGCGAGGCGACGCCTTCCTGGATGCGCGCGCCGCCGGAATCGTTGAGCCCGATGATCGGCGCGCCGACCTTCAGCGCCTGGTCCATCACCTTGCAGATTTTCTCGGCATGCGCTTCGGAGAGCGAGCCGCCGAACACGGTGAAATCCTGGCTGAACACAAACACCAGTCTGCCGTTGACCGTGCCGTAGCCGGTGACGACGCCGTCGCCCGGCACCTTCTGCTCGTCGATGCCGAAATCGTGGCTGCGGTGCTCGACGAACATGTCCCATTCCTCGAACGAGCCGGGGTCGAGCAGGATGTCGAGCCGCTCGCGCGCGGTCAGCTTGCCCTTGGCGTGCTGCGCCGCGATGCGCCGCTTGCCGCCGCCGGCGCGCGCCGCCGCGCGGATATCGTCGAGGCGCTTGAGGATGTCGGTCATGGCGCGGGATAGCATCAACCGCTGGGCAAGACCAGTGCGGCGGGGCAAGATCGCGCGCGCCGGGAAACGGAGGGAAACCATGGCAGAAAGCGAGCTTTACAAAAAAGGCGCGGCGATGCGGCGCCGGCTTATGGGCGACGCCGCGGTCGAGGCGGCGGCCAAGGGCATCTACAGCGATCCGACGATGCGGAAATTCATCGAGGTCGCGACCGAGACCGTGTTCGGCGCGCTGTGGACCCGCCCCGGGCTCGACCTCAAGACGCGGGCGCTCATCTGCGTCATCTCCGACACCTGCATGGGGCGCGAGCCGGAACTGGCGCTGCATCTGCGCATGGCTTTGCGCCAGGGCTGGACCGAGGAGGAACTCACCGAGGTCATGCTGCATTTGTCCGGCTATATCGGCGTGCCGATCATCCGCGAATCGATGCAAATCGCCTCGAAAGTGTTCAAGGAGCCGCGCGACCAGCGAGCGCCGGCATAGGCGGCGGCTTCGCGCCGCACGGCAGCCCGCATTCGCTGGCTGACGCGGCGCCTCAGCAGGGAGAGTGGGCTTCCCGCGCGTTCGATCTTCTGAAGATGCGGGACGCGCAATCGTGCGGCCTAGCGAGGCTTGGCGATGAGCTCGGCGGGATGGTCGACGCCGCTCTCGGCCAGGATTCTTTTGAGGCGGCGGGTGAGCTCGGCGCAATCGGCGCCCTCCGGCACGCTGTCGCGGTCCTCGCAGCCTTCGATCGCGATCCGCACCTCGCGGCCCGCATCGCTCGCCCTCAGCGCGGCCTTGAGCACACGGATGCCGGTGGGCGTCAAACCCGGCAGCTTGCTGTCGAAGCGGACGACGAAGATATCGTCGTCCCGCGGCGCGGCCGCCGGTTTTTCGGCGGCGGGAGCCGGCGGCACCGGAGCCGTCGGGACGGGCGCCGCGGACGCTGCCGCCGCGGGCGCGGGCGCGGGCGCGGGCTGCTGCGGTGGAGCGGGTGCCGGCGGCTGCGGCGGCTCGGGCATCGGCGCCGGGGCCGCCACGGGTTGAGCTGCCGGCGGCTGCGGCGGCTCGGGCGCCGCCGCCGCCGCGGGTTGAGGCGCCTGCCGCGGCGATCCGTATGTTCGAACGCGAAACGCCGTCCCGGTCTCATACGCCGTCACCGGAGCTGTCGCTGCTGGCGGAGATATCGTCGCCGGCTGCGCTTCGGTGAGCGGCGCGACGGGAACCGCCGTCGCTTGCGCCGCCGGCTGCGCTTCGACGGGCGGCGCGACGGGAACCGCCGTCGCTTGCGCCGGCGGCTGCGGTTCTGCGGCCGGCGCGAGAGGGACCGCAGTCGCTACCGGCGCCGGCTGCGGTTCTGCGGCCGGCGCGAGAGGGACCGCAGCCGCTTCCGGCGCCGACTGACGCGGTGCGGCGCCCGGGGCGGCGTCTGGGGCGGCGGGGACGGCCGCCGCGGTTTCCGCCGCCGGCGCGGTGCTCCCGCAGGCCGGCAGCGCGGTCAGCTTTAGCAGCAGCCGGTCGATCGCGATGATGTCGTTGTCGAGCGGCATCAGCGCATCGACGGCAATGTCGGTGTGTCGCTTCGCGGTCGAATACCCTTCGACCACGGCGTGCAGCAATTGGGCCCGCGCGGTGTCGCGCAGGTCCTGATCGCGATCGACCAGCTTTGCCAGATATTGCAGCTCGCCGGTGACCTCGTCGGTTCGACAGGGCGCGGCATAGGCGGGCCTGTCAGTGGTCCAGGCAGCGCCATGTTCGGCGATCCAGCCGGGCGGAACGAGGATCGGCGCCAGGACCGCGCCGGTCGTCAAACGGTTGGGTTCCTCGGCGAATGCGGGTGCGGCGAGCGCCAGCAGCAACCCAATGATCGCCGCCGCGCAAGGGACGCACGAGCGGACCGCCTGATCGAAGCGGCCGCGGATCGACTCGATGACTGGAACTAACAAAGATTGCACCGACACCCGCTTCCGCACCATGGAGGAACGGGACATGATGACCGAGTTTCGCCGGATTACGCCAGAGTTGATGCGCACCGCGCGCTTTTCAGCCGCCGCCGAGCAGCTCGAAAAACCGGGCCGCCGCGGCGATATCGGCGGCCAGCGCGCGGCGGCGGCGCGCGGCTTCCGCGTCCTCGCCCCAGGCTTCGATCTGAAAAATCTCGTCGAGTTGCGACGCGGCGAAGGCGGCGTCGGCGTCGAGCCGTCGCTCGTGGAGCGCCAGCGCGATGATCAGCGAGCCGCACGCGGCGGTCGCCGCCTGCAGCGCCGTCAGCCGGAAATCGTCGAGCGCCGCGACGGCGCTCGCGTAGGCCTTGAGGCTCGCCGGCGATTGCGCCGTCGGCACGATGTCGGCGGTGACCGCGAGCCCGGCATCGTAGCGCCCGGCCGCCCAGTCGAGCAGCGGCTGCCACACCGCCGCCTGCCGCGCGGCCAGCGCCGGCGGATGTCCGGCGCGGTAACAGAGCAGGTCGGTCGCGGCGTAATTGGCGATTTCGGCGACGATTTCGGCGCGCTTGTCGCCGGTCCGGTCGATCGCGGTCGTGGCGAGGCGGGTCAGCGGCATGGTCGCCGGCCGGATGTCGGTCTCCTGCGCGTCCCATTCGGCGGCGATGACCGCCGCCAGGCCCTGGCTCGGCACGGTGAGGTCGCGCTTCGCCGGCGTGCGCAGCGGACGGCCGTCGAGCGCGATACCCCAGCCGCCCCCGGCAGGCCGCGCCTCCACCGATTTGTAGACCCGCTTCATGCGGAAAGCTGCAGCGCGGCGAACGGGTCGGGGATATCGGCTTCGAAGCCGAGGAACTCCCACATGCGCCGCATGTGCGGCGGCAGCGGCGCGGCGACTTTGAGCGTCGCGCCGGCGGGGTGCGGGATTTCCAGCGCGCGGGCGTGCAAATGCAGCCGGTGCGCAGCGCCGCCGCCCGGCAGCTGCGCCGCCGCGCCGCCATACTTGCCGTCGCCGAGGATCGGGGTGCCGATCGCCGCGCAATGCGCACGCAATTGGTGCGTCCGCCCGGTTAGCGGCAGCAGCGCCAGCCAGCTCGCGCGGTCGCCGGCCGCGTCGATCACCGTGTAGTAGGTCACCGCGTCCTTGCCGTCGTCGTCGGCGCGCACCCGCTCGCCGGTTCTGCCCGGCCCCTTCGCCAGCGCGAGGTCGATGCGGCCCTGTCGCATTTTCGGCAGCCCGGCGACGATCGCCCAGTAGGTCTTGCGCGTCGTCTTGTCGCGGAAGGCGCGGGTGAAGAACGCCGCCGCGGCGGCGGTGCGCGCGATCAGCAGGACGCCGCTGGTGTCCTTGTCGAGCCGGTGCACCAGGCGCGGCCGCTCGGCGCTGCCGAAGCGCAGCCCGTCGAGCATGCCGTCGATATGCCGCGCCGTATTGCTGCCGCCCTGCACCGCGAGGCCCGGCGGCTTGTTGAGCACAATCGCATGCTCGTCCCGGTGGATGACGAGATCGCGCAGTAGCCCCTCGTCCTGCGGCCGGGTGCGGGGGGCCGCTTCAGGGCGCGGCGCCGGCTCTTCCAGCGGCGGCACGCGGATCGCCATGCCGGGCGACACCCGGTCGCCGGATTTCGCCTTTTTGCCCTCGACCCGAATTTGACCCGTACGTAGCAGCTTTTCGAGATGGCCATGCCCGAGCGCCGGATAATGCCGGCGAAACCAGCGGTCGAGCCGCAATAGTCCGTCAGCCTCGGTGACCGTGACCGTGTCGCTCATATTGGCGACCAGCCGGCTCGGCGGTGGTACGTCCTTCGAGGCCCCGCTGCGCGGGGCACCTCAGAGTCTGACTCGAAATGGTTCATTTGCGCTCAATCTTTTGCGAGACGGCGGGAGAGGAGCCGTAGATTGGCGAGGAGGAGCCAGGCGGTGGCGCTCTGGGTGGTTGCTTCGAAGTCCTTGGCCAGGC
>DASRLO010000140.1:0-8504 GCA_035648415.1 Allostellaceae bacterium
AAGCACCCACCCAGAGCGCCACCGCCTGGCTCCTCCTCGCCAATCTACGGCTCCTCTCCCGCCGTCTCGCAAAAGATTGAGCGCAAATGAACCATTTCGAGTCAGACTCTGAGGAGCCCGCGCAGCGGGCGTCTCGAAGGATGCACACCCTCGGAGGCGGCTCACACCAGCCGCGGTCGGTCGCCCTCGACCAGGATGCGCCACAGCACACGGCTTTCGCCGCGGTCGTAGTCGCCGTGGGCGCGGTGCAGGGTGGCGCGGTCGTCGAAGATCAGCACATCGCCCTTCTTCCATTGGTGGTGATAGGTGATCTCGGGGCGGATCATGCGGTCGATGAGGTCTTCCATGTAGGCGCGGCTGAGGTCGGGGCTCATGCCCTCGATGTGCTGCACCTTGGTGATGTGAAAGTACACCGCGCGGGTGCCGTGCACCGGGTGGGTGCGGACCATCGGGTGGATGACCGGCTTGCCGTATTTCTCCTCGTCCTCGGCGCGGGTGTTCTCGCGGCCGATGTCGAGCATGTTGACCGACTTCATCGCCGCGAGGCGCTGCTGCTCGTCTTCCGGGAGCGCGTCATAGGCGGCGCGCATGCTGGCGATGCTGGTGCCGCCGCCGGCGGACGGAATCTCGACCCCGTAGAGCATCGTCGCCAGCGGCGGCCTTTCGTGGTTGGTGTGGTCGGTGTGCCAGCTCTCCGAGACTTTCTGGCCGTTCCGGTGGTGGACGAGGCCGATGTTCGAATAGCCCGGCATGTGGTTCTGCGAATAATGCTGACGCATCACCGGGCCGAACGCGGTCGCCGCGGTGAGGTATTGGCCGGGCGTCAATTTCTGATCCGGGAAGACGAGGGCGAGATGCTCGGACAACGCCTGCGACAGCGCGTGGCGGGTTGCGTCATCGGCCGGCTCGGCGAGGTCGATTCCGGTGACTTCGGCGCCGATCACCGGATGCCGTTTTCGGATCGTCAATTCGGGCATCGCTCCCTCCCGCTGTCGGCTTTGGCGCCATGGTAGCGCCGCGGGGGCGCGACCAGAAGCCGCTTCGGCGCAGGGGTGCCCGTCAGTCGAGCAGGCGCAGGCGGTAGCCGACGCCGGTTTCGGTGACGATGTGCAGCGGGCGCTCGGGGTCGGGTTCGATCTTCTGGCGGAGCTGGCGGACATAGATGCGCAGGTACTGCACGTCGCCCTCGCCGCCCCAGACCTCCTTGAGCATAAAGCGATGGGTCAATACCTTGCCGGCGTGCTGGATCAGGAGCCGCAGCAGGTCGTATTCGCGCGGCGACAGCTTCACCTCGGCGCCGCGCACGGTAACGATGCGCCGCACCAGATCGGCAGACAAATCGCCGCTGCGGAACAGCGGGCGCTCGCCCTCCTGCTGCAGCCGGTGGCGCAGTGCGGCGCGCATGCGGGCGAGGAGCTCGTCCATGCCGAACGGCTTGGTCACATAATCGTCGGCGCCGAGGTCCAAGGCCTCGACCTTGCCGGCCTCGTCGGTGCGGCTGGTCAGAACGATGATCGGCACGGCCGAGCCGGCGGCGCGCAGGCGGCGGATCACGTCGAGCCCGCCCAAGCCCGGAAGCCCCAGATCGAGCATCATCAGATCGGGCGCGCGGCGGCGGATCTCGGCCAGCGCCGCCTCGCCGGTCTCGGCCTCGACGAGGTCGTAGCCCTCCGTACGCAAGCTGGTGCGCAGGAAGCGGCGGATCGCCGGCTCGTCATCGACGACGAGGACGCGCAATGGGCCGGTCGGATTCATGTCGCGAGCGCCGCTTTCGGCTGGCGCGTCTCGGCCGGCACCGGCAGGCTCATGGTGAAGACCGCGCCGGAGCGGTCGCGGCGGTTCTCGGCCGCGATCGTCCCGCCCATCGCCTCGATAAAGCCGCGGCAGATCGCGAGGCCGAGGCCGGTGCCGGCGCGCTGCCGGTCCTGCGCGTGGACCCGGTAGAATTTGTCGAAGATGCGCTCCAGGTCGGCGGGCGCGATGCCGCCGCCCTCGTCGATCACGGCGAGCTGCACGCTGCCGCGCTCGGCATGCGCCTCGATGCGGACCAGCGATCCCGCCGGGGCGTATTTCGCCGCATTGTCGAGCAGGTTGAACAGCACCTGCTCAAACAGCACGGCATCGAGCTGGAGCATCGGCAGATCGCCCGGCAGGTCGAGCTCGACGCGATGGGCGGCGAGGATCTTGGCGGCCCGCTCGAGTGCGCTGCCGACCAGTTCGGCCAGGTCGACAGGACCGATGCGCGGCTCGATCGCGCCCGATTCGAGCCGGGTCATGTCGAGCAGGTTGGCGATAAAGCGGTTGAGCCGCTCGGCTTCCTCGCGGATCGTGCCGATCAGCTCCTTCATCGCGCGCTCGTCGAGCCGTCCGCCGTAGCTGTCGAGGCTCGTCGCCGAGCCGAGGATCGAGGCCAGCGGCGTGCGCAAATCGTGCGACAGCGAGGTCAGCAGCGCCGAGCGCAGCCGGTCGGTCGCCGCGGCGATCTTGGCGCGGTCGAGGTCTTCGGCGAGGTTGATGCGCTCGATCGCCAGCGCGGTCTGGTCGCTCAGCGCGTCGAGCAGCCGGCGTTGGTCGGGGGTCAATAGCGGCCCCGGGTCGTCGCTCTCGATGCCGACGACGCCGACCGCGCCGCGCCCGGTGCGGATCGGCAGGAACAGGCGCCGCGCGCCGGGCAGCGTATCGGCGTCCCGTCCGGCGGGGCGGTTGTTTCGCCAGCACCATGTCGCGGCGGCGAGGTCGGCCTCGTCGAGCATGTCCTCCGGCGGGTAGCCGGCGCGCACCGCGATGCCTTCGCCCTCCGGCAACAGCAGCACGACCCGCACCTTGAGCATCAGCGCGATCTGGTACGAGGTCGCCCAAAGCAGTTCGTCGAGGGTCACGACGCCGGCGAGCTTGCGGCTGAAGAGATACAAATCCTCGGTGGTCTTGGCCCGCTGCCGGGCGGCGACCGCTTGGGCGCGCACCCGCGCGGCGAGGTTGCTGGCAATGACCGCGACCACCGCAAAAAAGAACAGCGCGACGACGTTTTCCGGCTCGGCGATCGTGAGGGTGTGGAGCGGCGGCAGGAAAAATAAATTGTAGGCCAGCACGCTCGCCAGGCAGGCCAGCAGCGACGGCCACAGCCCATAGGCGATGGCGCTCGCCAGCACCGCTGTCAGAAACACCAGCGAGATGTTCTGCGGCGCCAGCGCCTGTTGCAGCGCCTCGCCGATCCCGAGCGCCACCGCGACCATCGCGAGACTGCCGACATAAGGCTTGACGTCGAAAACCTCGGGCCGCGCCGCGACGGCCGCGCCGATCGCTTCGTCGCCACCCGCGCGCTGCGCCGGCGGCGGCTCGGCGATGACATGGACGTGGAGGTCGCCGGCGCGGCGGATAAGGCGGTGCGTGTTCGACCCGCGCCACAGCTCCGACCACCGCGAGCGCCGCGACTTGGCGATCACGACATGGGTGAAATTGTTATCGCGGGCATAATCGATGAGGCCCTGCGTCACGTCGGCGGCGGGCACGGTGACGGTTTCGCCGCCGAGGCGCTGCGTCAGGCGCTGGCATTCGGCGATGCGGTCGCGCGCCGCCTCGTCAAGCCGATGGGTGCGCGAGGTCTCGATGTGGATCGCCGTCCACGGGGCGTGCAGCCGGTCGGCGAAGATTCGGGCGTAACGCACCACCGCGGCGCAGCTTGGCGCCTCGTTGACGCCGACAAGCACCCGCTCGCCCGCCGCCCAGGGGCCGGCGATGGCGTGGGCGCGCATGTAATTGACCATCTGCTGGTCGACCCGCTGGGCGGTGCGGCGCAGCGCCAGCTCGCGCAGGGCGGTCAGGTTGCCGGGCCGGAAGTAATGGCGCACCGCGCGCTCGGCCTGCGCCGGCACATAGACCTTGCCGTCCTTCAGGCGCTGGATCAGGTCTTCGGGCGTAAGGTCCACGACTTCCACTTCGTCCGCCCGGTCGATGACCGAATCGGGGATTGTCTCGCGCACCCGGATCCGGGTGATCTTGGCGACGACGTCGTTGAGGCTTTCGAGGTGCTGGATGTTGAGCGTGGTGTAGACATCGATGCCGGCGTCGAGCAGCTCCTCGACATCGAGGTAGCGCTTTGGATGCCGGCCGCCGGGCGCGTTGGTGTGCGCCAGCTCGTCCACCAGTACGAGTTTCGGCCGCCGCGCCAGGATCGCGTCGAGGCCCATTTCGTCAAGGGCGTGACCGTGGTAATCGGCTCGACGGCGCGGGACGACCTCAAGGCCGGCGGTCAACGCCTCGGTCTCGCGCCGACCGTGCGCCTCGACCACGCCGATTACGGCATCGACCCCTTCACGCAATTTGGAGTGCGCGGTCTGGAGCATCGCGTAGGTCTTGCCGACCCCAGGCGCCGCACCGAGGAAGATTTTGAGCCGGCCGCGCCGTTCCTGCCCCGCCCGATGCAGCAGCGCCTCAGGCGAGGGACGGTGATTGATCTCGGTGCGATCGCGGTTCACACCGCTATTTTGCTCCCGCCGCGGCATCGAGCGCCAGATTGAGTGCGAGCACGTTGACCCGCGCTTCGCCGAGGAGGCCGAAATTGCGTCTGGTCGTCTTGTCTTCGACCAGCTTTTTCAGCGCCTCCTCGGACATTCCGCGCGCCTTGGCGACGCGTGGAACCTGGAACAGCGCGCCGGCCGGGGTGATGTCCGGGTCGAGACCGCTCGCCGAGGTGGTGACCAGATCGACCGGCACCGGCGTCGACGGGGTCTCCGCCTGCAGCTTCTTGGCGTCGCCGGCCACCCGCTCGACCAGCGCCTTCGAGGTGGGACCGAGATTGGAGCCGGCGGAATTGTCGGCGGCATAGGGCGCCGGCACGGTCTTCGTCGCGTCGTTCGGGTCGGCTTCGGTGGTGGCCGAAGGCCGGCCGTGGAAGTATTTGGCGTCGGTGAAGTTCTGGCCGATCAGCGCCGAGCCGACCACCTTGCCGTCACGCTCGATCAGGCTGCCGTTGGCCTGAGCCGGGAACAGCAGTTGCGCGATGCCGGTCATCCCGAGCGGGTAGATGAGGCCGGTGACGATCGTCATAGCGACGATCATCACGATGGCGGGGCGGATTTCCTTCAGCATGGATGGCGCCTTATGCGAGGCCGACGGCGGTGACGACGAGGTCGATCAGCTTGATGCCGATAAACGGCGCGACAATGCCGCCAAGGCCGTAGATGAGCAGGTTGCGGCGCAGGATCGCGGTGGCGCCGACCGGGCGGTAGGTCACGCCGCGCAAGGCGAGCGGGATCAGCACTACGATGATCAGCGCGTTGAAGATGATCGCCGACAGGATCGCGCTTTGCGGCGTTGCCAGGCGCATGACGTTGAGCGCCTGAAGCTGCGGGTAGAAACCGAGGAACATCGCCGGGATGATCGCGAAATACTTGGCGACGTCGTTGGCGATCGAAAAGGTGGTGAGCGCGCCGCGGGTCATCAGGAGCTGTTTGCCGATCTCGACGATCTCGATGAGCTTGGTCGGATCGCTGTCGAGGTCGACCATGTTGCCGGCTTCGCGCGCCGCCATCGTGCCGGTGTTCATCGCGACGCCGACATCGGCCTGAGCCAGCGCCGGCGCGTCGTTGGTCCCGTCGCCGCACATCGCGACCAGCTTGCCCAGAGCCTGCTCGTCGCGGATCAGCTTGAGCTTCATTTCGGGCGTCGCCTGCGCGAGAAAATCGTCGACGCCGGATTCCGCGGCGATGGCGGCGGCCGTCGTCGGGTTGTCGCCGGTGATCATCACGGTGCGGATGCCCATCTTGCGCAGCGCCCTGAAGCGCTCGCGGATGCCGCCCTTGACGATGTCCTTCAGATGGATGACGCCGAGCAACTCGCCGCCCCGGGCGACGGCGAGCGGCGTTCCGCCGGTCTTGGCGATGCGCTCGGCGATGACCGTGATTTCCTCGACCGCCGGATCGCGGCGTAAGGCGACCGCGACGTTGCCCCGGCTGAGTGGAGCGGCGCCGGCGCCGACGTACTGGAGCACCGCATCGATCGCGCCCTTGCGGATCGACGCGCCGTCGAAATCGATGCCGCTGATCCGGGTCTGCGCGGTAAACGGGATGAAATGGGCATTGAGCGGTTCCATGTCGCGGCCGCGGATGGCGTATTTCTCCTTTGCCAAGACCACAATCGAGCGGCCTTCCGGGGTCTCGTCGGAGAGCGAGGAGAGCTGCGCGGCGTCGGCGAGCTCGCGTTCGTCGATCCCCGTCAGCGCGATGAACTCGGTCGCTTGGCGGTTGCCGAGGGTGATCGTGCCGGTCTTGTCCAGGAGCAGCGTATCGACATCGCCCGCCGCCTCGACCGCGCGCCCCGACATCGCCAGCACGTTGAAGCGAACCAGCCGGTCCATCCCGGCGATGCCGATGGCCGACAACAGCCCGCCGATCGTCGTCGGGATCAGGCAGACGAAGAGCGCGACCAGCACGAGGATCGACAGGCGGCCGCTGGCATAGGAGGCAAAGCTGGGGATTGTCGCGATGGCGAAGACAAAGATGATTGTCAGGCCGGCGAGCAGGATATTGAGCGCGATCTCATTGGGCGTCTTCTGCCGCTCGGCGCCCTCGACCAGCGCGATCATCCGATCGAGGAAGGTCGAGCCCTGCGCCGCGGTGATGCGCACCTTGAGCCAGTCGGAGATCACCTGCGTCCCGCCGGTGACCGCCGAGCGGTCGCCGCCGCTCTCGCGGATGACCGGCGCGGACTCGCCGGTGATCGCGGCCTCGTTGACCGAGGCGACGCCCTCGATGACCTCGCCGTCCGAGGGGATCATGTCGCCGGCCTCGACCAGCACCACGTCGCCCGGTTTCAGCGCGGCCGCGGCGATGTCGCGCCATTCGCCTTTGTCGCCGGCCGCCACCCTGGCAATCGTCTCGGTCTTGGCGCGCCGCAAGGTCGCCGCCTGCGCCTTGCCGCGGCCTTCGGCGACCGCCTCGGCGAAGTTCGCGAACAGTAGGGTGAACCACAACCACGCGATGATCTGCGCCGAAAAGCCGTAGCCGCCGGCGCCGAGGATCACGTCGCGGACGAACAGCCCGGTTACCAGCAACGCGACGATCTCGACCGCGAACATCACCGGGTTGCGGATCATCAGCCGGGGATCGAGCTTGGCGAACGCATCGCCGAGCGCCGGGATCACGATTTCGCTGTCGGTGAGCGCGACCGTTGCGTGCTTGCGCGAAATGGACGGGTACATCGCGTTGCCTTTCGAGGCTCAGTAGAGGCTGCCGGCGTGCATCGCCAAATGCTCGACCACCGGCCCCAGCGACACCGCCGGGAAGTAGATGAGGCCGCCGGTGATCAGGACGACGCCGATCAGCAGGCCGACGAAGAGGCCGCCGTCGGTCGGGAAGGTGCCCGCCGAGGCCGGCACGATCTTCTTGGCGGCGAGCGAGCCGGCGATCGCCAGCATCGGCACGATCATCAGGAAGCGGCCGATGAACATCGCGAGACCCAAGGTCGTGTTGTAGAACGGCGTGTTCGCGGTGAGGCCGGCGAAGGCGCTGCCGTTATTTCCGGTAGCCGAGACGAAGGCGTAGAGGATCTCGCTGAAGCCGTGCGGACCCTGGTTCGCCGGACCGGCGAGCCCGTCGGGCAGCACCGTCGCCAGCGCCGCAAAGCCGAGCATCGACAGCGGCAGGATCAGGATCGCGAGCATCGCCATCTTGACCTCCTTCGCCTCGATCTTCTTGCCGAGATATTCGGGGGTGCGGCCGACCATCAGCCCGGCGATGAACACCGCCAAGACGGCGAACAGCAGCATCCCGTAAAGGCCGGAGCCGACGCCGCCGAAGATGATCTCGCCGAGCATGATGTTGACCATCGGCACCATGCCGCCGAGCGGTGTCAGGCTGTCGTGCATGGTGTTGACCGCGCCGCACGACGCATCGGTCGTCACCGTGGTGAAGAGCGCCGAATCGGCGATGCCGAAGCGCACCTCCTTGCCTTCCATATTGCCGCCGGCCTGCAAATCGGACGGCGCCTGGTCGACATGGAATGCGGTGAAAGCGGGATTGCCCGGCGCCTCGGCGCTGTAGACCGTAGCGATGCCGGCGAGGAACAACAGCCCCATCACCGCGAAGATCGCCCAGCCCTGGCGCTGGCTGCCGACCATCCGTCCGAAGACGTTGGTAAGACCGGCGCCGATCGAGAAGATCAGCACGAGCTGCACGAAGTCGGTGAGCGGGTTGGGGTTCTCGAACGGATGCGCGGAGTTGGCGTTGAAAAAGCCGCCGCCATTGGTGCCGAGCATCTTGATGACCTCTTGCGAGGCCACTGGCCCCTGGGCGATCACCTGCTTGGCGCCCTCCAGCGTCGTCGCCTCGGTGTAGGCGCCGAGGTTCTGCGGCACCCCCTCGAAAACGAAGAACAGCCCGACGACGATCGAGATGGGCAGCAGGATGTAGAGAACGCAGCGGGTCAGATCGACCCAGAAATTGCCGACCGTCTGCGCCGAGCGCCGCGCGAAGCCGCGGATCAAGGCGATCGCCAGCGCGATGCCG
>DASRLO010000141.1:0-73587 GCA_035648415.1 Allostellaceae bacterium
CGTAGCGCAGCTCCTCGCGCCGATACTCCGCCCGGGTGATTTCAGTCCACATGTTGTGGCCCCCTGTTTGTCTGACAACAACAAGGAATCACAACTCACTGAAATCACCCAATTCATTTCAAGTCAGGCTCTCAGGATGAGATTTTCTTTAATGCCATCAACAAAGCACCCTCATCCTGAAGAGGCGCGAAGCGCCGTCTCGAAGGACGCGGGGCCTTCATGCAGCCTCGGCTAGGCCGTCTTCTCCACGCTCAGCCCCAGTTCGCGGATCGTTTCCTCGCGCATCAGGAATTTCTGCACCTTCCCGGTCACGGTCATCGGGAAGGCGTCGACGAACTTCACATAGCGCGGGATTTTGTAGTGCGCGATCTGGCCCTGGCAGAAGGCGCGGATATCCTCGGGGTCGGCGCGCTCGCCGGCGCGCAATTTGACCCAGGCGCAGAGCTCCTCGCCGAAGCGCGGGTCGGGGATTCCGATCACCTGCACGTCCTGGATTTTCGGGTGGCGGTAGAGGAATTCCTCGACCTCGCGCGGATAGACGTTCTCGCCGCCGCGGATCACCATGTCCTTGATGCGGCCGACGATGTTGCAATACCCCTCGTCGTCGATCGTCGCGAGGTCGCCGGTTTTCATCCAGCCGGCGGCGTCGATCGCTTCGGCGGTGCGCTCGGGGTCGTTCCAGTAGCCGAGCATCACCGGATAGCCGCGGGTCATCAGCTCGCCGGCGACGCCGCGCGGCACGACGCGGCCCTCGGCGTCGACGATCTTGACCTCGACATGCGGCTGGATGCGGCCGACTGTCGAGACCCGGCGGTCGAGCGGGTCGTCGGTCGAGGATTGGAAGCTCACCGGGCTGGTCTCGGTCATGCCGTAGGCGATGGTGATCTGGTCGAGGTGCATCGTCGAGACCGCGCGCTTCATCACCTCGATCGGGCACGGGCTGCCGGCCATGATGCCGGTGCGCAGCGAGGACAGGTCGAACCTGGCGAAATCGGGGTGGTCCATCTCGGCGATGAACATGGTCGGCACGCCGTGCAGCGCGGTGCAGCGCTCGGCCTCGACCGCTTCGAGCGCGGCGAGCGGCTCGAACGCCTCGCTCGGATAGACCATCGCCGCGCCGTGCGTCAGGCAGGCGAGGTTGCCGAGCACCATCCCGAAGCAATGGTAGAGCGGCACCGGGATGCAGAGGCGGTCGGCTTCGGTGAACTGCATCGCCCGGGCGATGAAGAAACCGTTGTTGAGGATGTTGTGGTGGGTCAGCGTCGCGCCCTTGGGGAAACCGGTGGTGCCGCTGGTGAACTGGATGTTGATCGGATCGTCGAATTGCAGCGTCTCGGCGAGCGCGGCGAGTTGGCGGCGCTCGGCGTCGCCGCCGAGTCCGGCGACATCGGCGAAGGGGATCATGCCGGCGCGGCTCTCGCCAACTCCCTCTGGACCGATAGTGATGACGAGGCGCAGAGCGGGGAGCTTGGCGGCATGCAGGTTGCCGGGCGCGGCGGTCGCCAGCTCGGGCGCGAGGTCGCGCAATATGCCGACATAGTCGCTGGTCTTGAAACGCGACGCGGTGACGAGCGCGACGCAGCCCGATCTGTTGAGCGCGTATTCCAATTCGGCGAGGCGATAGGCCGGGTTGATGTTGACCAGGATGAGGCCGGCCTTGGCGGTGGCGAATTGCGCCAGCACCCATTCGGCATTGTTAGGCGACCAGATGCCGACCCGCTCGCCGGGCTTGAGGCCGAGCGCGACGAGGCCGGCGGCGAAGCGGTCGACCTCGCGCTGCAACCCGCGGTAATTCCAGCGAATATTCTGGTGGCGCACGATCAGCGCGTCGCGCTCGCCGTGGCGCGCGACGATGCGGTCGAAATGCACGCCGATCGTCTCGCCGATCAGCGGGATGTCGCTGGCGCCGTGAACATAGCTGAGGATAGGGCTGGGCTGCGGCATGGCGTTTCCTCCCGCGCGCCGCCGCTTCGGCGGATTGGGCGCCGGTATAGGAAATCAGCGTTTCAGCCATGGCGCAACGGAGCACGGCCCGATCGAGCGCTGCGCCCAAACGCAGAGCGGCCACCCCAAAGGATGGCCGATCCGATCGTCCGTTAAATCCGCCGGAGCAAGCTACCAGCGGCGTCCTTCGCCGCGATAACCTTCGCCGCGATAACCCTCGCCGCGATATCCGTATCCGCGGTAGTCATTGTCGACCGCGCCGCTCAAGACGCCGCCAACGACCGCGGCGCCGATAATCGCCGCCGCGGGATCGACGGCCGGCTGGGCATAGCCGTAAGGAGCCTGGTAATACGCGGGATTTGGCGCGGCGGCGGCGCCGGAGAGACAGCGCGCACTGTAGTCGTTGGCCATCTGATTGTATTGCGGCGAGTTTGGCCCCATCGTCTGATAGGCCCCCATCACCTGATTGTAATACCCGGTGCAACTCTCCTGCGCCGAGGCGGTTGCAGCGACGCCGCCCAGGCACAGGGCGGCCGCGGCGATTGCCATCGCAGGTTTTACTAAAGACATGACGATCTTCCTTTATTAAAAATCCGAACTATAACGAAATCAGATATAGGAAGTTTCATTTTGTGATTACCATTTTTTGTAATTATTTGTGTCCTCGGCAGCCTGATCCATATCTTCGCATTTGACGGCCAAGCGAAGCTGATTTCGTGACCGTCGGGGTCGGTGATTTGGAAGAACCGCTCGCCCCATTCCGCGTCTCGCGGCGCGCTCTGCGGCCGGAAGCCGGCGGCGACCAGTCGCGCGTAGAGGCCGTCGACATCGCTCTCGTAGAAGATCGCCCTACCCCACCAGCCTATCCGCGCCGGCTGGGCGATCAGATTGAGGAACCCATTGCCGGCGCGAAAGCTGGTAAAGCCCGCCGTCTCGCCGCCGTAGAGCATCTCGAACCCGGCGGCGCGATAGAACCGCACCGCGGCTCCCATGTCGCGCGTCGCCAGGGTGATTGCGCTGAGAGCGGTGATCATCGCCGTGGTCGCGTCATTGCGAGGAGCGCGGCAGCGCGACGCGACAATCTCCCGCCGCGAAAGGCCAAGGCGGCGCGAGGTTGCTTCGCTGCGCTCGCAATGACAGCGATTAATCCAGTCTGTAAAGCCGCTTTGCGGTGCCGCTGTAGAGCGCCGCCTTTTCGCTCGCCGAGCAGCCGGCGGTGATGCGTTTGAACGCGTTCCACAGCGTGGCGTAGCCGGTGCCCATCTTGTCGACCGGAAAATTGCTCTCGAAATTGCAGCGCTCGGCGCCGAACAGCTCGATGCAGGGTTCGACATAGGGCCGCCAGGCCGCGGCCCAGGCCGCGGAATTCGGCGGCGCCGCGATCCCGCGGAAATCGAGCGCGGCGCCGCGGTTCAGCATGCCGCCGAGTTTGACCGAGACGTTCGGGCAGTCGGCCAGTTCCGCCATGCCGGCGCGCCACGCAGCATAAACCTCGTCCTTCCTGCCGGCATAGGCGCCGTAGCCGAGTACGCCGCCGACATGGCACATGACAATCGTCGCCTGCGGCACCGCCCGCGCCAGCGCGGTCACATCGGCGAGCTGCGGGTGGTAACACCAGGCGTCGAGCGCCAGCCCGAGCGCGGCGAGACGCGCCACCCCGGCGCGGATCTCGGTCCGGGCGTACATATGCGGCGCCGAATCCGGGCGGCTGTTGCCGATGGTCGAGTCGGCATCGTAGCCGACCGAATAACGCACGCCCGCGAAGCGGCCGCCGCCGGCGCGGATCAGCGCCTCGAGCACCGGCTCGACGCGCTCGCCGAGCGCCAGATCGGCATAGCCGACGATGCCTTGCGCCACCTTGACGGGGCCGTAACCCCCACTGGCGCTCATCGCCGCGATGCCGGCGACGAACTCCACTTCGCCGACCGGGCGCATCTCGGCCGGCCCCTCGGCGCGGTACATCGAGCGGCATTCCTCGAACACGGTGGCGACGATGTTGTGGCCGGTATCGAGGTCGGCGAGCAGCTCGGGCAGCAGATAGGTCCAACCGCCGCGCCGCCACAAATGATGGTGCGTGTCGACGATCGCCAGCTCGGGTTCGAGGATCGGCTCCTTTTCCTGCCTGGCCAGCCATGCAGCGTCGGGCTCGACGATGTGGCCGAACCGGCCCGGTGGAGCTGAGGCCGCCATGACAGTCCCTCCCACATTAGAGGCAAAGCCCCTCACCCTCCCACGCCTTTGGCGCGGCTCCCTCCCTTTCCCCGTAAACGGGGCGAGAGGCTAGGTGGCGCCCTCTCCCCGCTTGCGGGGAGAGGGTTGGCGTGGGGCTATTCGCCCTACTTCGCCGCGTCCTGCAGCTTTGGCAGCGTGCTTGCCTTGAGCAGGGCGGCGGCTTCCTGGGCGACCGGGGTGCCCTCGAAGAAGGCGGGGTTCTGCGTGCCCCAGAGCCTGACCGCGTTGGCGAAAACGAAATCGCGGAAATCGTCTTGCGTGATGTGGCCGTCCTCGACCAGCTCGAACGCTTCGGGCAGCGGGTCGCGCATGTCCATGACGTCGAAATGCCCGATATCCGAGCTGTAGATCGCGTTGATCCGCGCACCCAGCGGCATCGATTTGCCGAACGCCACCGAATTCATCCGGTCGTCGGCCTCGCAGCCGAAATAATACGGCGTCGCGTAGAGGTCGATCCAATCCTGCTTCTGCGTGATCTGGCAGCGATGGTAGTCGTCGGGCGGCTCCCCGCCGGTCAGCGAGTCCTCTTCCTTCATCGGCCAGCCGTCGCGCCGGTCGAGTTCGGCGGCAATATCGCCATAGCCGTATTTGTCGACCATCTCGCGCAGCAATTTGCGGTCGAGCTTGGTCGGGTCCATGTTTTCGAGGCCCTTGGCGCCGCGCCGCTCCCAATGCTCGATCAGGTCGCAGAACAGCTGGCAGCCCCAACCGACGCCGCCTTCGAGGAAGGCAAAACGCATATCCGGGAAGCGCCGGGTGACGCCGCCGAGGAACAGCCCCTTCGCCACGGCGTGGCCGGCGGCGGCGAAATGCCCGATATGGTTGAAGGTGAAGTTCGACGGGCTCATGCGCTCGCCGTAGCCGCGCCCGCCAGTGTGGAAGGTCGGGGCGATCTTCAGCTCCCGGCATTTCTGCCAGACCTTGTCGTAATCGTAGGGACTATCGATGCCGATCTGATCGAAGCCTTGGGCATAGCGGGCGATGTCGGCGGGCGCGTCCTTGGCGTGCGGGATCGATCGGCGTATGCCGCTGCCGAACATGCCGACCTTCGCGCCGAGCTCCTTGGTGACGAACTCCAACTCCTCGATCGCCTCGTCCGGCGTGTGCATCGGAATGACCGCTGCCGGGGTCAGCTTGTCGCTCAAATCCTTGAAATAGTCGTGAGTGACGATATTAAAGCCGCGAATGACCGCGCGGCGGGTGGCGTCGTCGGCGATGCGCGGGATGCCGAGTCCGGCCGTGGGATAGACGATGCCGAAATCGATGCCCAATTCGTCGAGCCGGTCGTAGAGCATGCGCGGCATCATTGCGGTGGCGCGGTCGCGGGTGTTCGTGGATTGGCGGCCCCAGAACCCTTCCATCGCGACGCCGCGCTCGGCGCGCTGCTGGCGGGTGATTTCCAGCGCGTCGGGAATGCGGCGTTGCGACTTGAGAAACCCGTCAGCGCCGAGATCGCCCACCACCTTGCGCATCTTTTCGGCGAAGACCGGCGTGTACTCGATCCAATGGCCGTCGCCGTCGATGACCGGGTGCGTGAGGTTTTTGCGGATTTCTTGCGGGCTGTGGTGCGAGCTCATTTTCGCCTCCCTGGGTCGATAATCGCTGGCCAAAAGCGTATGCCGCGATGTCGCCCAAGTCAAACCGCCGCACCCCGCAATCGGCACATGACCAGGGCGCGGCGGGAGCCTGTTAGGGCCTGTTATTTGCCGCAAATTATCAGGCAATAACAGGCAGCCTGATCCGCTGCCGCCGTACAGCGGATGCGCCGACCGTCACGCAATTGCGGCGATTTTAGCGGCGACGAATGATTTTACGCCGATGCATGCAATGCATACATTGAAAGCATCATGGTGATAAACTTTCGATGAGCACGCTGACAATCCGCAATGTCGAGCCGGGTTTGAAGGAGCGTTTGCGCGTGCGCGCCGCACGGTACGGCAGGTCGATGGAAGCCGAGTTGCGCTCGATCCTCAAGGAGGTGCTGCGGACCGAAAACCCGGACCGCGAGATCAGCCTTGGCGAGGCGATCTCAGCAGCGGTTCCGCCCGCTCGGGCGCGCCAATGAACTGGTGATCCCACCGCGGACCGCTTTCCCCGATCCGCCGAAGTTCGATTAGTGATTATTCTCGACACCGACGTCTTGTCGGATCTCATGCGGTCGCCGACCAACGCCTCGGAGATGGCGTGGGTTGCGGCGCAGATTCGGGCAGAGCTTTACACGACGAGCATCAACAAGGCCGAGATCGTCTCCGGCCTCGCCTTGCTTCCGGAAGGGAGACGGCGGACCCAACTGGCCGCGGCCTCCGAGGCGATGTTTGCCGAGGAGCTCGACGGCAAGGTACTCCCGTTCACCCGTAGCCGTTCTGACCCGTCGAGGTTTTCCTTGCGGCTCTTGACACCATATGGTGCTTAATACCATTCTGTTCCGTGCGCACAAGAGCCGAGCTACTGTTTCATCAGCGCATCGACTATGGCGATGGTGGGATCGTGGAGATGGTGCTTTGGCGCGTACCATCGCCGGTTCCGCCGTCAAGCCACGACCTTAAATATTCGCTGTTTTATGGCGGGCCTGGCCTCAGGGAAGTTGGTTACGACAATGAGCGAGGCAAAGGCGATCATCGGCACTTTCAGGGCACGGAGACGGAGTATGCGTTCACGACGGTCGAGCAGCTAATGGCCGATTTCTGGTCCGACGTGCGGGCCTTGCGAGGCGAATAATGAGCGATGTGAAAATCACCGTCGGCGGCGGGTTTGAGGAAGAGGCGTCGAGCCGGTTCGTCGATGCCTGGCGCCGCGCCGAAAGCGGCGAGGTTTTCCATGAGCGCCATCTGGCGTTCGAAAGCTGGGACACCCTCGCCCACGTGCTGACCGGCAAGCGGATGGAACTGCTGCGCTATGTCCGCCGACACGATGTCGCGAGCATTCGCGCCCTGGCGAAGGCGCTCGGGCGCGACTACAGCAATGTCCATGCGGATGTGCAGGCCCTGACCGCCGCCGGGCTGCTCGACGCTACAGGCGGCGGCCTGCGGGCCGATTACGACGCGATCGAAACCAAGATCGCGATTTAGATCAACACCATTAATTTTGAAGAATTTTTTTCGAACTACCGCAGATTTCGGATTGATTTGCTCGATCACCGACAGCTTTGAGTCGCTGATGTCGGAGATCGGTAGACGGACCATGATGGGTTATGCGGGTGAATCGTTCTTCGGCAGCGCCTTCCTTCAGGGATCGCGCTTGCAGTTCACGACGGCAATGCCGATCCAGAAGATGATCGAGGTCAGCAAGACCGACCGGTCGAGGAAAAAGGACACCGTTCTCGAAGTCACCGAACATTCGAATCGGCCGCAAGAGCCAACCCATGGCAAGCATCTTCGCAACTATCTGCTTAACACCGCGTGCATCGGGGACAAATTCATCCTGCCCTCGTTCACGTTCAACTACGGCGTAGGGCTGGATGCTGACGCGCCCGACGCAACGCTGATCCTGTTTGCCAATACGGACGACGGGACAAACGCCTGGCCGGGCATTCTCCTGTTGCCGCAGGGTGCGAAGCTGGACACGACGGATGGAGCCCATCGTCGCTCCCAGATCGATGACATCCTGACCAGCGGCAGGGCCACCGGCGACCAGAAGGATGCGCTCAAGCGCAACGCGGTCGATGTGAAGATCGTCTTCGAGGCCAGCCGGTCCGACAGCCACCAGGATTTCGCTGACTGCGGCAAGGCGAAAGCCATCCCCAAGTCGATGGTCACGACTTTTGACGTGCGGGACCAGCGCAATCAGCGAAGCCGGGATTTGGTCAAGAACAGCCCGTTCCTCGCAGCGTACGTTGACGCGACTGCGTCGAATGTGAACCTATCGTCGAAGTCGCGGATGATCTGGTCGATGAGCGCCATTCGGATGTTCGTTGCTCATATCGTAGATCATCATCCCGACACGAACTTGACCGAGGCTCAAAAGACCCAGGGGGCGGAAGATTTCCTTGCGGCCTTGGTTCGCCATCTTCCGCAGTTGAAGGCACTCGACAAGGCGCGCAGCGACCGGAGTTCTCCGGTCACGACCGGTTCCTTGCGAGACCTGAAAGGCGGCGATGCTTCCCTTCGCGGGGTTGGCATGGCGGTGTTCGCGCGGGCGTTCCTGCACTGCAACGAGGAAGACATCGACTACGACGTGATGGCTGCCAAGCTCGCGACGATCGATTGGCACCTGCTGGCCTGTGAGCGCGGCGAACTGCCCAGCGGCCCGACCTTCGCCAGTGAACTCCAGAAGAATGCGCAACCGATCTGGGCGCATCTTCTCGTCATCGGTGAAAACCGCTACCGCGTCAGTTCGTCGTCGAACGATGTCGATGGGGCATGGGAGAAAATCCTCGGACGGCTGTTCGACGAGGATCGTGTCGCCGCCTGATCTTCATCAGCCTCAAAGGCGGGTGCGGTTCCCGCACCCGCCTTTTTCGTTCCGCCCCAGTGTGACGTGGGGCTTGCCTACTCGGCCGCTGCCCGTTCTGCCGGGAAGGCGGCCTTGAGCACCGCGGCGGCTTCTTTCGCCACCACTGTGCCGGCGAAGAAGGCGGGGTTTTGCTTGCCCCAGAGGCGTACCGAGTTCTCGAAGACGAAGTCGCGGAAATTGTCCGGCGTGATGTGGCCGTCCTCGACCAGCTCGTAGGCTTCGGGCAGCGGATCGCGGAAGTCGATCACGTCGAAATGGCCGATGTCGGAGCTGTAGATCGCGTTGAGCTGCGCGCCGAACGGGATGCCCTTGGAAAACGCGGTCGCGTTCATCCGGTCGTCCGCCTCGCAGCCGAAATAATAGGGCTTGGCGTAAAGCTCGACCCAATCCTCCTTGCGGGTGAACTTGCAGGCGGCGAAATCGTCGAGTTCGTCGCGGTTGCCGGTCAAATGCGCCTCCTTGGAGGGCCAGCCGTCCTGCTTCTTCAACACCTCGGCGATGTCGGCGTAGCCGTGCGTCTCGACCAGCTCCAGGAGCAGCTTGCGGTCGAGCTTGTCGGGGTGCATGCGCTTTAGCGCCGGGGCGCCGCGCCGCTCCCAATGCTCGATCAGGTCGCCGAACAGCTGCGCGCCCCAGCCGACCCCGCCTTCGAGAAAGGCGAAATTGAGCCCGGGGAAACGCCGCGTCACGCCGCCGAGGAAGATGCCCTTGGCGACCGCGTGCCCGGCGGCGGCGAAATGGCCGATGTGGTTGTAGACGAAGTTCGACGGGCTGTTGCGCAGCCCCTGGCCGCTGGCGCTCGAATGGAATGTCGGGGCGATCCCGAGTTCGAGGCATTTCGCCCAGACCGGGTCGTAATCATAGGGGCTGTCGATGCCGAGCACATCGTACCAGACCGTGAAGCGCGCCGCTTCCGGGTCGTTCGACTGCGCCGCCGCGACCTGGCGCGGCATGCCGCTGCCGAACATGCCGACCTTGGCGCCGAGTTGCGAGGTGACGAATTCGAGCTCCTCGACCGCTTCATCCGGCGTGTGCATCGGGATGATCGCCGCCGGGGTCATGCGGTTGGCGAAGGGGCGGAAATATTCGGCCGAGACGATGTTGTAGGCGCGGATCACCGCGCGCCGGGTCGCGTCGTCCTTGATGCGCGGCAGGCGCAGGCCGGCGGTCGGATAGACCACGGCGAAGTCGGTGCCGATCTCGTCGAGGCGTTCGTAGAGCAGCTTCGGCATCATCGCGGTGGCGCGGTCGAGCGTGTTCTCGGCCTGGCGGTTCCAGAAATTGGGCTGGGCGACGCGGCGCTCGTCGCGCGTTTCCTGGGTCATTTTGAGGGCATCGGTGGTGCTCCTCAGCGCGGTGAGGAAGCCGTCGGCGGCCTTGTCGCCGCCGGCCTTGCGCATCTTCTCGCTGAACACCGGAGCGTATTCGAGCCAATGGCCGTCGCCATCGACGACCGGGTGGTTGAGCTTGGCATGGACCTGGGCTGGGCTCAGATGACGGCTCATGATTTCCTCCCGAAGTGGCGATGAACCCTCGCGCCAATCTTGCTGAGAGTAAGCGTAGGCCCCACCTCCGACGACTGTCAAACGCGGTTGGCGCATGGCTTCGGGCGCAGGCTTGCGAAAACGTAGAGCGAAAAAACGCAGCGCATGCCGCCGACGATCGGCATTTGGCGGCGGATTACGCTTCGCTCATCCGCCCTACGACACTACGATACGCCAGCCTTACGGGGAGATGCGCCATGACGATCACGAAATTCGATAGCCTGTTCGCCGGTCACGTCGACATCGAGGATGTCGGCTATGGCGGCGTGCCGGTCAACGACCGCCGCTACCCCAACGAGCATCTGGCGAGCGTCTTCGACAAGGCGCAGTCGATGGCGCAGCTGATGGACCGGGTCGGCTACGACACGTTCTGGATGGCCGAGCACCATTTCCAGCACGAAGGCATGGAGTGCATCCCCAACGTCCTGATGACGGCGGTGCACCTCGCCTCGGTGACCAAGCGGATCAAGCTGGGCTGCGGCTTCAACATCGCGCCGATGTGGCACCCGCTGCGCCTCGCCGAGGACTATGCCACCGCCGAGATCCTGACCGGCGGCCGGGTGACGTTCGGCCTCGGCCGCGGCTACCACACCCGCGAGGTCGAGACCTTCGGGTCGCCGCTGCAGGACCAGCCGGCCAACCGCGAATTGTTCGAGGAGCAGGTCGAGCTGATCTTCAAGGCGTTCAACAACGAGAGTTTCTCGCATGACGGCAAGCACTACACGATCCCGGCGCGGGTGCCGTATCGCGGTTACGACCTCAAGGAGCTGACAGTGGTGCCGCGGCCGCTGAAGCTGCCGGTCGAATGCTGGCAGCCGATCCAGGGCGGCTCGACGCGGGCGCTGGAGTTCATGGCGAAGCACGGCATCCAGGGCCTCGTCGGCGGCGGCTCGGCCGAGGGCGGCGCGATGCACAGCGTCGTCATGGGCTGGCAGGAGGCGCACAAGAAGATCGGCCTCGACCTCGAACTCGGCGAGCGGCTGGCGTTCGGCTTCCATTTCTTTATCGCCAACAGCCGCGAGGAAGGCATCAAGCTCGCCGGCAAATACTACGAAGAGAACATGAAGATGTTCGGCGAATTGCGCCTGGTGCGCGCGCTGTCGGACGAACAGATCGCGATCATGCGCGACCCGAGCCGCGCGCCGTCGGCCAAGCTGCCGCGCATCGAGGACGCGATCAACGCCGGCGGCGTCTTGTGCGGCTCGCCAGCGCAGATCATCGAGCATTTGAAGCACATCGAGAAGCGCTATCCGGGGCTGGACCGGGTGTCGGTCAGCCTCTCGGTCGGCGTGCCCAAGGCGCTCTGCCTCGAACAATTGGAGCGCTTCGCCACCGAGATCATGCCCGAATTCACCAACCAGGCGCGCGCCGAGATGGAGATGGCGGTCTAGCTAGCGCAGGCCGGCGGAAGCCCCTCACCCGCCTCCCCCGGATCAAGTCGGGGGCCGGCGCCCTCTCCCGCTTGCGGGAGAGGGTGGGACCCGCGCCGCAGGCGTGGGAGGGTGAGGGCTACGTCCCCAGCGCCTGGCGGATGAAGGCGCCGGCGGCATCGAGGGCGCGCTTGCCGGCCGCGAGCTCCGGGTAAAACAGCGGCCAGACATGGACCATCTCGGGCCAGATCTGCAGATCGACCCGCACATCGGCGGCGCCGGCGCGTTGCGCGAGACGGATCGCGTCGTCGAGCAGGGTCTCCGCGGCGCCGACCTGGATCAGCAGCGGCGCGAGGCCGGCAAGGTCGGCGTAGAGCGGCGCGGCGAGCGGCGAGCGCGGGTCGGCGCCGCCCAAATACAGCGCGGCCATGTCGAGAAGGCCCGGCTTCTGCACCATCGGGTCGGCGGCGGCCTTCGACTCCATCGAGCCGCCGAGGCCCTCCATGTCGATCCACGGCGAGAGGCACCAGCCGCAGCCGGGCTGGGCGAGACCCGCGTCGCGGAGCGCCGCCAGCGCGGCGACGACAAGGCCGCCGCCGGCGCTGTCGCCGGCAATCGCGATGCGACCCGGCTTGAAACCCCGCGCCAAGAGGAACCGGTAGCCGGCGACGGCATCTTCGACCGCCGCCGGAAACGGATGCTCGGGCGCCAGCCGGTAACCGAGCGCCAGCGACACGGTGTTGGCGGCGCGGCCCAATTCGGCGACCAGGTGGCGATGGCTGTCGAGCGAACCGATTACATAGCCGCCGCCATGCACGTAGAGCACCGCCGCGTCGCGTGCCGCGCCGGGGGTCGAACTCCATTCCGCCGGCACGCCGCCCGCGTCGGTCTTCTCGACCGTGACGTCGGCGGCCAGCGCGTAGCCCTGCCCAAGCGCATCGAGATCCTTGCGGCGCTGGCGGTAATCGGTCGACCGCGGCCGGCTCAAAAGCTTGGCGCACAACGCGCCGATTTCCGGATCGCTCAATGCATTTCCTCCCACGGGTCGAGGCCGGCATTGTGCGCGAAGCCGCGCCGGGCGAAAATAGGCGATGTCTCTGACTGCGATCGAGGCGGCGTCGCGCACGCCGGTGACGTTGCTGACCGGGTTTCTCGGCAGCGGCAAAACTACCGCGCTCAACCACGTGCTGAAGCAGCCCGAGATGGCGGCGACCGCGGTCATCGTCAACGAGTTCGGCGAGATCGGCATCGACCATCTGCTGGTCGAAAGGGCGACCGACGATGTCGTGCTGCTGCAGAGCGGGTGCCTCTGCTGCACGGTGCGCGGCGACATCGCCGAAACGCTGGTCAATCTGTTCGTCGATCGCGCCAAGGGGCGCATCCCGGGCTTCGAGCGGGTGGTGATCGAGACCACCGGCCTTGCCGACCCGGCGCCGATTCTGCACGCGCTGATGTCCGACCCGATCGTCGCCGAGCGCTATATGGTCGATGGGGTGGTGACGACGGTCGACGCGGTCAACGGCGCGGGCACCCTCGACCGGCAAATCGAGGCGGTAAAACAAGCCGCGGTCGCGGACCGGCTGCTGCTGACCAAATGCGACTTGGCCTCGGCGGACGCCCGGCGCGACCTCGAAGCCCGGCTGGCGGCGCTCAATCCCGGCGCGCCGATCGTCGAGGTGACCGGGGGCGCGGTCGATCCGGCGTTTCTGTTCAATCTCGGCCTGTTCGACCCCGACACGAAAACCGTCGAGGTGCGGCGCTGGCTAGGCGAGGAGGCGGTCGCGCCTCAGCACGACGAGGACGGGCGCGACGAGCACGGCCACCATCACGCCGAGCGCCACGGCGGACACGACGTCAACCGGCACGACGCGCACATCAGCTCGTTCTGCATCACCCGCGACCAGCCGCTGTCGTGGACCGCGCTCTCGGGGTGGCTCGACGCGCTGGCCTCGATGCGCGGCGCCGATCTCTTGCGGGTGAAGGCGATCGTCGCGATCGACGAGCGGCCGGGGCAGCCGGTGGTGCTGCACGGGGTTCAGCACCTCTTTCACCCGCCGGTGCTGCTCCCCGCATGGCCGAGCGACGATCACCGCACCCGCATTGTCTTCATCACCCGCGACCTGCCGCGGGCGAAGATAGAGGAGAGCCTGGCGGCCTTTGTGGACGCCGACGCCCCGCCGGATTTGACGCCGCCGCCGTGATTGTCGGCGTGCCGCGCAGGGGCCTGGCTCACTCCAGCCGGTCGAGAATCGCGCGGGCGAGTTTTTTGGCCTTGGCGTTGAGCGAAGGGAACGCGGTCTCGCTGGCGCTGCGCCCGAAATTCTGCGCCTGGCGGTAGCCCGGCCGCTCGATCAGCTCGCCGTCGAGCGTCGCAAACCCCGCGGCGCCGATCGTCGCGCGCGCTTCCGCGGCTTCGGCCGCGGTCAGCACGCGGCAGAGCGCGAAGAGCGGCTCCGCGACCGCAGGCGACATTTGCGCGATGCGCTTCGCCAGCGCGATGGTCGGCACCAGATCGGCCTTCGACGCGCCGGTCGGCAGGATGATGACGTCGCATTGCGGCACCAGCTCGGCGGTGCGCTTGGGGCTGCCCGGCGCGCCGTCGAGCACGATGATTTCGTAGCCGCGGTTCTGCTTCAGCGACTTCACGATGTTCCGGGTCGGTTCGGCCTCGACCGCCGGTTCGAGGTCGCGCTCGAGCCGCTCGCGCACCCAATCGGTCGAGGTCATCTGCTTCACGTCGAAATCGAGGATCTTGGCCTGCTTGCCCTGGGCCGCCGCCTCGCGCGCGATGAGCTGGCACAGCGTCGACTTGCCGACACCGCCCTTTTGCGACACCACGCCGATGACCCGCCGCTTTGCCATAGCGGCAACGATACTACCGGTTGAGGCCCCGCTGCGCGAGGAGCGCGTCGATTACCGGCGCGCGGCCGCGGAAGCCGCGATAGAGCGCCATCGGGTCTTCGGTGTCGCCGGCGCTGAAGATGGCTTTGAGCTTGCCGGCGAGGGTCTTGTCGAACAGATCGCCGGCCTCGGTGAAGGCGGAATAGCCGTCGGCGTCGAGCACCTCGGCCCATAGATAGGCGTAGTACCCGGCGGCATAGCCGGCGCCGTCGAACAAATGCTGGAAATGGGTCGGGCGGTGGCGCAGCCCGATCTCGGCTGGCATGCCGATGCGCGCGAGGAAATCGCGTTCGAATTCGGCGATGTCGACCGGCGCCTTGTCGGTGCGCGCGTGCAGCTCCAGGTCGAGCATCGCGCAGGCGGCGTATTCGACGGTCGCGAAACCCTGGTCGAAATTGCGCGCGGCGAGCAGCTTGTCGATCAGCGCCTCGGACAATGG
Organism: Allostellaceae bacterium; assembly: GCA_035648415.1. Classification (GTDB taxonomy): domain Bacteria; phylum Pseudomonadota; class Alphaproteobacteria; order ATCC43930; family CGMCC-115725; genus DATARH01. The sequence goes on from DASRLO010000141.1 coordinate 14,883, forward strand.
CTCGCCGGTCTGGTAGTGACGGGCGTATCGGCGCAGCATCTCCGGCGCCTGAACCCAATGCTCCAGGATTTGCGACGGGAACTCGACAAAATCGCGCAGCACCGCCGTTCCCGATTGCGAGCGGTAGCGGACGTGGCTCAACAGTCCGTGCAGCCCGTGGCCGAATTCGTGAAAAAGGGTTCGGGCATCGTCGAAGGATAAAAGCGTCGGGTCACCCTTCGAGAAATTGTTGTTGTTGACGACGATCGGCAGCACCTCGCCGTCGAGCGATTCCTGGTCGCGGTAGCTCGACATCCAGGCGCCCGAGCGCTTGCCGGCGCGGGCGAAATTGTCGTGCAGGAAGAGGCCGACCGGCTTGCCGTCGGCGCCGCGCACCTCATAGGCGCGCACGTCCGGGTGATAGACCGGGCAATCGGGGCGCGAAACGAAACCGAGCCCGAACAGCTTGCCGGCGGTGTCGAAGAGGGAAGCGACCATGTTGTCGAGGACGAAATAGGGCTTTACCGCGCTTTCGTCAAAATCGTAGCGAGCGGTGCGCACCTTCTCGGCGTAGTAGCGCCAGTCCCACGGCGCGAGCGGCTCATTGAGCCCGTCGGCATTGGCGCAGGCGGCCAGTTCGTCGCGCTCGGCGGCGGCGCGCTGCTTGGCCGGGCCCCAGACCTGTTCGAGCAGCTGCTCGGCCGCGGCCGGCGTCTTCGCCATCGTGTCGTCGAGCCGGTAGGCGGCGTAGCTGTCGTAGCCGAGCAGCCGCGCCTGTTCCCGGCGCAATTCGACGAGTTCGGCGATCAGCGGCGCGTTGTCGTGTTCGCCGCGATGCTCGCCGCGCGCGGTCCAGGCGCGGTAGGCCTGCTCGCGCAGATCGCGCCGCGCCGAGAAGCAGAGAAACGGCTCGACCGAGGAGCGCGACAGGGTGATGACATATTTGCCGTCGAGCCCGCGCTCCTTTGCGGCCGACGCGGCGGCCTCGCGCGCGAAACCCGGCAGGCCGGCGAGGTCGGCTTCGTCGAGGACGAGGCGCCATTCGTCCTCGTCGTGCAGCACGTTCTGGCCGAAATGCGTGTGCAGCGACGCCATCCGCGTCGTCATCTCGGCCATCCGCGTCTTCTCGGCGGGGCCGAGCAGCGCGCCGGCGCGGACGAAGCGCAAATGGTGGCGCTCCAAAAGGCGAAGCTGGTCGGACGCCAGGCCAAGCGAGCCGCGCTGCCGGTAAAGCGTGTCGACGCGGGCGAAGAGGTCGGGGTCGAGCGCGATCTTGCTGCGGTGCGCCGCGAGCTTTGGCGCGTAGTTGCGGGCGATCGCGTCGATCTCCTTGGTGGTCGCGCTGGCGTTGAGATTGTGGAAGAGGTCGCCGACCCGCGTCAGCAGCCGCCCGCTGCGCTCCAGCGCCTCGATCGTGTTGGCGAAATTCGGCGGCTCCGGCGATCGCGCGAGCGCGGCGATGTCGGCGGTTTCCTCGTCCATGCCGCGGTCGAGCGCCGGCGGAAAATGCTCCGGCCGGATGCGGTCGAACGGCGGCAGCCCGAACGGGGTCCGCCACTCTGCAAAAAGCGGGTTTGCTTCGTTCACGCCGCGAGGATCTGCGCGAGATTGCCGCGCGCCGGCGGCATGCCGGGAAAGATTTTCGCCAGCGCCTTGTCGTCGAGGCGCAGATGCCGTTCGAGGATCATCGCCAGAGGGTGGCGGTAATCGGTCGTCACCGCAAGGTCGCGGCCCTGATAGAGCTGCGCCGCCGCGAGACCCGGCCACACGCCGTAGACCTTGCCGCCATTGACCGAGCCGCCGGCGAGCCACATCACGTTGCCATGCCCGTGATCGGTGCCGGTATTGCCGTTCTCGTGGACGGTGCGGCCGAATTCCGAGATGACGACGACGACCGTGTCGTTCCACACCGGCCCGAGCCCCTGGGCCAGCGCGGCGAGACCGTCGCCCAGCGGCTTCAGCCGGTTGGCGAGCTGGCCCGTGTGGCCGCCCTGGTTGACGTGGGTGTCCCAGCCGCCGAGGCTGGCGAAGGCGAGCCTTATATGGCGGTCCTGTACCATCAGCTGCGCGAGTCGCCCGGCGACCGCCGGGAAGGTGTCGGCCGGCGGCGCGCCGTTATCGGCCATCTGCTGCTCGGCCGACATGTCGGCGACGAGCTGGGTGCGCGACTCGCGGCCCTGGCGATAGACCTCGCTCTGCTTGCCGGCGCCGGCATAAAGCTTGTCGAAGGCGCTGGCGATCTCGGGCTTGTCGATCGCCATCGGCTGCGCCGCGCGCGGTCCCAGCGGCAGATTGGCGACCGCGACCGGTCCCTTGAGGATGAAGGGCAGGGTCGGCCCCACCGACAGCGCGTCGGTCGGGCTGCGCGGCCCCGGCATCGCGGCGAGCGTACGGTTCATCCAGCCGTCCGGCGTGACGGCGCGGCCGGGGGTGCCGTTCTCGATGAATTGCTGCGCATCGGAATGCGAGCGCGACGGGTCGGGCGAGCCGGCGGCGTGGATGAAGGCGAGCTTCTTGTCGGTCCACAGCGGCATCAGGCCGGCAAGCGAGGGGTGCAGCGCGAAATGTCCGTCGAGCGCCAGCGCGCCGTTTTCGGCGCCGGGCTTCTGGATCGCAATGGTCGGGCGGGAGTCGTAGTAGGCCGGCTCGCCATAGGGCACGACGACATTGAGCCCGTCGACCGCGCCGCGCAGCATCACGACGATCATCCGCTGCGGCGCGGTGTCGGCGCGCGCCGCCCAGATCGGACCCAGCGCCGTCGCCACCGCCGCGCCGCCGGCCATTTCGAGAAGATCGCGTCGTCGCATCACGCACCTACCTTCGCATGAAATCGGGGCTGCCGAGAATGAGCGCCGCCTTGAGCCAGGCCGGCGCCGCGGCCAGGGTGGCGCGAGTCCGCTCGCCGAGGGCCGGCGACAGCAGATCTTCGAGCGCCGCGGCATCGACCGGCCGGGGTTTGAGGCCGGCGGACGGCGCCCGTTCCGCGACGAGGCGCCGCTCCGCCATCGGGGTCGCGGCTTGCGGGCTTGCCGCCGGCGGCGCGTAGAGCAGGAAGGCGCCGCTCGCCAGCAGGGAGGCAAAATCGATCCGCAGCGTCGTCGCGTCGGGGTTCAGCCACTCTGCTTCGGTGTTCTTGTAGCCGTCGGGTGTCTGGCACAGGTAGAGCGGCTCGCCGAGCCGCGCCATCGTGCCGAGCAGCGGCTCGAGGTTGCGAACCTCGACCCCGCCGGCGCGCACCGCCGACAGCACGTACTGATAGGGCGTCTTGTATTTTTGGCCGACGCTGGCGCGGAATTCGGGGCTGGTCAGCAATGTCTCCATGACCGCCTTGATGTCGCCGTCGGTCTCGCCAAAGCGCCGGGCGAGCCGGTCGACCAGCGCCGGCGGCGGCTGGTCGGCGACGAAATACTGCGCCAGCTCGAAGGCGATGTGGTGCGCGGTCGCCGGGCTGCGCGCCAGGATGTCGATCGCGGCGACGCTTTCCTCCGCGCCGCCGCCCTTGATCTGCTGGCCGAGAAAGACCTTGTCGGAACCGTCGTGGCGCGACGGGTCGAAGCCCGCGGCGGAGCCCGATCCGGCATCCATGTTGGCGTAGTCGAAGCCCCAGCCGGTGAAAATCCGCGCGAGGGTCACGACGTCGTCCTGGGTGTAGCCGCCATCGACGCCGAGCGTGTGCAGCTCCATCAGCTCGCGGGCGTAGTTCTCGTTGAGCCCGGCGAACTCGCCCTTGGCGTTGGCGCTGCCCGGCGCGGTGCTGGTCTGGCGGTCGAGGTAGTAGACCATCGCCGGATGGCGCGCGGTCGCCAGCAGCAGGTCGCGAAAATGGCCGAGGACATGCGGCCGGATCGCCCGATCCTCGTAATCGCCGACCCACAAGAGGTCGAACCCCTTGTAGGCGAAGATGTTGAAATGGTTGAACCAGAAATCGACCATCACCTCCTGCAGCTGGCGCGGGCTGTAGAGCGCACGGTAGATCCGCGCCGCCGATGCCTGCTGCTGGATGACGTCGGCTTCTTTGATCCTGGCTTCGACCTGCTCCGCCGTCGGCGCCACTCCGCCATTCGCTGCCGTCGTCAGCGGGCCGTAGCGCTTGTAGAGCTGCGCGGTGTCGAGCTTCAGCCGGTCGAGTGGGGCCAGCCGCTCGGTCAGAGCGGGCGGCTCGGCGAGCCCGCCGGGATCGAGCTGCTCGGCGATGTAGCGGTCGATGCCGACCAGCCGCAGGCGATCCACCTCCTGCCGCGTCGGACCGAAGGCGATGCGGTTGAGGACATGAATGACTTGCCGGTCGGCGGCCGGATCGGCGCGCGCCGCGTGAGCCGAGGCCAGAGCGGCCACGCAGCACGCGGCGATCAGGGTCGAGGAGCGAGCCGGCATGATCAGCGATATGGCGCGCCGGCCGGGGTTTTGCACCGGCACACCCCTACCGCCGCATGAAATCGGGGCTGCCGAGGATGAGCGCGGCCTTGAGATCGGGCCTCGCCTCGGCGCCGATCGCGCGCGTGTTGTCGCTGAGCACCGGCGCGAGCAGCTGTTCCAGCTGCGCGGGATCGAGTGGGACCGGTTTGGCCGCTTGCGCCCGAGGCGGGTCGGTGACAAGTTGCGGCTGCGCCGGCGGCGGGTTCGCCGCGATCTGTTCTTCCGGCGGCGGGTTGTTGAGCGGCAGCACGCCGCGTCCGAGCCCGGTCGCGAAGCCGATCCGCAGCGTCGTCGCATCGGGGCTGAGCCAGGCATCCTCGGTGTTTTTGTAGCCGTCAGGCGTCTGGCAGTAGAAGAGCGGCTCGCCGAGCCGCGCCATCGTGCCCAGCAGCGGGCGCGGGTTGACGATTTCGACTCCGGCGGCGCGCGCGGCCGACAGTACGTATTGATATGGCGTCTTGTATTTCTGGCCGGCGCTGGCGCGGAATTCTCGGCTGGCGAGCAGCGTCTTCATCACCGCCGCAATGTCGCCGTCGGTCTCGCGGAAGCGCTGGGCGAGCCGGTCGACCAGCCCCGGGGGCGGCTTGTCGGCGACAAAATACTGGGCCAGCTCGAAGGCGATGTGGTGCGCGGTGGCCGGACTCGACGCGAGCATGCCGATCGCCTCGGTGCCCTCGCCCTCCCCGGTCGGTGCGATCGTGCGGCCGAGGAAGGTCTTTTCGGTGAAATCGTGGCGCGACGCGTCGAACCCGGCGGCGGCGCCGGCCCCGCCGCGCAAATTGCGCCGCTCCAGCCCCCAGCCGGTGAGGATGCGCGCCAGGCTCTCGACATCGGCCTGGGTGTAGCCGCCGTCGACGCCGAGCGTGTGCAGCTCCATGATCTCGCGCGCATAATTTTCGTTGAGGCCGGTCAGATTGCCGCGCGCACCGGGGCTGCCGGGCGCGGTGTTGAGCTGGTTGTCGAGATAGAACAACATCGCCGGGTGATGCGCGGTCGCCAGCAGCAGGTCGCGGAAATGCCCGAGCGCGTAGGGCCGGATCGCCGTCGCCTCGAAATTGCCGGCCCAGAGATGGTCGAGCCCTTTGCCGGCGAACACGTTGAAATGGTCGTACCAGAAACCGACCATCACCTCCTGCAGCTGGCGCCGGCTGTAGAGCGCGCGCCAGATGCGCGCCGCCTGGGCCTGCCGCACGATGATCTGCGCGCGACGGCGGCGGGCCTTCGCCTCCTCCGGGGTCGGCTTGACGCCGCCGTTCAGCGCCGGAAGGATCGGGCCGTATTGGGCGAAAAGCTGCGCCGGGTCGAGCTTTAGCGTGTCGAGCACGGCCAGCCGCTCGGTCAATTCCGGCGGCTCCGGAATCCGGTCGGGATGAAGCTGCTCGTCGATGTAGCGATCGATGCCGATTTGTTTGACGTGCGCGGCGTCGGCCGGCGTCGGACCAAAGGCGATGCGGTTGAGGACATGGACGATCTGCTTGTCGGAGCTGCCGTCGGCGAGCGCCGGGCCAGGCGCGGCAAGCGCGACGACGATGAGGGCGGTCAGGAAGTTGAAACGGCGGATCGCCATGGGAGCAGCCATAGGGCGCGGCGGGTTAAGATTTTATAGCGCCACCCAGGCCGTCATCCCCAGGCTCTCGGTTAACGATGGCATTGCCTCGGTCCCGCCGACAGGTGCGGCGCGCGTCGCGCCTGGCGTCGCCGCAATCCTTCAGCCGGGCGGCAGACCCAGGAGCCGCCGGGCCAGCACAAAATGCGGCTTGTCGATCATCTTGCCGTCGAGCGCCAAGGTGCCGGAATCCGGATTGGCGGCGAAAGCGGCGATGACCCGCTCGGCCCAGTCGCGCTCCTCGGCGCTGGTCGAGAACGCGTTGTTGATCGCGGCGAGCTGGGCCGGGTGGATCGCCATCTTGCCGGCGAAACCGGAGCGGCGCGCCGCGGCGCACTCGGCCTTGAGGCCATCGGCATCGCGGAAATCGGTGTAGATCGTGTCGATCGCCGCGACCCCGGCCGCCGCCGCCGCCAAGAGGCACAGCGAGCGCGCCAGCGTGTAGGGGCCGTCGTAGCTTCCGTCGATCGTACGGTTGCCGCCGCCGATGCAGGCGGCCAGATCCTCGGCGCCCCAGGTGATCGCCTCGAGCCTGGGCGAGGCGCCGGCGTAATCGCCGAGCGCGAAGACCGCCTGCGGCGTCTCGGTGGCGATCGCGACGATACGGGTGGCGCCTTCGAGGTTGCCGGCGGCAACCTCGAAGGCCGAGAGGTAATGGTCGAGCGTGCGCACATCGTCGGGCACGCATTTCGGCAAGAGGATGCCGTCGGGCTTGCCGGCGACGGTCGCGGCGAGGTCGTCGAGCGCCAACCCGCTCGCCAGCGGATTGACGCGCACATAGCGGGCGATGCGGCCACCGGAATGCGCAGCGAGAAAGTCGCGGGCGAGCTTGCGCGCGGTCGGGCGGTTCGCGGCGGCGACCGAATCCTCGAGGTCGAGGATCAGCGCGTCGGCCCCCGATTCGAGACCGCGCGCGAGTTTCCGCTCGCTATCGGCGGGGACGAAGAGAAACGAGCGGACCGGCAATTGCTCGACCCTCTAGCCGCCGAACTCGAAGGCGAGCGCGTCGCGCACCGTGTCGAGGTCGAGCCGGTTGGCTTCGATCAGCGGCGCGGTTTCGACGATGATGTCGTCGATGTCGTGGATTTGCTTGAGCCGCTTGTAGAGGTCCGCGCTGTCGAGGCCGAGGCCTTCACCCAACAGCTCCATGAAATTCACCACCTCGAAGCTGCGGCCGTCGCCGGCGTCGCAGATTTCGCGGTGGCAAGCGTGGTAGATCGTCGCCAGGGTCGTCACCCCGGCGTCGGCGACCGCCTGCAGCTCGCGCCGCACCAGGTCGCGCTTGAACTTCGGCAACTGCGCCAGCGAATTGGCCTGGGTTCCGACGCGCGGCACGTCGATCTCGACAAGCTCGGCGCCGGGGATGATCGAGATGAGCTTCCTGACCGCTGCCATGGTCTCGGGGAATACCGGCCGCTCGTGCAGCGCGATGCGCTTCTCGACCCGGCGCACCATCATGCCCGCGAGCTCGTCGGCACGGTCGGCGAGGAAGACGAGGAACGGGTTGAGGTCGAACGGCTTTTCGCCGAACTCTTTCTGGTAATTCGGCAGCGACACCTCGCCGATCGAGATCTGGCAGCTCGGGCACCACGACAGCACGGTCGCGGCGCCGGCCGAGGCGAGGCCCTCGATCGTCGCGTTCGCCATCTTGCTGTTGCTGGCGAAATCGCCCTCGCGGAACTGGTAGACGCCGCAGCACTGCCCGACCCCGCCCATCACCTCGTACTCGACCCCGAGTCTGTCGAAGATGTCGAGGCACAACAGCGCGATATGCGGCGTCTTCAGCACGTTGCAGCCGGTGTAGAAAACAACGTCCGGCGGCGCGGCGCCCGCTTGCGGACTGCGCTTGAAGCGGGCCAGCGTCTCCGGCGGCAATTGCAGCTTCGACAAGACCCGGACGCCGCGGCTCATGTTCGAGAAACCCTTGCGCCAGCGCGTTTCGAGCGGCGCCCCGTCACGCGCCCGGCGGGCGAAGCCGCGCGCCATCTGCACCATGAAGCGGGGGTTGATGCCGTGCTTGCAGGCCGGGATGCAAGTGCCGCTGCCGCTGCAAACCTCGCCCCAGCGCGCCGCGGCCTCGTTGCCGGCGCCGCCGGTGATCAGATCGACGATCGCCGCCGCCGTCTCGCCCGGGTCGGCGGCGGCAATGCCGCCCGGCTCGGTCATCGGGCAGGCGCGAAAGCAATCGCCGCAACGGGTGCAGGCGTCCGCGATCTCCGCCCCGCGGGCGTGAAACAGGTCGAGATATACGCCGGCTTCCGCGTCGTTGTTCATGAGAGCCTCGCCTTTGGCGCATCGAGTATAGCGCGTCGGGGAGCGCGATGCTGCACCCCGCCGCGGCAATCGCATAGCTCGTCGGGGTTCCATGCAACTGACGCATAGCTCATTTGCGCCGATACCCAGGGATACATTTGTGTTACAGCCTGTTCACATTGTGCGAACAAAAAGTCGCAATGCCGTGGACAAACCAAAGCACCCCATCATGAAACACAATCTCGCTATGCAACGCCACCCGACCGTCGGCGGCAACGCCGGGTACTCAACCGACCGACGCATTCGCGCCTTTATCAATGGCGAGAGCCACGGCGAGGATTTGCTGCGGGCGCTCTATGGCGACGTCGCCGACGAGCCGGTGCCGGAACGCCTGCGCGCGCTCCTCAAAGGCTAGGCCCCGCAAAGCCTAGGCCCGCTCGGCGCATTTGGTCGCGCCACCCGCAGTTGCGCTAGCCGTCAGCGAAAACCCGACTTATCATCCGCCGGACCGGCGCGGCTTTCGCCGTGCGGTTGGGAAGGCATCAGGAGGCGATTATCGGTGGCGCGCCACCGATAATCGCCGCGGGTGAAAGGGAGGAGCCATGACTGCGTCCAAAATCGTGAAGCCGACCCGGCGCTCGCTGCTCCGGACCGGCGGCGCGCTCGCCGCCGCGACGGCGCTGCCGTGCTTTGCCTTCGCCGACGACAAGCCGCCGCTCGGCACCTGGCCGGCGGGTTCGCAGGGCGATTCGGTCTTTATCGGCATCACCGTGCCGCGCACCGGCACCTACGCGGTGCAGGGCGAGGACGAGCTGAAGGGAATGCAGCTCGCGGTCGAGCACATCAACAGCGGCGACCCGCTGATCAAAAAGATTTCGCCGAAGACGACCAAGGGCGTGCTCGGCAAAACGGTCAAGTTCGGCGTCGCCGATTCCGAGGCGAAGCCCAATACCGCGGTGCAGGAGCAGTCGCGCTTTATCAGCGAGAACAAGGCGATCCTGATGACCGGCTCGACCTCGAGCGCGGTCGCGGTGGCGCTGAACAAGCTCGCCCAGCGGGAGAAGGTGCTCTACGTCGTCGCGATTTCCGGCTCGAACGACACCACCGGCAAGGATTGCGTCCGCTACAGCTTTCGCCAGTGCTTCTACGGACAGACCGCGGCCGCCGCGATCGGCCCGGTGATGCTCAAAACATTCGGCAAGAACAAGAAGGCGGCCTACCTGACCCCCGACTACACCTACGGTCATACCGTGCAGAAGTCGATGGAGGATTACCTCGCCAAGAACGGCGGCTGGACCACCGCGACCAACCAGGTCGCGCCGCTCGGCGCGCCAGACTACAGCTCGTACCTGCTCAACGTCGCCAATTCGGGCGCGGACTTCCTCCTCAACGTCAACTGGGGCCACGACGCCGTCCTGTCGACGCAGCAGGCCAAGCAGTTCGGCATCTTCGACAAGATGAAGCTGGTGATCCCCTACCAGACGCCGTTCCTCAGCAAGGAGGTCGGCGCCGACATCATGCAGGGCGTGCTGGCGGCCACCGATTTCTGGTGGACGCTCGAAGACAAATATCCGCTGGCCAAGATGTTCGTCGAGGCGTTCGACAAGAAATACGGCTACAAGCCCGAGTGGGGTGCCAACAACTCCTACATGCAGTTCGCCATGTGGGCGCGCGCCTGCGAGGAAGCCGGCAGCTTCTACCCGCCGGACGTGATCAAGACGTACGAAAAGGGCGAGACCATTCCGTCGACCGTCGGCGACGTTCATTTCCGCGCCGCCGACCACCAGCTCGTCCGCCCGGTGATCATCGTCCAGGGCAAAAAGCCCGCCGACATGAAGAACAAGGAGGATTTCTGGGAGGTCACCGAGATCGTGCCCGGCGAGCCGCTGATGCAGGCGCCCGACGCGTTCGGCTGCCAGCTCGGCGACTACACGTAACAGCGGCGAAGCCATTCGGGGTGCCGGCGACATTGTGGCCGGCGCCCCGGATGCGCCAATATCTTCAGGAACAGCCGCCCGGCCGGCCTCTCGCATGATCACCTGGCCTAATTTTCTCTCGCAGCTTTTTAACGGGTTGGCGACGGGCGTTTTGCTGGCCCTGATCGCGTCCGGACTGACCATCATCTATGGCACCCTCGGCGTGCTGAACCTGGCGCACGGGGCGATGTTCATGCTCGGCGGCTACGCCGGCTATGTCGCGTTCCAGGCCACCGGCTCGTTCGTCGTCGCGATGATCGTTGGCGCGCTGTTTGTCGCCGTGGTCGGCTTCATTCTCGAATTCGTCGTCATCCGCCGCTTCTACGGCCGCCCGCCGGAAGACCAGCTGCTGGTCACCTTCGGGATCGGCATCGTGCTCGTCGAGCTGGTGCGGTTCGGCTTCGGCAGCCTGTCGAAGACGGTAGCGCCGCCATCCTGGGCCGCCGGGGTCACCCCGATGGGGTTCCTCATCTACCCGACCTATCGCATCGTCGTGGCCGGGATCGCCGCGGCGGCGCTCGCCGGGCTGTATGGGGTGCTGTACCGCACCCGGCTCGGCATGATCGTGCGCGCCGGGATCGAGGATTCCGGCATGGTCGGGATGCTCGGCATCAACGTCTATCGCGTCTTCATGGTGGTGTTCGGGGTCGGTGCGATGGCGGCGGGGTTCGCCGGCATCGTCAACGCGCCGGTGGCCTCGCTCACCCCCGACATGGGCGAATCGATCCTGGTGCAGACCTTTGTCGTCGTCGTCATCGGCGGCGTCGGCTCGTTTCCCGGCGCGATCCTCGGCGGCTTGATCGCCGGCGAGATTCTCAGCCTGACCTCGATGATCGATCCGGCCTATTCCGCGGTCATGCTGTTTGCGGTGATGACGCTGGTGCTGCTGCTGCGGCCGCAAGGCCTGCTCGGCTCGCTCGGCCGCGACTAGCGCATCGCGATGCCGCGCAGCCGACCCCTTCTGATCGAGGCGCTGACCGCGATCGGCCTCCTCGCGGCGCCGTTCACGCTGCCCCAGCTGGGCTTTGCCCCGAACACGGTCAACCAAATCCTGATCTGGGGATTGTTCGGCATCGGCTTCGACATCCTGTTCGGCTACACCGGCCTCTTGTCGTTCGGGCAATCGGCGTTCTACGGCACCGGCGGGTTTGTCGCGGCGTACCTGCTGACCAACAATCTGATGTCGAACGTGATGGGCGCGCTGCTCGTCGGCACGCTCGGCGCGATCGTCGCCGGGATCGCCGTCGGCGCGATCGCGCTGCGCCGCACCGGCATCTATTTCGCGATGATCACGGTCGCGATCGCCGAGATGTTCTATTTCACCGAATTCTCGCCGCTGGCGGCCTATACCGGCGGCGAGAACGGCCTGCCGGGCGTGCCAGCGCCGAAATTCACCCTGTTCGGCTGGTCGTACCAGGTCGGCAACGGCTGGTCGATGTACTGGTTTCTCGCCGTCTTCTACTTCCTCGGCATTGTCGTCGCCCTGCACATCGTGCGCTCGCCGGTCGGCGCCATCTTCAGCGCGATCCGCGACAACCCGCTGCGCGCCCGCGCCGTCGGCCATGCGGTCGGCCTCTACAAGCTGACCGCGTTTGTCATCGCCGCCGCCTATGCCGGGCTGGCCGGCGGGCTGCTCGGCGTGCTGCAGGGCTTTATGCCGCCCGACGCGTTTACCTTCGACACCTCGGGTCAATTGGTCATGCAGACCGCGATCGGCGGCACCGGCACCTTGTTCGGCCCCCTGGTCGGCGCGGCGGTGTGGCTGTCCTTGCGCGATTTCCTCCAGTCGGCGCTCGGGCTCGGCGCGACGTGGAAGCTGGTGCTGGGCGTCGTGTTCGTGCTGCTCGTGTGTTTTCTGCGGCGCGGGCTGATCGGCGGGTTGCGCGACCTTTGCATGCTGTTCGCCGCGCGGCCGCATCCGCCGGCGCCGCAAGAGGCGCCGGAAGTCGCGGTCGCGCCGATGGCGAGCGTCGGCCCATCGCGCCGCCGGCAGGAGACGCCGTTCACCGGCCCGGTGCTGGAAGCGCGCGGGGTGACAAAGGCATTTGGCGGCATCGTCGCCAACCGCGACATCGACTTTGCCGTCGAGCAGGGCGAGTTGCGCGCCATCATCGGCCCCAACGGCGCCGGGAAGAGCACTTTCTTCAAGATGCTGACCTGCGAACTGCCGCCGACCGCCGGGCGGATCTTCTTTCACGGCCGCGACATCACCGGCATGGATATCGCCCGGGTATGCCAGCTCGGCCTCACCAAGAGCTATCAGGTCAACCAGCTGTTCGCCCGGCTGACCCTGCGCGAGAACATCGTGATCGCGGCGCTCGCCGAGCGCCGCGGCACCTTCTCGCTCGATCTCCTGCGGCGGATCGACCGGGTGCCCGGTCTCGGCGAGCAAGTGGAGAGCACGCTGGCGCTGGTCGGGCTGACCGCCCGCGCCGACGTGCCGGTCGCCGAACTCGCCTATGGCGAGAAACGCCGGCTCGAGATCGGGCTGGCGCTGGCGGCGTCGCCGTCCTTGCTGCTGCTCGACGAGCCGCTCGCCGGGATGAGCCCGCGCGAGCGCGCCGAGACCGTGCAATTGCTGAAGAACATCCGCCGCGGCCGCACCCTGATCGTCATCGACCACGACATGGACGCGGTGTTCGGGCTGGCCGAGCGGATCACCGTGCTGCATGAAGGCGCGCTGCTCGCCGAGGGCACCCCGGCCGAGATCCAGCGCAACGGCGTCGTCCAGGAAGCCTATCTCGGCGGGGTCGCGGCGGCATGAGCGCGCTGCTCGAGGTCGACCGCATCAACAGTTTCTACGGCGACAGCCACATCCTGTTCGACGTGTCGCTGCGGGTCGCCAGAAACGAGGTCGTGGCCCTGCTCGGGCGCAACGGCGCCGGCAAGAGCACGACGCTCAAAAGCCTGATCGGCGCGGTGCGGCCGCGGTCCGGCCGGATCACCCTCGACGGAACCCCGACCCACGGGCTGCCGTCGCACGCGATCGCCGCGCTTGGGCTGCAACTCGTGCCCGAGGACCGGCGCATCTTCGGCAGCCTCAATGTCGAGGAAAATCTGGTGCTCGCCGGGATCACGGCGAAAACCCGCTGGCCGCTGGAACGGGTCTGGGAGATCTTCCCGCGGCTCAAGGAGCGCCGGCGCAGCCGCGGCACCGACCTCTCCGGCGGCGAGCAGCAGATGCTGGCGATCGCCCGCGCGCTGGTGCGCAACCCGAAATTGATCCTGCTCGACGAGCCGTTCGAGGGCCTGGCGCCGATCATCGTGCGCGATCTGCTCGCCACCTGCCGCGCCCTGGCCGAGGCCGGCCAGACGATCATCGTCGTCGAGCAGAATATTTCGGCCGCGATGAGCCTCGCCGACCGCGCCTACATCATCAATAACGGCCACGTGGTCGAGGAAACCACCGCCGCCGCGGTGCGCGCGAACCCCGAACTGCTGCATCGCCACCTCGGCGTATAGGCCGGATCGGGATATACTTCCGCCGTGGGCCAGGGCGTGGGCCAGGGCGTGCGCCAAGGCGCGCGCCGGGGGCGCGACAGGGGAGGGACGGGTCGATGGCATCAGTGACGCAGGTCACCGGACCGAGCGCTTCGGTTCGCGCGAACCTGCCGTTCGTTGTCGGCGTCTCTTCGCTCGGCACGCTGATCGAGTGGTACGGCTTCTATCTGTACGGCGTGCTTGCCCCGTTCTTCGGCAGCCAGTTCTTCCCCGCCGGCAACGAGAATTTGGCCTTTCTCGCCGGTCTCGGCGTTTTTTGGACCGGGTTTGCCGTGCGGCCCTTCGGCGCCGTCGTGTTCGGCCATCTGGGCGATTTCATCGGCCGCAAGTTCACCCTGGTGCTGACGCTGCTGCTGATGGGCGTCTCGACCTTCATCACCGGTCTGTTGCCGGGCTACGATACGCTCGGAATCTTGGCGCCGCTGCTGCTCGTGCTGATGCGAATCATCCAGGGGCTGGCGATCGGCGGCGAATACGGCGGCGCCGCGACCTACGTCGCCGAGCACGCGCCCGACGGCAAACGCGGGTTTTACACCTCGTGGCTCCAGACCACGGCGACGCTGGGCATCGTGCTGGCGCTGCTGGTGATCCTCGCGTGCCGGGCCGGGTTCGGCGAGCGGGTTTTCGCCGATTGGGGTTGGCGCGTGCCGTTCCTGATCGCCGGGACGCTCGTTCCGCTGGCGATCTATTTCCGCCTCAAGCTCGATGAATCGCCGCTCTTCGCGCGCCTCGAGGAACAGGGCAAGGCGTCGCAAAACCCGGTGCGCGACAGCTTCTCGAGCGGCAAGAAGTGGCGCCTCATCCTCTTGGCGCTGTTCGGCGCCGCCGCGCCGGAGGGCGTTGTCTGGTACACGGGCCAGTTCTACGCGCTCTCCTATATGAATTCCGTGCTCAAGGTGCCCTACGCCACGGTCTGTAGCGTGATGGTGGTGGCCTTGACCCTCGGCGCGCCGTTCTTTGTCGTGTTCGGCGCGCTCAGCGACCGGATCGGCCGCCGCAACATGATGACGCTGGGCTTCCTGCTCTCCGCGGTGACGTTCTGGCCGGTCTTCACCTTGCTTGGGAGGTTCAAGGACAACCCGGTCATGCTCGGGATCCTCGTTTTCTACATGATGATCCTGGTGGCGCTGGCGTACGGGCCGCTGGCGGCGTTTCTGGTCGAGCTGTTCCCGGCGCGGGTCCGCTACACCTCGACATCGCTGACCTATCATGTCGGCAACGGCGTCTTCGGGGGGCTGGTGCCGTTGGCCGGCACGTCGATCGCCGCCATGACCGGCGGCGCGCTCGGCGGCCTCTTTTACCCGATCGGCATCGCCGCGCTCGGGGTGATCGTCAGCATCGCGGGCCTGCCGGCGCGCAGCGACGGAGTGCGGATCTGGAACGAGGTCGGCGGCGGGCCGCCAAGGGTTCCCGACCAACCTTAGGCCATTGCACGCAAGCCACGGGCTGGCAGCGGGGGCCCGCCATTGGCTTCTCGCGCTAGGCATCCAATGTTATATTGGGCTGATGTCCGCCCTGCCGCAAATCATCCCGCCACCGACGATGACGGTCGACGAGTTTCTCGACTGGTCCGGCGATGGCAGCGCCGCGAAGCACCAGCTCGTCGACGGCGAGATTCGAGCGATGGCGCCCGCCAGCATCCGGCATGGGCGTATCCAAGCAAATATCGCCCGCCTCATTGGCAATCATCTTGGCGACGGCCCGTGCCAGATCGTCGTCGAACCCGGAATCGTGCCTCGTGTCAGGTCCGACGCGAATTTGCGGGTTCCCGACCTGGGCGTCACCTGCGAATCCGATGAGCTGGCGCAGCAAACGCTGCTGAACCCGATCCTGCTGATCGAGATTCTATCGCCGAGCAATCAATCGGAGACCCGCGCCAACATCTGGTCCTACGCCTCGATCCCGACGCTGCGCGAAATTCTTTTGGTCCACTCGACGAGGCTCGCGGCGGAGGTTCTGCAACGCCAGAACGACGACAGCTGGCCGGCGGACGCGCAAGTTCTTGGGCCGGGCGACACGATAAGCCTGGTCAGCATCGACTTCCGCTGCTCCCTCCCCGACTTCTACCGCGGCACGCGCCTGACGGCGCCGCGCGCCTCCTGATTACCGCTGCAACAGCCGCGCGCCGAGGTCGCGGCCGCCGAACACATGCAGGTGGAAATGCGGCACCGCCTGGTGCGCCGCCTTGCCGGAGTTCGCGAGGATGCGAAACCCGCCCTCGGCGACGCCCTCGGCCGCGGCGATCTTGGCGATGGCGCGCATAAAGGCCGCGAGCTCAGCGTCGCTCGCCGTTGCCGAAAAATCGTCGGCCGCGACGTATTCGCCCTTGGGGATCAGCACGACATGGTTCGGCGCCTGGGGCTCGATGTCGCGAAAGGCGAGGACGTGCTCGTCCTCGTAGACCTTGGCGCAGGGCAGTTCGCCGCGCAGGATGCGGGCGAAGACGTTGTTGCGGTCGTAGGCCATCAATCCACCGTCATTGCGAGAGCGCGCCGGAGCAACCTCCCTCCGCCTTGCCCTCTGTGCGACGAGATTGCGTCGTCGCGCCGCTCCTCGCAATCGCGCGCTATTGGCGCTCGGCCAGGACCTGCTGGCGGAACGCGTCGATCGGCACCGGGCCGCCCGGCCGCTCGACCCACCAGAAGGCCCAGCCATTGCACGCCGGCGCCCCTTGCAGCTGGGCCGCGACCGCATGGATCGAGCCGCGATGGTCGGCGGAAATCAGGCTGCCATCGGCGCGCACCCGCGCGGTCCAGCGCCGCGACTGATCGAACAACACCTCGCCCGGGCGCAGCAGCCCGCGCTCGACGAGGCTGCCGAACGGCACCCGCGGCGCATCGCGCTTTGATTGGGTGGCGAGGAGATCGCCGTCGGCCGGCACTACCGCCGCGATCCGGGCGCGCGCCAGCACGGCGTAGGCGGGATCGCGCTCGATGCCGATAAAACGCCGGCCGAGCCGCTTCGCCACGGCGCCGGTCGTGCCGCTGCCGCAAAACGGGTCGAGCACCAGATCGCCCGGCCGGCTCGACGCGAGCAGCACGCGGTGCAACAGCGCCTCGGGCTTTTGCGTCGGATGCGCCTTGCGGCCGTCCTCGCCGCGCAGCCGCTCCGGCCCGCCGCAGATCGGGATCAGCCAGTCGCTGCGCATCTGCAGCTCGTCGTTCAACGCTTTCATCGCGTCATAGTTGAAGGTGTAGCGCGCCTCGCGGCCGGGCGCGCACCACAGCAGCGTCTCGTGCGCGTTGGTGAAGCGCCGGCCGCGGAAATTCGGCATCGGGTTCGACTTGCGCCAGATCACGTCGTTGAGGATCCAGAAGCCGAGATCCTGGAGCGCCGCGCCGATGCGGAAGATATTGTGGTAGGTGCCGATGACCCAGAGCGCGCCGCCCGGCCTCAGCAGGCGCTTCGCGGCGGCGAGCCAGGCCTGGGTAAAGCGGTCGTATTCGGCAAAGTCGGCGAATTTGTCCCACGCCTCCTCGACCCCGTCGACCCGGCTGTTGTCGGGGCGAAGCAGTTCGCCGCTGAGCTGCAGATTATAAGGCGGATCGGCGAAGACGAGATCGACAGAAGCCGCGGGAAGCGCCGCCATCGCTTCGAGGCAATCGCCGCCGAGAACGCCTTCGGGCAGAGCGGGATTACCGGCTTCCATCCCGGCAATCTGCACGCATGCGCGAAATCGGTCAACGATTCTCTCGGCTTACAGATCGAGTTCGAGGTTTGCCGTCGCCCCCGCCGCGGCCAGGCGCACCGGCGCGAACGAGTGGCGATGGTGCACCGTGACGCCGAACGCCGCGATCGCCGCGAAATGGGCGCGGGTGCTGTACCCGACATTGCTGTCCCAGGAATAGCTCGGATGGCGCCGCGCCAGAGCTCGCATGATGCGGTCGCGGGTAACCTTGGCGACGACCGAGGCGGCGGCGATCGAAAAGCTCAGCCCGTCGCCGCCGACCACCGTCTTAGCGGGGCACCGCAAGGCGGGCGGCATGTTGCCGTCGACCAGCGCGATATCGGGCTGCACCCCGAGCGCGGCGACCGCGCGCGACATCGCCAACAGGCTCGCCCGCAGGATGTTGATGCGGTCGATCTCGCGGACGCTGGCCGCGCCGACGCCGATCCGCGCGCAATCGAGGAGGGCGCGATAGCACGCCTCGCGCACATCGCGGCGCAGCTGCTTCGAATCGTCGAGGCTGTCTTGCAGTTCGGTGGTGAAACAGTCGCGATCGATGATCACCGCGGCGGCCACGACCGGTCCGGCGAGCGGACCGCGCCCGGCCTCGTCGACACCGCACACCACGCCGCGGCAGCCATCCTCGATGGCGAAATCCGGCATGCCCACCCCCGCAAGGCTTTTGCCACGACACCCGCCGGGCGACAAGCAACTTTCCCGCTGCAAGCGGCGGCGAAAAAGGACGGGCGGCCATCCCCCGAAAGCCGCCCGTCCTGGCGCGAAGCAGAGGCGTCTACCTCGCTCAACGCCGGGTCACCCTAGCCGCCTCGATGACGGTCGCAACCGCCAAACGCGGCTTCCACAGGGTCATCCCCAGGAAAGCGCGATTATCCCGATTCGATCCGCAGAGCTATCCACATTTCGGAAATGCGCGGGCTATTAACCACGACGCTTGACACCGGCGGCTTAACGAACATAGCATGAACAGGTGGGAGACGGCAGCACGGCATCGACGGGGTAGGCCCACCCATTCGAAGAGGCGCACTCCTGTTCATTCCGTGCACGGTTTGTTCCGATAATCTCGACTGCCGCCAGACACTTAGCCGGGAGACCTCCATGAAAGCGATGACCCGATACGCGATCGCCGCGACGGCCAGCCTCATTGCCGCCGCGTCCTATCTGCCGGCCGACGCCGCGCCGGCGGGCGCGGAAACCGCCGCCGCCGACACGATCACCTTCGACCAGTACCGCGACTGGCGGCTGCACTTCATTGAAGAGCGCCAGATCCAGATCGCCGCTGAACTGGCTCAGAAGGATGTGAGCGTGGAGCGGCGCGCCGGGCTCGACCGGCAGAAGACCTATTACGATTTCTTCGCCGCGATGCCGGCGGCCGAGCGCGACCGCCGTTTCCGCGAGCGCTTCGACGAGATCGACACCAACCACGACGGCATCATCGAGACCGCCGAGCGTGCCGCATGGCACGAGAAACAGCGCGCCTTCTACGATCGCTCGGGCTCCTATCGCCACCAGGCGGCGAACGATCCCGCCCGCCGTTAGGATTCGCGCAGCGGGCGAGGAAGCCTCCCGCTGCCCGCCCGGGCCCGCCGCCCGGGCCCGCCGGCCGATCCCGCCGTTGACATTCGAGCCGCGCTCGCCTCGGATCGCGGGATCGCCCGAGCGGGACAATGCGGGAACCGGAGCATGGATAGCGGGCTTGCCGGCCTTGTCGCCGCCGAAACGGTGCTGAGCCACAGCGACGGCGCCGCGGGCATCATGTGGGTGCGCGGCCATACCCTCGCCGAACTCGTCGCCGGGTTCGGATACGAGGGTGCGGTCGGCCTGCTATGGGAGGACTTTGCCGGCGAGGAGCTGAACCGCGCGGTGATCCGCGCGCGGCTCGGTCGGGCTCGCGAAATGGCGTTTGCCGGGTTTGGCGACTGGCTCGAACGCGCCGGCTCGCGCAGCATCGTCGAAGGGGTGCGGCTGGCGCTCGCCGCGCTGCCGGACGATGCCGAACCCGCCGCGATCCTCGCGACCCTGCCGGTGGCGATCGCCGCGCTGGTGCGGCGGCGCGACGGCGCGGCGGCGCTGGCCCCGGACCCCTCGCTTGCCACCGCGGCGGATCTGCTGCGCATGGTGCACGGGCGCGCGGTCGAGCCGGCGATGGCCGAGGCGCTCGACACCTATTGGACCGCGTTGATCGACAACGGGCTCAACACTTCGGCCTTTACCGCGCGGGTCATCGCCTCGAGCCGCGCGTCGCTCGCCTGCGCCGCGCTCGGCGCCTATTGCGCGTTTACCGGCCCGCTGCATGGCGGCGCCCCCGGACCGACCCTCGACATGCTCGACGAGGCCGCCGCGAGCGGGGACGTCGCCGCCTGGGCCGAGAGCAGGCTCGCCGCGGGCGGCCGGCTGATGGGGTTTGGCCACCGCGTCTTCAAGAACGGCGATCCGCGCGCGCTCATCCTGCGCGATGCGCTGCGGCGCCTCGGCGACCGGCTTGGTCCCGCCGGCGGCCGTCTCGCCTTTGCCGCCGAGGTCGAGCGCGCGGTTGGAGCCGCCTCGGCGCGGCTGAAGCCCGGCCGGCCGCCGCTGCAGCCCAATGTCGAGATCAACGCGGCCTTGCTGCTCGATGCCGTCGGGCTGCCGCGCGACGCGTTCATGCCGGTCTTCGCGGTCGCGCGCTGCGCCGGCTGGCTCGCCCATGCGATGGAACAGCAGCGCGAGGGGCGGCTGGTGCGGCCGTCGTCGGCCTATATCGGGCCGCGCCCCAAAACCGTGCCGCCCGTCGTCTAAACAAATTAACGCCGAGCCATTGGACGTCTAGCCCGCTGGCGCATGGCTTATTCGAGGTTCCAGTGATAGCCGACCGTGGGCGCCGGGCGCGCGCCCGGCTGTGGCTTGATGATGCCCAGGGTCGGGCCCTCGTACTTACTCGCCGACAGCGGCTCGTAGGCCGGTGTCTTGGCGACCGGGGCGGCCGGTTCCCCGGCGACGATTTGCGAGGTAATTTGCGGAACTGCATTGAGATCGACGCAGTTATTGGCTTGTGGCCGGGGTTTGGCGCGATGGGTCTTTGGCGGATGCGAGGGGCAAGCGGCGAGCCCGCCGGAAGCGGCGAGCGCGACGCTGACGAATACGGCGATTGCGATGCGGGGTTTCATCGCGTCCTCAACCGTTATTCCTTCTATGCGTTACTTTAGCACCCGAAAATGACAAGAATGAAAGCGATATCGCCGTACAGCCTCCCGTTCCGCCCGTTTCGCCATTGGCGATCGCATGCGCGCAACGCAGGACTGGCCGGCGTCGGCGCATCTGTCGCGCGGCGATCAAGACACATAAAGAACGGCAATAAATGATATACTGATCTTCTGTAAGTTGACGAATATGCGCCTGTCCCACCAACCATCGCCCGCCGCCGATCGCCGGACTTGGGATGGGTACAGGCGCGTTACCTTTCACCTGCGGCGATTGTTCAGCGCCGCCGCGACACGCGAGGCTTCGGTGCGCTTACCTCCTGTAGCAACCGTTCTGCTGACCGCCGGCTTGCTGCTGGCGCCGCTCGGCGCGACGGCAATGGGGTCGGAAGAAAAGGCGCCCGACACCGGCGCCAATGCCTTATTGCCGGTGATCGCATCGCCGACCGCGACACCCGGCGACAGCGAAATCAAGGCGCGCCTCGCCGGCGTCGGCCCACTGAGCATCGCCGGCGAGCCGCTCCACGCGGCATTGCTGCGCCGCTTTTATGCCGAGCACGACAACCAGCCGGTCTGGGCGACGCACACCGTGCAAGCGACGGCGCTGTGGCACGCGATCTTGAAGGCAGGCGATCAGGGCCTCGACCCCGACAGTTTTCATGCGGCGGCCTTCGCCAAGACCGCGCTGTCGCCGGCCGATCGCGATCTCCTGCTGTCCGACGCGTTTCTTGGCTATGCCGAGGCGCTGGCCCGCGGCATGGTGCCGAGCGAGGCGCGGACCGACGACGAGGATTTGGCGCCCGAGCCGGTCGATGCCGTCGCCGCGCTCGACATGACGCTGACCAGCCCCAATCCGGAAGCGGCGATCGAGGCGCTCGCGCCCAGTTCACCCGACTACGCGGCGTTGCGCCGCGCCTACCAGGCGTATCAGGCGACGGCCAAGGCCGGCGGCTGGCCGCGCGTGCCCGAGGGCCAAACCCCGGCGCGGATCCGCGTGCTGCAGGAGCGCCTGGCGATCGAAGGCTTCCTGCCGGCCGGCTACGCCACCGGTAATTTCGACGAGCAGACCACCCAGGCGCTGAAGAAGTTCCAGGAGCGCCACGGGCTTGATCCTAACGGCAAGCTCGGCACCGCGACGATGATCGAGCTCAACGTTCCGGCCGACCTGCGCGCGCGGCAGATCGCGGTCAATCTCGAGCGGCTGCGCTGGTTGCCGCGCAGGCTCCCGGCCGACCGGCTCTGGGTCAACACCGCGAACGCGCAATTGCAGTTGATCCGCAATGGCTTGCCGGTGTTCACCACCCGCGTCGTCGTCGGCGAGACCGACAAGCAGACACCGGAATTCCAGGCGCAAATCGTCAGCGTTCTCTACAATCCGCCCTGGTACATCCCCTATGGGATCGCCCAGAAGGAGATAAGGCCGCTGATCGAGTCAGATCCCGACTATCTCGCCAGGCATCATATGGCGATGCGGGAAAACGGCTCGATCCTGCAAGAGGCCGGGCCTTACAGCGCGCTGGGCCGGCTCAAGTTCGAGATGCCCAACAAGTTCGACGTGTACCTGCATGACACGCCGCAGCGCAACCTGTTCGCCCGCGACAACCGGCGCCTGAGCCATGGCTGCGTCCGCGTCCAGAACCCGCGCGAACTCGCCTCGCTGCTGTTGGGCCTTTCCGAGGACGACATCACCAGGGGGATCAATGCCGGCACCACCAACCGGCACAACCTGCCACAGCCGATCCCGGTTTTCATCGTCTATCAGACGGCGTTCGCCCACCCCGAGGGGGTCGAATTTCGTCAGGACGTCTATCAGCGCGACAGCGACATCGCCCAGCGCCTAACGCATGGCGCGCAGCCGCCCCTGGCGCAGCAGAGCCCGATCAACCAACGCGGCGGCTGAACGGCTGCCTTTTCGGCTCAACCTCCAGGTAAAAAACGGTGCCCTGAGGTGCGTTTTCTGCATCTCGGGGGTTGATCTCTCTCGTTTTCTGGTGCTAAGGCCTTCCCCAGCTTGTCGGGGGAGTTTAGTGCATTGCCGTCATCAATACTGAGCCGGCGCCGGCTTCTGGGCGTCGCCGCGGTCGCCACGGGCGTTGCCTTCATCAAACCAGCTCCGGCTGTTTCCTTCGCCCCGCGCTCCATCTCGCTCTACAACCTCCATACCGGCGAAAGCCTGCGCGAGGTGTATTGGGCCGACGGCCACTACATCCGCGAGGTGGTGCGCGACATCAACTGGGTGCTGCGCGATCACCACTCGGACGAGGTTCGGCCGATGAACGCGGGGGTGCTCGACGTCCTCGGGCGGTTGCGCGACCGGCTCGAAGTTCACGATCCGATCCAAGTTGTTTGCGGCTATCGTTCGCCGGAAACCAACCACCATATGTGGCTGCGCGGTGACGGCGTCGCCGCCAACAGCTATCACATGTACGGCATGGCCGTGGACATGCGCTGCGACCGGCGCAGCCTAAGCCAAGTGCACAGCGCGGCCCTGAGCCTTGCCGAACAATGCCGATTGGGCGGCGTGGGGTATTATCCCGAATCGGATTTCGTCCACGTCGATTGCGGCCCGCAGCGCACCTGGTAGCGCGCGGTTCCTCGCCGCCGGGGGGCGGCTGTCATCTTATCATCGTGGCAGGGCGCGAGTTACTTGTCGGGGCTCGCGCCCGTCGTGTCGATATACGGCGCGCGCCAGGGATGGTTCCCGCGATCCCCCAAGACCGATGCCAATTTCTTTCGCCGCCCCGCGAAAGCTGGGTTCAGGGCTCCCGCCCGTTCGCTCGTCGCAGTTACCGTTTTCACGGGAATGACGGTCAGCACTTTACGCGCTTCAGCACGTCGAGCTTGAGCGGCAGTTTGTCGCCGAGCCACATCGCATAGACCGTGTGGTCGTCATAGGCGTTGCCGGCGAGCGGGTGGACCAGCACGTCGAGCCCGCCGCGGTTCAGCATCAGCCACGGCACCAGCCGGGCGAAATCCTCCACCGCGAACGCCACCTGGTACATCGCGACCGTGTGCGGCCCGACCGCCTCGTCGTGCCAGCCGCCGAGCGTCGCGGCGGGAAAGGCGGCGCCCATCCCCTCGCGCAGTCGCGCCGCGGCGGTGCGCGTCGCCGCCGGATCGTAATAGATGTGCGCGTGGTATCCGGTGATCGCGCCAGGGTCGGCGAACCGGTCGGCATATGCTTCCGTCATGGTTGCCTCCTCACCCCGGCAGCGTTGTGTCGCCCGGCCCGAGCGGACGCTGCATCAGAACCGAATCAACCCAGCGCCCGAACTTGAAGCCGATGGCGCTCAGCACCCCGACAGGGGCAAAGCCGAGCGCGCCATGCAGGCGGATCGACGCCACGGTCTCGCTGCCGCCGATGACCGCGACCATTTGGCGGTAGCCGAGTTCGGTCGAGCGCTCGATCACCCGCGCCAGCAGCGCGCGGCCGATGCCGCGTCCGACCTCGCCGGCGGCGATGTAGATCGAATCCTCGACCGAGAACCGGTAGCCGATGCGCGCTCGATACGGCCCGGCGTAACAATAACCCACCACCGTGCCGGCGCGCTCGGCGACGAAATAGGGGAAATCGCGCGCCACAAGCTCGGCGCGGCGGCGCGCCATCTCCGCCTCGCCCGGCGGCGCCTCCTCGAACGACGCAAGGCCATGCAGCACATGATGCGCATAGACCGCGGCGATCGCGGCGACATCCTCGTCGCGCGAGGGCCGGACCAGGAGCTCGCCGTTCGTCATGAGAACGCAGCCTGTCTACCCGCCGATGACCCGCTGCGGCCTGCCGTCGAGGAAGCCGACGATGTTCTCAACGATCTGCGGGTAGGAGCCGCGGTAATTCTCGTCGGTGACGTAGCCGATATGCGGGGTCAGGATCACGTTGGGCGCGGTGCGCAACGGGTGGTCGGCGGACAGCGGCTCTTTGTCGTAGACATCGAACCCGGCATAGGCGAGCCGGCTCTCCTTCAACGCGCCGATAACCGCCTCGGTGTCGACGATCGGCCCCCGCGAGGTGTTGACCAGCACCGCGCTCTTCTTCATCAGCCCGATTTCGCGCGCGCCGACGAGGCCGCGGCTGCGCGGGCTCAGCACCAAATGGACCGACAGCACATCGGCGCGGCGGAACAATTCGTCCTTCTCGACGCGCTCGACGCCCTGCGCGGCGGCCTTTTCGGCGGTCAGGTTCTGGCTCCAGGCGATCGCCTTCATCTCGAAGGCGAGGCCGACGCGGGCGACCGCGCCGCCGAGCCGGCCGAGGCCCAACAGGCCGATGGTCTTGCCGGCGACGCGATGGCCGATGCGGGTCTGCCAGCCGCCCTGGCGCATCAAGGCATGGTCCTCGGCGATCCGCCGCATCGCGCCGAGGATGAGCCCCCAGGCGAGTTCGGCGGTGTCCTCGTTGCCGCCGCCCCCGGGAGCATTAGCGGGGCCGCCGGTGCCGCACACGGTGACGCCTTTCGCCTGCAGCGCCGTCATGTCGAACGAGGCGTTGCGCATGCCGGTGGTGATGAGGAGCTTCAGTTTCGGCAGGCGGTCGAGCAGCGCCTTCGGAAACGGCGTGCGCTCGCGCATCGCGCAGACGATCTCGCTGTCGGCGAGCGCGCGCACCGCGGCGTCCTCGTCGGCGAACGGGAAACGCTCGACCGCGATGTCGATGCCGCGCCCGCGCACCGCCGACCAATCGGCCATGTCGAGCGCGACGCCCTGGTAATCGTCAAGAATGCTGACCCGCATCGGCGGTTTCTCCCAAATAAAGTCTCGGTTGCCACGATGTCATTGCGAGCGTAGCGAAGCAATCTCGCGCCGACCGAGGCTTACCCAACGAGATTGCTCCGTCGCTGCGCTCCTCGCAATGACCGTCAGGTCAATAGCAGCGGGGCGTATTGATCGAGCAGCTTGAGGATCTCGCCGCGGCTTTGGTCGGGGATTTCGAGCACCGCCTCCTGGATGCCCGCCTCGCGGTAATCCGCCAGCACCGCGGCGTCGGGCGGGGCGCGGAACACGGAGATGAACAGCTCCGCGAAGTCGCGGCCGTGCGCGTCGGCCATCTTCTTCAGGCGGTCGCGCTCGTGGCGGATGTCCCAGCCGCGCTGCGGCCGCGGAAACCAGCCGTCGCAGTATTCGACGACGCGGCGCAGCGTGTAGTCGGTCTCGCCGCCCAGGAGGATCGGCGGATGCGGCTTCTGCGCCGGTTTCGGATAGGACCAGATGGGATCGAAATCGACCATCTCGCCGTGGTAGGCGGCTTCCTCCTGGGACCACATCGCCTTCATCGCCAGGATGCGCTCGCGCATCAGCTTGAAGCGGGTTTTGTACTGGGCGCCGTGGTTTTCCATCTCCTCGACGTTCCAGCCGCCGCCAATGCCAAAGACGAAACGGCCACCCGACATTTGGTCGAGGCTGGCGACGCATTTGGCGGTGACGATCGGGTCGCGCTCCGGGATCAAACAGATGCCGGTGCCGAGGATCAGCTTCTTGGTCGCCGCCGCGGCGAAGCTGAGCGCGACGAACGGGTCGTGGGTATGCGAATAGCGCTTGGGCAATTCGCCGCCGCCGCCGAACGGCGTCTTGCGGCTGGTCGGGATATGGGTGTGCTCGGGCACGTAGAGCGAGGCGAACCCGCGCTCCTCGAGGGCCCGGGCCAGTTCGGAAATGTCGATGCCGTAATCGACCGGGAAATAGAATACGCCGATACGCATGGGCTTTCTCCTTCCTACGATGCCGCTTCGGGCAAGACTGCGGCATCGAGCGATACGGTGCGCGCGGCGGCCGTCGGCGCGGCTTCCGGGGCGAATGGCGGCGCGGTCTGCAGCATCATCGCGCCCGAAGCGAAGACGATGCGCTTCTCGGCGAACGCCCGGACCAGGCGTTTCAGATATTCGCGCTGCACCCAGCTCGGCTTGACCGGCCGGGCGGTGAATTTGAAGCGCAGCACGAGCGCGTTGTCGGCAACCTCGGCGATGCCTTGCAGCTTCAGCGGCAGCATGATCTCGGCGGCGATCTCGGGATCGTCCTGCGCGGCGAGGCCGACCTGCTTCGCGGTCTTGCGCACCAGCTCGATATCGGTGCCGGTCTCGAAGCGGAGGTTGAACTTTATCGTCGCGAAGTCGCGGCTGAGATTGGTCACCGCGCCCAGTTGGCCGTAGGGAATCGTGTGCAGCGGCCCGTTCTGGTGGCGCAATTTAACCGAACGGATCCCCAAGGTCTCGACCGTGCCCTTGAGGCGCCCGGTATCGATGTATTCGCCGACCCGGAACGCGTCGTCCCACATGTAGAAGAGGCCGGAGATGATGTCGCGCACCAGCGATTGCGAACCGAACGACACGGCAAGGCCAAAGACGCCGGCGCCGGCGATCAGCGGCGCGGTGTCGACCCCGAGCCGCGACAAGACAACCAAGGCCGCGAGCACCCCGATCACCACGGCGAAGGCGGCCCGCAACAGCGGCAGGACGGTCTGCAACCGCGAGGCCGGCGCGGCCAAATCGTCATCGTCGACCCCCGGCACGCTGGGGCCGCCGCCCATGTCCTGGAGATGCCTATCGATCGCGAGGCTCACCAGCTCCCAGACGACAAAGGCGACGAACAGCGTGCCGATTGCGGCCCCGACCGACTGCATCACCGCATTCGAGGCGGTCGCGGACATCTCGAGCGTCCCGTTCCAGACCCAAATCACGGTCATCGCCGCGATCACCAGCCCGGCGGCGCGCAGGATGCGGTGGATGGCGCGAATCCGCAGCCGGTCCGCCCCCAGCCTCAACTTCTCGGAATCGTGCCACCCGCGCTCGGTCAGGCGATCGAGCACAATGAGGACGAAGAGGATGCCGAGCGTCGATATCGCCGCGTGGTAATAGGACAGCAGCCCCAGCGACAAGCCGGCGACGAAGAACACGAACAGCCCGGCGACCAGGGTCAGCGCGACCGCCACCCAGGCGCGCGCCAGCCCATCGCGCAGCATGGCGACAATCCCGCCGCTGCGCCGGCCGCGGATCAGCGCCTCGGTGGCGCCGCGGGCGCGGAACACGATCAGCACATAGAGGCCGCAGACCAGCACGGCGTTGATCAGGCTGATGACGTGCGGCGCGCCGCTGTCTTCGTCCATCAGCCCATAGCGGCCGAACGCGACAAGCACGATGATCGCCAAAATCGCACTGGACAGAAACCGGCTGAGGCCGCCCGCCTCGGCGTCGGCAACGTCGATCAGCCGGGCCGTCCGGTCGCTCGGCCGCAGGATCGCCCGGCTGACCACCGCCACGACGCGCCACCGGATCAGCACATTCGCGGAAAACAGCGCCAAGACCGGGGTGATGCCGGCGGCGGGAAGGAAATGCCGCTCCTCGGCGCTGAAGACACCGTAAAACGCGGCCAATCCCGCGAGATCGGCGGCGACCAGGCCAAGCAGGTCGATGAGGCGCGGGCCGTCGTCGCGCGCGGTGATCCGCCGCCGCGGCCGGCGCCCGGCGAGCCGGCTCACGACGGTCTCGACGGTCAGCGCGACGAGGGTGGCGAGGGCGACCCAGCCGATATCGGCAAGCACGCCGGCGGCCGAGCCGGCGCGGTCGAACGAGCGCCATTCGCGGTCGAGCGCCGACCACACATCCGGCGCCATCGAGACATCCGAGACCGCCTCGGCCTGCAGCCGGCCGGCCGCACGCTCGAACCACCCGGTCATTTGCGGCATAGCGGCAGAATCTTCGGCGGCGCGCGCGGCGCCCGCCGCCAGCAGCGCCAACCCGACCATCAATGCGAACAGCCGCCGCATCGCGCCGTCCTCCCGCGAAAAGCGAGGACAGTCTAAATCAGTTTCCGCTTAGGCGGAATCGCCGCTCTCCGCACGAGGGTGGAGAGCAATACGTCAGCCCATCGCCTTCCGCAAATTGGCGTCGAGCTTGTCGAGGAACTGGTTGGTGGTGAGCCACGGATGGTCCGCCCGGATCAGGAGCGCGAGGTCGCGGGTCATGTCGCCGCTCTCGACCGTCTCGACGCAGACTTTTTCCAGTGTCTCGGCGAATTTGACGATTTCGGGGGAGTTGTCGAAGGCGCCGCGATACTTGAGGCCGCGGGTCCAGGCGAAGATCGAGGCGATCGGATTGGTCGAGGTTTCCTTGCCCTGCTGGTGCTGGCGGTAGTGGCGGGTGACCGTGCCGTGCGCCGCCTCGGCTTCGACCGTCTTGCCGTCGGGGGTCAGCAGCACCGAGGTCATCATGCCCAACGAGCCGAAGCCCTGCGCCAGCGTGTCGGACTGCACGTCGCCGTCGTAGTTCTTGCAGGCCCAGACAAAGCCGCCGTTCCATTTGAGCGCCAGCGCGACCATGTCGTCGATCAGGCGGTGCTCGTAGGTCAGGTTCTTGCCCTTGAACTTGGCCTCGAACTCGCTCTCGTAGACCTCCTGGAAGAGGTCGCGGAAGCGGCCGTCATAGGCCTTGAGGATGGTGTCCTTGGTCGACAGGAACAGCGGCCAGCCGCGCGTCAAGGCAAAGTTGAAGCAGGATTGGGCGAAGCCCTTGATCGAGTCGTCGAGGTTGTGCATGCCCATAGCGACGCCAGGGCCGTTGAAGTCGAACACCTTGCGGACGATCGGCTCGCCACCGCCCGCCGGCTTGAACACCATGGTCAGCTCGCCGGCGCCTTCGACGACAAAATCGGTCGCGGCGTACTGATCGCCATAGGCGTGGCGGCCGATGACGATCGGCTGGGTCCAGTTCGGCACCAGGCGCGGCACGTTCTTGCAGATGATCGGCTCGCGGAAGATCGTGCCGCCAATGATGTTGCGGAGCGTGCCGTTCGGCGAGCGGTACATCCGCTTCAGGTGGAACTCGGTCATCCGCCCGCGGTCGGGGGTGATGCCGGCGCATTTGACGCCGACGCCGTATTGCTTGATCGCGTTGGCCGCGTCGACGGTAATCTGGTCGTCGCTCGCGTCGCGGCTCTCCATGCCGAGATCGTAGTATTTCAGCTCGATGTCGAGATACGGCAGGATCAGCTTGTTCTTGATGAAGCTCCAGATGATGCGTGTCATCTCGTCGCCGTCGAGCTCGACGATGGGGTTCTTCACCTTGATTTTCGGCATCGAAATCATCCTCAAAGGCGGCGCGGCGGCCGGGTCATTTGAAGCGCGGCACGATAGTGGCGAGGCCGCGGCGAGGCAAGCGGGCGCCCCGAGGCGCAAGGCTCCAATGCAAGGGAGTTATTAACAGAGCGCCGATCCCGCTACGCGGCGTTTGAAATTTAAACAGGCGGCAAACGCCACAACCGTTTGTTACGAACGGTTTATACTTTTGTAACCATAGGCGCGACGGTTTCCATTTAATACAAGGGGATAGAAAACTATGCCCAATTTTTAAGCAATCCGTCGCCATTCTTGGCCTTGTTCGCCGATGGACGACTCCGAAGCGCTTCTCCACAACCTTATCCACCGTTTCAGGGGATATCGTCGAAAGCGCCAGTCTATTCCGCGAACGCCGTGAACAGTGCGGCGACATCGGGTACAAAGCGGGCGAGGGCCGGCACCAATGGAGCGGCGAAGCTCGACGTGGCGATGTGCTCGAACAACGCCGCGAGCGGCGACCAATAGCCGGCGATATCGACGATGAAGATCGGCTTTTGATGCAGACCGAGCTGGCGCCAGGAGAGGATCTCGACCGCCTCGTCGAGCGTGCCGACCCCGCCCGGCAGCACCGCGAACGCATCCGCCCGCTCGGCCATGGCCTGCTTGCGCTGATGCATGTCGGCGACGACGACGAGTTCGGTCAAACCGGTATGCGCCACTTCGCGATGCCGCAGATGCACCGGAATGACCCCGGTCACCCGGCCGCCGCCGGCCAGCACCGCGTCGGCGACGCGGCCCATCAGTCCGTTGCGGCCGCCGCCATAGACGAGCTCGATGCCGCGCGCCGCAAGCCCGGCGCCGAGCTCGCTCGCGGCCGCCTGATAGCGCGGGTCGCTTCCAGGCGAAGAGCCGCAATAAACACAAAGCCGCCCAATTTTCTCCATTGGCCGCCGCGCCGCCAGTTGCCGTGCTCGATTGCCGCCTCCTCTTCCTCCCAACAAGGCGCGATTGCAAGCGGGCTGGGCGCGACCTAAACTCCCGCCGCATCCGAAGGCGCGGGGGCGATCGGTGCGAAATCTTGTGATCTTGCTGGGTGGCGGGGCCGTCGTGGTCGCCGGGGTGGCGTTCCTCCTGTGGAACGGCAACGTCATCTCGCCCAATATCCTGCCCCAGTCGCCGCCGCCGGGGGCCGCCGCGCCGCAAGGAAGTGCCCAACCACAGGCGAGCGCCCAACCGCAGGTAAGCGCCCAACCGCAGGCAAGCGCCCAACCGCAGGCGAGCGCCCAACCGCAGGCGAGCGCCCAACAGCAGGCGAGCGCCCAACAGCAGGGGAGCGCCCCGCCGCAACCGACCGCCCCGCCGCCGGCGGCGCCGGCTTCTGCGCCGGCCGCGCCGAGCTTCGACATCGTCAAGGTCGATCCCGGCGGGCATGCGGTGATCGCGGGCCGCGCCGCGCCGGGCGCCAAGGTCGACGTATTCGACGGCGACCACAAATTGGGTGAGGTGACGGCCGATAAGCGCGGCGAATGGGTGCTGCTGCCGACCAACCCGATGACCCCGGGTGAGCGCCAGCTGAGCGTCGAAGCCACCGACCCCGCCACCGGCGCCAAGATCCGGTCGAGCGACACCATCGCCCTGGCGGTGGCCCCGCCCAATTCCGGCGCAAGCGCCCCAGGCACCGTTGCGGTGCTGCTGCCGGGGAGCGCCAGCGAACCGGCGCAGGCGCTGCAGACCCCGAACGCACGCGAGGGAAACCTGTCGCTCGACACCGCCGAGTACAACGGCAAGGGCGAGCTGATGCTGTCGGGACATGCAAGCCCCGGCGCGACGCTGCGTCTCTATGCCGAAAACCAGCCGCTCGCCAGTGCCACCGCCGGCGCCGACGGCAAATGGTCGGTGGTCGCGCCGCGGCCGCAAGCCACCGGCAAGGCCGAGCTTCGGATCGACCAGCTGGCGGCGGACGGCTCGGTCGCCCAGCGCGTCGCCGAATCGCTCGAGGCGCCGGCGGCCGCCCAGAGCGGCGCGGCGTCTACCGGGCGCTACACCGTGCGGCGCGGCAATTCGCTATGGGTGATCGCGCGTCAGGCCTATGGCGAGGGCACGCATTACACGGTGATCTATTCGGCGAACAAGACGCATATCCGCGATCCCAATCTGATCTATCCCGGCCAGGTCATCACCCTGCCGAAATCGTAGACCTCAGGCGTACAACTCCGCCGGCAGGACCGGCGCGGCGCGGTTGCGCGCGTGCAGGTAGGATTGCCAGAACAGGCACGACGCGACCGAGCGCCACGGCCGCCAGCGCTCGCCGATCGCGCGCAGCTCGCGCTCGCCGGGGCGGGCAGTCAGGCCGAGTTCGGCCGCCACGCCAAGCTGCAGCCCGAGATCGGCGGCGGGCCAGATATCGCCGCGACCTAGCGCGAAGATCAGATAGATCTCGGCGCTCCAGCGGCCGATGCCCTTGAGCGCGACGAGCGTCGCCAGCGCCTCGTCGTCGCCGGTCGCGGCGAGCCGGGCGAAGTCGAGGGCGCCGCTCTCGACGCAAGCGGCGAGGCCGCGCCCGTAGGATGCCTTCTGCCGGCTGAACCCGCACAGGCGCAAATTGGCCTCGTCGAGGGTGAGGAACGACGCCGGGGTCAGCTCCGGCAGCAAGCCGTGCAGCCGGCGAAACATCGCCGCCGCCGCGTCGATCGAGACCTGCTGCTCGAGGATGATGTGCAGCAGCGTCTCGAACCCGTTGCGCCGCCGCCGGAAGCGCGGCGGTCCGGCACGCGCGAGGATCGCGGCGAAAACCGGCTCGCCGGCGAGCGCCGCGATGCCCTCATCCAATCGCTGCGGCGCAAGATTAAGCATCGTTTGGGCCGGGTCGCTCAACCCCACAACCCCGGTTCCGGCGGATAGACTGTGCTGCCGTCGTAGCGCAGCCCCTGGTTCCGGTCGGCGGCGAGCAGCAACGGCGCGTCGAGATCGACGACGCTGGCCTGCTGGGCGACGAGCATCGCCGGCGCCATCGCCAGCGAGGTGCCGATCATGCAGCCGACCATCAGCGTGAAGCCGTGCTCGCGCCCCGCTTTGGCCAGCGCCAACGCCGCGGTCAAGCCGCCGGTCTTGTCGAGTTTGATATTGATAGCATCGTACTTGCCGACCAGCCGTTCGAGATCGCCGGCGGTATGGCAGGCTTCGTCGGCGCAGACCGGGACGGGATGCGGCAGTTCGGCGAGCGCCGCGTCGTCGCCGGCCGGGAGCGGCTGCTCGATGAGCTCGACGCCGAGCGTCGCCAGCACCGGCGACAGCTCCTCGAAATGACGCACGGACCAGCCTTCGTTGGCGTCGACGATCAGGCGGGCGGCCGGCGCGTTGTGGCGCACCGCGCGCACGCGTTCGAGGTCGCCGGCGCCGGTCAGCTTCAGCTTCAAGAGCGGCCGGCTGCGCTGCGCCGCCGCGGCCGCGCCCATCCGCTCGGGGGTGTCGAGAGAGAGGGTGTAGGCGGTCACCACCGGCTTTAGCGGACCGAGCCCGGCGAGGTCGCTGGCGCGGCAATCCGAGCGTTTGGCCTCGATGTCCCAGAACGCGGCATCGAGCGCGTTGCGCGCCGCGCCGGCCGGCATCGCGTGCTGCAGGGCCTCGCGGTCGAGTCCGGAAAAGACCGCACCCTTCATCGCCTCGAGCGCGGCGATGACGCTGTCGACGCTCTCGCCGTAGCGCGGATAGGGCACGCACTCGCCGCGCCCGCGGAAATCGCCGTCGTAGAGCTCGGCGACGACCACCTCGGCGGCCGTCTTGCTGCCGCGCGAGATCGCGAATGGCTGGGCGAGCGGAAACGACCGGCGGCTGACGCTCAAACGCTGCGGGTGCGGCGCCATGTCGGCTCAGGCGGGCAGCTTGTCGACGAGCGGCCCGACGCCGGTGCGCACCGGATCGACGCATGGCAGGCCGAGCCGCGCCTCGGTCCGGCGCAGATAATCGCGCCCGGCTTCGGGGTCGAGCCCGGCGGTATTGACGCTGAGCCCGACGCAGCGCACCGCCTGGTTGGTCAGCCGCGCGGCGGCGAGGTTGGCGTCGATGCATTCCCGCAGATCGGGCAATTTGTACGTCGGCAGGCCGCGCATATGGGCACGGGTCGGCTCGTGGCAGACGACAAGCGCGTCCGGCTGCGAGCCGTGGATGAGGCCAAGCGTCACCCCGGCATAGGAAGCGTGGAACAGCGAACCTTGCCCCTCGATCACGTCCCAATGGTCGGGCTCGTTTTCCGGACACAGAAATTCGACCGCGCCCGAGACGAAATCGGAGACGACCGCGTCGATCGACACCCCGTCGCCGGCGATCAGGATGCCGGTCTGGCCGGTGGCGCGGAAATCGGCCTTCATGCCGCGCCGGCGCATCTCCTTCTCGATCGCCAACGCGGTGAACATCTTGCCGATCGAGCAGTCGGTGCCGACGGTCAGCAGCCGCTTGCCGGGCCGCTTGAGCCCGTTGCCGACCTGGAACTCGCGGGTCGGGTGGCGGACATCGGCGATCTGCCGGCCGCAACGCGCCGCCGTGTCGCGCAATACCGGGATGTCGGCGAGCCGGTGGTGCAGGCCGCTCGCCAGATCCATGCCGAGTTCGAGCGCCTGCACCAGCAATTTCTCCCAGCCGTCGCCGAGAACGCCGCCGCGGTTGGTGGTGCCGACGATTACGGTCTTGACGCCGGCGGCGGCGGCCTCTCCGATCGTCATGTCGGGGAGCCGCAGATCAGCCCGGCAGCCCGGCAGGCGCAGCTGCCCGAGGCAAGCCTCCGGCCGCCAATGGGCGACGCCGGCGGCGGTCTTGGCGGCGAGCTGGTCAGGGGCGTCGCCGATGAACATCAGGTAGGGGGTGCGAAGGGTCAGGGCGCAAGCCCTTTCGGCCGGTTCGGTCATCCCGTGATCTTACGGAACCGCCTCGGTGCGGGAAAGCCCCGCCCGCCAATCGACTACCCGCCAATCGACTGCCCGCCTGCCGGGGGGAGTCGACAGCTTCCGGCGCAGCCGCCAAGCTGACGCGGCGGGACGCCGGGGAGGCGCGGATGAGGTGCGGCGCGGTGCGTTGGCTTTGCGGAATAGCTCTCGCGGCGGGGCTCGGCGGCTGCCTCCCGCATCAGGACGTCACACTGTTCGGCAACGCCGAGGGGGTCTCGATCAGCTATGTCGGCGACGTGGCCGAGACGATGCCGCTCGCCCGCCGGCACTGCGCGCAATACGAGCGCCAGCCGGTCTTGCGCAGCGCCAAGGACAATACCGCCGTCTATGCCTGCGTCCGCGCCAATGCATCGCCTTAAACTCAAAATTAACCTTAATGCGAGATTGTTTGGCGAACGAGCCTGGATGGCCGGGACGCAGTCTGGATGATGTTTCGCCTCATAGACACGCGCCGCGCCGCGGAGCTGCTGCGCCGGCATGGGGCGATCGCCGCCTTGGCGGCGCTCGCGATCGTCGGCTTTGCCGCGCTGGCGGCGATCGGCGCGACCGACCGCCGGAGCGATGAGGGCCGCGCCCAAGCCGCCGCCGCCGAGGCGGCGCGCACGGCGCTCGATCGCGAGCGGCGCATCCTCGATCAGCTTGCCGCAATCGGCCGGAATTCGGCCGACGAGCCGGCCCAACGCCTGCTCGACCGGATCCCGCCGCTGATGGCGGGAACGCGCACCGCCGCCCTTTACGATCCGACGGGCATGCTGCTGCTGCGCAGTGACGGCGGGATCGAGGACGCGGTGTTGGCCGATCTCGGCGCCGACGCCGCGAAACAGGCTGCGGAGAGGCCCGGCGCGGCCCTGCTGGTGACCCCGCCGGTGCGTGATGGCGACAGCGACGCAATGCTGGCGGGATTGGCGCGCCCCTGGCTCGGCGCCGACGGCAAAATCGGCGGCATCGCGTTGGTCGCGGTCGACCGCTCGGCTGTCGAGGCGGCGCCCTCCTCGCTTGCAAGCGCCGCTGAGCCGGACGCCTGGCCGTTCGTGGCGATATCGGTGATCGGGGTGACCGGGGTCCTCGCTCTCCTCGCCCTGCTGATCGGCCGCCTCAATACCGCCGAGCGCGATAGCGCGCGGCACGCCGGAACCGAGCGCGAGTTGCGCGACAAATTGGCGGCCACCGCCGCGGCGGCCGCCCGCACCGACGAATTGAGCCGCACGAAGTCGCAGTTCTTCGCGCAGGCGACGCACGAGCTGCGTACGCCGCTCAGTGCGATCCTCGGGTTTTCCGAGGCGATCCGGCAGGAGATGTTCGGCCCCGTCGCCAATTCGCGTTACCTCGAATATGCCGGGCTGATCCACGACGCCGGATCGCATCTGCTGTCGCTGATCAACGACCTGCTCGACAATTCGCGCCTCGAGGCCGGCAAGATGGAGATGGCGCCGATCCGGATGTCGGGGGCCGCGCTGGCGCGCTCCGCGCTCGATCTCGTCGAACTGCTGGCGAACCGGCGCGACATCGCGCTGGCGACCTCCGGGCTCCCCACCTGTCCCGACCTCAACGTCGATCCGCGGGCGCTAAAGCAGGTGCTGGTCAACCTGCTGTCGAACGCGATCAAGTACACGTTGCCGGGCGGCCGGATCGATCTGCGCTTTGTCGCTCGCGACGACGGCGGGGTCGCGATCGAGATCGCCGATACCGGGATCGGCATGTCCGTCGAAGATTTGCGGGTCGCGTTCGAGCCGTTCGGCCGCGCCAATGCGATCGAGGCGCGCCGCCAGCAGGGCACCGGTCTTGGCCTGTCGCTGGCGCGCGCGTTGGTGCGACTGCACGGCGGCGATCTGACGCTCGCCAGCCGGCTCGATGCCGGCACCACCGCGACGGTGACCCTGCCGGCAAGCGCGACGTTCGCCGTTCGCCGGACGCTGCCCGCCACAAAGACGGACGCGGCGGCGGCCTAATCGTCGAATCCAAGCACGTTGTTCAGCTTTGAGGTCGGTGGTTTCCGCCGAGGCTGTGGGGTCCACATGAGGGATGAATCGAAAAAGTAAATTCCGATTCGTTCTCGCCCCCGTGCTTATGCCGCCTGCGTTACGCCGCCTGCGCGACGGGGATCGGCGCTTCGCCTTTGAGCATCAGGCGGTAGAGGTAGCGCTTCTCGTTCATGTCGTAATCCGGGTTGGCCTTATGCAGGACGCTGCGGTTGTCCCAAATCACCATGTCGCCGCGGCGCCATTGGTGGCGGTATTCGTATTTCGGCTGCGTCGCATGGGTCATCAGTTCGGTGACGAGGTCGAGCGCCTCGTCGTCGGGCATGCCGATGATCGACTCGATCCGCACCGGGTTCATGAACAGCGCCTTGCGCCGGTTGTCGGGATGGACGCGCACCAAGGGGTGGATGCCGGGCGGCGGCAGCGCCTTGAGGCTCTCGTCGTTTAACGGCTTCAATGGGCGCGGGCTGTATTTGCTGAGATAGACGTGGACCGCCCTGAGCCCGTCGATCTTCTTTTTTATCGCCTCGGAGAGCTCGTCGTAGGCGAGGTGCATGTTGGCGTATTGCGTGTCGCCGCCTTTGCTCGGCAGCTCGACCGGGTAGAGGATCGTCGCCTTGGGCGGCGCCGGGTGGTTGGAGTGGTCGGTGTGAAAGGTCTCGCCCGGGATCATCCGCCTGGTGCCGAGGAATTCCTGGTTGGTGACGTAGTACATCTCCGGGAATCCCGGGATATGGTGGTCCTTCTTGTCGTGCGGCTGCAGTTCGCCGAACACCTGCGCGGCCTGGATGAAATCGGCCGGCTGGTATTTCTGGTCGCGAACCACCAGCACATGGTGCTTGGCCCAGGCGCGGTTGAGCGCGGCCTTGGTCTCCGCGTCGATCGGCTGCGAGAGATCGAGGCCCGTCACCTCGGCCCCCGTATGCGGCGTCAGCGGCGTGATCGTGTAGGTCATCGCGCATCCTCCGTCGGCAGTTCCATGACCCGAATCTAGGGCGATCGCGGGAGCGAAGCAAACCGCAAGAGCCGGATAGGGCGGCGGCGCAGCCATGCGCGACAAGCTCGCCGCCTCGCACCGAGAGAACGCGGTCCACGCGTAAAGCCTGTTACGCCGCGTCGCTGCCCGCGGTAGTTGACCACGACCGGCGCGGCCGTTAGGAGACCGCCGGCACTTCCACATCTTCCGTGCATTTATGCCCGCGGCAATCCGTACCGAGATCCGCGCGACGCTCGCGATCGCGGCGCCGCTGGCGGCGGCCAACCTCGCGCAGATCGCGATGGGGGTCACCGACACGGTGATGATCGGCTCGCTGGGCGGCGTGCCGCTGGCCGCGGTCGGGCTCGGCGGCGGGTTTTATTTTGTCAGCGCGGTCATTTGCCAGGGCGTGCTCAACGCGGTGGCGCCGCTCTCCGCCTTTGCGATCGGCGCCGGCGACCGGCGCGCGGCGGGAACGGTCGCCGGCAGCGGGCTCGTCCTCGCCGTGCTGCTGGTGCCGCTGGTGGTGGGCGCGATGATGGTCGCCGACCGGCTGCTCGACCTGCTCGGCTACGACCCGGCGCTGGCGCGCGAGATCGGGCGCTTCCTGCGCGCCGTCGCCTGGGGGACGCCGGGGTTTCTCGGCTTCGCGGTGCTGCGCAGCCTGCTTGCCTCGCTGTCGCGGGCGCGGGCGGTGATGATCGTGCTGGCGCTTTGCGTGCCGACCCTTGTCGGGCTCAACTGGATTTTGATTTTCGGTCATCTCGGGGCGCCGCGCCTCGGCCTCGTCGGCTGCGCCTACGCCTCGGCGCTCAATCAGTGGCTGATGTTCCTCGGGCTGGCGGCGGCGCTGTGGGCGGTGCCGCGCGACGACCCGGCGCGCCGGCTGCGCGCCGCGCCGGCGGTAATCGTCGGCGACATCCGCCGCATCCTGGCGCTGGGGCTGCCGATCGGCGGCATGCAGGCGCTCGAGATCGGGGTGTTCGTCTTCTCGGCGGCGGTGATGGGGCTGTTCGGCGCCGACGCGCTCGCCGCGCACCAGATCGCGATCAACGTCGCCAGCATCTCGTTCATGGTGCCGCTCGGGATCGGCCAGGCGGCGACGGTACGGATTGCCGCCGAGCGCGGCGCCGGCAAACCGCGCGATGCGGTAAACGCGGGCTATGTCGCGCTCGGTTTGGGAATGCTGTTCATGGCGGCGTCGGCGGTCGCGCTGTGGACCCTGACGCGGCCGATCGTCGGCGCCTATGTGGCGGCCGGCGACCCGGCCAACGCCGCTTTGGTCGGGTTTGCGCTCGAGTTCCTGAAGATCGCGGCGCTGTTCCAGATCGTCGACGGGATGCAGACCGTCGCCGCCGGCGCGCTGCGCGGCTACGAGGACACGACAGTGCCGATGCTGCTCGCCGGGCTCGGCTACTGGGCGGTCGGCTTCGCCGGCGGGTGGGCGCTGGCGTTTCCGCTCGGAGTCGGACCGACGGGGCTGTGGTGGGGCTTCGTGCTGGGCCTGGCGACGGTGGCGGTGCTGCTGACGGCGCGGCTCTTCCGGCAGAGCCGTCAGGTAACCTGAGCCAGTTCGCGCGCCCGGACCGAATGCGCCGCGGCGGCGTGGTCCTTCGCCACCACGGTGTAGACCGCCGGCAGCACAAAGAGGGTGAAGAGGGTGCCGATCGACATGCCGGCGACGACGACGATGCCGATCGAGAAGCGGCTCGCCGCGCCGGCGCCGGTCGCGGTCACCAGCGGCACCAGGCCGACGACCATCGCCGCGGTTGTCATCAGGATCGGGCGCAGCCGGACCCGCGCGGCGCGCTCGATGGCGCGGCGCCGGTCGAGGCCCTCGTTCACCTGCAGCTGGTTGGCGAACTCGACCATCAGGATGCCGTGCTTGCTGATCAGACCGATCAGCGTCACCAGCCCGACCTGGGTGTAGATGTTCATCGTCGCCAGCCCGAGGAACAGCGGGAACAGCGCGCCGCAGATCGACAGCGGCACGCTGACGAGGATCACGAACGGGTCGCGCAGGCTCTCGAATTGCGCCGCCAGCACCAGGAAGATGATAACGAGCGCGAAGACGAAGGTGACAACCAGCGCGTGACCCTCCTGCACATACTGCCGCGAATCGGAGAGGTAGTCGTGGCCGAACCCGGCCGGCAGGGTCTTGGCCTGCTGTTCGAGGAAATCGACCGCCTGGCCAATCGTCACGCCGGGCATCGGCACCGCCGAGAAGGTCGCGGCATTGAGCTGGTTGTAGCGGCTGAGCGAATTGGGCGCGGTGGTCGTCGAAACCTTGACCAGGTTCGACAGCGGCACCGGCTGGCCGGCGGACGAATTCACATAATAGTGGGTGAGCGTGTCCTGGTTGAGCCGGTCGAGACGCGGCACTTGCGGGATGACCTCGTACGAGCGGCCGGAGAGGTTGAAGCGGTTGACGTAATTCTCGCCGACGAGCAGCGCCAAGGTGTCGCCGATCGACTGCATCGTGATGCCGAGCTCGTTGGCCTTGGAGCGGTCGATGTCGACGCGGATCGTCGGCTGGTTGAAGGCAAGGTCGCTGTCGACGACGATAAAGAGCCCGCTTTTGCGCGCGGCGTCCTTGATCTTCTCCATCGCGTTGTAGATCGTCACGAAATCGCCGGTGGAATCGATCACCATCTGCACCGGCAGGCCGCCGATCGAGGCGGGCAGCGACGGCAGCGAAAAGACGAAGGCGTTCATCCCCTCGACCGCGCTCATCTTCGCCTGCAGGATCGGCTTGATCTGCTGCGCCGAGCGGGTGCGCTCGTTCCACGGCTTGAGGATCATCCCGGCGATCCCTTGGCTCGGCCCGAAGCGGCCGTTGACGACAAAGCGCAGATCGGCCTCCGGGATCGAGGTCATCGCCCTGTCGAGCTCGCTGCCGTACGCGTCCTGATAGTCGAGGTTCGAGTATTGCGGCGCCTTGGTCAGCGCGAACAGCACCCCCTGGTCTTCCTCCGGCGCGAGCTCGGCCTTGGTGTTGACGTACATAAAGCCGAGCGCGACGAAGACCGCGGCGGCGAACAGCGCGGTCACCGGGCGATAGTCGAGCGAGCGCTCGAGCCGGCGGCCGTACCAGTTCGCCAGCCCGTTGAAGCCCCGGTCGAGCAGCCGGGCGAAGCCGCCCTCCGCCGCGCCGTGCTTCAGGAGAACCGAGCACATCATCGGCGTCAGAGTGACCGCGATGACGCCAGAAATGATCACCGCGCCGGCCAGCGTGAAGGCAAATTCGCGGAAGAGCGTTCCGGTGACGCCGCCCAGGAACCCGATCGGCGCATAGACCGCGGCCAAGGTCAGCGTCATCGAGATCACCGGCCCGGCGATCTCGCGCGCGCCGATCAGCGCCGCCTGCGGCGGGCTCTTGCCCTCCTCGATATGGCGGTAGACGTTTTCCACGACGACGATCGCATCGTCGACGACGAGGCCGATCGCC
The DNA here is from genome assembly GCA_035648415.1 of Allostellaceae bacterium. Lineage (GTDB taxonomy): Bacteria > Pseudomonadota > Alphaproteobacteria > ATCC43930 > CGMCC-115725 > DATARH01. Next base: position 55,861 of record DASRLO010000141.1, read on the forward strand.
AGCACCATCGCCAACAGGGTCAGCAGGTTGAGGCTGAACCCCAGCACCGACATGACCATGCCAGCGCCGATCAGCGACAAGGGGATCGTGACGATCGGGATCACCACCGACCGGAAGCTGCCGAGGAACAGGAAGATCACGACGACGACGATGGCGACCGCCAGGCCGAGGCTCCATTGCACCTCATCGATCGAGGCCCGGATGAAATTGGTCGAATCGTAGGCGACCTGCATCTTGACCGAGGGCGGCAGGGTGCGCTCGATCTCGGGGAAGAGCTTGCGTACGCCGGCGACCAGCGTCAGCGGGTTGCCGTCCGGCGTCGCCTGAATGCCCACGAAGACCGCGTGCTGGCCGTTCATCGCGACGCTCGAGGTCCAGCTTTGCGCGGCGAGTTCGACCTCGGCGATGTCTTCCATGCGCACCAGCGCGCCGTTCGACGACTTGACCACCATCCGCTTGAACTGGTCGACATCGGTGAGCCCGGTCTGGGCCACGACGTTGGTGACGGTGAAGGCGCCCTTGGCCTGACCCGGCGCCGATTGATAATTGTTGGCCTTGATCGCCGCGGCGACGTCATCGGCGGTGATGCTGCGCGCGGCCATGCGCGCGGGATCGAGCCACAGCCGCATCGCGAAAATCTGGCCGCCGAGGATGTCGGCGGAGGCGACGCCGTCGACCGTCGCCATCAACGGCTGCACGACCCGCGTCAGATAATCGGAGATCGCCGCGGGCTGCAGGGTCGGGCTGGAGAAGCCGACATACATGACCGCTGTCGTCTGCCCGGTCGCCTTCAGGATGATCGGATCCTGCGCCCCGGCCGGGAGCAGGTATTTGACCTGCTGCACCTTGGCCATGATGTCGGTCAGCGCCTGGCTCGGGTCGTAATTGAGCTTGATGTACGTGGTGATCGTGCTGGTTCCGAGAACCGATGACGAGGTCAGGTAGTCGATGCCCTCGGCGGTGGCGACCGCCTGCTCGATCGGGGTGGTGATGAAGCCCTCGATGAGGTCGGGCGACGCGCCCGGATAGGCCGTCGTCACCGTGATCGTGGTGTTTGACAGCTTTGGATACTGCCGGATTTGCAGCCCGTACATCGCCCGCGCGCCGATCAGCAGGATCAGCAGGCTGATGACCAGCGACAGCACCGGGCGGCGAATAAAGAGATCGGTGAACCTCATGGCGCGGCGCCTACTGCAAGGTCGGGTTTGCCGGCGGCTGCGGCGGCGGGTTGCCGGTGACGCTGACGCGCGCGCCGTCCTGCACCTTGATCTGCCCGGCGGCGACGACCTGGTCGCCCGGTTTCAGCCCGGTGAGCACCGCCACCTTGTTGTCCCAGCGCAAGCCGGTGGTGACCGGGGTGCGATGCGCCGTCAACAGCGGCTTGCCGTCGGCGTCGTTGCCGTCGGCGCGGATCACATAGACGCTGTCGCCGTAAAGCGTGTAGTCGACCGCGGTCTCGGGCAGCACCACCTGATCGGCATCGTTGGGCAGCACCACCTTGGCGTTGACGAACATCCCCGGCAGCAATGCCTCGTCCGGGTTGGGCATCGTCGCCTGCACCGCGACGGTGCGCGTGCTGGCCGAGATTTGCGGCTCGATCGTGGTGATCGATGCGATGAAGGTGCGGCCGGGGAACGCGTCGGCGCTGACGTCGACCTTCTGGCCGACCGCGATCTGCGGGGCGATCTGCGTCGGCAGCGTGAAATTGACGTAGAGCGTCGACAGATCGGTCAAGCTTACGATCGCCGCGCCGGGGGTGAGGTACTGACCGAGATTGATCTGGCGCACGCCGAGCCGGCCGCCGAACGGCGCGCGGATCTCCTTTTGCCCGATGACCGCCTGGGTCTTTTGGATCATCGCGCTGGACTGGTCGAGCTGGCTTTGCGTCTGATCGACGGTCTGCTGCGTGCCGTACTGGTGGCTGGCGAGGATTTTCGCGCGCTGCAGCGAAGTTTCGGCGTATCGCGCCTGAGCCTGGTAGTTGGCGAGATCGCCACGATCCGGGCCGTCGTCGATCTGCGCCAGTCTGTCGCCGGCCTTGACCGCGGCGCCCGATTCGAAGGTGATCGCGACGATTCGGCCGCCGATCTCGGAACTCACCGTCACCTGCAGCACCGCCGCGAGCGAGCCGATCCCGCTGGCGAAATGCGGCACCGCCTCGCTGGTCGCCACGACCGCGCTGATCGCGGCCGGGGGCGGCTTCATAGTGGTCAAATAGGTGTGGATCATCCGCTGGCGCCAGGTGCTGAAGCCGTAGAGACCGCCCAGGACGAGCGCCACCAGCACCGCGACGATGACGAACCAGCGAACCCGCTTGGCCCGGCTCGGCGTGGGATGAGCGCCTCCCGGCGCGAAGCCGATAGCGGGCACGACACCGGGATCGATGTCGCGCGGCAGTCCAGGGTTGATCTCGCCATCCATGACGTGCTCCCCGCTTTAATCCGCAGCCGCCTGCCGAGGCGGCTGCGCGGTGTGCGAGGCGGCAATCGCGGCCTCGGTCATGCCGATCCCCCGCAGGATGAAATCGCTGGCTTCCTCGACCAGCCGGTCGAGCCCACCCTCGTAAGGGATAACGCCTTGTTGCGGCAAATAGGCGAGAGCCATCATCGCCGCGACGTGATGCGCGAACCAGAACCGGTTGGCCCCGCTCGCCGGCAACGGCGCGAGGTCGCCCGCCGCCTCCGCCGCCTTGAGCGAGGCGGTGAACAGCGGCACGACCCGCGGCGCGATCGCGGCGAAGAGTTCGCGGGCGTAGTCGCCGTCTTCGAGGAAGCTATGCAGCATCAGCCGCATCCGCAGGTCGAGCTCGCGACGCTCGTCCTCGCAACCGAGCACGAAACGCCGAACCATGAAGCGCACGATGCTGATCGCGGTCGCCGTCGAAGCCGGCAAGGTCGCCAGTTTTTCGAGCGCCGGGTCGCCCTCGCAGCCCAATGCCAGGATCTCGCGGTAAAGCACTTGCTTTGACGGGAAGTGGCGAAACAGCAGCGCCTCGGAAACGCCGGCCGCGGCCGCCAGCTCGCGCGTCGTCGTGCCCGCGAACCCCTTGCGCGCGAAGAGCGGCACCGCCGCCGTGACGATCGCCCTGCGCCGGTCGTCGCTGTCGAGCCTGCTGTTTGCCATGAGACCGCTAAGTAAGCGCTTACTTACGTGGGGTCAAGCCTTATGCTGCGGTGCAGCATAAGGTCGCTAAAGTGCACGATCAAGACTTGGCGTGTCGCAGCCGGCGGTGCGCCTACGTGCCACGGCGCGTCGCGAGGTCCCAGCGCACCGAGTTGACGCCGGCCTGGTCGCGGGTCTTGGCGATGAGCGCGTCGAAATGCTTGTCGCGGCGGCTGTGGGAAACCAGTTCGGCGACGAGCTGCATGCCGTCCGGCTCGTCGAGCGGTTCCTGATGGAGCGTGTTGAGCTGCAGCCCGGCCCCGGCGGCGTCATGCACAAATCGCAGTTGAACCGTCGCGGCCTCGGCCGCGGCACAGGAAATATCGACGGTGTAGAGGGTCTCGATATCGCCCGGATGGGGCGCATAGCGGTGGATCGCGATCTGGACGTGGCGCAGGCCGATATTGAGCACGACCACGCTGAACCCGGCATAAAGACCCTCCCAGCGCAAGCCGGTGGCGCACAGCGAGCCGACCGCCGCCGCGCACCACAGCGTCGCCGCGGTGTTGAGGCCGCGCACCGTCGGGCCCTCGTGCAGGATGACCCCGGCGCCGAGAAATCCAATGCCCGAGACGATCTGCGCGGCTACCCGGTCGCTGCCGACATGCGTGCCGATCGTCACGAAGCAGGCCGAGCCGAAGGCGACGAGCGCGTTGGTGCGCAGCCCGGCCATGCCCTGGTTCCATTGCCGCTCGAACCCGATCAGCGCGCCGAGCAGGATCGCCAGGGTGATGTTGATAAATGTGTCCGCGCTCATCGCCGGCCTGCCGGCGCGCGCCCGCTCTGCGGCTCGAAAGAGGCTTGACGCGTCACCGCGCGACCTCTACCCCGCACCCTCGTTTGTCGTGTCCGCATGGGCGACGTCCTCCAATGCCCGCTTACCAGTACGTCTACGTCATGAAGGGTCTCGGGAAAAGCTATCCCGGCGGACGCGAGGTGCTGCGCGACGTCTGGCTGTCGTTCCTGCCGGGTGCGAAGATCGGCGTGCTCGGGCTCAACGGCGCCGGCAAATCGACCCTGCTGCGCATCATGGCCGGCGAGGACCGGGAATTCGGCGGCGAGGCGTGGGCGGCGGAAGGCGCCTCGGTCGGCTACCTGCGGCAAGAGCCGGCGCTCGACTCGGCGAAGGACGTGTTCGGCAATGTCAGCGAGGGTCTCGCCGAGACCAAGGCCCTCGTCGAGCGCTTCGAAGCGGTCAGCGCGCGGTTCACCGAGGAATTGTCCGACGCGGAGATGAACGACCTGATCGCCGAGCAGGGTGAGTTGCAGGAGCAAATCGACCATCTCGACGCCTGGGAGTTCGACCGCACCATCGAGATCGCGATGGACGCGCTGCGCTGCCCGCCGGGCGACACGCCGGTGGCCACTCTGTCGGGCGGCGAGCGGCGCCGGGTGGCGCTGTGCCGGTTGTTGCTGCAAAAGCCCGATCTGTTGCTGCTCGACGAGCCGACCAACCATCTCGACGCCGAATCGGTGGCCTGGCTGCAGCGGTTCCTCAAGGATTATCCCGGCACCGTCGTGACGGTCACCCACGACCGCTATTTCCTCGACGAGGTCGCCGGCTGGATCCTCGAACTCGACCGCGGCCACGGCATTCCCTACGAGGGCAACTATTCGGGCTGGCTCGAGCAGAAGCAGGTGCGGCTGGCGCAAGAGGGCCGCCAGGAGGAGGCGCGGCAGCGTACCTTGGAACGCGAATTGGAATGGGTGAGGCAGAGCCCGCGCGCCCGCCAGGCGAAGAGCAAGGCGCGGCTCCAGGCCTACGAGGAGCTGGTCGCGCAGTCGCGCGAGAAGGCGCCCGACAATGCGCAGATCGTACTGCCGCCGGGGCCGCGGCTCGGCGACCTCGTGGTCGAGGCCGAGGGGGTATCGAAGGCGTTCGGCGATCGGTTGCTGATCGAATCGTTGGACTTCAGGCTGCCGCCCGGCGGCATCGTCGGCGTCATCGGCCCGAACGGCGCCGGCAAGACGACCTTGTTCCGCATGATCACCGGCGCCGAAAGCGCCGATGCCGGCGGCTTCCGGATCGGGGAAACGGTGAAGCTCGGCTATGTCGACCAGTCGCGCGACACGCTCGGCGCCGGCAACACGGTGTGGCAGGAGATTTCCGGCGGGCTGGAGGAGATCGACCTCGGCCGCCGCAAGCTCGCCAGCCGGGCTTATTGCGCGCTTTTTAACTTCCGCGGCGGCGACCAGCAGAAAAAGGTCGGGCAGCTCTCGGGCGGCGAGCGCAACCGCGTGCATCTCGCCAAGATGCTCAAGGAAGGCGCCAATCTGCTGCTGCTCGACGAGCCGACCAACGACCTCGACGTCGATACGCTGCGCGCGCTCGAAGAGGGGCTGCTCGACTACCCCGGGTGCGCGGTCATCATCACCCACGACCGCTGGTTCCTCGACCGGGTCGCGACCCACATCCTCGCCTTCGAGGGCGACAGCCAGACCGTGTGGTTCGAGGGCAACTATGCCGATTACGAGGCCGACCGCCGCCGCCGCCTCGGCGCCGAGGCGGAGCAGCCGCACCGCATCAAATACAAGCCATTGACGCGAAACTGAGTTTCCGCAAATCCACGGCAAGGTCGCGGTATCTACGACGAGGCCGTGAGCCAGCGAGGTGCCGCTCGCGAGTCTCCGCTGAATTTTGTGGCGCTCGCGCCGGGCTTATTGTCGGCCGACTTTTTGCCGCAGCCGGTCGAGCAGGTATTGGATCTGGCCGCCGCCCTGCTGGATCACCGAGGCAAACTCGTCGCGCTGGGTGATCCTCATGCTGACCCCGGCGACATAGGCGTCGCTGATCTTCCAGCTGCCCTTGTTGACCAGATACCAATCGACGCGGATCTTGCCGCCGTCGTTCTTAATGATCTCGCTGGTAACGATCGTATCGTCGCCTTCCTGGCGGGCGCTCAGCGCGTGGAACGGCTCGCCGGCATATTCCGCGAGACGGCCGGCGTAGGCCTGCGCCAGGTATTCCTGCAGCAGCCCGAGGAATTGCTGCTGCTGTTCCGGGGTGGCGACTCGCCAATAGCGGCCCAGCACGAACTGGGCGATGCCGGGAAGGTCGAAATCGCCGCCGAGCAAATCGCGGAAACGCTGCACCCTGGCCGCCGGCGGCACGCTCGGTCCGAGCACCTGAATCACCTGGGTGCCAAGCTGGCCGACAAAGGCGACGGGGTCGGTCTGCGCCGCGGCGGGGCGCGTCGCCGCAGCCGTCCCGACACAGAAGATCAGAGCGAAAAGCGCGAACCAGCGACGCGTCATCGTGAAGCTAACGTCCCGGAGCCAGCGACGATCTCTGCAGGTCGGCGATCGAATTTGCCGGCGCCTGCTGGGAAACCATCCGATAGGTCATCGCCGGGCTCGAGCCGGGCGGCAACTCGGCGACGGTCTTCGCCGCCGGCGGGACGGGCAGCGCGCTCAGGCCTTGCAGCGGCGCGGCGTTCGGCAAGTCTTCCTTCTGGTGGCGGATCTGCGCGGCCCGGCGCTGGCGCGACAGCGAGCGAATCGTCGCGTAGTAATCGAGCGAGGTGCGCTCGATCTCGGCGAGGCTCTCGATGTTGCGGGAACGCTGATCGATGCCCGACGTCACGCCGCGCGCGAAGCTCGCCCAGATCTTGTTATGGTTGCTCGCGACAATGTTGCCCGGATCGCCAAAGCTGTCGGCGACGTCGCCGAACAGGTCGCGCGGGTTCGAGGGGCCGAGAACCGGCAGCATCAGGAAGGGCCCGCTATCCACGCCCCAGGTCGCCAGCGTGATGCCAAGATCGTTGGTGTGATAAGGGACGCCCAACTTGGCGGCAACGTCGAAGAAGCCGCCGAAACCGATCGTCGTATTGATGAGGGCGCGTCCGAACGTCTCGCCCGCCAGGCCGGGCTGCGCTTGCAGCACGTCATTGGCGAAAATGATCGGCGAGTTCAGGTTCTGCAGGAAATCGTGGACCATGTCGCGGAACGTGCTGGGTATCACCGTGCGGTAGGCATTGGCCACCGGCACGAGAACGGTCCGATCGACGCCCTGATTGAACCCGAAAATCGCGCGATTGGTGTTTTCCCACGGGTCGCCGGCATCGCCAAAGTCGCCCATCGGCGCCGGCGCGGGAGCGGCGGCTCGCGGCGGCGCCATCGGCGGCGGCTGCTGCGCCGCGGCGCCGTGCGCGCCGAGCAGGCCGGACACGGCCAGCGCCGCGGCGAAAACGAAACCCGGCAGGACGAGCGGTGACTGGCAACGACGCATTTAGGGTCCTCGCGTTTCTGGGCTGGCGGCGCGGCGCGATAATGACCAACAAGGCGCCTGCGCGGCAAGCGATCCGTTCCGCCTATATCCGCATTATGCGTAGAAACTGTTAACCATACTCATACGGGCCGGCGCGGAGAAGGGTTGTCGGCTGCGACGGCATATCGCGCTTGACGACCTTCATTATCCCAAAATCGCGGCGCTCGGCAAAGCTCTTGACGATATAAAGATATCTTTATATGTTTGATCGATGGCCGAAACCTTGGACGACACAGCCTCGATCGGCGACCTCTTGGCGGCGTTGCGCGCGGTGGCCGAGCCGACCCGCTTGCGGCTTCTCGTCCTGTGCTCGCGCGGCGAATTGACGGTCAGCGAGCTTGCACAGATTCTGGGACAGAGCCAGCCGCGGGTCTCGCGCCACTTGAAGCTGTTGTGCGAGGCGGGGTTGCTCGACCGCTTCCGCGAGGGCAGCTGGGTGTTCTACCGGGTCGGTTCGGGCACGACCGCGAGCGCGCTCGCACGCCACCTTGTCGCGCTGTGCGGCGACAGCGATGCGACGACCGCACTCGACCTGCAGCGCCTCGCCGCGATCAAGCGCCAGCGCGCCGACCGCGCGGCGGCTTATTTCCGCGAGAACGCGCCCCATTGGGACCGCATCCGCTCGCTCTATGTCGACGAGCGCGATGTCGAGGCGGCGCTCCTCGACATCGTCGCCGTCGCCGCGCCGCGCGACCTCCTCGATATCGGCACCGGCACCGGCCGGATGATCGAGATTCTGGCGCCGCGGGTCGGCCAGGCGCTCGGCATCGACCAGTCGCGCGAAATGCTGGCGATCGCCCGGGTCAATCTCGAGCGCGCCGGCGCCTCGAACGGCGTGGTGCGGCTGGGCGACATGTACCAATTGCCGCTGCCCGATGCGTCGTTCGACGCGGTGGTGATCCATCTGGTGCTGCATTACGCCGACCGACCGGCGGCGGTGATCGCCGAGGCGGCGCGCGTGCTGCGGCCCAACGGCGTGCTGGCGGTCGTCGATTTCGCGCCGCATGCGCAGGAATTTCTGCGCCTCGAGCATGCCCATCACCGGCTCGGCTTTGCCGATGCCGAAATCGCCGAATGGTGCCGCGAAGCCGGGCTCGACCCGGCGCCGCCGCGGCATCTCGCGGGCGACCCGCTGACCGTGGCGATCTGGTCCGCCTTCCGCCAGCCGGCGCGACTAGCCAAAACGCGACCCGCCGCTCCGGCGGCCGAACCGGTGCTGCAGCCATGACCGTCAATCCCTACTCCCCCGCGCGCGGCCTGCTCGCCGCCGACCCGGCCGACGATTTCGACGCCGGGCCGCCGCGCCTCTCGTTCGAGTTCTTCCCGCCGAAGACCCCGGAAATGGAGGAACGGCTGTGGGAAGTGGTGAAGCGGCTTGAGCCGCTGGGGCCACGGTTCGTCTCGGTGACCTACGGCGCGGGCGGCTCGACGCGCGAGCGCACCCACGCGACGGTGCGCCGCATCCGCGAACAAACGGCGCTCGAACCGGCGGCGCATCTGACCTGCGTCGCCGCCACGCGCGAGGAGATCGACGCGATCGCGCACGCGTATTGGCGAGCCGGCATCCGCCATATCGTCGCGCTGCGCGGCGATCCGCCAAATGGACCCATCGGCGGCGGCATGACAGGTGGCGAAGGCTACGTGCCGCATCCCGGCGGCTATGCCTTCGCCGCCGATCTGGTGGCGGGGTTGAAGCGGGTCGCCGATTTCGAGATCAGCGTCGCCGCCTATCCCGAGACCCACCCCGAGGCGGCCAGCGACGGCCACGACCTCGACAATTTGAAGGCGAAGCTCGATGCCGGCGCCAACCGGGCGATCACCCAATTCTTTTTTGACGTCGATGTGTTCCTCAGCTTCCGCGACCGCGCCGCCGCGGCGGGGATCGCGGTGCCGATCGTGCCGGGCATCCTGCCGGTGACCAATTTCGCCCAGCTGCGCCGGATGGCGGCGACCTGCGGCGCCTCGATCCCCGGCTGGATGGCGGCGCATTTCGACGGGCTCGACGACGACCCCGACACGCGCCGCCTGGTCGCCACCTCGCTCGCCGCCGAGCAATGCCGCCGGTTGCAGGCGAACGGGGTCGGCGAATTCCATTTCTACACGCTGAACCGCGCCGATTTGACCGTCGCGATCTGCCACCTGCTTGGCGTGCGCGCGCCGAAGCCGGTCGCGGCCTGAGGCGCGGTCATGGCTCACATCCTCGATTATCTCGCCGACCGGGTGCTGTTGTGCGACGGGGCGATGGGCACCGAGACCCAGGCGCGCAACCTCGACATCGTCCACGACTTCCACAATCACGAGAACTGCACCGAGATCCTGACCGAGAGCCGTCCCGACCTGGTGCGCGAGATTCATCGCAATTACCTCGCCGCCGGCTGCGACGCGATCCAGACCAACAGCTTTGGGGGGTCGCCGATCACGCTCAACGAGTTCGGCATCGCCGACAAGGCGTTTGCGCTCAACAAGCTGTCGGCCGAATTGGCGCGCGAGACTGTCGCTGAATTCGCGCATGACGGGCGGCCGCGTTTCGTCGTCGGCTCGGTCGGGCCGGGGACGCGGCTGCCAAGCCTCGGCCATATCGCCTACCAGCCGCTGGAAGACGCGCTGACCCGGCAATGCGACGGCCTCGTCGCCGGCGGGGTCGACGCGATCCTGATCGAGACCTGCCAGGACCCGCTGCAGATCAAGGCCGCGGTCAACGGCGCCAAGCGGGCGCGCGCGGCCGCCGGGAAGGACATTCCGATCTTTGTCCAGGTCACGGTCGAGACCACCGGCGCCCTGCTGGTCGGCGCCGACATCGCCGCCGCGGCGACGATCGTCGACGCGCTCGATGTCGCCGGGCTCGGGCTCAACTGCGCCACCGGCCCGCGCGAGATGGCCGAGCACGTCAAATGGCTCGGCGACAACTGGCCGAGGCTGATTTCGGTGCAGCCCAATGCCGGGCTGCCGGAGCTCGTCAGCGGCCGCACCCAATACCCGCTGGGGCCGCGGGAGCTGGCGCAATGGCTCGAGCGCTTCGTGCTCGAGGACGGCGCCAACATCATCGGCGGCTGCTGCGGCACCGAGCCCCAGCACATCGCCGCGCTCGACGCGATGCTGCGCCGCATCGGCGGCGCCACTGGAGATGGGCGCCCGCGGCCCGTGCCGAAAGCGCGCCATCCGGTGTGGACGCCGTCGGTCGCCTCGCTTTACGGCCAGGTGTCCTTACGCCAGGAGAACGCCTATCTGTCGATCGGCGAGCGCTGCAACGCCAACGGCTCGCGCGCCTTCCGCCGCCTGCAGGAGCAGCTCGATTGGGACGGCTGCGTCGAGATGGGGCGCGATCAGGTCAAGGAAGGCTCGCACACGCTCGACCTCTGCACCGCCTTTGTCGGGCGCGACGAAATCTCCGACATGACCGAGATGGTCACCCGCATGCGCGGCTCGGTCAACGCGCCGCTGGTGATCGACTCGACCGAATACCCGGTGCTCGAAGCGGCGATGCAGCTTTACGGCGGCAAGCCGATCATCAACTCGATCAATTTCGAGGACGGCGAGGACGCCGCCGACAAGCGGCTGAAGCTGGCGCGCCGCTTTGGCGCGGCGGTGATCGCGCTGACCATCGACGAGCGCGGCATGGCGAAGGAAGTCGACGACAAGATCGCGGTGGCGCGGCGGCTCTACGATTTCGCCTGCGTCAAGCACGGCCTGCCGCCGTCGGACCTGCTGTTCGACCCGCTGACCTTCACCATCTGCACCGGCAACGCGGACGACCGCAGGCTCGGCCTCAACACCCTCGACGCCATCGAGCGCATCGCCAAGGAGCTGCCCGAGTGCCAGATCATGCTCGGCCTGTCGAACATCTCGTTCGGCCTCAACCCGCCGGCGCGGCAAGTGCTGAATTCGGTATTCCTCGACCATGCGCTCAAGCGCGGCATGACCGGGGCGATCGTGCATTTCTCGCGCATCCTGCCGCAGCACCGCATCCCGGCGGAGGAATGGCAGGTCGCCGAGGATCTGATCTTCGACCGCCGCCGTGACAGCTACGACCCGTTGCAGGCCTTCCTCGCGCTGTTCGAGGACCGCACCATCGAGAAGGCCGAGAAGAAGGGCCGTCCGGAGGGCATCGAGGAGCGGCTTGCCTACCGCATCGTCGAAGGCGACCGGCTCGACCTCGACGCCGACCTCGACCTCGCGATGCAGTCGCATAAGCCGCTCGACATCATCAACGAGCATCTGCTCGGCGGGATGAAGACCGTCGGCGAGCTGTTCGGCGCCGGCAAGATGCAGCTTCCCTTCGTGCTGCAATCGGCCGAGACGATGAAAGCGGCGGTCAAATACCTCGAACCGCACATGGAGCGGGTCGAGGGCCAGGAGAAGGGCACGGTAGTGCTCGCCACGGTGCGCGGCGACGTGCACGACATCGGCAAGAACCTGGTCGACATCATCCTCACCAATAACGGCTACCGCGTCGTCAATCTCGGCATCAAGCAGCCGATCGGCGTGATCCTCGACGCCGCCAAGGAGCACAACGCGCACGCGATCGGCATGTCGGGGCTGCTGGTCAAATCGACCGTGGTGATGCGCGAGAACCTCGAAGAGATGAGCCGCATGGGGCTCGACCTGCCGGTGATGCTCGGCGGCGCCGCGCTCACCCGGCGCTATGTCGAGGACGATTGCGTCCAGGCCTACGATTCCGGCCGCGTCGCCTATGCCCGCGACGCGTTCGACGGGTTAGCGCTGATGGACCGCATCGTCGGCAATGATTTTGACGGCTACCTCGCCGAGGTGCAGGAACAGAACGCCGGCCGGCCGAAAAACGAGTCGCGTAAATTGGGCCGGGCCGGCGATACGCGGCCGCAGCGCCCAGTCGATTTCGAAGAAATCCGCCTGCGCCGCGCCGAGCTCAACCGCGGGGTGCCGGTCCCGGCGCCGCCGTTTTGGGGCGCGCGGGTGCTGGAGCGGGTGCCGGTAAAGTCGGTCGCGCCCTACCTCAACGAGCGCATGCTCTACCAATTCCAGTGGGGCTTCCGGAAGGACGGCCGCTCGCTCGCCGAATTCAGGAAATGGGCGAAGAGCGAACTGCGCCCAGTGCTGGCGCGGGTGCTCGACCAGGCGATCCGCGAGAAGATCCTTGAACCGCAGGCGTCCTACGGCTATTGGCCCTGCGCCGCCGAGGGCAACGGGGTCGTGCTGTTCGACGCGGGCGGTCCGGGGGGGAAAGAGCGCGAGGTCGCGCGCTTCGAGTTCCCGCGCCAGAACAAGGCGGGCGGGCTCTGCATCGCCGATTTCTTCCGCGACGTGAACGACCCGGAGCGCGACGTGATCGGCCTCCAGGTGGTGACGATGGGCCGGCGCGCGTCGGAGGCGGCGCGCGAATGGTTCGCCGCCGACCGCTACCAGGATTACCTCTACCTCCACGGCCTCTCGGTCGAGATGGCCGAGGCCTTCGCCGAATACGTCCACAAGCGCATCCGCGGCGAATTGGGCTTCGCCGCCGAGGAGGCGCGCGACCACGACGAGATGCTGGCGCAGGGCTACCGCGGCAGCCGCTATTCGTTCGGCTATCCCGCCTGCCCCAACCTTGCCGACCAGGGCCGGCTCCTCGAACTGCTCGACGCCGGCGCGATCGGCATCGCGATGAGCGAGGAAGACATGCTCGACCCCGAGCAATCGACCTCGGCCATCGTCGTCCACCACCCGCAGGCCAAGTATTTTTCGGTGTGATCATGCCCGCACCATCCCAGACAGCGGGGGCTACACTGCCTCCGGTCGCTCATACACAGCTTCCTCGAATGCGACGCGGGCGGCGGCGCGGACGGTGGCAGCCTCCGCCCGTAAGCCCTTGGCGTCGGCGCGCGCCGTTTCGAGCGCGTCTATCAGGGCGCGTTGATCGTCCGGCGTCGGGAGCGGGAACATCAGCGACAGCAGCGCCGGTTTGGAATGTTCTTCATTGTCGGCGATGTACCCGTCAACTTGGCTTCGATCTGACGGCGAACCTCGGTGATGCGCAGGACTTCCGTGATGAACTCCGGCAACACCGGCGAGGGATCGCGCCAAATCACCCGGAAAATCTTATCGCAAAGCATGAGCATCGGTCGGGTCTGCCGAATTAGCGCTGTCGCGCCGACAAGGCGCGTGATGTTTGCTCGGCTGATAAGGACTTGGCCGGCTTGTACTTCTAACGCGGCTCGCCGCGTTAGGTGGGGCGGCAGCGCCTTGTTCTGCTTCTCGTCATAGCTGCCGAAGGACACTGCGCCGAGTTTCAGCACGCCCCATTCGTCGGCTTCCGCCGGACGATCAAGGCATTTTGGGCTCCAACCGTTTTCAAGGTCTGTAATGGCTTGGCGAAGCTCGACCATCGGCCAGTTCGTCGCTGCGGTTGCTGCTCCCGTGATACGGCGAAGCACGCCTTCGTGGCTCCAACGGTCGAAATCCTTGAAGGAAGCGACGAAGCCAGGGCGATCCGGCGCCGGAACCGGCGGCGCGTAGCCAAGCGCCGCCTCGAAATCGGACATCGCCTGGGCTTCCACTTCATCGGCGGCGCGCTCCTTGGCTGCCGCCTCCGCCGTCGCCGCATCGTAGGCCGCGACAATCGCCCGCTGTTCGTCCAGCGTCGGCAGGCGGGATTTGAAGGGCCTCAAAAAACGAAGGCCGGATGCGCCGCTTGGTAGTGTTGCCGGATGCCGAGCCGGTCAGCCGCGACATGAACTCCGGTGTTCGGAGCACCATCGCCAGATAGCGCGGCAGAAGCTTCGCTGTATCAGGCGCATAAACGGGGTATTCCGGGCTTACGGCCACATGATCAAGTTCATCCCGGATAACGCAAAATGATCCCTGGCCGACCCTTATCTTGGAGATAATCAAGTCACCCGGTAGCGCCTCGAAAATCGGTCCTTTGTAACCGTCTTTTCGTTTACTGCCGCGAAGAAATAGTTCTCCACCGAATGTTACTTTGTCGATTAGGTTCAAGCTGCCTATGGGTCGCGCGATTTTGTCTATCGGGATGACCCGGCGAGTGAGCATATTCCCGAGGCAAACGGTCGGGTACGAAAAGCTCTGGTAGGAGCTTTCGTGGCTTTCGATCCAAGGCTCAAAGGCCCTCCACTGCCGGATCAGGCAGCGGAGGGCAGGCGAAAATCCGGTGTGTCCTGCGGGCTGGCTCCCGCTGCCGTCCACGCGCGGAAACTGCGGTAGGCACCGAGCAATGCCGGCAGATCGTTCGGCACATTCTCCCCGGTTTCGCCGGTTGAGGTGATGCCAGCCGCTTTTGGGGCGGCAACGAAGATCGGATAGTCGAACGCCTCGCGCACATGCGTCCACAGCGCTGCGCTGTGGCGTTCGTCCAGCGCCCGCAGGGCGGCTTGCAGTTCGCGGTTCAATGCACCGGCTGCCGCCGTCACCGTCTCCGTGAATGCCGCGTTGTACGCCTTCCGCAGCGCTGCTACGGCTTTGCGATCCGCCGCGTCGTCATGCCATGCTGGCCTCCGCAGCCGGGTTGCGCCGATGCTCTTTGGGTAGGGCGGCGGATCGGCCGAAAACCATGCGGGAGGAACCCGTGTCAGTCCGATTGCCGCCATTTCGGCGACGATGCGGGCACCCTCCTTGTCGTCACCCGAGACGATGCGCGGACCGCAAGCCGCGCACAGCTTGTCGCGCTCCTCGTCGAATGTGGCGTCGTGCTCCGCCTTCGCCGCAACCCATGCGGCATCCCATGCCGTCTGGTCTTCCTCGGTGAACCGGCGCAGGAAGACCAGCGACGCCTTCACCGTGGCGTCGGCGGAGCGGAACGTCTCTTCCGGCAGGCTGACGACGGCGAGGATTTTCGCCTTGCCCTCGCACCAGCGGCGCAGCCAGGTCAGCGAGGGGTTGTTCAGATTGCCGTCCGGCAGGACGATGCCGAGCCGGCCACCGGGCTTCAACAGCTCAAGGCAGCGCTCCACGAACACGATTTCGGTTGCGCGGTTGGCTTTGCCCTTGCCGATTTCAAACAGGTCGAGAATGTTCGTCTTCGCGGTCGCGGCCGCAATCATCCGATCATGGCTGTCGCGCCATTCGGTCCCGTAGCGCTGTTCGCAGCGGGTGCGGTAGGCCGCATCGTTGAGCACCCGCGTTTCGTCGCTGCCGCCGACTTTCTGGTCACTGCCGACATTGGAGCCGAACGGCGGGTTGGTCACCACGACATCGAAGCGGCCGGGGAAGATGCCGTTAATGTCCACAAGCCCGTCGTGGTAGTGGATGCCGCCGTGCCCGTCGCCGTGCATGATCATGTTCATCTTGGCGGTGCGCGCGGCGCGCGGCTCGGCATCGCAGCCAAAGATGCATTGCCAGGCGAGCCGGCCGACGCGGGTTTCGACGGGCTGGTTATTGTCGTCTGAGGGCAACAGCTCCTTGTTGAAGCGGGCGAACGCTTCATCGATCTGCCCCTCTTCCTCGTCCGGGTCCAGCCCCTTGGCCTCGATTTCGGCGCGAGCCTTGTCCTTCTCGGCTTGGATCGCTGCTCCGATCTGAGCGCGCACATGCTCGAATGCGCGGATGAGGAAGCCGCCCGATCCGGCGGCGGGATCGCAGATCAATTCGCCTTCATGCGGATCAAGCAGATTGACCATGAACTCGACAACCGGCCGTGGCGTGAAGAACTGCCCTAGCTCGCCGCGGAACGTGTTGCCAAGGAACCGCTCGAATGCCAGGCCCTTGATATCGTCGCCGGTCTTGGACAGATCGAATGTTTGCAGCTCCTTCACAATCCGGCGAAACGTATCTTCGGAGATTTCAAGCCGATCATTCGCGCTGAATATGTCATCGGCCTTGTAGTAGCTCTTCGTTTGATCGAAGAGGCCATCGTGTACCGGCGGATCGGTGGGAAGGCGAATAGCGGCGCGACGGTCCAGATAATCAACGGTAAATGTTCCGTGCAGCCCCGACCGCTCAATGTACATCTTGACGAACAAGATTTTTGAAATCGTATCGAAGGCGCGCCCCGGCTCCATCTTATGCACATCGCGCAAAATGGAATGACACTTGAACAGCAGGTCTTGAAACTCGCGCCGATTGAAGGCGCGCAGCTTGTTCTTGATTTCCTCTATCCGCTTCGCATCGCCCCAATCGCTCGCTTTGGGAATTTCACTGATCTGTACGAAGTCTCCCGGTACAGCCGGGACAAGCTTGAAAATCGCGGTAAAGCGCGTGTTGTGGGCAATGAAGAATTCGCAACCGACGGCGCGCGTATAGCTTTCGCCTTGGTAGTAGTCGTTCAGATTGATATCGACGCCTTCGGCCTTGCACTCGATAACGAGAACCGGTGTCTGGCTCTTGGCCTTGGCGTCGGGCGTCTCCCAAATGACGATATCGGCGCGCGGGCTTTTATGCCCGTGCATCGTCCGCCGCTCTTGGTCCATTTGAACGAGGCTGTAGCCGTAGTGATCGATAAGATGGCGAATGAAGGTCTGACGAACGATTTCCTCAGGCTTCGCCAACACGTCGCGCCACTCACCGCGCAACGGTATCCAAAGCCAATTGCCTTCCCGATGCAGGGCTTCCGGTCCCGCCGGAAACGGTGTTGCCGGGTTGGCCTTCGGCTTCTTCGCTCCCATCGCCATGTTTCTTTCCTTGGCTACCATCAGTATGTGGCGGCTACGATAATGATGGATTGACCGGTGAGAAAGTGCGCGGTGAAACCCTGAAAACCCGCACCTTGACCCATCTTTACAACGAGCGGCCGGCCTGGCTCGCCAACGCGCACCGCGACCTCGACGCCGCCGTGGCGGCGGCCTATGGCTGGCCGGCCGACATCGCCGAGGACGAGGCGCTGTCGCGCCTGCTCGCGCTCAACCTCGAACGCGCCGCGCACGGCCGCTGAGCGATACGAGATATAGCTGAATCGGTAAGTTACGCTTTCAAGCTCGCTCCCCGGCGAAAGCCGGGGTCCATTTTTCCGGCGCTCGGAGGGCTTACAAGTGGGTCCCGGCTTTCGCCGGGAAGCGGCGAAGATCCTGACACGTTCACCACCCCGGCAAGAGAGCCCCCACCCCAACCATTCCCGCTTTAGACTAGGCTCCGGACTCATAACCAGTAGCACAGGACGGCGGCGAGGCAGACGGCGGCGAGGAAGTTTTGAGCGAGACGGTCGTATCGTGTGGCAATCCGGCGGAAGTCCTTGAGGCGCCCGAACATGCGTTCGATCGCGTTCTTGTTGACGGGCGGCCAAGTGGCCGATTGCGTGGCCGCCGATGTCCTGCTCGACCAGATGGGTGCGGCCGAAATCCTGCACGCCGACAAGGGTTATGACACCAACGCCGTCCGCGACAAGATCGAGAGCA
>DASRLO010000142.1:0-13055 GCA_035648415.1 Allostellaceae bacterium
CCACCGGTAGGCCGCTTCGCCAGCGATTCCAGCCGCAGCCGCAGGAAGGCGGCGACCGCCGCTTCCTCGGCGCTCATGCCCTTGGCGTTGCGCGCGAGGTAGGCGCGCGTGCGCGCCGCCAGCGTGCGCAGCAGCGTGCCGTCGAGATAGCCCTCGAAGATCGCCGGGTGGATGTAGCATTTCCGGCAGACGGCGGCGGTGTTGCCGAGGTGTTTGGCGACCTCCTCGACCGCGCGCACCATCGCCGATTTGCTGATGTCGCCGTCGAGTCCCCCTAGCTCCCGCAAGGCCATCGCGGCGAGGTGGGTCCCCGCCCAGGTGCGAAAATCCTTGGCGGTGATCTCCTCGCCGCTCGTCACGCGCAGGTACTCGTTGACATCGGCCGAATCGACCGCGTGCCGGTTGCCGTCGGCGTCGAGATACTGGAACAGCTCGTACCCCGGCAGGTCGCGGCAGTTCTTGACGATGCGCGCGAGGCGGCGGTCGGCGAGACGGCCCTCGTGGCGGACGCCGCTCTTGCCGCGAAAGCTGAGGCGGATTTTGCCGCCCTCGACCACTGCATGGCGGTCGCGCAGGGTGGTCAGCCCGAAGCTCTTGTTGTTTCTTGAATATTCCGTGTTGCCGATGCGGAAGAGGGTGAGTTCGAGCAGGCGCACGATCGTTGCCAGCACCTTTTCGCGCGGCAGGCCGCGCCGGCGCAGATCGCGCTCGACTCGCGCGCGGATGCGCGGCAGGGCGCGGCTGAACATCAGCATCCGGCTGTATTTGGTCTCGTCGCGGGTCTGGCGCCAGCGCGGGTGGTAGCGGTACTGCTTACGGCCGCGCGCATCGCGGTCGGTCGCCTGGATATGGCCGTTGGCCGAGGGGCAGATCCACACCGCCGTCCAGGCCGGCGGGATCGCCAGCGACTTGATCCGGCCCAGCGTTTCCATATCGGCGATCAGTTCGCCATGGACATCGCGGTAATCGAAGCCGTGCCGCGCCTGGTAGCGGATGATGCCGGGGCCGTCGTCGCTGACGTGGCGCAGCTGCGCCGCGCGCGCCGCCGCGACCGGGTCGAGGAGTGCTTTCCTCCCATTCCCGCCTGGCACGCCCAAGCTCCTTGTTGACCGCAGAGAGCTAACCGGGTGGGGCGGGAGCGGTTCCGGAACCCGCTGTTTCGGCAGGACGTTTGGACCGTGAGAAGGTGCAAATGCCCGACGATCTGTTCGCTTCGGGCACTCGACGATTGCATCAGGCGGAGGCGGAGTGCCGCCGCTGCCCGCTCCACCGCAACGCGCCGCAGCGGTGCCGGGGGAGGGGTGAGGCCGAGCTGATGTTGGTCGGCGCCCAACCCCGTGGCTGTCGAATTTAATTTAGGTAAGCCGCTGGATTCTAAAGCGCATCGGCCGGCGCCTGCGACAATAACGCCGGCCAGTGTCAAATGTCGGAACCGGCGCCGCTTCGTCCCGTTTCCCAATCAACCGGGAGGCGAGATGGCACGGCCGGATCGAAGAAAAGTATTGAGCGCGATGGCGTTGGCCTTGGCCGGGACGCCGGTCAGGGGCCATGCCGCCCTGATCCAGGGCGCGCTGCCCTGGGATCCCGCACACACATCGCCCCCGCCCGCCGGCGAGCCGGGCGGCTGGCGGTATTTCACCGCCGACGAAGCGAGCGCGATCGAGGCGCTGGTCGACCGGCTGATCCCGCCCGATCCGGAAACACCGGGCGGCAAGGACGCCGGTTGCGCGGTCTTTATCGATCGCCAGCTTGCCGGTCCTTACGGGCATGACGAGGGTCTCTATACGAGCGGGCCGTTTCACGACGGGACCAAGGAGCAGGGGCCGCAATCGCCGGTCGACCCGGCCGACCATTATCGCAAGGCTTTGGCGGCGCTCGACAAGCATTGCCGCGCCACCTATGGCGGCAAGCCGTTTGTCGAGCTTGCCGGCGACCAGAAGGACGCGGTCATCGTCGGACTCGAAGCCGGCAAGATCGATCTTGGCGGGGAGCCGGGCAGCTTTTTCAAGCAGCT
This sequence comes from Allostellaceae bacterium, assembly GCA_035648415.1. GTDB lineage: Bacteria > Pseudomonadota > Alphaproteobacteria > ATCC43930 > CGMCC-115725 > DATARH01. The sequence goes on from DASRLO010000142.1 coordinate 2,015, forward strand.
CTTGAAGGACACGCAGCAGGGCTTTTTCGCCGACCCGATCTATGGCGGCAACAAGGACATGTGCGGGTGGAAGATGATCGGTTTTCCCGGCGCCCGCTACGACTACCGCGACTGGGTCGAGCGCCACAACGAGCCCTTCCCCTTGCCGCCGATCGGCATCGCCGACCATCCCGGCTGGAAGGGCTAAAAGATGGCGAAGAAGCTGCCGAAAAAGGATGTCGTCATCGTCGGTCTTGGCTGGACCGGTTCGATCCTCGCCTGGGAGCTGGCGCAGGAGGGGCTCGACATCGTCGCGATCGAACGCGGGCCGTGGCGCGACACCGCGACCGACTTCCCGCCTACCTACATCCAGGACGAGCTGCGCTATCGCGTCCGCCACGAGCTGTTCCTGCGTCCGGCGCAGACCTCGCTGACCTTCCGCAACAACAAGGACCAGGCCGCGCTGCCGGTGCGCAACTGGGGCGCCTTCATGCTGGGCAATGGGGTCGGCGGCGGTGGGGTGCATTGGAACGCCGAGACTTGGCGCTTCCTGCCGACCGATTTCACCCTGAAATCGCATTTGACCCAGCGCTACGGCGAGAAGTTTCTGCCGCCCGATACGACGATCCAGGATTGGGGGCTTACCTACGACGAGCTCGAACCGCATTACGACCGTTTCGAGTATTTCTGCGGCACCTCGGGCACCGCGGGCAATCTCAAGGGCGCCATCCAAACCGGCGGCAACCCGTTCGAGGGGCCGCGCTCGCGCCCCTATCCGACACCGGCGCAAAAGCAGCCGTACAGCCACACGCTCTTCGCCAAGGCCGCCACCGACCTCGGCTACAAGCCGTTTCCGCAGCCCTCCGGCAACCTGTCGCAGGCCTATACCAACCCGCTCGGCGTCGAGCTCGGCCCTTGCACCTATTGCGGCTTTTGCGAGTGGTTCGGCTGCGCCAACTATTCGAAAGCGAGCCCGCAGACGACGATCCTGCCGGCGCTCGTTCGCAAGCCGAACTTCACCGCCCGCACCGAATGCGAGGTGAAGCAGATCAACCTCGATTCCTCGGGCAAACGCGCCACCGGCGTCACCTTCGTCGACACCTCGGGCGAGGAGTGGGAGCAGCCGGCCGAGCTGGTCATCCTCTGCGCGTTCCAGCTCTTCAACGTCCAGCTGCTGATGCTGTCGGGGATCGGCCGGATCTACGACCCGAATACCGGCGAAGGCCAGATCGGCCGCAACTTCACCCATCAGACGACCTCGGTCGCGATCGGCTTCTTCGACAAAGCGAAGTTCAACTTCAATCCGTTCGTCGCCTCGGGGGCGATCGGCATGTGCATCGACGAGTTCAACGGCGACAATTTCGACCACGGCCCGCATGGCTTCATCGGCGGCGGCTATATGGGGCAGGTGCAGACCAGCGGCCGCCCGATCGATTCGCTGAAGGGGCTGCCCGCCGGCACCCCCGCCTGGGGCGCCAAGTGGAAGCAGGCGATGCGCGACAACTATCTCAGCACCGTCTACTCCGGCACCGGGACGCACGGCTCCTGCCAAAGCTACCGGCAGAACCATCTCGACCTCGACCCGACCTACAAGGACCGTTTCGGCCGCCCGCTGGTGCGGATGACGATGGATTTTCCCGAGAACGAGATAAAGATGAGCGCGTTCCTCACCGACCGCTACGCCGAGATCATCAAGGCGATGGGCGCGCGGGAGGTGAGGAAAGAGCCGCGCAAGGCGCCCTACGACATCACCCAGTACCAGACCTCGCATCTCTGCGGCGGCGCGATCATGGGCGCCAACCCGAAAGAGAGCGCGCTCAACAAGTACCTGCAAAGCTGGGACGTGCCGAACCTGTTCGTCCAGGGCGCCACCGCGTTCCCGCAGAACGCCGGGTACAACCCCACCGACACGGTCGGCGCGCTGGCCTTCTGGTCGGCGCGGGCGATCCGCGACCATTACCTGAAGAAACCGGGACCGTTGGTCGATGCCTAGGCGCGCGGCGCTGGCGGCGGGCATCGCGGGCCTTTGCCTGGCCGGAGCCGCGTGCGCCGCCGACCCCCAGGATTTCAGCCGGATCGAGCGCGGGCGCTACCTGACCGCTGTCGGCGATTGCGCGGGATGCCACACCGGCCCGGCCGCGGGCAGCGATTTCGCCGGCGGACGGCCGATCGAAACGCCGTTCGGCATGGTCGTCGCTCCCAACATCACGCCGGACCGCGCGACCGGGATCGGCGCGTGGAGCGACGACGAATTCGTCCGCGCGGTGACGCAAGGCATCCGCAAGGATGGCGAGCACCTCTACCCGGCAATGCCTTATCCTTATTACACCAAGGTGTCGCGCGACGACATTTTGGCGATCCGCGCGTATTTGGCGACGGTGCCGGCGGTGACAAAATCGGTGACGGCGGACCAGTTGCCGTTTCCGCTGAGCCTGCGCGCCGACATGGTGGCGTGGAACAAGCTCTACTTCACACCGGGACCGTTCCATCCCGATCCGAACAAGACCGCCGAGGAAAACCGCGGCGCCTATCTGGTCGAAGGGTTGATGCATTGCGGCGCCTGCCATACGCCCAAGAACCCCGCCGGCGCGGATTACGCCGATGAGCGGCTGCAAGGCGCCGCGCTGCAGGGCTGGTTCGCGCCCGACATTACCAACGCGCCGCGGCGCGGCCTCGGTTCCTGGTCGGCCGACGACATCGCCGCCTATCTCAAGACCGGGCATAACCGCATCTCCGCCGCGACCGGCCCGATGGCCGACGAGGTGGCGAATTCCAGCAGCAAGATGACGGACGCCGATCTGCGCGCGGTCGCCGCCTACCTGAAAGACCAGCCGGGGCCCAAGGCTGACGAACCAAAGCCGATCGCCGGTTCCGATCCGGCGATGAAGTCTGGCGCGGCGATTTACGCCGACGAATGCTCGGCCTGCCACACGCCGGCCGGCGCGGGTGTCGCCGGGCTGTTTCCGGCGCTGGCCGGGTCGCCCGCGGTGCAATCGGCCGATGCGACCTCGCTGATCCGCGTCGTCCTCGGCGGCACCCAGAGCGTCGCGACCGACGGCGCGCCGACCGGGCCGGCGATGCCGTCGTTCGGCGGGTTTCTCGATGACCGGGAGGCCGCCGCCGTCCTCACCTTCATCCGCAACAGCTGGGGCAATGCCGCCCCCGCCGTCGCCGCGGGCGACATCGACAAGGCCCGGCACAACCTGGCCAAACGCAACGAATAAGGCGCGCAAAATTCTGCGCTAAACGCCCACTGGATGGAGCTGGATACTACGCGAGCCTACACATCCAGGTCGTGGACGAAGCGGGCGTTTTTCTGGATGTAGTCGAAGCGCAGCTCGGGACGGCGGCCCATCAGGGTCTCGACCAGCTGCTCGGTGCGGCGGAAGGCTTCGGCGGCGGTTTCGATCATGTCGCCGGCCTCGTCGCGCGAGGGCAGCTTGACGCGCAGCACGGTGCGCTGCGCCGGGTTCATCGTCGTCGCCCAGAGATAGCGCGCCGGCATCTCGCCGAGGCCCTTGAAGCGGCTCACCTCGACCTTGCCGCGGCCGTTGAAGGTCGACTGCATCAGCTCTTCGCGGTGCGCGTCGTCGCGGGCGTATTGCGTCTCGTTGCCCTGGGTAAGGCGATAGAGCGGCGGCAGCGCCAGATAGAGGTGGCCGTTATCGACCAGCTTCGGCATCTCGCGGAAGAAGAACGTCATCAACAGCGAGGCGATGTGCGCGCCGTCGACATCGGCGTCGGTCATGATGATGATGCGCTCGTAGCGCAGCGCCTCTTCCTTGTAATGCGAGCTTGAGCCGGCGCCGAGCGCGAGGATGATGTCGCTGAGTTCCTGGTTGCCGCGCATCTTGTCGGCCGAGGCGCTGGCGACGTTGAGGATCTTGCCGCGCAACGGCAGGATCGCCTGGGTGTTGCGGTCGCGCGCTTGCTTCGCCGAGCCGCCGGCGCTGTCGCCTTCGACCAGGAAAATCTCGGTGCCGAGGGCGCTGTCGCGGGTGCAATCGGCGAGCTTGCCCGGCAGGCGCAGCTTGCGGGTCGCGGTCTTGCGCGCCATCTCCTTCTGCTGGCGGCGGCGGGTGCGCTCCTCGGCGCGCTCGCCGATGCGGTCGAGCAGAAGCCGCGTCGTCGCCGGATCGGCGCCGAGCCAATGGTCGAAATGATCGCGGATCGCGCCTTCGACGAGCCGCGTCGCCTCGACCGAGGCGAGACGCTCCTTGGTCTGCCCCTGGAATTGCGGGTCGCGCAGGAAGAGGGATAAGAGCATCGCCGCGCCGGTCGCGACATCGTCGCCGGTCGCCTGGGCAATGCGCTTGTTGCCGATCAGCTCGCCATGCGCCTTGAGCCCGCGAGTGAGCGCGTTGCGCAACCCCGTCTCATGCGTGCCGCCCTCGGCGGTAGGGATGGTGTTGCAGTAGGAGTGGCTGAACCCTTCGTCCTCGTCCTCGGGCCAGGCGACCGCCCATTCGACGCTGCCGCCGCCCCCAACTCCATCGGGGAAATCGACCTTGCCGAGAAAGGGCCGCGGCGTCAGCAGCTCGCGCCCGGCGAGGCTGGCGGCGAGGAAATCGCCGAGCCCGCCGGGAAAATGCAGCCGCGCCTCTTGCGGGACGCCCTCGGGGCGCGGCAGCGACGGGTCGCAGCTCCAGCGGATCTCGACGCCGCGGAACAGGTACGCCTTCGAGCGCGCCATCCGGTAGAGCGTCGCCGGGCGGAATTCGGCGTCGCCGAAAATCTCGGCGTCAGGGTGGAACGACAAGGTCGTGCCGCGCCGGTTCTGCACCGGGCCGGCATCCTCGAGCGCGGTCTGCGGCGCGCCGCGGATGTAATGCTGGCGGTAGAGCCGCCGGTCGAGCGCCACCTCGACCGAGAGCGCGTCCGACAGCGCGTTGACCACCGAGACGCCGACCCCATGCAAGCCGCCCGAGGTCTTGTAGACATCGCCGCCGAACTTGCCGCCCGAATGCAGCGTGGTGAGGACCACCTCGAGCGCCGATTTGTCGGGAAAGCGCGGGTGCTTGTCGACCGGGATGCCGCGCCCGTTGTCGCGCACCGTGACCCAGCCCTCGCGGCTCAGCTCCAGCTCGATGCGGCTCGCGTGGCCGGCCACCGCCTCGTCCATCGCGTTGTCGAGCGCCTCGGCGGCGAGGTGGTGCAGCGCGCGCTCGTCGGTGCCGCCGACATACATGCCGGGACGTCGGCGCACCGGCTCCAGCCCTTCGAGGACCTCGATGTCCTTGGCGGAATAGCCGTCGTCGGGCTTTGCCCCGATAGTGTCGAAAAGGTCCGGCATGGCGGCGGATTATACGGCGGCCTCGGATCCGCGCAAGCAGGATGCAGTATATCGTTCAACAGAGGGTAACAAGATATAGCTTGGCTTGCGGCCGGCTGTGCGCCATCGTTATGCTTTCAGGGAACTGGACGGCGCGGGCGGAATTTACTGGTTATGATGACCAACGAGCGCAAGATCTGGGAAGCCGCCCTGATGCTCGTACGGCGCCACGGCAGCGAGGCGCTGCGGGTCGCCGAGCGCGAGGCGGAGCGGCTGCGCACCGACGATGACGAGCTCTCTTGCATCGTCTGGTGCTGGATTGCCCGCTCGACCGCCGAACTCCTGCGCCCCACCCCGGACAGCGGCGAACGGGTACATTAAGGCTCGTCGCCCCTCTTCACGAACGCCGCGGCAAACCCGATATTCAAGCAGTGCGAAACGCCGGAGCGGCGAGGGGATCACCATGACGACAGACAAGGTTTTCGACGTTGCGCTGAGCGAGGACGAGTGGCGCCGCAAGCTGACGCCGGAGCAGTACCAGGTGATGCGCAAGCACGGCACCGAACGCGCCGGCGCCAGCCCGCTCGACAAGAAATATGACCCCGGCACCTATTACTGCGCCGGCTGTGGCGCGCCGCTCTTTACCGCGACGACCAAGTTCAACAGCGGCAGCGGCTGGCCGAGCTTCTACGAGCCAATGGACGGCGCGGTCGAGACCACGGCCGACCGCAGCTTCTTTATGACCCGCACCGAGGTGCATTGCCAGAAATGCGGCGGGCACCTGGGCCATGTCTTCGACGACGGGCCGCAACCGACCGGCCAGCGCTATTGCATGAACGGCTGCGCCCTCGATTTCAAGCCCGAGGACGAATCACGAGGCGAAAGCGATCCGAAATGAGGCAGGGTTAGGCGCCTCACCGGCGCGGCCACCGCGGGGCCTGGGACCTGGGTATCGCTAGCCGCCGCTGTCCCACGGCAAAGCAGTCGCCCGCAGCGCCGGGTTTTCGTTTGTCGTCTCGCCGTCAAAAGGGCCGGTCTCCCGGCCCTTTTGACATGACTCGGCACATCTTCCCTATAGGGCGCCCGTATCTCAGAACAGAATGCCGAACTCGAGCATTCCACGCGTCTGTGACTTATTGTTGCCTGTTGGGCCAAACACGAATCCGGGCGTCGTGTGCATTGCCTGGACGTAGGAGCCTTCGGCCCGCACGAAGTATTTGTCCCATTGGTAGGTCGGCGTCACCGTTACCGACCAGGCATCGCTGCCTGGACCATAAATCAGACTTGGTGCGCCTGCCGCGCCGCTGCCGGTGCTGGCGATATACTCAACGCGAACCGGCAGGCTTACGCCCGCCAAAGGCGAACCCGAGTCAAAACTGTAATTTGCCAGTATGGCGCCGCCATAGGTCGACGCGGACGAAAATGCGCCAATCGCGGAATTCTGCGGCACGTGGGTGTATTGGAAATAAGGTGTGACGGTCCACGGCGCGGCGTTATAGGTATAGATGACGTTGTAGATTTCTTCGTTGTTGAGGAAGACCGGGGTGGCCAAGGTGTTTTTGCTTGAACTCGATAGATTGCCGCCGCCGACAAACGAAAGCGTGTTGGCCGGGTCTATTGTCCACGTCGCCGAACCCCAGAGCCAGGTGTAATTATTCGAATAAAACCCGTCATTAAATGACAAAGCAAAGGCAACGGGGCCGGCCGTATAGTTCGCTTGAATGCCACGGTTTACTGCATTCTCCTGGTTCCACAGGAGACCGCGTTCGATATTCATGTTCTCGAAATCGAAAGTGTATTCGGCGCCGATCAGGGTCGGTAGCTTACCGGCCATGACCGAGAAATTATCGGCCGGCGCTATCTTGATGTACGCCTGAGGCACCGGTCCGAAGAAGTCACCGGTCGCCTTAGCCGTGTTAAAATAAGGCGTGCCGATGGCCGGTAGCGTATAGGCGCCCACCTGGACAAAATATTGGAACCAGCCATCGGTTTTCTGAACGAAGACCTGACCGTTGCTCAAACTGAACGAACCTTCGTGGTCACCCGGAACCGGATTGTTTTGTATGAGACCCAGACCACTGACTGCCCCCGTCACGTAGACCGGGCCGAGCGGTCCCGCGTCGAAACCGTACGGGTTTGGATTGGCTACGAGCGGCCCGGTCATCGCGGGAGTGGTCATGGCGGTCGGGGCCGCCGGCGCGGCGGCAGCCGGCGGCACGGCCGGGGCAGGCGCCGGCGTCGGCGCGACCTGGGCCATCTGGTCTTGGATCAGATTTGGCGTGGTGTCGGCAGAGGTGGTGGTCTCAATAGAGATTGCGGGTTCGGCCGCCGACGCTGCGCTGACGCCGACACCCAGCAGGACCCCCGCGACGACGAGCTGACCCGTGAACGCTCTCTGCTGCATGTTCAATATTCCTTTGCCTGCGCGAGCCCAGCCTGCGTTAAGTAACCGCAAATGCTGTGCCACAGCCTCGGAGCAAATCAACCGCAAGGCGAGGGATAGGCTATTCGTGAGGGCGCGGGCAATGCACTAATGAGCAACGTGTCATAAAAAAGTGTAATGCGCGCTCTCTGCTTTAAAAATAGGCAATGCCTTGTCTTCAATGCATATTTTATAGTCCCATCCTTTCGCTTGCTCCCTTCCGGTAGGGGCGGGAGGCCGTGAAGGCGAGGCGCGTGATTTTCGGGTATCGCTAGCCGACGATCGTTCCGGCGCCAACTACTGCACCACTTCCCCATGCAGATTGAGGTCGAGGCCCTCGCGCTCGCTGTCGAGGTCGACCCGAATGCCGATAACGAGGTCGATGAGCTTGAGCAGGATCAGCGAGACAATCGCGTCATACGCGACGGTACAGCCGACGCCGTAGAGCTGGATGAGCACCTGTTGCGGGTGGCCGTCGATCAGACCGCTCTTGCCGTCGCCGCCGATCGCCGACACCGCGAGGACGCCGGTCAGGAGGGCGCCGACCGTGCCGCCGACGCCGTGCACGCCAAAGGCGTCAAGGCTGTCGTCGTAACCGAAGGCGTGCTTGAGGCCGGTCGCGCCCCAGTAGCAGACGATCCCGGCGGCGAGGCCGATAATCAGGGCGCCGCGCGGATCGACAAAGCCCGAGGCCGGGGTGATCGCGACCAGGCCGGCGACGGCGCCGGAGCAGATGCCCAAAATGCTCGGCTTCCCTTTGAGGGCCCATTCGGCGCACATCCAGGTGAGCGCGGCGGTCGCGGTCGCGATCTGCGTCACCGCCATCGCCATGCCGGCGCTGGCGCCGGCCGTCACCGCCGACCCGGCGTTGAAGCCGAACCACCCGACCCAGAGAAGCGAGGCGCCGATCATGCTGAGCACGAGATTGTGCGGCGGCATCGGCTCCGCAGGATAGCCGCGCCGCTTGCCGAGCATCAGCGCGCACATCAGGCCGGCGACGCCGGAGTTGATGTGCACCACGGTGCCGCCGGCGAAATCGAGCATGCCGGCATTGTTGAGGAACCCGTCGGCGCCCCACACCCAATGGGCGATCGGGGCGTAGACGAGGATCGACCACAAGGCGATAAACCAGACCAGCGCCGAGAACTTCATCCGGTCGGCCACCGCGCCGCAAATCAGCGCGGGGGTGATGATCGCGAAGGTCATCTGGAAGCACATGTAGACCGATTCGGGGATGGTCTTGGCGAGGTCGTTCACCGAAGCGAGCGTCATCCCCGTCAGCAGGAACCGGCTCATGCCGCCGACATAGGGGCTGCCGGTGGTGAAGGCCATGCTGTAGGTGCACACCGTCCACAACACGGTGACGAGGCATGTCACCATGAAGCTCTGCATCACGGTGGCGAGCGTTCATCTTGCGCACCATGCCGCCATAGAACAGCGCGAGCCCGGGGATCGTCATCATCAGGACGAGCGCGACCGAGGTCAGCATCCAGGCGGTGTCGCCGCTGTCGAGCTTGGCGGACGCCGCGGTGGAAGGCGGCGCGGCCGGAGCGGCGGGCGCCGCCGCGGCCGGAGCGGCGGGGGCCGGCTGTTGGGCCGTCGCCGCCACGGCGCTCCAGCACAGCAACAACGCCGCGAACACCAGGCAATAACCGAACCGATGGATCGTCCTCATTACTCGACTCCAAGACCTATTGCGCTTATTCCCTCAGGTTAAATCACCCACTTTTTCGTCATCCCCGGGCTTGTCCCGGGGCTCCACGTGGATGGCCGGGACAAGCCCGGCCATGACGGAGCTGGGAGGTGATTCAATCTCACTGACTGGCGGACTTCCGATCCGCGGAGGATCGGTATGCGACTGGAACCCGGCCGCACACCGATTTGCTCCCCGTACTGGCCCTACTCGGCGACGACCGGAAGTTCTTCACCATCACCGAAATTGTAGGCCGTCTCGCCGTGGACCGCATCGTCGCCGATGCGCAGCGTCGTCTCGTCCATCCGCAAGGCGACGAAGATCGAGATCACCTTGAGGATGACGAACGTCATGACGGCGTTGAACGCGATGATGAACAAGGCCGCATAGAGCTGCACCAGCAGCTGGTTGCCGCTATCGCCATAGAGCAGCCCGGTGATGCTGACGCCCGGCGCTTCCTTGTCGGTGCCGATATAGACCAGCATGTCCGGGCAGGCGAAGACGCCAACCAGCAGGCCGCCGAGCAGGCCGGCGACGCCATGCGTCGACAGAACGCTCAGCGTGTCGTCCACCTTTCTGAAGAGCCTGGTGGTCTGCACCTTGTTCATCATGATCCACGGGATGATGCCGGTGCAGACGCCGATCGCGATCGCACCCCAGCCGTTGACGTAACCGGCGCCGGGGGTGATGCCGACGAGGCCGGCGATCATGCCGTTGATCGCGCCGACGACCGACGGTTTGCCGTAGGCGAACGAGTCCATGACCGTCCACACCAGCAACGACACGCAAGTGCACAGGTTGGTGGTGACGATGGCGGCCGAGGCGTCGGCGTTGGCGAAGTAGGGGTCGCCGCCATTGAAGCCGTTCCAGCCGAGCCACAGGATGCCGGCGCCGGCCAGCGCCATCAGCAGGCTGTTGGGCGGGAAATGATCGCGATCCATCTGGATGCGCGGCCCGACCAACGCCGCGGCGACAAACCCCGACGTGCCGGCCGCCAAATGGATGACGTAGCCGCCCGAGAAATCCGCCGCTCCCAACGCCGAGAGCCAGCCGCCGCCCCAGATGCTGAACGCGCCGACCGTATAGTCGAGGGTCATCCACAACGGCACGAAGATGATCCACGCCTTGAAGCTCATCCGCCCGATCAGCGAGCCGGCGAGGATGATCACGGTGATCGCGGCGAAGACGAACTGGAAGAACATCATCGTCGCCATCGGGAAGCCGAGCTCGGGCATCCCCGACGCGGCTGCCGGAACGGTCGCCTGGCCCAACATGAAAGCCGCGGAAAGCGCCGGTTTGGGTGTGCCGAGGAACGGAAACCACTGCTCGCCGAAGGCCATGTTGTAGGCCCACAGCACCCAGACGATCATCACCGCGGCGAACGCATACATCGCCATGAAGGCGGAATTGAGCGCCCACTTCCGCTTGACAATGCCGCCGTAGAGGATCACCAGCCCGGGAATGCTCTGGAGGCCGACAAAGGTCGCGGCCGCCATCTGCCAGGCGTTCGAGCCCGTATCCAACCATTTTGGCGATGCGACTAGCATTCTCCACCTCGTATGATTCAATCCGACCCTTATGCCGACCCCCCGGTTGAGCCGGTTTCGACAAACGCGCCGTTCGGATCGGTTTGAGGCAAGATTTGTGCCTATGTGCCGGACGCTCCCATCTTCGA
>DASRLO010000143.1:0-59385 GCA_035648415.1 Allostellaceae bacterium
TCCAAACGCCTTGCGCAGGAGCGGCAGCACCCGCTCCGCGTAGAGTTTGAGGAACTTCGCCTGGTCCGGTCCCGGCGCGTGGAATACGAGGTGCGTGAAGCCCAGCTCGACATAGGGGCGGATGCGTTCGACCTGCTCCTCGGGGTCGGTCGACACGATCCAGCGGCTGGCGGCGCGGTCGAGCGGGAGGGCGTCGGCGCGGCGCTCCATCTCGATCGGGTCCTCGACGCCCATCTTCTCCTCGGGCGACAGGGCGAGCGCGGCCCAATGCCGGGTCAGCTCCTTGGCCTCGTTCGCGTCGGTGTCGAACGACACCTTGACCTCGATCATCTTTTCGAGCGCCTCGTCGGTGCGGTTCGACCGCTGCAGCCCTTCGCCGGCCTTGCCGGAGAGCTCGGTATAGAGCGTCGGGGCCTTGCCGCTGGTGACGATGAAGCCGTCCGCGATCTGGCCGGCCATCGCGGCGGCGAGGGGACCCGAGGCGGCGACCCAGATCGGCACCTTGTTCTTGGGCTTGTCGTAGATCGTCGCGCTTTCGGTCTTGTAGAATTGCCCGGCCCAGGTGACCCGGTCCTCGGTCCACAGCTTGTTCATCAGGTGAATCGCCTCGCGCAGCCGGTCGCGCCGCTCCTTGGCGCCAGGCCAGGCGATGCCGCTCGACGGCACCTCATTCAGCGACTCCCCGGTGCCGACGCCGAGCACGACCCGGCCCGGAAACATCGAGCCGAGCGTTCCGAACGCCTGAGCCACGACCGAGGGGTGATAGCGGAATGTCGGGGTCAGGACGCTGGTCCCGATCACCGCCTTGCGCGTCCGTGCCCCCAGCGCGCCCAGCCAGGTAAGCGCCGCCGGCGCGTGCCCGTCGGTATGCTTCCACGGCTGGAAATGGTCGCTGACAAAGACCGATTCGAACCCGGTCTCTTCCGCGAGCACCGAGAATTCCAGCAATTCGTGCGGCCCGAATTGCTCGGCCGATGCCTTGTATCCCAGTTTCAGCACGGTATGTGGCTCCTGTGGCTCGAATGGACCGCGGAGGCTTTCGCCTGCCTGCGGGCGGGATGATCGCGCTCCCGGATCAGACCTTGGCCAGCACGTCCTCGCGGAAGCGGCGCATCGTGGCGACGACCTCGCCGGCATTGGCCCCGTCGAAGCTGAAATCGACCCCGGCGACACCGAGTTCCTTGAACGCGCGAAGATCGCCGACGATCGCCGCGTTGTCGCCCGAGAACAGGCGGCGGTCGCCATTGTCGGCCTTCTCGGGGATTCCGGCGCCGCGCTGGGTCACGCGATAGGCGAGCGCGATTTCCTTCGCGTCGCGGCCGGCGTCGCGGCAATAGCGGTGCAGCCGCTCGATACCGCCCTTGAAGCGCTCCAGCGTATCGAGCCGGAAGGCGGGGTTGGTGCCGATCGGATACCAGCCGTCGCCCAGCTTGGCGGTGCGCCGCAGCGCCGGGTTGCTCTCGCCGCCGACCCAGATCGGCACGCGCTTCTGAACCGGCCGCGGCTGAAAGAAGATGTCCGAGAAATTGACGTATTTGCCGCTGAACGAGGGGTTTTCATTGGTCCACAGCTCGCGGCAGGCGAGCAGGTATTCGTCGGTGACCGCACCGCGCTCGGCGAACGGGTCGGTTCCGATCGCCTCGAATTCCTCGCGGCACCAGCCGGCGCCGACGCCGAGCGTCAAGCGGCCTTCGGACAAGACGTCGATCGTCGCCAGGATCTTCGCGGTCAGCACCGCCGGGCGGTGCGGCACCACCATGACCGAGGTGACGAGCCGCAATTTGCTGGTCTTGGCGGCAACGAACGTCGCCGCGGTGAGCTGCTCGTGGCGGTCGCCGCCGGCACGGCCGGGGAACTCGCCGGTGTCGGAATAAGGGTATTTGGCTTCCAGCTCGCGCGGGATGACGACGTGATCGCTCAGCGTGCAGTAATCGTAGCCGATCGCCTCGCCTTCGGTGACGATGCGGGTGAGGTCGTTGACCCCCGATAGCGGGCCGCTGACCGGCGCGCCGAACCCGTACTCCATGCCGCCCTCCCGGCGAAATCTGCTGGATGGGCTAGCCTAGAGCAAAACCGCCCGCATGAGAAAGCTCGGCTTAGCGGGGTCACAATTCGAGGACGCGGCGCAATCCGTCCTCCACCGCTTTCAGATCGGCCGCCGAGAGCTGCCCGGCGGTGCGCGTGAGGCGGGCTTTGTCGACCGCGCGTGCCTGGTCGCAGACCGCGACACGGCCTTCGCCGACCGAGGGGGTGGCGACAACGATCGGCGGGCGCGGTTGCGGCCCGGTCGCCAACGGCACGACCACAACCGTGCGCCGCGCCTGGTTGAGCGGATCGGCGGTCATCACTACGGCCGGCCGCATGCGGCGGACCTCGCCATCGTGAGCCGTGTCGAAATCGACCCACCAGACGTCGCCGCGGCGCACCGTTTCGGCGCTGGGGGGCGAGGCCGCCATCAGTCCTCGGGTCCTACAACCGCGGGCACCGCGACGCCGTCGGCGCCGGTCGCAGGTTCCCATTCCGCCATTTCGGCGGCCAGTTGCGCGTCTTCCTCGACAGCGAGAGCGGCGAGGTACAGCGGATCCTGCTCGACATCGCCGTCCGGCGGCAATGCCTGCTCCAGCAAATCCTGGATGAATTTGCTGCGCTGGCGCGGCGCGACATGGCGCTTCAGGCGCCGCACCAACTCATCGGGCAAGTGCAACAACAATTGCTGCGTGGCCATGGCGGCACCCTAGCGATAATTAAATATCAATATCATGAATGCTTGGCCGTCAAGCTGCCTTGGCTGTCGCTCGAAGTAGGCGAGGCAGAAGAAACGCATTGATCAGACGGATGGCCTCGTCAACGGCCTCCTGTTGCGAGGTAAAGTACATCGTCCGGCCAAAGCGCGGGATGTGCGCCGTCCACCCGCGCATTTCATGGATCAACGAGAATTCGACGCCTTCATAAATGAGGGGAGTGATCATGGGCTCCTCCTACCGATTCATGAACAACCGCTCGTCGAGCCGCAAGTGTCGCATTTCAGGCACGTCCCGTTCCGCACCAGGGTGAAGTTGCCGCATTCGCCGCAACTGTCGCCCTCGTAGCCTTTGATCCGCGCCTCGCGGATCCGGTCGAGGCGGGGGTCGGGAGCGAGCGCGCCGATCTCGACGAACTCGGCCGAAACCGTTAGCGCTCCGGCGAAGAGCGGCATATCGGGGGCGCCGGTTTCGGCGCGCGCGCTCGCCGCCGCGCCGCGCTTGCCGCCATGCAGCACGGTGAGCTTGTTGCGGACATAGCCGTTGGAAGCGACGCGCTGCATCATCGCCGCAACGTCGGCGCCGACCGATTCTGCCTCATCGATCTCGCGCAAATTTGCTTGGCTGACCGCGGTCCTGCCAACAGTGTCAGGCATCAGGTCGGCTGGCTCGACATGGGCAAGATCGTTGCGGCCAAGATAGGACACCGCCAACTCGCGGAAGAGGTAGTCGAGGATCGAGGTCGCCATCTTGATCGCCTCGTTGCCTTCGACCACGCCCGATGGCTCGAAGCGGGTGAAGGTGAAGGTCTCGACGAATTCCTCGAGCGGCACGCCGTATTGCAGCCCCAAGGAAATCGCGATCGCGAAGCTGTCCATCAGGGAGCGGAAGGCCGAGCCTTCCTTGTGCATGTCGATGAAGACCTCGCCAAGCGAGCCATCCTCATACTCGCCGGTGCGCAGATAGATCTTGTGGCCGCCGACCCGCGCCTTTTGCGTGTAGCCCTTGCGGCGATGCGGCAACTCGCGCCGTTCCGGCCGTGCGACGCGCTCGATGATCCGCTCGACGATCCGTTCGGCCACGATTGGCACGCGATCGGCCGGCGAACGCTCGTAGAGTTCGGCCGCCTTGTCCTCGGCATCCTCGTCGTCGCCGAACAGGCTCGAGGCCAGCGGCTGCGAGAGCTTCGAGCCGTCCCGGTAAAGCGCGGTCGCCTTAAGCCCGAGCCGCCAGGACAGGCTATAGGCGTCCTTGCATTCCTCGACCGTCGCCGCGTTCTGCATGTTGATGGTCTTGGAGATCGCGCCGGTGATGAACGGCTGCGCCGCGGCCATCATGCGAATATGGCTGTCGACCGAGAGGCAGCGCTTGCCGAGCCGTCCGCACGGATTGGCGCAATCGAAGACCGGCAGATGCTCGATTTTTAGGTGAGGGGCGCCCTCCAAGGTCATGGCGCCGCAGCAATATGTGTTCGCCGCCTCGATTTCGGCTCGGGTGAACCCGAGCATGGTCAATAGATCGAAGCTCGGGTCGCCAAGCTGGGCCGCGGCGATGCCGAGCGTCTCGGTGCAGAAGCTTTCGCCAAGCGTCCATTTGTTGAAGGCGAATTTGATGTCGAAGGCCGAGGCGAGGGCAGATTCGACAGCTTTCAGCGAGTTTTCGTCGAAGCCTTTTTCCGCAAGCGCGTCATGATGGATCGCCGGGGCGTCCTTCAGTGTCCCGTGGCCGAGCGCATAGCGCTCGATCGCCGCGATGTCCGCGTCGCCGTAGCCGAGCGTGCGCAGCGCGTCGGGCGCCATGCGGTTGATGATCTTGAAATAGCCGCCGCCGGCCAGCTTCTTGAACTTGACGAGGGCGAAATCGGGTTCGATCCCGGTCGTGTCGCAATCCATCACCAGGCCGATCGTGCCGGTGGGCGCGATCACCGTGGTTTGCGCGTTGCGGAAACCATGCTTCTCGCCGAGGGCAAGCGCCGCGTCCCACGCCGCAGTGGCGGCGTCGACGAGCGGCTTGTCGGAGCAGTTGGCGGCGTCGAGCGGGACGGGCGGCACGGCGAGAGTTTCGTAGCCCTCGTTTTCGCCATGCGCGGCGCGGCGATGATTGCGGATGACGCGGAGCATGGGGTCGCGGTTCTTCGCATAGCCCGGGAACGCGCCGAGCTCGGCGGCCATCTCGGCCGAGGTCGCGTAGCAGGTGCCGGTCAAGAGCGCGGTGATCGCGCCAGCGATCGCGCGACCCTCGTCGCTGTCATAGGGAATGCCCATCGACATCAGCAGGCCGCCGAGATTGGCGTAGCCGAGGCCAAGCGTGCGGTAGGCGTAGCTCAGCCGCGCGATCTCCCGCGACGGGAATTGCGCCATCATCACGCTGATCTCGAGGACGATCGTCCACAGCCGCGTGGCGTGGCGAAAATCGCCGACCGCGAACCCGTCCTCGCCACGGTAGGCCATCAGGTTCAGCGAGGCGAGGTTACAGGCGGTGTCGTCGAGGAACATGTATTCCGAGCACGGGTTCGATGCGTTGATCCGCCCGCTCTCGGGGCAGGTGTGCCAGTCGTTGATCGTCGTGTCGAATTGAACGCCCGGATCGGCCGAGGCCCAGGCGGCATAGGCGATGCGGTCCCACAACGCGCGCGCCGGAATCGTTTTCGCCACCTTGCCGTCGGTGCGCCGGTTCAGGTTCCAGTCGGCGCCCTTCTCGACCGCGTCGAGGAACTCGTTGGTGATGCGCACCGTGTTGTTCGAGTTCTGCCCCGCGACGGTCAGGTAGGCCTCGGAATCCCAATCGGTGTCGTAGGTGCGGAAATCGATCGTCTCGTAGCCTTGGCGGGCGAATTGGACAGCGCGCTGAATGATGCTCTCCGGGATCATCGCCGCCCGCGCCGCGCGGATTTCCCGCTTCAGCGCCGGGTTTTTCGCCGGATCGAGCGGGTCTTCGGCGTCCTCGCGGCAGGCCGCCATGACCAGGTTGAGGTGCTTCGAGCACAGCTTGGAGCCGGCGACGAGCGCGGCGACCTTCTGCTCCTCGATAACCTTCCAGTCGATGAAATCCTCGATGTCGGGGTGGTCGGTGTCGACGATCACCATCTTGGCGGCGCGGCGGGTCGTGCCGCCCGACTTGATCGCGCCGGCGGCGCGGTCGCCGATCTTGAGGAAGCTCATCAGCCCCGACGAACGGCCGCCGCCCGACAGCCGCTCGCCATCGCCCCGCAGGCGCGAGAAATTGGAGCCGGTGCCAGAGCCGTATTTGAAGAGCCGCGCCTCGCGCACCCACAAATCCATGATCCCGCCTTCGTTGACGAGATCGTCGGCGACCGACTGGATGAAGCAGGCATGCGGCTGCGGGTGCTCGTAGGCGCTGTCCGACGCGCGCACCTTGCCGGTGCGGAAATCGACGTAGAAATGCCCCTGCGCCGGCCCGTCGATGCCATAGGCCCAATGGAGGCCGGTGTTGAACCATTGCGGCGAGTTCGGGGCGCCCATTTGGCTGGCGAGCATAAAGCGCAGTTCATCGAAATAAGCGCGCGCGTCATCTTCGCCGTCGAAATAGCCGCCTTTCCAGCCCCAGTAGGTCCAGGTGCCGGCGAGCCGGTCGAAGCATTGCTTGGCGCTGGTCTCGCCGCCCGAGCGCTCGTCCTTGGGGACGAGGGCCAGTCTGTCCTCGTCGGCCGCGCGCCGCCACAGCCATTGGGGAACATCCGGCTCCTCGACCGCGGTCAGCACCGCCGGCACGCCGGCCTTGCGCAGGTATTTCTGGGCGAGGATGTCGCACGCGACCTGGCTCCACGCCGCCGGAACCTCGACGCCTTCGGCGGCGAAGACGACCGAACCGTCCGGGTTGCGAATCTCGCTCGTCGCGGTACGGAAGGCGACGCCTTCGTACGGATCCTGGCCAGCGGTGGTAAAGCGACGCGCGATATGCATAACATCCCCCGGGTGTCAGAGTCCGGCCAGCGTTCCCCGCTAGATCCGGTGGCTTTCGATCCCATCTACCACTCGATTATGTGCGTCGCCGGAGGGGCAATCAACATATATGTATAAGAATTCGCCCGCCACTAAATGTGGGATCGGACTTGACACAACTGGCGACTCGCGTTCCGGGCGCTCTGCCGCAGCGATGGCGGAGCGGTACGGCGCCGACCCTTTACCCCGGCAGGGCGCGGGTGCAATAGTCCGCCCGCCCAACAGGATAGAGCGATGACGACACTGGGGACGCGACTCCTGACCTGGCTGCGCGGCGAGCTGGTCGGTAGCGACGCGTATGGCAACAGCTATTATCGCTTGAAGGGCGACAAGCCTTCGGGGCGGGGCGGCGGGCGCTTCAGCCGCGAGCGGCGCTGGGTCATCTACCAGGGCGTGCCGGAAGGCTCCAAAGTGCCGTCCGAGTGGCACGCCTGGCTGCACCACACGGTTGACGAGGTGCCGGGCGCATGGCCGCACTACGGCTGGGAGAAGCCGCATGAGCCCAATTTGACCGGCACGCCGCTGGCCTATCACCCGCGCGGCTCGGTGCTGCGCGGCGGCCATCGGGCCCGCGCCACCGGCGATTACGAGCCGTGGTCGCCCGAATAGCGACCGACTTGGCAAAGGCGCGCGGAGCGGACGCATGAAAGGCAATGTGATCGAGACCGTGATGGGCGCGGTTGTGCTGGTCGTTGCCGCGCTGTTTCTGCTCTTTGCCTACAACACGAGCCAGTTGCGCTCGGTCAAGGGCTATGAGCTGACCGCCAATTTCGAGCATATCGACGGGATTCGCGACGGCAGCGACGTGCGGGTCAGCGGCATCAAGGTCGGCTCGGTGCTGGGATTGACGCTCGACCCGAAGACGTTCCTCGCGACAGTGCGGATGAGCGTCGAGCCGTCGGTCAAATTGCCTGACGACTCGGTCGCCGAGATCGTCTCGTCGAGCCTGCTCGGCGACAAATACCTCTCTCTGGTGCCGGGCGGCTCCGACAAGGACATCGCTCCGGGGGGAAAAATCAAGTTCACGCAATCCTCCGTCAGCCTCGAGCATCTGATCGGGCAGATGATGTTCTCGCCGCCGGCCAAGAAGCCGGGCGAGGGCGATGCCGCGCCCGCCGGTCTGCCTCCCGCGGGAGCGGCGCCGGGTTCGGCGAAGTAGAAGGGCAGGCCCTCATGGCCGAGGCGAAATCCGATGCGTTCCCGGTCTGGCACACGCCCGAAGGCGAGCTGGTCTCGTGCGTCGAGAAGATCAAGGTGCTCAACGAGAACCTTGCCGAGTTGCGCGAGCTTGCCCAGGACGCGCTTGAAGACGGGGTGCTGATGGGCTGCGACGAGGCGCAGTTGCGCAAGGTGCTCGCCGGAATCATCGCGGGCCTCGTCAATCCTTATCGTAAATGAGGCTTTGGCTGCTGCTCGCGTTTGTGGCGTTGGGGGCGGCGCATGTCGCCTCCGCCGCGATGATCCCCGAGCCGATAGCGATCCTCCAGGGACTCGACAAGATATCGGCGCGGGTGTCGACGATCGAGACTACGGTCGGCAGTTCGGTGCAGTTCGGCTCGCTGTCGATCACGGTGCGCGACTGCGAGGCGAGCCGCCTGGAAGACCAGCCGGAAAACGCCGCCTTTCTGCAGATTTACGAGAGCGCGCCGGGCGAGGAGAAGAAGCGGCTGTTCAGCGGCTGGATGTTCTCGTCGAGCCCGGCCCTGTCGGAACTCGAGCACCCGGTCTACGACGTGACCTTGCTCGGCTGCAGGGCGCCGGCCGCCGCTCCAGCGCCGCCACCCCCGCCACCGCGGCCTGAACCCGCCACCCCGCGCGGAAAGACCGCGCGGTAGCGCAGCGCCTCGGCCAGCAGACGCTGGTATTGCGCCCGCGGTATTTCAACCGCGCCGAACCGAGCCAAATGCGGCGTCAGGAATTGCATGTCGAGGAGCCCGTAGCCGCCCTGTCGCAACAAGGCAACGAGATGCACCAGCGCGACTTTGCTGGCGTCGGTGACGCGGCTGAACATGCTCTCGCCAAAGAACGCGCCGCCGATCGACACGCCGTAAAGCCCGCCGACCAGCCGGTCGCCCTGCCACGATTCGACGCTGTGCGCCCCGTCGCGCGCGTGGAGCGCGGTGTAGAGCCGGACGATTTCGTCGTTGATCCAGGTATTGGGCCGCTTCTGGGTCGCCTCGGCGCAGGCGGCAAGCGTCGCTGGAAAATCGCCGTCGACGCGGACCTCGAAGCGGCCCTGGCGAAGCACCCGGCGCAGGCGGCGCGGCACGTGGAACCCGTCCAGCGGCATCACGCCGCGCCGCTCGGGATCGACCCAGAACAGCTCCGGATCGTCCGCCGATTCGGCCATTGGAAAGATGCCGGCGCGGTAGGCCCGCAGCAGGATTTCCGGTGTCAGGCGGAATGCCGAGGACATCGGCTCAGGCGCCGCCGCCGAGGAAGCGTTCGAGCCAGCCAATGTCATAGGCGCCCTTGCGGAAATCGGCGTGTGCGGCGAGGCGCTGGTGCAGCGGGATCGTCGTCTCGATGCCGCCGACCACGTATTCCTCGAGTGCCCGGCGCAGCCGCATCTGGCACTCGTCGCGGTCGCTGCCGTAAACGATTAGCTTGGAGATCAGGCTGTCGTAATAGGGCGGCACCTCGTAGCCCTGGTAGAGCCCGCTATCGACGCGAACGCCGGGGCCGCCCGGCGCATGGTATTCGCTGATCCGGCCGGGCGAGGGCCTAAAATCGTCCGGATTCTCGGCGTTGATTCGGCATTCGATCGCATGGCCGCGCAGCTGGATGTCGCTCTGCCGGTAGCCGAGCGTCGCGCCGGCGGCGATGCGCAACTGCTCGCGGACGAGATCGACGCCGCTCACCATCTCGCTGATCGGATGCTCGACCTGCAGCCGTGTGTTCATCTCGATAAAGTAGAATTCGCCGTCCTGGTAGAGGAATTCGATCGTCCCCGCGCTGCGATAGTCTAATTTTTCGAGAGCCTTGACGGCGACCCCGGCGATGCGGTCGCGCGCGGCTTGGTCGAGACCCGGCGACGGCGTTTCTTCAAGAATCTTCTGGTGATGGCGCTGCAAGGAGCAGTCGCGCTCGCCGAGATGGACGACCCCGCCGCACCCGTCGCCGAGCAGCTGGATCTCGATATGCCGCGGCCGCTCGAGCAACCGCTCCAGATAGACCGCAGCGTCGCCGAAGGCGGCCCTTGCCTCGGCTTGAGCGAGCGGCAGCAGCACCTTGAGCTCGGCGTCGGCGCGGGCGAGCTTCATGCCGCGCCCGCCGCCGCCCGATGCCGCCTTCAACAGCACCGGGTAACCGATTTCGCGTGCCGCCTCGATTGCCTCGGCGACGCTACCGAGCGCACCGGCGGAGCCCGGCACGGTCGGGATGCCGAGTTCCGTGGCTGCCGCCTTGGCGCGAACCTTGTCGCCCATGACCCGGATATGCTCGGGCTTCGGGCCGATAAAGGTGAAGCCGTGCTCCAGCACCACCTCGGCAAAGTCGGCGTTCTCGGACAGAAAACCGATACCGGGGTGGATCGCGTCGGCGCCGGTGATCGTCGCCGCCGATAAAATTGCGGGGATGTTCAAATAGCTCGATCGCGCCGGAGGCGGGCCGATGCACACACTCTCGTCGGCGAGGCGCACGTTCATCGCGTTGGCGTCCGCGGTCGAATGCACCGCCACGGTCTTGATCCCCATGTCGCGGCAGGCGCGGTGGATGCGCAAGGCGATCTCGCCGCGATTGGCGATCAGGACCTTTTCGAACATCGGCCGGGTATCACGGCGCCGGGTGCGCTATTCGATCAGCATCAGCGCCGTGCCGTACTCGACCGGCTCGGAGTCGGCGACGTAGACCCGCGATATCTTGCCGGCATGGGGCGCGCGGATCTGGTTCATCACCTTCATCGCCTCGATGATCAGCAAGGTTTGCCCTTCGGTGACGGCATCGCCGACCCGGACATAGGGCGGCTGGCCCGGCTCGGCGGCGAGATAGGCGATGCCGACCAACGGCGCCTTTAATGTGCCAGGATGGTCATGGCCGTTGGCGCCCGGATGACCCGCGCCGTTGCCGCCCGAGAGTGGCGCCGGCGTCTCGATCGCAGGCGCCGCCTGTTGCCGCCAAGTTGCCGCCGCGACCGCCGGCGCGGCCCCCGTGATGTGCCGCGAGACATGGATACGCTGGTCGCCGACCGCGTACTCGATCTCGGTGAGCCCGGTCTCGTCGAGCAGCTTGGCCAGCGAGCGGATCAGGTCGGGATCGGGCGTCAGCGGAGGGCGCCGGCCGCCGAGCATCAGCGCGGCGCCTCGCTGGGTTCGGCCTCGATCAGGGCGGCGACGGCTTCGAGCGCAAGCTCGTAGCCTTGCGGCCCCAGCCCGAAGATGCCGCCATTCGCCGCCAGGCTGACATAGGAATGGTGGCGGAAGCTCTCGCGCCGGAAGATGTTCGACAGGTGCACTTCGATGATCGGCAGATCGGCGGCGTTGAGCGCGTCGAGCACCGCGACCGAGGTATGGGTCAAGGCGCCGGCGTTGAGGATGATGCCGTCCGCCGCCTCGCGCGCCTCGTGGATCCAGTCGACGAGCTGGCCCTCGTGGTTGGTCTGGCGAAAATCGATCGCGAGATCGAGCGCCAGCGCGCGCGCCAGGCAGCGCTGCTCGACATCGGCGAGCGTATCGTAGCCATAGGTCGCCGGTTCGCGCACCCCGAGCAGGTTCAAATTCGGTCCGTTCAAGATAAAGACGGTCGGCAAGCGCGCCTCCGCAGCTTGGCCTTGCCTTATAGCACGGGTGCGTCCCAGGACAAGGCAAGGCGGCGGGAGCGCCGATCGCGGCGGCGCCGGGCTATCGATGCCCCCTTTTCGCGGCATGCCGCGAGGGGTCATAGTGGGCGCGGCATCACCCGGTGAGAATGGCGCGTATGGCAATCACGATGTACGACCTCGCCGGGGCGGATGCGAACCGGCGTTTCAGCCCATTCTGCTGGCGCTCCCGGATGGCGCTTGCGCATAAGGGGCTCGAAGTCGAGACCGTGCCGTGGCGCTTTACCGAAAAGGACAAGCTCCCGGCGCCGAATGACGGACGGGTGCCGGTCATCGTCGATGGCGGCATGGTGGTCCACGATTCGTCGGCGATCGCCGATTACCTCGAAGAACGCTACCCCGGCCGGCCGAGCCTGTTTCCCGGCGAGGCGGCGCGCGGCCTCTCCAAATTTGTGCAGAATTGGACCGAGACGGTGCTCCAGGGCGGGCTCGTGCGCCTCGTCGTGCTCGACATCTGGAACCATGTCGGGCCGGACGACCGCGAATATTTCCGCGGCTCGCGCGAGGCGCGCTTCGGCGCGAGCCTCGAAGCAGTGGTGAAGGACCGCGCGGCGCGGCTGCCAGCGTTCCGCGCCAGCCTCGACCCGCTGCGCCGCACCGTCGAGCGACAGCAATTTCTTTGCGGCGCGGCGCCCGCCTATGCGGACTACACCGTGTTCGGCGCGTTCCAGTGGGCGCGGGCGATCAGCGATTTTGAGCTGTTGACGGCCGATGACCCGGTATTCGCCTGGCGCGGCCGGATGCTCGACCTGCACGGCGGTCTCGCCAGAAAGGCGCCCGGCTATGGCGGTTGAACTCGGCGACAGCACCGTCCTCGTCGCGACGATCGCGCTGATCCTTCATATCCTGGGTGCGGTCGTGTGGGTCGGCGGCATGTTCTTCGCACTCCTCGTCCTGCGGCCGGCGACCGGTCCGCTCGATCCGGCGACGCGGCTCGCGCTCTGGCAGCGCGTGTTCGAGCGGTTCTTTCCGTGGGTCTTCGCGGCCATCGCGTTATTGCTGATATCCGGCTACGCGATGGTGTTCGGGGTCTTTGGCGGCTTCGCCCGGATCGGCATCCATGTTAACATAATGCAAGCAATCGGCATTATTATGGTGCTGATTTTCCTGCATCTTTACTTCGCGCCGTGGAAGCGGTTCCGGGCCGCGCTGGTGTCCGGCGACACCGCGGGCGCGGCAGGTCAGCTCAACCAAATCCGCATTCTCGTACTGGTCAACCTAATCCTCGGACTGATTACGGTGGCGATTGGCAGCAGCGGCCGCTATTGGGGCTAGCGATGTCCACCATCTACGTCGCGCGCAGCGTCAAGCTGAGCAAATGGGCCTCCGACGTCGGGCTCGGCAAGCAGGTCTATAAGGTGGGCGTGACCGAAGACGACCCCAAGGCGCTGGCCGCCTCCGGCTGGGCCGGCGAGGGCGATTGGTCGATCGTTCAGTCCGATTCGGTCGAGCGGCTGAACGAAGATGAGGCGATCGACCGCCTCTCCGCCAAGGAACGCATGATCGACCCGAATTTTTATCCGAAGCTCAAGGGGGCGCGCGGCTTCTTCCGTCTCAATCCCACCAAGGTCGAAAACCATATCCTCGTCTCCCGCGCGCTTGCGGGAGATAGCGATATCAAGGCGCTCAAGCTCAAGCCCGCCGATTTCGCAGCCTATTTGATTTCGAACATGAAGTAGTGAACCCGGCTCGGCAACGTTTGTCCGTTCAGGCGGCGTTGGGCTTGACCCGTTCGCGCAATTCGGCGAGCGCCTGGGGCGTGTCGATGTCGATGAAGATGCTGTCGCTGTCCATCTCGATCTCGGCGACGAGGTCGGCGTGGTCGTCGATCAGCTTGCGGGCGCCGCTGTCGCCGGACAATGACAGCATCTCGGGGAAGAACTGACGGGACCACAGCACCGGGTTGCCTCGCCTGCCGCGGCGGGTCGGCACGACGATCGCGCGGCCTTCGAGCGGATTGAACGCCGCGATCAGCCGGTCGAGGTCGCGCCCGGCGATAAGGGGCATGTCGCCGAGGCACACGATGACCCCTTCGACGCCGGCGGGCAGCGCCGCGATGCCGCGGACCAGCGAAGTCGCGAGCCCGTCCGCGAAATCGGGGTTTTGCACGCGCTCGACCGGCAGCTTCCCGAGCGCAATGTCTACCTCGCCGGCCATGTTGCCGAGCACCGCGACGATCGGCCGCGCGCGCGACGCCAGCAGTCGCTGCGCGGTGCGCGCGACCATCGGCCGGCCGTCGATCTCTTCCAGCATCTTATTGGTGCCCATGCGGCTGGATTTGCCGGCGGCGAGCAGCAAGGCCGCGACCTGCGGACCGGGCGGCGCCTTCGCGACCGGAACCACGGCGGGCGGCGCGCCGGCCTCGGCGCGCTTCAGGCCGCGCGCCGGGATTTCGGCGAGCAGGCCGCCGACCCCCATCGACATGATCTCCTTCGGACCGACGGGAAGCCCGGCGACCAGCCGTTCCAGCACCCAGTCGAAGCCGTTGACCTTCGGCGAGCGGGCGCAGCCGGGCAGGCCGAGCACCGGCTTGCCCTTCACCTGGCCGAGCAGCAGCAGGTTGCCCGGATCGACCGGCATCCCGAAATGATCGATTATGCCGCCGGCCGCCTCGACCGCAGCGGGGATCACGTCGCGCCGGTCGACGATCGCCGAGGCGCCGTGGATCAGCAGCATGTCGACATCGCCGATCGCCGCCGCGATCTGCGGCGCGAGGTCGGCGCTCTTGTGGGCGCAACGACGCTCGAAGGCGAGGGTGCAGCCGAGGGCGGCCAGCCGGCCCTCGGTCACCCCCCGTGTCTTGTCGAGGATCGATTCCTTGAGACCCGGCAGCCGCGTCTGGATCAACCCGACGGAAAGCGGCCGGAACGGCGCGACGCGGAGCAGCTTGCCGGCGGCGGCGATTTCGGCGCAACGCGCGACTGCGTCTTCGGGCACCGCGAACGGGATGATCTTGACCGTCGCCACCATCTGCTTGGGCTCGACGACCGCAAAAGGCGGCAGCGTGCCGAGGGTCACCGCCTCATCGACGAGATTGAGCCGGTCGAGCTGGTCGCGGTCGAACACCAGCAGGCCCTTGGTCTCGGCAAACAGATTGGCGCGGCCGGTGAAGGCGGGGGCGCCGACGATGCCGGGGCCAGCCACCGCGGCGGCGATGCGATCGGCTGCCGGATCCTCGCGGATGTCGCCCGGTTCGAGGCGGACGACGGTGATCTCGTCGATCCCGGCGGCCAGCAGCGCGCCGATATCCTCGGCCGAGAGTACCCGGCCCTTTTTCAGCACCGCCGCGGCGAACCTCAGGCTGTGGACGAGGATCGCGCCGTTGGCGTCGGCGACCGGGACATCGCCGAATTTCATCCGGCGGCCTGCGCGGCGCCGCGCCGCAGCACCTGCGTCATCTCGGCGATGATCGAGACCGCGACCTCGGCTTGCGATACGCCGCCGATATTGAGCCCGATCGGGGCATGGATGCGCGACAGCTCATTCTCGCCAAAGCCGAATGCGGCAAGCCTTTCGAGCCGCCTGGCATGCGTCCGCCGCGAGCCGAGCGCGCCGATGTAGAACGCCTCGGAGCGAAGCCCCGCGACAAGGGCGGGATCGTCGATCTTCGGGTCGTGGGTCAGGGTAAGGATGGCCGAGGCGCGGTCCGGCTTCATCCGCTCCAGCGCCTCGTCCGGCCACTCGGTCGTCAGCTCGACGCCGGGAAACCGCGCCTCGGTCGCGAACGAGCCGCGCGGGTCGATGACGATGGGCTTGTAGTCGGTCGCGACCAGCATCGGCACCAGCGGCTGCGCGATATGCACCGCGCCGATCACGAAACAACGGCGCGGCGGGCCGAACACCTGGACGAAGACCCGGCCCTCAGCCGTATCCAGAGAAATATTTCGGTCGGCGCGCAGTGCCTCGCGCAGCGCGCCGAGGGAAGCGTCGTCGAGTTCGAGGTCGCCCTCGATGCTGTCGCCATCGAGGAAGAGCTGCGCGCCGGATTTGAGGTCGGTGGCGAGCGCGACCGAACGGCCGGCGACATTGGCGGCGATTACCGCATCGACATAGCGGGTCTTCATTCGACGCGCTCGACAAAGATCTCGATCTTGCCGCCGCAGGCGAGGCCGACCTCCCAAGCCTGCTCGTCGCTGACGCCGAAATCGAGCAGCCGCGGCTTGCCGTCGGCGATCGCGGCCTGCGCCTCTTCGATCACCGCGCCCTCGACGCAGCCGCCGGAGACCGAGCCGACAAATTCGCCGCTATCGGCGACGGCGAGCTTGGCGCCCGCCGGGCGCGGCGACGAGCCCCAGGTCTTGACCACCGTGGCCAGCGCGACGCCCTTGCCGGCATGGCGCCAGGATGCCGCTTGTTCGAGTATTTCCACGTGATCGCTCATCAGCTTGCTCCGGTTAGGCCGCTCTCGCACCTGCCCGCAACTCCGCCGCCGCGCTCAGCCGCCGCGGCGCCGGCGTGCTCAGCACCGCCGTCAAATCCATGAGGCTTTCAAGGTTGTGTACGGGCCGGAATTCGTCAACGTGCGGCAACATTGCCCTCATCCCCAATGATCTTGGCTCGAACCCCTCGTAACGCAACAGCGGATTGAGCCAAATCAATCGGCGGCATGAGCGATGGAGCCGGTCCATTTCATGTGCGAGACCGATGCCGACATCGCGGTCGAGCCCGTCGGTGATCAAGAGGACGACTGCCCCCTGGCCCAAAACTCGCCGCGACCACAATAGGTTGAAGTCCGTGAGGCAATGCCCGATCCGGGTGCCGCCCGACCAATCGGCGACCGATTCGGCGACCTTGTCGAGCGCCAAATCAACATCGCGAAAGCGGAGATATCGGGTGATGTTGGTGAGCCTGGTGCCAAAGACGAAGGTGAAGATGCGGTCGCGGTCGTTGGTGATCGCGTGCATGAAATGCAGGAACATGCGGCTGTAGCGGCTCATCGAGCCCGAGATGTCGCACAACACCACCAGCGGCGGCGGGCGATGGCGGCGGCTCTTGCGCTTCAAATCGATGATGCCGCCGGAGCGCAGCGCGGCGCGCAAGGTCGCCCGCATGTCGGCGCGAGTGCCGCGCGGGTCCGGCGCGAAACGCCGGGTCGGCCGGTCGAGCACAGGGAGCCGCAGCCGGGCGATCGCCGCTTTCGCCTGAGACAGCTCGTCCAGTGACATCTTCTCGAAATCCATCGCCTGAAGCTGTTCGCGATCGGAGAAGGTCATCGCCGCATCGAATTCGAGTTCGGTCTCGCCGGTTTCGCGCGATTCCGGATGCGGGTGCAGCGCCTCGGCGAGGCGGCGCAGCATCTCGTTCTTCTCATCCTGCGGCAGGTCGAGGCTCATTTCCGGCAGGACCAGCGACATCATCTTCTTCAACAGCTCGGGGTTGCGCCAGAAGACGTGAAACGCCTGGTCGAACAGCGGCCTTTGGTCCGGCCGGTTGACAAAGACCGCGTGCAGCGTCCAGTAGAAATCGGCGCGGTTGGTGATGCCGACCGTCCGCACCGCGGCGACCGCGTCGATGACCTTGCCGGGCCCGACCGGCAGCCCCGCGGCGCGCAGGGTCCGTCCGAAATGCATCAGATTGGCGACCAGGCGGCCCTCTTGCGAGGCGGGTGAGGATGGCGCCCGCACCGCTCACGCCCCGCGCGGCGTGGCGGCGAGCTCGGCCTTTACCTGATCCAGCAGGCGCGCCGCTTCGCTACCCTGGATGCGGGCGATGTCGTCCTGGTATTTGAGCAGCACGCCGAGCGTGTCGTTGATCGCGTTCGGGGTCAGCTCGAGCACGTCGAGCTGCATCAGCGCTTCGGTCCAGTCGATCGTTTCGGCGATGCCGGGCAGCTTGAACAAATCCATCTTGCGCAGCTTCTGGACAAAGCCGACGACCGCCTGCGACAGCTCCGGCCCGGCGCCGGGGGCCTTCTTTTTGAGGATTTCAAGCTCGCGCTCGGCGTTGGGGTAGTCCACCCAGTAGTAGAAGCAGCGCCGTTTCAGCGCATCGTGGATTTCGCGGGTCCGGTTCGAGGTGATGACGACGATCGGCGGATGCTCGGCGGCGATCGTGCCGATCTCGGGGATCGTCACCTGGAAATCGGAGAGAAGCTCGAGCAGGTACGCCTCGAACGGCTCGTCGGTGCGGTCGAGCTCGTCGATCAGCAGCACCGGCGCGCCGCCGATCTCGGGCTCCAACGCCTGCAGCAGAGGCCGTTTGATCAAAAAGCGGTCGGAGAAGATCGTGCTCTCGATATCGCCACGATCCCGGTCGCTGGCCTCGGCGAGGCGGATCTCGATCATCTGGCGGGCGTAGTCCCATTCGTAAACCGCCGAGGCGACGTCGAGCCCTTCGTAGCATTGCAGGCGGATGAGCCGCCGTTTGAGCGCGGACGCCAGCACCTTGGCGATTTCGGTCTTGCCGACCCCGGCTTCGCCTTCAAGGAAAAGCGGGCGCTTCAGATGCAAAGCCAGATGCACCGCGGTCGCAAGGCTGCGGTCGGCGACGTAATCGGCGCTGCCCAGCATCGCCAGGGTATCGTCGACCGCGGCGGGCAGGGGCGGGGGCTTGGCGTCGGTCATTCGAGCGATCCGGTCCACAACAAAATCCCTCTCCCAGCAAGGAGAGGGTGAGTTATCGGGCGATCGGAAATCTAGTGCAGCCGCTTCGTCAGCGCCACCCCGCCCGTATGGGACTTTGCCCGCGCGTTTGCTATCATCTGATAGCAAACGGAGGCCGCGATGGCGCAACTACTGGTTCGAGACGTTCCGCAAGATGTTGTCGAGGCTCTAAAACACCGCGCCGCCGAGCACGGGCGGAGTGCCGAAGCCGAGCACCGGCTTATTCTCGAAGCGGCTCTACGGGCTGGCCGAAGCGGCTTCTGGGAGCGCGCCGCCGCTCTGCGCGAGCAGACACGCGGCCGGATTTCGGTTCCGTCCGAGGACCTTATCCGACTGGCGCGAGACGAGCGGTGAGCATCGTCGTCGATGCGTCCGTCGCGCTGAAATGGGTGCTTGATGAAGCCGGCAGCGACGCGGCGATCAGCCTCCGCACGCAGGATCTGATCGCGCCAAATTCATGGCTGGCGGAAGCGACAAATGCTCTCTGGCGAAGCGCCCGGATCGGACAGATTACGCAAGAGGAAGCGACCGCTTGCCTCGCCGAATTGGTCAATGCGCCAATCGCATCGCTGCCGATGGAGCTTTATCTGGAGCGCGGACTCAAGCTCGCGATGGAGAGCAATCATCCCGCCTACGATTGCATTTATCTCGCCGTCGCCCTCCATCACGGCACGCATGTCGTGACCGCCGACCGCCGCTTTGCCGCCCTCGCAAACCTGCCTGAATTGGCTGATCGCGTCCGGCTGCTCGAAGCGTGATTCCAGGCCGCAGTTGATGTTGCCTTAAGGGGCCGACTTGACCTGGCCGACCTCCCGGGGCCTCGCGGCAAATTCTAAACGCAGGCGGCGACCGCGCGGCGGGCCATCACGCCGACGAGGTGGGCGCGATACTCGGCGCTGGCATGGATGTCCGAGTTGAGGTTGCCGTCGGGGATTGCGATGTCCTTGATCGCGTCGGCCGAAAACGATTTCGCCAGCGCCGCTTCCATCTCGGGCACGCGGAAGACGCAGGGGCCCGCGCCGGTCACCGCGACGCGCACGCCCGCATCCGTCCGGGCGACGAACACGCCGACGATCGCGTAGCGCGAGGCCGGGTTCCTGAACTTCTGGTAGGCCGCGGCCTGCGGCTTCGGAAATTTGACGGCGGTGAGAATTTCGTCCTGTCCGAGCGCGGTCTCGAACAGGCCGGTGAAGAAATTGTCGCCGGCGATTTCCCGCTTGGTCGTGACCACGGTCGCGCCGAGCGCGACGAGGGCCGCGGGATAGTCGGCGGCGGGGTCGTTGTTCGAGACCGAACCGCCGATCGTGCCGCGGTTGCGCACCGCGGGATCGCCGATCATTCCGGCGAGTTCGGCGAGGCCCGGGATCACGCGTTTGACGATGTCCGAGCGCTGCACCTCGGCATGCCGGGTCATCGCCCCGATGGTCACGCCGCCGCCTTCTTCCTTGATGCCCGTCAGCCCGCCGATCGCCGCCAGATCGACCAAATCGGAAGGTTTGGCGAGGCGCTGCTTCAAGGTCGGCACCAGCGTCATGCCGCCGGCGACGAGCTTGGCGTCCTCGTTGCCGAGCAGCTTCGCCGCGTCTTCGAGGCTCGCCGGCTTGTGATAGTCGAATTCGTACATCCTGCCTCTCCTATTCGGCGGCGAGCTGGTGCTGGTGGATGGCGCGCCACAATTTCTCTGGAGTCGCCGGCATTTCAATGTGGCGCACGCCATGGTCTTTGAGCGCGTCGACGATCGCGTTGGAGATCGCCGCCGGGGCGCCGATCGCGCCGGCCTCGCCGCAGCCTTTGACCCCGAGTGGGTTGTGGGTGCACAGCGTCGCATGGGTCGACAGTGCGAAGAACGGCAGGTCGCCGGCCCGCGGCATCGCGTAGTCGTTGTAGGAGGCGGTCAACAGCTGCCCGGTCGCCTTGTCGTAGACGCAGTTTTCGAGCAACGCCTGGCCGATGCCCTGCGCCAACCCGCCATGCACCTGGCCGGAAACAATCATCGGGTTGACGATGCGGCCGAAATCGTCGCTGGCGTTGAAACTGCAGATTTCGAGCACGCCTGTATCGGGGTCGATCTCGACCTCGGCGATATAGGCGCCCGACGGGAAGGTAAAATTCTTCGGGTCGTAGAACGCGGTCTCGTCGAGCCCCGGCTCCAGCTCCTCGTGCGGGAAATTGTGCGGCACATAGGCGGTCAGCGCGATTTCGGCGAAGCTTTTCGACCGATCGGTGCCGGCGACGCTGAAATTGCCGTCCTTGAACTCGATGTCGGCTTCGGCCGCCTCGAGCAGGTGGGCGGCGATCTTCTTGCCCTTGGCGACGATCTTATCCATCGCCTTGACGATCGCGGTGCCGCCGACCGCCAGCGAGCGCGAGCCGTATGTGCCCATGCCGTAAGGAATTTTGGCGGTGTCGCCGTGGACGATCTCGATCGAGTCCATCGGAATGCCGAGCCCGTCGGCGACCAGCTGGGCGAAGGTCGTTTCGTGGCCCTGGCCGTGACTGTGCGAGCCGGTGAGGATCGTCACGCTGCCGGTCGGGTGGACCCGCACCGCAGCGGCTTCGAACAACCCGGCGCGCGCGCCCAGCGATCCGACCACGGCCGACGGGGCGATGCCACAGGCCTCGATATAGGTAGCGATGCCGATGCCGCGCAGCTTGCCGCGGCGGGCGGCTTCGGCGCGCCGCGCCTCGAACCCGGCGTAATCGGCGGCCTGGGTCGCGAGGTCGAGCGTCGAGAAATAATCTCCGCTGTCATATTGCAGCGCGACCGGCGTCTGGTACGGAAAAGCGTCGGTCGGGATGAAGTTCTTGCGGCGCAACTCGGCCGGGTCGATTCCGACCTCGTCGGCCGCGAGATCGACGATGCGTTCCAGCAGGTAGGTGGCCTCCGGCCGCCCGGCGCCGCGATAGGCGTCGACCGGCACAGTATTGGTGAACACGGCCTTGGTCTCGACGTACACGGCCGGCGTCGTATAGGTGCCGGCGAGCAGCGTCCCGTAGAGGTAGGTCGGCACGCAGGTGGCGAAGGTCGACAGATAGGCGCCCATATTGGCGATCGTCGACACCTTGAGCGCGACGAATTTGTTTTGCGCATCGAGCCCGAGCTCGACATGGGTGGCGTGGTCGCGGCCATGTGCGTCCGACATGAAGCTCTCGACGCGCTCGGCGGTCCACTTGACCGGCCGCTTCAGCTTGGCCGCCGCCCAGGTGACAATCGCTTCCTCGGCGTAGTGGAATATCTTCGAGCCAAAGCCGCCGCCGACATCGGGTGCGACGACGCGCAGCTTCGCCTCCGGGATGTGGAGCACGAAGGCGCCCATCAACAGGCGGATCACGTGTGGGTTCTGGCTTGTCGTGTAGAGCGTATGCTCGCCGGTCGCGCGGTCGAAATCGCCGATCGCGGCGCGCGGCTCCATCGCGTTCGGAACCAGCCGGTTGTTGACGAGGTCGAGCTTGACGACGCGCGCCGCCGTGGCGAGCGCGGCATCGACCGCGGCCCGATCGCCCAGATGCCAGTCGTAGCAGATGTTGCCCGGCACTTCGGGCCATACCAGCGGCGCGCCGGACCTGACGGCCTCGGCCCCGTCGGTGACGGCGGGCTCGACCGCGTAATCGACCTCGATCAGCTCGGCGGCGTCGCGGGCGTGGGCGAGCGTGTCGGCGATCACCACCGCGAGCTGATCGCCGACATGGCGCACCCGATCCACCACCAGCACCGGATGCGCCGGCTCGAGCATCGGCGAACCGTCCTTCGAATGGATTTGCCAACCACAGGGCAGGCCGCCGATCCCGTCGGCGGCCAAATCCTTGCCGGTATAGACGGCAGCGACGCCGGCTGCCTTCGCCGCCGCGCCGGTGTCGAGGCCGGCGATCCGCGCATTGGCGTGCGGGCTGCGCAGGATGTAGGCGTAAAGCTGGCGCGGCCGGTTGATGTCGTCGGTATAAGTGCCTTGGCCGGTCAGGAAGCGATAGTCTTCGCGCCGTCGGACGGGGTTGCCGATCTCTGCCATGGCGGCTACTCCGCCGCCCCGCCTTGGGAGTTGGACGGGGCGCCTCTCATGGCGGCGGCTCCGGCTTTGATCGCCAGCACGATATTATGGTAGCCGGTGCAGCGGCAGAGATTGCCTTCGAGGTATTCGCGGATTTCGCGGTCGCTCGGGTCGGGGTTGTTGTTCACCAGGTCGAGCGCGCTCATGATCATGCCCGGCGTACAGAAGCCGCATTGCAGCGCATGATTGTCGCGGAAGGCCTCCTGCATCGGGTGCAGCGTGTCGCCATCGGCGACGTCCTCGATCGTCTTGACAGCACGGCCCTCGGCCTGCACCGCGAGCAGGGTGCACGACTTCACCGCTTCGCCGTCGACATGGACAACGCACGCGCCGCACTGGCTGGTGTCGCAGCCGACATGGGTCCCGGTGAGGCCCAGAGTTTCGCGCAGGAGCTGCACCAAAAGCGTGCGCCCCTCGACCGTCGCCGACACCGGCTTGCCGTTCACGGTGAGGCTCACCGTCTGCTGCATGGAACCCTCCCTATGTCGCGCGTCGGACCCGCGTCCAATGCCCGGCGCGGGCGCGAGTTTCCTGCGCCGTCGGCGCGGGGTCAAGGCGCCTGAGGCGTCACCAAACGCGTTATATACAGCCGTTTACGACGGAGTCGTGGCGGCCGCCGGGGGGTTCATCACCCCGACCAGGCGATTGAAGAAATCGTCGGCCATCTTGCGCGACGTTGCGTCGATCAGGCGCGAGCCGATCTGCGCCAGCTTGCCGCCGACCTGAGCCTGCACGCCGTAGCGCAGCACGGTCTCATCGCCGGCCTCGTCGAGCGCCACCTTGGCGCTGCCCTTGGCAAATCCGGCAACCCCGCCGGTGCCCTCGCCGGTGATCGTATAGCCGGCCGGCGGATCGAGATCGGTCAGCGTGACCTTGCCGGTAAAGCTCGCCTTCACCGGTCCGACCCGGGCGACGACCTTGGCGGTGAATTCGGTGTCGGAGACTTTTTCGACGGTCTCGCAGCCGGGGATGCAGGCTTTCAGCGTCTCCGGGTCGTTGAGCTTCGCCCAGACCTCCGCACGGGGCGCGGGGATGCGCAGCTCGCCATGCATTTCCATTGGCGTTTTCTTCCTTCGTGTGCGGCGGCACTGTGTGGTCAGGCCGTCGCAATTGCAACCGGGCTTGATCTGAGGAACTGAAGGATATACATCGTTGCTATCGTATATCAAAGGAGCCGTCGATGCAGGTCGCAAAATGGGGTAATAGTCTCGCGATCCGCCTTCCTGGAGCCATTGTCAAAGTCCTGGAACTCAAGGAAGGAGACGAGATCGAAATCCGCGTTGCGGACACCCGGGAGTTCGGGGTGTCGCGAACGCCCACGCGGATAGAACTGGTAAAACGACTGCGGGAATTCAGAGGAAGCCTTCCGGCCGACTTCAAGTTTGACCGGGACGAGGCGAATGCCCGGTAGCTTTTTTGATACCAACGTCGTGCTTTACACAACGTCGAATGATTCCGTTAAAGCAGAGCGCGCGGAGCGGCTGATCGCTGTAGGTGGGACGATTAGCGTCCAGGTCCTCAATGAGATCGCCAATGTCGCGCGGCGCAAGATGCGGTTTACCTGGGAGAGGACGCACGACCTGTTGTCGCAAGTTCGTCGGCTTCTACCGGTAATCCCGGTAACGCTGGATATTCATGAAGCCGGTCTCGTTCTTGCCGAGCGCTACAGACTCTCGATCTATGATGGAATGATTGCTGCCGCGGCCATCGACTCCGGCTGCGATACGCTCTGGTCCGAGGACATGCACGACGGGCTAGTGATCGACGGCCGACTGACCGTCGTCAACCCATTCCGCAGCGCATAAACTACGGAACCACCGCGATCGCGTTGATCTCGATCAGGTAGTCGGGGTGGGTCATCTTGACCACTTCGACCATCGTCGAAGCGGGCAGCGGCTCGTGGAAATACTCCCGCCGCACCTTATGGATCGTGTCGAACTGCTCCATGTTGCGGATATAGACGTCGACCCGGCAGATATCGTCCATCGTGCCGCCCGCGGCTTCGACCGCGGCCTGGATGTTCTCGCAGACCTGCCGGGTCTGCGCCTCGATGTCGCCGACCCCGGCGATCGAGCCGTCGGCGCGGCGCGCGGTCATGCCCGAGATGAACACCAGCCGACCCCGCGCCTCGACCGCCGTCGCGTGCGAAAAGACGCCGCTCGGCTGGCGCAGTTTGTCGGAGCGGATCTGCTGCTTCGGCATTGACCTACTCCTTGGTCAAGCGGTGAGAGGGTCCAGCCAGCGCAACTGAGGGAAACGAGAGAAGCCGCGGTCGGCCGAGCACAAGATTAGACCATGTTCGATAGCCAAGGCGGCCAGATGCGCGTCGTGGATGTGATTTCCCAGAATACCCGGAGGGGCCAACAGCTCGTCCAGGATTTCTCGATGACGTTGGGTAGCCACCGGAATCCAGCTTGGTTCGCCAGCGAGCCAACTCTGTATTTGTCGCCACGCGACGGAGGTCATCGAAGGTTGCCGATAGAGCCGGGCATTTGTGACCACGCGCAGGAAAGCAGTGATGCTTTCCCAAGGAAAGCCAACCGACGCCACGCCTGCGAGCTGACGATCGAGCCATTCCCGGGCCAGCGAGTGATGCGGCGAAGTGGCATCGAACGAATAGATCAGCAGATTCGCATCAAGCAGAATCATTTGAACTGTTCGCCCTCGGCGATCGCCAGCGCGTCACTGACGGAAACGACATCACCGATGAGGCAACGGCCAAGCGAAACCGGATGCGTCCGCGACTCTTTGCGTGGTCTGGCCGGCGCCGCAAGCTCCTTCAATCCTCGTCGAAGCGCGGTATTTATCAGTTCTTTGAGGCTCTTATCGCCCGTTCGTCGCCGGCTTTCGAGCGCAGCGGCGACATCGGTTTCCAGTGTCAAGGTCGTTCGCATGCATCAAAACATAATTGGCATGATGTCTTGATGTCAAACAGCCTTGACCGAGCGTCCGGCGCATTCGATGTTTCCGGAATATCTCGAGGAGCCTGACATGGTCACCTGTGGCGCGTTGCCGAGAACCGTGCCCGCGCGCATGGACGACAGGCTGATCGTCGCGCTCGATTTGCCGAACGTCGCCGAGGCGCGGGCGGTCGTCGCCAAGCTCGACGGCGTCGCGACCTTCTTCAAAATCGGGCTGTGGCTGATCTTCGCGCCTGGTTTCGAGGCCTTTCTCGACGATTTGCTCAAGACCGGCCGCAACGTCTTTCTCGACGCCAAGATGTTCGACATCGGCGAGACGGTCCGCCGCGGCATCGAGCGTGTCGCCGAGCGCGGGGTCGGCTTTGTCACGATCCATGGCGACGGCGACATCATCCGCGCGGCGGTGAAGGGCAGGGGCAGCACCGCGCTGAAACTGCTGGTCGTTCCCGCCCTGACCAGCCTCAATGAGCGCGGCCTGCGCGAACTGGGCCACAGCGGCAGCATCGCCGATCTGATCGCCGAGCGGGCGCGGTTCGCGCTCGATTGCGGCGTCGACGGGATCATCGCCAGCCCACAGGACAACCCCAATGCGATCCGCCGCCGGCTCGATGCCGAACGGCTGCTGGTAGTGACGCCCGGCGTGCGGCTCGCCGGCGCCGCGCTCGACGATCACAAGCGCTCCGGGACCCCGGCGCAGGCGATCGCCGATGGCGCCGATTACCTCGTCGTCGGCCGGCCGATCGTCCACAGCGACGATCCGGCGACGATGGCGCGACGCATGATCGCCGACATGAAAACCGGCGTCTGAACATCTTTGTCGGCTTGCCGCCGGGCGGCGCGTTGCTGGCCGAAGGGCCGGTGTGCTAGCGTCGCCTTAATCGCGCGGGACGATTGCGGAACACGCTGGCGGAGGGGGATACCGGTGCGAACCTTGATTAGGGGAAAATGGGCGGCCGTGGCGATCGCCGTGGCTCTGTTCGGCGCGCTGGGCGCCGCGACACCGGCGCAGGCCGGCCCTACACTCGACAAGATCAAGCAGGCGGGCGGGTTCAGCTGCGGCGTGCAGACCGGGCTCGCGGGCTTCGCGCAGGCCGACAGCCAGGGCGTCTACACCGGTTTCAACGTCGATATCTGCAAGGCGCTTTCCGCCGCGATCTTCGGCGATCCGGGCAAGGTCAAATACGTGCCGCTGACCGCGCAGCAGCGGTTCACCGCACTGCAATCGGGCGAGGTCGACATACTCTCGAACAACACCACCTGGACCCTGCAGCGCGACACCGAACTCGGGCTCAATTTCGCGCCGGTGGTGTTTTATGACGGCCAGGGTTTCATGGTGGCGAAAAAGCTCAACGTCAAAAGCGCCAAGGAGCTGAACGGCGCGACGATTTGCGTCCAACCCGGCACCACGACCGAACTCAACCTCGCCGACTATTTCCGCGCCAACAAGATGGAATACAAGCCGGTTGTCATCGAGAAGCTCGACGAGGTGGTCGCCGCGTTCTTCTCCGGGCGCTGCGACGTGTTCACCACCGACGCCTCGGGGCTCGCCGCGGTCCGCATGGGCCGGGCCAGCAATCCGGATGACTACATGATCCTGCCCGAGCGCATCTCGAAAGAACCGCTGGCGCCGGTCGTCCGCCATGGCGACGACCAGTGGCACGATATCGTCGACTGGGTCGTGTTCGCGCTGATCCAGGCCGAGGAAAGCGGCATCACCAAAGTCAATGTCGACGATATGCTGAAAAGCGACGACCCCAGCATCAAGCGGATGCTCGGCGCCACTCCGGGCATGGGGAAGGCCTTGGGACTCGACGAGAACTGGGCCTATAACGAGATCAAGGCGGTCGGCAATTACGGCGAGATCTTCGACCGCAACCTTGGCGCCGGCGGCCCGCTGAAGCTGGAACGCGGCCTCAACGCCTTGTGGAAGAACGGCGGGCTGCAATACGCGATGCCGATCCGCTAAAGCGGCAGCGCGGAGCCAAAAGGGCGGGGGGCGATGACGAGCGAGGAAGCCTCCCTCAGCATCGCCCCCGCTCGGCCGGCGGCGTGGCGCGATCCCAAAATCCGCGGCATCGCCTATCAGATCGTCTTCGTCTTCGTGGTCGCCGGGTTGATCGCTTTCGTCGTCCACAACACGCTCGTCAATATCGGCCGGCAGAACATCGCGACCGGCTTCGGCTTCCTGCACCGCGAGGCGGCGTTCGGCATCGGCGAATCGCTGATCGCCTATTCACCGGCCGATACCTATGCCCGCGCCTTTCTCGTCGGACTGACCAACACGCTGCACGTCGCCGCGCTCGGCATCGTCTTTGCGACCATCCTCGGTACGCTGATGGGCTTGGCGCGGCTCTCCGCCAACTGGCTCGTCCGCAAGCTGGCGCAGGTCTATGTCGAGACGTTCCGCAATATTCCCTTGGCCTTGCAGCTGTTCTTCTGGTGGGGCCTCTTGAACAAGATGGCGCCGGGGCCGCGGCAAGCCTGGCAACTCCTGCCGGGCTTCTTCGTCAGCAATCGCGGCATCACCTACCCGGCGCCGCTGGCGAGCCCGGCCTACAAATGGGTGGCGTTGGCTTTTGTCATCGGCGTCGTCGCGACGATCGCCGTGCGGCGCTGGGCGAGCCGGCGGCAGATGGCGAGCGGACGGCAATTCCCGGCCGGCTGGATCGGGTTCGGCCTGATCGTCGGGCTGCCTGCTGTCGTGTTCATCGCCGCCGGCGCGCCGCTGGCGATGGATGTGCCGGCACTCAAGGGTTTCAACTTCAGCGGCGGCGATGCGATGTCGCCGGAGTTCGCGGCGCTGCTGATCGGGCTGGTGGTCTATACCGGCACCTTCATCTCGGAGATCGTGCGCGCCGGCATCCTCGCGGTGAGTTGGGGGCAGAGCGAGGCGGCGATGGCGTTGGGGTTCAGGTCCGGCCAGCGCCTGCGGCTCATCGTGCTGCCGCAGGCGCTCAGGGTCATCATCCCGCCGATGACCAGCCAATACCTGAGCCTCACCAAGAACAGCTCGCTAGCCGTGATCATCGGCTTTCCCGACCTGGTCTCGATCGCCAATACGACGATGAACCAGACCGGCCAGGCGATCGAAGGGATCGCGATGATCATGGCGGTCTATCTCTGCATCAGCCTGGCGATCTCGCTGGCGATGAACCTCTACAACCGCGCCGTCGCGCTGGTAGAGCGGTAGAAGTGGCCGATATCGCCCACGACATGCCGGTCGCCGCGCAGGCCCCGCCGCCGCGTTCGAGCGGGCTCGCCGGCTGGCTGCGCGCCAATTTGTTCAACGGCGTCACCAACACGATCCTGACGCTGCTCTGCGTCGCGCTGATCGCGGTCGCGGTCCCGCCGGTCATTCGCTGGGGTCTTGTCGATGCGATCTGGAGCGCGCCGAACGGCAAGTCCTGTCACGGCGGCGGCGCATGCTGGGCGTTTATCGGCGAGAAATTCCGCTTCATCGTGTTCGGGTTCTTCCCGGCCAACGAGACCTGGCGGCCGGCTTCCGTCGTCGGCATCTTCGTGCTGATGATTGTCGCCGCCTGCGACCGCAGGCTGTGGGGGCGCCGGCTGGCGATGCTGTGGGTCGTGGGATTGTGTGCGGTCTTTGCGCTGATGCGCGGCGGCGCGCTCGGCCTGAGCAAAGTCGAGACCGCGATGTGGAGCGGATTGCCGCTGACCTTGATCCTGGCGGTCGTCGGCATGCTGTTCGGTTTTCCGCTCGGAATCCTCCTGGCGCTGGGGCGGCGCTCGCGGCTGCCGGCGGTGCGGGCGATCTGCGTCGGCTATATCGAGCTGGTGCGCGGGGTGCCGCTGATCACGATGCTGTTCATGGCGTCGCTGATGCTGCCGCTGTTTCTTCCCGCCGGATTTACCATCGACAAGCTGGTGCGGGCGCAGGTCGCCTTCATCCTGTTCGCCGGCGCCTATCTCGCCGAGGTGGTGCGCGGCGGGCTGCAGGCGATCCCGCGCGGGCAGATCGAGGCGGCGG
Organism: Allostellaceae bacterium; assembly: GCA_035648415.1. Classification (GTDB taxonomy): domain Bacteria; phylum Pseudomonadota; class Alphaproteobacteria; order ATCC43930; family CGMCC-115725; genus DATARH01. The sequence goes on from DASRLO010000143.1 coordinate 29,077, forward strand.
ATTCGCTCGGCCTTTCCTACATCCAGCGCACCCGCCTCATCGTGCTGCCGCAGGCGCTGGCTATGGTGATCCCGCCGCTGGTCAACACCTTTATCGGCATTTTCAAGGACACCGCGCTCGTCATCGTCATCAGCCTGTTCGACCTGTTGACCACCGCCGAGACGGCGCTGAGCGACGTCAACTGGCAGGGTTTCTACATCGAAGCCTATGTCTTTGTCGGGGTGATCTACTGGAGCTTCTGCTTCTTCATGTCGCGCTACAGCCAGCTGCTGGAGCGCGAGTTCGACCGGGGGAAACGGCGATGAGCGATGCCGCGGCGTCGCCCCCCATAGTCCCCGCCGCGGTGATTGAGCTGCAGGCCGTCCACAAATGGTACGGCGAGTTCCATGTGCTGCGCGACATCAACCTGCAGGTCGGCAAGGGCGAGAAAGTCGTCGTCTGCGGCCCGTCGGGGTCGGGCAAGTCGACGATGATTCGCTGCATCAACCGCCTCGAGGAGCATCAGCAGGGTCGCATCACCGTCGCCGGCATCGAACTCAACGCCGACCTCAAAAACATCGACGCGGTCCGCCGCGAGGTCGGCATGGTGTTCCAGCAGTTCAACCTGTTCCCGCATCTGACGGTGCTGCAGAACCTGACCCTGGCGCCGATCTGGGTGCGCAAGCTGCCGAAGAAGGAGGCCGAGGAGACCGCTCGCTATTACCTGGAGCGGGTCCGCATCCCCGACCAGGCCGACAAATATCCCGGCCAGCTTTCGGGTGGCCAGCAGCAGCGCGTCGCCATCGCCCGCTCGCTGTGCATGAAGCCCGAGATCATGCTGTTCGACGAGCCGACCTCGGCGCTCGATCCCGAGATGATCAAGGAAGTCCTCGACGTCATGACCGAGCTCGCGCACGAAGGCATGACGATGGTCTGCGTGACCCACGAAATGGGCTTCGCCCGCACCGTCGCCGACATGATGGTATTCATGGACCGCGGCGAGATCATCGAGCGCGCGCCACCCAAGGATTTCTTCTCGAACCCGCAAAACGAGCGCACGAGAGCCTTTCTCAGCCAGATCCTCGCACACTAATTCGCCGCGCTTCCTCGCACGGATAGTGAACCCTCAGCACTTCCTGTTACTACGAGCCCTTTGAGTGGGAGCCTGACGCCTTCATTCCGCGCTGAGCGGCGGCAACAAGGGATGCTCCAGTGAGCGCGGCAGGATGCCGCTCTCACGAGGGTCATCGAACGATACGCTGCGCCGGGCATACACGACAAAACCGGCGCGCTGATAGAGTGGGAGCGCCCGCTTGTGGTCGAAGGTGCAGGTGTGCACCCAGAACCGCTCCAGCGGGCGCGACCACGCCTGCTCGATGGCGGCATTGAGCAGGAATGGGCCGAGCCGGCGGCCGATGAATTCCGGCACCAGTCCGAAATAGCAAAGCTTGGTTTGCCGCGCCTCGGCAGCGTCAAGCTCGAAGAACCCGGCCGGCACCCCGCCGGCGTGCAGCACGAAGATTTCCGTCGTCGGCTTCGCGAGTTCGGCGGCAAGCGCGGCGTCGCTCCACTGGCGGCGCTCGAACCACACCCAGGGCGTTCCGACAGTCTCGTAGAGATAGCGGTAGAACGACACGGTGCAGGCTTCGGCCCGCATCAGCGCGAGCTTGCCGTGCGGCGCAGGCAATTGCCGCGCCGGTGGCCGTTCGAACATCTCCAGATAAGTGACGGTGTCTTCGATGCGAGCCATGGCGGCCGTTACGAGGCGGGGCCGGTCTCGATCGGCGGCCCACCGGGCAGGCCCCATTCCGACCACGACCCGTCATAGACCGCGACGCGCTCGTGGCCGATCAGATATGCCGCGAAAGCCAGCGCGCATGCGGTCACACCCGAGCCGCAGCTCGCCACGACGGGCCGCTCGAAGGTGATGCCGGCGCTCGCGAACAAGGCGCGCAGATCGTCGGCGCTCCTCAGCTGTTTCGTCTGCGGGTCGGTCACCTGGTCGAAGGGCAGGTTGCGGCTGCTGGGGATGTGGCCCCGCCGGCGCCCCGGCCAGGTTTCCTCCGCCGTGCCGTCGAAGCGGCCTGCGGCGCGCGCGTCGACCACCTGCTCGCGGCGGCTCTCGACGCTGGCGAGGATCGCCGTTTTGTCGCGCACCAGGACCGGGTCGAACCGCGCGGTGAACCGGCGCTCGGGTATGATCGGCGGCGCGCTATCCAGCGGGCGGCCCTCGGCCTTCCATTTCGGCAGGCCGCCGTCGAGCAGCGCGACGTTGTCGTGGCCGAACAGCCGCAGCAGCCACCACGCGCGCGCCGCCGAGGACAGGCCGTTGGCGTCATAGACGATGACCATGTCGTCATTGCCGATGCCGCGCTCGGCCATCTTTTCAGCAAAGCGTCCGGCCGAGGGAATCATATGCGGCAGGCTGGTTCCCGGCTCGGCGACGTCGTCGATATCGAAGAATACCGCGCCGGGAATATGCCCGGCGTTGTAATCGGCACGCTCGGTCGGGCTCACGCCCGGCTGCTTGAACGACGAGTCGAGGACACGGACATGCGCGTCGCCGAGATGGGCGGCGAGCCAGTCGGTGCTGACGAGCGCTTCGGGATGGGCGTAGGGCATCGGCATTCTCGATTTGTCGGGTCGCCGGAAATTACTCTACAGTCGCGGGCGACGATACCCATGAGCCCGGCCGACCCGCGGCCGGCAAGGAGGAAGGGAAATGCCGCATCACGTTCCGCTGAGCAGCGATGTCTTCGATGTCATGCATACGATGCGGGCGATGCGTCGGCTGAAGCCCGATCCGGTGCCCGACGAGCTGGTGTTTAAGATCCTCGCGGCGGGCCAGGCCGCGGCGAGCGGCGGCAACACCCAGCGCTGGAAATTCCTTGTGCTGAAGGACACCGCCAAGAAGAAGGCGGTGCAGGGCTATTACAAGAAGCTGTTCGACGAGGTGGTTGGCCCGCGCTATGCCTCCAGCCCCGTCCCACCGGGGGCAAATCCGGACTCGTTCAAACGCCAGCATTCGGCGGTCGAATACCTGACCGACCATTATCACGAGGCCCCGGTGTGGATCGTCGCCTGCCTCGAAGGCGACAATCCCAACCGCACGGCCGGCTCGTCGATCTATCCGGCGGTGCAGAACATGCTGCTGGCGGCGCGCGCGCTCGGTCTCGGCTCGACGCTGACGACCCGCCATACCGGTTACGGCAAGGAATGCGACGAGGCGATGGGCATTCCCGCCGGGTACAAATCTTACGCGATCCTGCCGATCGGCTGGCCGATGGGCAATTTCGGTGCGCTCGGGCGCGGGCCGCTCTCCGAGGTCGTTTATCTCGACAATTGGGGGCAGTCCTATCCCGGACTGAAATAGATAAAGGGGGACACCATGCCGAGAGTGACGCCGATCAGCGACAAGAACCAGGTTCCCGCCGAGGCTCAAACCGTTGCCGAGGACGTGCTGGGCGTCTTCGGGCGCATCCGCGGTCCGTTCAGCGTCCTGCTGCATAGCCCGAAGCTGGCCGACCGCATGCTGGGGATGGTGAGGTTCAACCGCGAGGACTGCATTGTCGAGGCACGGCTGCGCTCGCACGCGATCCTCGCGGCGGTGCGTGAGCGCGAATCCGCCTATGTCTGGTCGGCGCAGGTCGGAGCCGCCAAGCGCGCCGGGGTCGACGACAAGACGATCGACCTGCTGCGCGCCCAAGGCGACGTGTCGCATTTGCCGGACGACGAGCGCGACGTCGTCAACCTGACCCGTCAGCTGATGCGCACCAACCGGGCGGATTATCCTGTCTTCAACCGGCTGCTCGGCAAATACGGCGCGCAGTGGTTGGTTGAACTGATCACCACCGCGCACTATTTCACCGTGCTGTCCGGCGTGACCAACGCGTTCGAGGTGGCGGTGCCGCCCGACGGCGATCAGCTGCCGGGCTGAGCGCCGGAGAGCCATTGATGACGGGCGCCGTCGCGGTCAAGCGAGGCTTTATGCTCGCCTCGCTCGACCTCGACCGACGTCTCGCCGACAAAGCGGCCTATGAGCATGATCTCGGCCACGCTCAGATCGAAATGCTCAAGGTCGAACAGGCCTATCGCGTCGGCGGCTTGCGCGGGATCATCGTCTTCGAGGGCTGGGACGCGGGCGGCAAAGGCGGCGCGATCCAGCGGCTGACGGCGCGGCTCGACCCGCGCGGAATCCGCGTCTGGGAAATCGCCAAGCCGAGCTCGGAGGAACAGGGCCGGCACTATCTCTGGCGGTTCTGGCAACGCCTGCCGCCGCCCGGTCACATCGCGGTGTTCGACCGCAGCTGGTATGGAAGGGTGCTCGTCGAGCGGGTCGAAGGCCTGACCGCCGAAGCAAATTGGCGGCGCGCCTATCGGGAGATCAACGAGTTCGAACGGATGCTCGTCGATGACGGTGTCCGGCTCGTGAAGCTGTTCCTTCACGTATCGGCTGAGGAACAACTGAAGCGGCTGGCCGAGCGCATCGCCGACCCGATCAAGCATTGGAAGATCGCGCCGGACGACATCCGCAACTATGCGCTGCGCGCCGGGTATGTCGCCGCGATGGACGAGATGTTCGAGAAAACCTCGACCGGAGAGGCGCCTTGGCGCGTTATCGCCGGCGACCACAAATGGTTCGCCCGCGTCGCGGCGATCAGGACGGCCGTCGATATTCTGGGAGACGGCTTGGAGCTGGCGCCGCCGCCGGTGGATACCGACGTGGCGACTACCGCGGCCAAGCTGCTGAAAAAAAAGGAGCTGGCCGTCTTGAGTCTCAAGCCGGCGAAACATAAATAGCCTTGCTCACCCGCATTTCGAATAGTCGCAGCTGGTGCACTGGTCGCAGTTCTCGCTGCGGATCAGCGCCGCCTCGCCGCATTTGGGGCATTGCCGCAGGCGCGGCCCCGGGAGGCGGCCGCCGGAGGGCGGCGTCAGGTTGACCACCTGCGCCGTGTGGATCGGCTGATGCCGCTCGCGCGGCGGCAGGAAGCCGACCTCGATCATATGGCGCTCGATCACGTCGCCGATCGCGGCGAGCAGCGAGGGCACGTATTTGCCCTCCATCCAGGCGCCGCCGCGCGGGTCGAACACCGCCTTCATCTCCTCGACGACAAACGACACGTCGCCGCCGCGGCGGAACACCGCGCTGATCATCCGGGTCAGCGCGACGGTCCAGGCGTAGTGCTCCATGTTCTTGGAATTGATGAAAATCTCGAACGGGCGGCGGCGGCCGTCCTGCACCACGTCGTTGATCGTGATGTACATCGCGTGCTCGGTTTCCGGCCAATTGATCTTGTAGGTCTGGCCGGGCAAAGCCTCGGGGCGCGACAGCGGCTGGCTCATATAGACGACGCCGCCGGCTTCGTAGATGTCGGCGGGCTTCGATGCGGGAGCAGGCGCCGGGAGCGGCAGTTCCGCCTGTTGCGGCGCTCCGGCCGGGGTCTCCGGCCGCGCCTCGAGCACCGCGCCCGTCACCTCGTTGGGCCGGTAGGTCGTGCAGCCCTTGCAGCCCATCGCATAGGCGCGGGCGTAGATGTCCTTGAAGCTGTCGAACGGGATGTCGGCCGGCAGGTTGATCGTCTTCGAGATCGAGCTGTCGATATGGCGCTGCACCGCCGCCTGCATGACGAGATGATCCTCGGGCGCGAGGCTCTGCGCGTCGACGAAAGAGTCGGGCAGCGGGGCGGACTCGCCCCTCAGCCGGCGGAACAGGCGGTAGGCGTAGTCGCTGACCTCTTCCTCGCGGCGGGTTCCGTCCGGCATCAGCATGCCGCGCGTATAGCGATAGCTGAACACCGGCTCGATGCCGGACGAGATGTTGTCGGCGAACAGCGAGATGGTTCCGGTCGGCGCGACCGAAGTCAGCAGCGCGTTGCGGATGCCGTGCGCGGCGATCGCCGCGCGAACATCGTCGTCGAGCCCGGCGATAGTCTCGCCGGCGAGGTATTTTTCCTTGTCGAAAAGCGGGAAGGGGCCTTTCTCGGACGCGAGCGCGGCCGAAGCAAGATAGGCCTCGCGCTCGATGAGCCCGACCCAGGTCTCGGTCGCGGTCACCGCATCGCGCGATCCGTAACGCAGCCCGCACATCACCAGCGCATCGGCCAGCCCGGTGATGCCGAGCCCGATCCGCCGCTTGGCCTGGGCTTCCCGACGCTGTTCGTCGAGCGGGAAGCGCGAGATGTCGACGATGTTGTCCATCATCCGCACGGCATCGGGGACGATCGCGGCGAGCCGCGTGGTATCGAGCCGCGCCTGCGGCGTGAACGGATCCTCGACAAAGCGCGCGAGGTTCAGCGAACCCAAGAGGCACGCGCCGTAAGGCGGCAGCGGCTGCTCGCCGCAGGGGTTGGTCGCGCGGATTTCTTCGCAGTAATACAGGGAGTTACGCCGGTTGATGCGGTCGATGAAGATAACGCCCGGCTCGGCATAGGCATAGGTCGCGCGCATGATCTTGTCCCACAGCTCGCGCGCCGGCAGCGAGTGGTGGACCGAGCCGTTGAAAATCAGCTGCCAGGAGGCGTCTTCCTCGACCGCTTGCATGAAAGCGTCGGTAACGAGGACCGAGAGGTTGAACATGCGCAGCCGTCCGGGCTCGCGCTTCGCCTCGACAAAGGCTTCGATGTCGGGGTGGTCGCAACGCAGGACGGCCATCATCGCGCCGCGCCGGTAGCCGGCCGACATGATCGTGCGGCACATCGCGTCCCACACATCCATGAACGACAGCGGTCCCGACGCGTCGGCGCCGACGCCCTTCACCAGCGTGCCCTTCGGCCGCAAGGTCGAGAAATCATAGCCGATCCCGCCGCCCTGCTGCATCGTCAGCGCCGCCTCGCGCAGATGCGCGAAGATGCCCCCCATGTCGTCGGGGATGGCGCCCATCACGAAGCAATTGAAGAGCGTCACATCGCGCGCGCTGCCGGCGCCGGCGATGACCCGGCCGGCGGGCAGGAACTTGAAGTCGTCGATCGCGGCGTAGAAGCGCTCGGCCCAATGCGCGGGATCGCGTTCAGGGGCGGCGAGGGCGGCCGCGACGCGGCGCCAGGTGTCCTCGATCGTCTTGTCGATCGGCTCGCCGGGCATATCGCCATGCGCCGGCGCCTTGAGCCGATACTTCATGTCCCAGATCTGCTGCGAGATCGAGGCGATGCTGACCATTCGATGGAGTTCCGAGCCGGGGCGCAGTCAGCGATTGTACCATAGATGTTCTAGGAAACGTTACTCCTGGCTTCGCGCTCCAGCGCCGCGCTCGCGGCTTCGATACGGGTTTCGAGCGTTTCCATTACCTCACGGCGCGGCATTCCCGGTGGGATGGGTTCGAGGAATTCGAGGACGATCCGGCCGGGCCGCTTGAGGAACGCGCGGCGTCCCCAATAGACCCCGGAATTGAGCGCGGCGGGGACGAGCGCCACCCCCAGCTCACGGTAAAGCGCGGCAATGCCGGGCTGATATGGCGCCTCGCTCGCCGCCTGGCCCGGCGCGGTGCGGGTCCCTTGCGGAAAGATAACCACCGGCCGGCCCATTGCGACCGCCCGTCTGGCGCCGCCGACCAAGCTCCGCAGCGCGCCGGCGCCGCCCTTGCGGTCGACGAAGATCGACCCCGCGCGCGCCGCGTACCAGCCGTAGAACGGCACAGATCGCAGCTCGCGCTTGACGACCACGGCGGGGTCGCCGAGCAGCGGCGGCAGGATCAGGGTATCCCACATCGATTGGTGTTTCATCGCGATGAGGCAGGCGCCCGGCGGAATGTTCTGACGGCCGCGGATTTCACCGTCGAGGCCGACGATCAGCTTCAGCGCAGCGAGTACGGCCTGCGCCCAGAACCGGCCAAAGCGCATCGCGGTGCGGCGCGGGGTCAGCAGGAATGGCAGCCCGGCGATCGCGAAGATCAGCGTGCCGACCCAGAAAGCGATGTTGAAGAGCAGCGCGCGCGCCAGCCTCATGAATGCTGGACGGCGTACGATGTGGCGGCGGGAGGCCAGATCGCGACGACTCCCGGCCGCACCAGCGTCGCCAGATACTTGTCGTATTCGCTGACCGTCAGCATCGCGATGTCGAGCCAGCCCGACCAGCCGTCACCCTCGGGGCGCGCGGCGAAGACCGGCTCGGCGATGATCGCCATTCCGGGCATCGCCCGCTGGAATTCGAGGAGACTGCGCTGCATGTGATACCAGCTGGTCACCAGGCACAGGCTGCGAAACCTCTCCCGCTGCATCCAGCCGGCCGTTTCGCGCGCATTGCCGAGCGTGTTGTCGGCATCGTGGCCGAGCACGATACGGCTGGTATCGCCGTCGGCATGCCCGGCGATGCGCAGGAGGGCCATCCGATCGACATGCGGGTTGACGCCGGAAACAAAGAGCTTTTGTCCGCGGCCGGCACCCAGCAGGTCGAGGCCGGCCTCGAGCCGCAACCTTCCGCCGGTCAGCACGACGATGGCGTCGGTCGCGGCGCTCCGATCGGTTTCCATCGACAGCGAGCTGTGTACGAACCAGACGAGCCCACCGAGCCATACCAGCATTGTCGTCGTCACGCCGGCGGCGAACCACAGGAGCGCGCGCGGCCAGCGGCATAATCTGGAAGGCATGGCGGCGCTCACGGCATTCGCCCGAGCTGACGCAATACCGTGATCCGCGCCGTTATCATCGCGACGCTGCCCGCCGCCAGGCCTGTCGCGAGCAGCAGAACCCAGAGCCGCCAATCGAGGATCCCATATGTCGCGATGGGCACCGGCAGCGCGAACATATGGGCAGCCGGACCCAGTACGATAACCGTCGCCACCGCGGCGATGCCGCCGATGCCGCCGCCGCGCAGCCCAAGCCCCAGGGCATGGACCTGGAATTGCCGGGCGATATACGCATCCTGCGCGCCCAGCAAATGCAGGAGCTCGATGATCGAGCGATGGATCGCCAGGCCGATGCGCGCGGTGAAGACGATCATCGTAACGATGAGCGCGGTTACCACGACCACCCCTACGGTGATAACCCCCTCGATGCGCAGCGCAAACTCGCGAACGCCGGCGAGCCAAGTGCTGTTGTTGTCGAGCTGCGCCCCCGGGATGATCGAGTCGAGCTGCTTTCGCAACGTTGCGTAGTCGATCGCAACATGCGGATCGACGCGTACGTCGACGAGGCGGGGCAGCGGCAGGCTGTTGATCGGCACCGAGGCGCCAAGCCAGGGTTCGAGCAGCTTCGCCGTCTCATCCGCTGCCAGTAAATTCGCCCAAACGACGCCTTTGGTTTGCCGCAACGCGCCCAGCGCCATGTCGAGGCGCGCCGGAGAGGCGTCGGCCGACAGCTGCAGGGTCAGCTCGCTGGTGAGCGACGCATCCCACTGGCTCAGCGTGTCGCCAAGCCAGATCAGCGCGACCCCTCCGACCGCCGCGAGATAGACCATCAGCGCGATGATCCACGGCAGGAAGCGGCCCGATGCGTCGCGCCGCAGCGGCAGGTCGAGGCGGAACTGCTGAAGCAGGAGCACGGAGCCGATCATTCGACCTTGGGGCCGTCATTCGAAATCGCGGGGGTCTTAACGTTCTCATCTGAAGGGGGCGGGCGCCGGGCGCTGTCATCGGGCGTCGGCGGCCCCTTGGCGCTGTCATCGAGCGGCACCGGGGCCCGGGCGTTGCCATCGGGCGCCGGTGGGGTCTTGGCGCCGTCAACGGGATACGACAGACCGCCCCGGTCGAGATGATAGCGGCGATGCGCGAACTGCTGGGTGAAGACGACATCGTGGGTCGCGATCAGGACAGTCGTGCCCAATTTGTTAATCCGCTCGAAGATACGCACCAGCAGCATGGCGATTTCATCGTCGATGTTGCCCGTCGGTTCGTCTGCGATCAGGAGATCGGGACGGCGCACGATGGCCCTGGCGATGGCGACGCGCTGCTGCTCGCCCCCCGAGAGCTGCGCCGGGTGGTAATCGAGTTTGGCCTCGAGCCCCATCCAGCCGAGCAGCTCGGGAACGTTCTCGCGAATTTCACGCTCCGGCGCCCCGGCGATGCGCAAAGGCAGCGCCACATTGTCGCGAACGCTGAGATGCTCGACGAGGCGGAAATCCTGAAAGACGATGCCGATGCGCCGGCGCAATGAGTTATGCGTCGCGCGATCGACCGTGGAAACATCGGTGTCGAACAAGGTGACCACGCCGCGCGACGGGGTTTCGGCCAGATAGATGATTTTCAGGAGCGTTGTCTTCCCGGCGCCGCTGACCCCGGTCAGAAAGTAGAACCCGCCTGAATCGAGGGTCAGCGAAACGTCGCGCAGGATGTCCGCATCGGTGCCGTACTGCTTGCCGACGTTTTCCAATCTGACCACGAGGTTCCCCGAGACTCCCCAAGCCCGGCTCGCTAGAGGCTAGCGGCGGGCGCGACCTTGACACAGGCGGCGCAGCGCCGTCCAGACGCCCGGATGGGGTTTTCACAGCTCCTTACCGGCAGGCAAGCCTGCCGGCGCTCAGCCCTGTGCCATGGTGCCGGGCGGCAAGCGGCGGACGGCGGCCTTCCTATCCCACGGCGCCCGTAATCAACTCGCCGAACAGGTTCCAGCGTTGGCCGTCGAACTTGCTCATCTGGACCTGCTTGATCGGCGCGAAATCGGTCGGACTCGTGTTGATCTTGATCCGCGGCAGCAGCATCGGCAGCGTGAAATCCTTCAAGCTCGCGACCTGCTTCATGACGTTCTCGCGGGTGAGGTCGTCGCCGCACTGCTTGAGAACTTGCACCATCGTCGCGGCATTGCTCGGCCCGTAGACGTTCGCCGCGTCGGTCTTGTCGCCGTCCGGATAGTACTTGTCCATGAAGGCGAGCCACTCCTTGTGGCCCTGGTCGTCCGTCCACGCCGGATCGGTGGGATCCTTGAGGTAGAAATTAGAGACGATGCCCTTGGCGTTCTCGAAGCCGGCCGGCTTGAGCGTCGCCGCCACCGAATTGCCGATGCTGCTCAGCACGTTGAGCGGCGTCCATTGGATTTCGGCGGCCTTGCGGATCGCCTGCGCGGCGAATTTGGGGATGGCGCAATTGATGAAGACATCGACCCCCTTGGCCTTCATGTCGACAATCTGAGAATCGACGGTCGGATCGGTCGTCTCATAAGACGCCTCGACGATGACCATCGACGCCTTGTCGCCGAGCCCGTCCTTTACCCCCTTCACGTAGTCCTTGCCGAAATCATCGTTCTGGTAGAGCACGCCGATCTTGCCGTCCGCCTTGTTCTTGAGGACATAGGTGGCGTAGATGCGGCCCTCGCTCTGGTAGTTGGGCTGCCAGCCGATTGTCCACGGGTGGCCCTTCGGGTCGTCCCATTTGGTGGCGCCGGTCGCGACGAAAAGCTGCGGCACCTTCTTTTCGTTCATGTAGTGCCAGATCGCGCTGTTGCACGGCGTGCCGAGCGTGGCGTCGGTCAGCAATACCCCGTCTTGCTCGACGAGCTTGCGCACCATCTCGACCGTCTTTGGCGGCGTATAGCCGTCGTCGTACGAGATGAAATTGATCTTGCGGCCGTTCACGCCGCCCCGCTCGTTGATCATCTTGTAATAGGCCGTCATCGCCTTGCCGATCGTGCCGTAGGACGAGGCGGGTCCGCTATAGGGCGCGGTGTTGCCGATCTTGATCTCGCTGTCGGTGACGCCGGGGCCGTAATTCTTGGCGCGCGCCGGCCAGGCGTTGAGCACCAGAGCGGCGGCGGGCGCGGCGGCGAGGATCGAGCGTCGGGTCAGGTGCTTCATGGGTTGCCTCCTCGTGCGTCGGTTATGGGAGCCTGTCGCCACCCGAGAGGCGGACGACGGCGAACCGGCGCCGTCCGGCAGCGCACGGGCCCGCCTCTATCGAATTGAAGACAGCGGGGCCGGCCTAACCGGACGCGCCGGGCGCGCCCGTATTGCATCAGCCGATTGCACCGCGGATTAGTTCGCCGAACAGGTTCCAGCGCTGGCCGTCGAACTTGGCCATCTGCACCTGCTTTAGCGGTGCGAAGTCGGTCGCGCTCGTATTGGCGGTAATTCCCGGCAGCAGCATCGGCACCGAGAAATCATGGAGGCTGCCAGCCTGTTTCATGACGTTCTCACGGGTGAGGTCGTTGCCGCATTGCTTGAGCACCTGCGCCGTCGCCGCCGCGAGGCAGTATCCGGCAACATGGCCCGCGTCGGTCTTGTCGCCGTCCGGCAGGTACTTGTCCATGAACGCCGCCCAGGTCTTGTAGCCGGCATCGTCCTTCCATTTCGGGTCGCTCGCGTCCTTCAGATAGAAGTCCGAGACGATGTCCTTGGCGTTCTCGAACCCGGCCGGCTTCAGCGTCGCGCCAACCGAATTGCCGATGCTGCTGAGGATGTGCAGCGGTTTCCAGCCGATCTCGGCGGCCTTGCGGATCGCCTGCGCGGCGAATTTCGGGATGGCGCAATTGACGAACACGTCGACGCCCTTCGCCTTCATGTCGACGACTTGCGAGTCGACGGTGGGGTCGGTCGTCTCATAGCTCGCCTCGACGATGACCATCGACGCCTTGTCGCCGAGCCCGTCCTTGACGCCCTTCAAGTAGTCCTTGCCGAAATCGTCGTTCTGGTACAGCACGCCGATCTTGCCGTCGGCCTTCTCCTTGAGGATGTAGGTCGCGTAGATGCGGCCTTCACTCTGGTAGTTGGGCTGCCAGCCGATGGTCCAGGGATGCCCCTTCGGGTCATCCCATTTGGTGGCGCCGGTCGCGACGAAGAGCTGCGGCACCTTTTTCTGGTTCATGTAGTGCCAGATCGCGCTGTTGCACGGCGTCCCGAGGGTCGCCGAGGTCGCCAGCACCCCGTCCTCCTCCACCAGTTTGCGCACCATTTCGACCGTTTTCGGCGGAGTGTAGGCGTCGTCGTAGGAAATGCAGTTGACCATGCGACCGTTGATGCCGCCCTGGTCGTTGATCATCTTGAAATACGCGGAGTGCGCTTTCGGCACCGCGCTGTAGGACGAGGCTGGCCCGCTATAGGGCCCGGTATTGCCGAGTTTGATCTCTTTGTCGGTGACGCCGGGTCCGGAGTTCTTGGCGCGAGCGATGCGCACCGACAGAAGCGGCGCGGCAAATGCGATCGCACCGGCACCGCTCCGAAGAATGCCGCGACGGGTAAGCTGCTTCATGGTGACCTCCCCAGGTGGAGCAGAAATTGGTTCACGGCCGACGTAGGCCCTGCATCCGCGCCAGCGCGAACCGCGTGAAGCCTGCCGCGCCTGCCGGCATGACGTAGATGACGATCAGCAGAATGATCCCGTAAATCGCTCCCGCCAAGCCGGTCGAAAGGCTGTTGGCGATGTTTGGGACGTAGAGCACGAAAAGCCCGCCGAACAGGCAACCGGGGATCGAGCCGACGCCGCCGATCACGAGACCGACCAGCAGCGAGATGGACAAGAAAATGTTGAAGCTGTCGGGCGCGACATACGCCACGGCAAGCGCACTAAGCGCACCGGCGACGCCAGTATAGAGCGCGCTGACGCCAAAGGTCAGGGTCTTATAGAGCGAGGCGTTTATGCCCATCGCCGCGGCGGCGATCGGATTGTCGCGGATCGCCATCATGGCGCGTCCGGTACGGCTGCGGATCAAATTCGCCGCGGCGGCGAACATGATGATCACGACGACGAGGGTGACGTAATAGAGCCACTGATCGGTATTGAGCGGTAGAAAATCGGGCGCGTCAGGCTGGTCGACCACAAGACCCTGGACACCACCGGTCCATGCCTCCAGCGCGTGAAACTTAAGGATCTGCGGCATCGCCGTAGCCAGCGCAAAGGTCGCCAGCGCGAGATAAAGGTTCTGCAGACGCAGCGCCGGCAATCCGAACAGGAACCCGACGACGAAGCACACGCCGCCCGCGGCCGGCAGCGTCCACAGATAGGACACCTCGTAGTTGTGGATCAGGATCGCCGCGGTATAGGCGCCAAGCCCGTAGAAGGCGCTGTGCCCGAGTGAGAATTGGCCGTTGAAACCGGTCAACAGGTTGAGACCGAGGATCGCCAGGCCGTAAATCATTACCTCGGTCAATTGAAAGAGGACGAAGCTTTGGGCCACGAGCGGAATCAGCGCCGCGATTACGATCGTGGCGGCGACGACGAGGTGGCGCACGGTCGGACGCACACGCAGCGAGCCTTGCACCGGCACCGGCACCGCACCGGCGACGGCGTCTTTCGGGACGGTCGTCATACTCGGCTCACCACGCGGCGCCCGAAGATCCCGCTCGGGCGGAACATCAGCACCACGACGATGAGGATGAGGGCTAGGGTCAATTTCAATTCGCGTCCGACATAGGGAATGAAGGTTCCGGCGAGGTTCTCGATAATTCCGACCAGGAATCCGCCGATCACCGCGCCGGCTGGGCTGGTCAGCCCGCCCAGCACCGCCCCGGCGAACCCATACAGCAGCACGCCGATCATCATATTGGGCTCAAGGAACACCACGGGTGCGATGAGCATGCCGGCGACCGCGCCGATCGCCGCCGCCATGCCCCAGCCCAAGGCGGTCATCCAACCGACGCGAATGCCGACCAGCCGCGCCGATTCCGGGTTCGCCGCCGCGGCACGCATCGCCAAGCCGAGGCGAGTGCCGCGGAAGAACAGGTAAAGCAGACCGAGCAGGGCCAGGGTCACCCCGATCATGCCGGCCTCATGGGTGTCGATCAAGGTTCCGCCGAACAGCGGCTTGTGCCCGAACGGAGTCGGAAAGTTTTTGATCGTGAAATCCCAGATCTGGCCGGCGGAACTGTTGAGAATGCTGAACAGCGCGATGAAGGCGACAATCTGGCTCAGGATCGGCGCGTTCTGCACCGGCCGGAACAATACCCGGTCAATCAGGACCCCAGCGACGAACGACACCAGCACCGTCAGGGCGAAGGCCACCCAGTACGGCAGACCCCAGGCGATCATCTGCCAGGCGATGAAGGTCGAGAACATCGCCATCTCGCCCTGGGCGAAATTGAGATGGTCGATCGCCTGGTAGATCATCACCACGGCGAGCGCCATGCAGGCGTAAATCGCGCCGTTCGCCAGCCCCGCCATCACTTGTTGCAGCAGCAATTCCATGCGCTAGTATCCGAGATAGGAGCGGCGGACCGACTCGTCGGCGCCGACGACCGCCGAGGGCGCGTCCATCACCACCCGGCCGGTTTCCAGCAGGTAGGCGTGTTCGGCGAGCTCCAGCGCCAACACCGCGTTCTGCTCGACGATCAGCATCGCGACGCCGGTCTCGGCGTTGATCTGGCGCAGGATCGCGAACAATTCCTCGACGATCAGCGGCGCCAGTCCGAACGACGGCTCGTCGAGCAGCAACAACCGCGGCCGCAGCATCAAGGCGCGGCCCACGGCCAGCATCTGCTGCTCGCCGCCCGACAGCGTGCCGGCCTGCTGCGCGCGCCGCTCCTTCAGCCGCGGGAAACTGACATAGACCCGCTCGATATCGGCGGCGATCTCGCGCCGCCCTTTGCGGGTCATCGCGCCGAGCTGCAGGTTTTCCTCGACCGAGAGGCGCAGGAACGTGCCGCGTCCCTCGGGCACGTGCGCGACGCCCAGGCGCACGACATCCTCGGTCGCCCAGCCGGCGATGCGCTTGCCGTCGAAGCGGATGTCGCCGGCGACCCGCACCATGCCGCAGATCGCGCGCAGGATCGTCGTCTTGCCGGCGCCGTTCGCGCCGAGGAGGGTGCGGACCTGGCCTTCGTCGACGCCGAACCCCACGTCGTAGAGCGCCTGGTTCTGGCCGTAGAAGGCGTCGAGCCCGGCAACCTCCAGCATCATGCCGCGTGCTCCCGGGTCGTCCCGAGATAGGCGCGGATCACTTCTTCGTTATTTTGCACCTCGGCCGGCGTGCCCTCGGCGATCTTGCGGCCGAAATCGAGCGCGACGACCTTGTCTGAGACCGACATCACCAAGTTCATGTGATGCTCGACCAGCAGCACGGTGACCTGGCGATCGGCGCGCACCCTGCGGATCAGCGCCCCCAGCTCGCCCACCTCGCCGTGATTGAGGCCGCCGGCCGGTTCGTCGAGCAGCAGCAATTTCGGCTCGGAGGCAAGGGCGCGGGCCAGCTCGACCCGCTTGCGCGTGCCGAGCGGCAGGCCGTCCGCCGGGCGCCGCGCGACATCCTCCAGATCGAGCAGCTTCAAGAGCGACCAAGCCGTCTGGGTCAACGCCGTCTCGTGCCGCCGCGCCCAGGGAAGCCGCAACGCGTCGCTTACAAAATCGCCGCGGCTGCGGGCGTGGCCGCCGATCCGGACATTGTCGAGCACCGTTTGCGGGCCGAACAGCGCGAGGTTCTGGAAGGTGCGGGCGATGCCGATCTCGGCGATGCGATGCGGCGGGCGCGACAGCGTCGATCGGCCCTCGAACAAAATGTCGCCGCGATTTGGCGTGTAGAGCCGGCTGACGCAGTTGAAGAGGGTGGTCTTGCCGGCGCCGTTGGGGCCGATCAGTCCGAGGATCTGCCCTTCGTCGATCGTGAACGAGATGCCGTCGAGCGCGACAATGCCGCCGAAGCGCACCGCGATGTCGCGAACGTCGAGGAGCGGTCCGCCGTCCACTGCCGACCTATCTCCAGCCTGAATTCAGACGCAGGCGCGGGATTTCGGCATCGCGGATCGGCATTCGCTCTCCCTGATTTATTCGTATTTTCAACTCGCGTCGCAACGTGCCGAGCGCTTGTGGACAAGTCAAGCAATGGCGGTCGCGCCGCATCGACAAGTCGCGGCAAATCCGCGATCATCGGATTAAAGCGACAGCAGGCGCCGCCCCCCATGATCCTCGTCTGCCCGACCTGCCGTACCCGTTACAAGGTCGACGAGGAGGCGGTGAGCCCGCCGTCCGGCCGGACGGTGCGCTGCGCCAGTTGCGGCCATAGCTGGCATCATCTGACGCCGCCTCCCGCGCCCCCGTCGCGACTGCGCGAACGGCTGCAAGCCGTCGCCGCCGAGCCGGTTTCGGTCGCGGTGACGCCGCGCCCGGCAATTACCGCTCCGATCCCGCCGCGTCACCGCCGCTCGGGTTTGGTTTGGGTCATTGTGATCCTGCTGATCGGTGGGGCGATCGTCGGCGCTATTCTCGGGCGAGACAAAATCGTCGCGATGTGGCCGCAAATGGCGCAGTTCTACGAACTGATCGGGCTCAAGGGCGAACCGCTCGGCGCCGGTCTCGAGATCGCCAACGTCAACTCGACCCGCAACGCCGACGGACTGATCGTCGAGGGCGACATCACCAACAAGCTCGGCGTGCCGCGATCGGTGCCGCATCTGCGGGTGGCGCTACGCGACGGGAGTCAGCACGAGCTCATCTTCAAGATCGTCGATCCGCCGCGCGAGCGGCTGCTGCCCGGCGAGACCAGCCACTTCACCGTCGGCTTCCTGCCGGCGCCCGATGCGGCGAGCGGCGTGGTGGTGACCTTCGCGCCGAGCTAGCCCCGTTCAATGCCGCCGCGCCAGGAATTCCGCGCGGGCGAGCTGGTGCAGGCGGGCCATGCGCTGGCGCACCGTCGGCTGGCCGCCCGTGAGCGGCATGCCGCGGCCGCGACCGGCGCCGACCACCAGCTCGCCCTTGTCGTTGAAGTGGATCTGCCGGCCGTCGAACAGCAAATTGCCGAGGCCCGCATCGTCGAGATCCCAGTTGCGCAGCGGGCCGGTATCGATGTGGATGAAGCCCGAATACGGATACCAGCCGACGCCGCCGCGCCGCATCGCGCGCGCCGCCTGCATTCCCTCCGCCAGCTTGGCGTCGAAATGTACGTCGAGCGCGCGGCCGTAAAGGTGCTGGCTGTTCTCGGCGACCCCGAAATTGGTGCGCGCGAGCATCTCGTTCGTCTCGCGCGTGCGGTAGGCCGAGAGGATTTGCGCCTCGCTTTGCCCGACCGCATCCATGACCGCGCCGAGAAAGTCGAGGACGCCGACATCCATGCCGATAATCTCGCCGGAATGAAAATCGCGGAGAAAAACCGCCAGATCGGCCATCGCCGACGGGATCGGTCCGTTGTCGTCGCGATAGGGGCCGTCGAAAGTTTCGCCGGTATGCGGGTTGCTGAGGTGCAGCCGGCGCGGGCCGGGCGGCGGAGCGGGCAGGGCACGCGCCATCCCCGGCAGCGCGACCGAGCCGGCGATGATCGACAGCAAGAGGCGGCGGTTCATCTACACCGATAACAATGACGAGACGCCAAGCGTCAAAACCGCCGCAACAGGCGCTCGATGTAATCGAGCTCGATCGCCGGGCGTGAGCGTTCGCCGGCGCGGCGGCGCAGCTCGTCGAGGATTTGACGTGACTTTTGCAGGACGCTTTCGTCGGGTATCGCGACGTCGCCCTGGTCGTAGGGCCCGCTCGCCGAGAGCGGGCGGCCGAAGGGGTCGCGGTCGCCCTTGTCGGACTGGCCGTCGCCGGGATCGGATTCGTCAAGCCCTGGGCTGCCCCAGCCCTTCGCCTGGCTCTCGTGCAGCTTTTTGGCGAAATCGCGGGCGCCTTGCTGAAGTTGATCGAGAGCTTCGGTCTGCGGACCGATCGCGTCGCCGGGCGCGGCGCGCTGCAGTGCCCCGGCGGCATCGCGCATCGCCCGTTCGGCGCGGCCGAAGGAGTCCGGAATCTCGCCGAGCCCGTCACCCATATGGCGCATCATTTCGCCGAGCGCACGGCGCAGCTGCTCCTGCTGGCCGGCGGAATCGCCGGGACTGCCGGTCTGGGCGCCGTCCTGCTGTTCGCCGGGTTGCCCGTCATCGCCGGGCTGCTCGCCCTGGTCCTGCTGGCGTTGCGCACGAAAGCTGCGATCGAGCAATCGCTGCTGACGCTGCATCAGATCATGTAGACCGCGCATCATCTGCTCGGCCTGGCTGCCGCCGCGCTGGCGCATCTGGCCGGGACGTGCGGTACGCAAATTCTCGAGCATGTCCTGCATTTGCGACAGCAGCTCGCGCGCCTGCTGCTGGGCGCCGCTTTTCGCCAATTCCCGCGCCCGATCGAGCATTCGCTGCAGATCACGCTCGGTCAGCATCTTGGACGGGTCGACCGGGCTCGCATCCTCCTCGGGGTGGTTTCGCATGTCCTCGGCGAGCGCCTGCAGATAACGGTTGAGCGCGTCCTTCAGGTCAAGCATCAGCCGGTCGATCTCCTGGTCCGACGCACCCTTGGCGAGGGCGTCTTGCAGCGCCTGCTGCGCCCGGCGCAGCTCGTTCTCGGCCAGCGACATGTGGCCGTCCTCGATGCGCAGCGCAGTGTCCCACAACAGCGGCACGACGGCGGCAATGGCGGCCTCGGCATCGTTCTGGCGCAAGCGCAGCGCGGCGAGCCGCAAAGCGAGGTAGGCGACCGTGTCGTCATGAAACAGCGCCGGCTGCTTATTGAGGTCGTCAAGGATTTCGGCGACCGCCTCGCGCGAATTCGGATCCTTAACCAGCTCCTTACGCTGGTCGATGATCGCGCGCGCCACCGGGTTGGTGAAGACCCGCTCGGGCAAGTTCATCCGCACGGGCTCGCTGGCGCCGGTCTGTCCGATCGCGTCGGTCGCGACGACGGTGATTTCGACCGGCAGCCCGGCCCAGGGATGCGGCGACAGGTCCTGGTAGTTGGTCGCCTGTGCTTCTTTCAGATGAAGGCCGGGAAGGGGCAGCGCGATCTCGATCTTGTCGTTGGGGTTCGCGTCCTGGCGGCGGATGACGACCTTTACCGCCTCGACGCCGTAATCGTCGGACGCCTTGTATTCGAGCCGCAGCGCGGCGCGGTTCGTTCCGCGCGGCGGCGCGGCGAAGGCCGCCGCCGGCGGGTTGTCGGGGACGATCTCGATCGGCCAGCGGCCGAGCGGCGCGCCGCCCTGGCTGACGATCAGCGACTGGCCTTTGGTCAGCACCGCCTCGGCGCGGAAATTCGCCTTGTCGATCGCCTGGAAGTCGCTGGTGCTGTCGTCGATCGACAGATGCGGCACGCCGCGCCCGCCGTGAATCTGCGCCAGCAGCGTGCTGCCCGCCGGCACACGGACCGGACCCACCGTATCGGCGCGAAGGAATTGCGGCGCGAGGCCGGTATAATCGGGCGGGGTTATCCAGATGTCGAAGCTCGCCGCTGCGGCAAGCGGGCCGCTTTCCCAGCCCGGCCGCACGGCGCGCTCCAGCCGCTCGTACCAATCGCCGCCGGCGTCGATGACGGCAATCACCAGCAGGATCGCGAGGATCGCACGCAGGCCCCAGGGATCGCGCCGCGCCAGACCGGCCGCCGGCCAGCCGACCCGCAGCCGCCGCACCGCCTCCGCCATTCGCCGTCGATGCGCCTCCCACAGCGTGGCGGCGGGATCGTCGAGCGGCGCGCTCGGGCGGTCCGCGAGCGCGGCGAGCGGGCGATGCGCGAGACCGCTATTAAGCTCGATGCGGCGCCGCGCGGCGAGCGCATCGGGCCAGACAAGCGTTCGCAGCCCCCAGATCGCGGCGCCGATAAAGGCCGCACCGAACCCCGCCAGGATCACCGCATGGACGATGCCGGGCAGCAGGCTGAAGAGGTCGAACAGCGCCGCCACGAGGAAAACTCCGGCGACGCAGAGCATCGGCCACAACGCCGGCCAGGCGCGCTCCCAGGCGAGCGCGGCGCGCGACAGCAGAAGCCGGCGCGACAGGAGTTTTTCCGGCCCCCGGTCGGAGATCATTGCGTGTCGCCGGCGAGCCACTCGGGAACCGTGTCGAGCGCCAACATGTCGTCATAACTCGACCGCGCGCGGATCACCGCGAAGCGGTCGCCGTCGACCATCACTTCGGGCGCCAGCAGCCGGGTGTTGTAGGTCGAACTCATTGCCGCACCGTAGGCGCCGGCGACGGTGAAGGCGACGAGGTCGCCTTCCTCCAGCGGCGGCAGCCGATAGCCGCGATTGAAGGTGTCCGTGCTTTCGCAGATCGGGCCGACGATGTCCGCGGGCTCTTGAGGGGCGCTGGGCGCCGGCTCGCGGATCGGCACGACCCGATGCTCGATCCCATACATCGCCGGGCGGACCAGATCGTTCATCGCCGCGTCGACGACGACGATCCGCGGCTCTCCGTCTTTGACGTAGACGATTTCCGCGACAAGAATTCCGCCGGCGCCGACCAGGAAGCGGCCGGGCTCGAAGGCCAGCGCGACATCGAGCGGTCCGTAAATCTCCCGCACCATCTCGGCGTAGCTGGCGGGGCTGACCGGCACGTCGTCATGCTCGTGGTAGGGGATCGTCAATCCGCCGCCGAGATCGACCTGCCGCACCGCAAATCCCTCTCCCCGCAGCGCGACGACCAGCTCGGCAACCCGCGAGAACGCCGTTCGCGAGGGGCCAGGCTTGACGATTTGCGATCCGATATGCACCGCGAGCCCGACCGGCGCGATGCCGGGAAGCTGGGCGGCGAGGCGGTAGGCAGCCGCAACATCGCCGCGCGCGATGCCGAACTTGTCGCCCTTGCGGCCGGTCGAGATGCCGCTATGCGTACCGGCGTCGACGTCGGGGTTGACGCGGATCGCGACGCGCGCCGTCCGGCCGCGGCCTGCCGCGAGCTCGCTCAATCGCCGCAATTCGGGCACCGACTCGACATTGATCTGATGGATGTCCGCGTCGAGCGCGGCGGCAAGCTCGGCGCGGGTTTTGCCGACACCGGAAAAGACGATCCTCTGCGGCGGAACGCCGGCGGCGAGCGCGCGGCGCAATTCGCCCTCGGAGACGACATCGGCGCCGGCGCCAAGCCCGGCAAAGAGGCGCAGCACGGCCTGGTTCGGATTGGCCTTCACCGCATAGCAGATCAGCGGGTGCATCGGCGCCAGGGCGCGGACAAGCGCCTGGTACTGCCCGATGAACGAGGCGGTTGAGTAAAGATAGAACGGCGTCCCGACCGCCGCGGCGACACGGCTGACCGGCACTTCCTCGGCGCAGAATTCGCCGTTGCGATAGGCAAACGGCTCACTCACTCGGGTAGCCCCGGGGATAAGTACTGGGCTCGTCGGGCGGCGGCACCGGGTTTCCCTTCTTGCCGCAACCGACCAGCAACGCCGCGATCATTACCGCGAAGACAATCGCCGCCGCGCCGCCGCCGCGCCGGCCTTGCACGCTTTCCGAAGGGCGGCTCATTGGCAATACCTCTGGCGCGCGGCGGCGATCGCGGCGCGGACCCGGTCGGGCGCGGTGCCGCCGTAACTGGCGCGGCTGGCGACCGAATGGTCGATGTCGAGCACAGCATAGACCGCTTCGGTAATCGACGGCTCGATCGCCTGCATCTCGGCGAGCGGCAGGTCGGCGAGCAAACGCCCCAGCGCCTCGGCGCGCTTGACGATCGCGCCGGTGACGTGATGCGCCCGGCGGAACGGCATCCCCAGAGCGCGCACCAGCCAGTCGGCGAGATCGGTCGCGGTGCTGTAGCCGCGCGCCGCGGCCTCACGCAGGCGCTCGCGATCCGGCCGCATGTCGCACACCATGCCCGCCATCGCCGCCAGGCACAGTTCGAGCGCGTCGGCGGCCTCGAATACCGGGACCTTGTCTTCCTGCATGTCCTTCTGATAGGCGAGCGGGAGGCCTTTCATCACCGTCAGCAATGCAACGAGCGAGCCGTTGAGCCGCCCGGTCTTGGCGCGCACCAGCTCGGCGGCGTCCGGGTTGCGCTTTTGCGGCATGATCGAGCTGCCGGTGGTGAAGGCGTCGCTCAAAGCGATAAAGCCGTACGGCTCGCTCGCCCAGATGACGATCTCCTCGGCGAGACGCGAGAGATGCGTGCCGGCGAGCGCGACGGCGGCGAGGAATTCGATCGCGAAATCGCGATCCGACACCGCGTCGAGGGAATTGGCCGCCGGCCGGTCGAAGCCGAGCGCGGCGGCGGTGGCGTCGCGGTCGATCGGGAACGCCGTGCCGGCGAGCGCGCCGGCGCCGAGCGGGCACTCGTTGAGGCGCCGCCGGCAATCGGCGAAGCGCCCGCGGTCGCGCCCGGCCATCTCGACATAGGCCATCAAATGGTGGCCGAACGTCACCGGTTGAGCGGTCTGCAGATGGGTAAAGCCGGGCATCACGGTCGCGGCATGTTCCTCGGCGCGATCGAGCAAAGCTGCCTGTAGGGCTGCCGCGGCCGCGTCGATGCGGTCGATCGCGCCGCGCACCCAGAGCCGGAAATCGGTCGCGACCTGGTCGTTGCGCGAACGGGCGGTGTGCAGGCGCCCTGCGGCGGGGCCGATCAGCTCGGCGAGCCGGGCCTCGATATTGAGGTGGATGTCCTCGTTTTCCTCGCGGAAGATGAAAGTCCCTGCGTCGATTTCGGCGCGGATTTGCTCTAGACCCTTGCCGATCGCAGCGCCATCTTCGGGCGACACGATGCGTTGCGCGACAAGCATCGCGCAATGCGCCAGCGAGCCGGCGATGTCCTCGGCATGGAGGCGCCGGTCGAAATCGATCGAGGCGTTGATGCGGCGCATGATCGCGGCGGGACCGCCGGCAAAGCGGCCGCCCCACAGGGTGTTGGGCGATGCTTGCGCCGCGGGCGCGTCATCCGGATGCCGTTTGAGCCGTGTCACCCGACACGCCCTCCAATACCGGGATTGAGACTCATGGGTGTGTGCCGCGCGATTGTGGCCGCATTGGTGCTGTGCGCCTCGACGCCTGGTCCCGCCGCCCGGGCCGACGATCCCGAGAAGGTCAAGATCGGCGAGTTTATCCTGGCCGCGCCGCCGCAGCCAGCGCCGGAGATTTCCTTCACCGACGGCTCCGGCAACACGGTTGCCCTCGCCGACTTCAAGGGCAAGTTCGTCATCCTCAATTTGTGGGCGACCTGGTGCGAGCCCTGCCTCAAGGAGATGCCGTCTTTGGCGGCGCTGCAGGCACGGCTGGGGCCGGCGCTGACCGTGCTGGCGGTATCCGAGGATCGCGGCGGCGCGGCGGTCGTACAGCCCTTCGTCGACAAGCTCGGGCTCGACAGGCTTCTCAAGATCTATCTCGACCCCAAGAGCATGGCGATCCGCGCGTTTGCCGCGCGCGGCCTGCCGACGAGCGTCGTGATCGACCGCGAGGGCAAGGTGCTCGGCAAGGTCGAGGGCGGGGCTAATTGGGATTCGGAGGCGATGCGCGCGACGCTGGCCGGGCTGATGCCGCCGGCCGGCGACGCCGCTAAGCCGCGCTGAGCACGCGGTGCAGGAACTGTCCGCCGCACTGCAGGCCCTCGGCGTCGATCGAATGCCCGATGCCGGGGCAACTCAGCGTCTCGACCGGGACGCCGGCGGCGGCGAGCGCCTTTTCAGCCTCCGCCATCGAGGCGTACGGCACCATCGGGTCCTCGGTGCCGTGGATCAGCAGGACCGGCGGGCGCGAGCGGATTTCCGCGCCGAGCAACTCGGGCGCGATGAGCCGGCCCGAAAAACCGACGATGCCGGCGATCTGACGTTCCCGCCGCGGGCCGACGAACAGCGACATCATCGTCCCTTGCGAGAAACCAACGAGGACAAGGTCGCTCTCGGTAAGTTCACGCTTCGCCAATTCGTCATCGATATAAGTGTCGAGGATGCTCGCCGCGGCGCGCGCGCCGGCGAGGCGGGCTTGCGGGCCGGCGTCGCGCGCGCTCAGCCATTGAAAGCCGAATGGCGCCATGTCGCAAGGAAAGGGGGCGTTCGGCGCCACAAACTCGACATCGGGCAGGTGCGGCGCCCAATACGGCGCGAGGCCGATGAGGTCGTCGCCATTAGCGCCGAGCCCGTGCAGCAGGATCACCAGGCGCCGCGCCTTGCCGCCCGAATGCGGCGGGTGGGAGGGCCCGGACAAGGTCATGTTCATCGCTGCGCGCTCCGGCGAGATTGTGGTTCAGGCATAGCCGATGCCCGGCCCCGCTGTCACGCGGCGCGGCCCCGCCAGGGAACATGATTGTTACCCGCTTCGCGCCGAGCCCGACCGGCTATCTGCATCTCGGTCATGTCCGCTCGGCCTGGGAAGGCTGGCACGCGGCGCGCGAGGCCGGCGGGCGGTTCCTGCTGCGGATCGAGGATATCGACCGCACCCGCTGCCGCGCCGAATACGATGCGGCGATTGTCGAAGATCTGGCCTGGCTTGGCCTCGATTGGGATGCGTTACGCCGGCAATCGGAACATTTCGCCGATTACCGGGCGGCGTTAAAGAGGCTCGACGGGGCGGGGATGCTCTATCCGTGCTTTTGTACGCGGAAGGACATCCAGGCCGAGATCGCCCGCGCCGGCGGCGCGCCGCAAGGCGAGGACGGGCCACTTTATCCCGGCACCTGCAAGCGGCTTTCCTCAACCGAGCGAACGGCGCGCATCGCCGCCGGCGCGGATTACGCGTTGCGGCTCGATGTGTCGGCGTCGGCTGCGGGAATGGGCATGCTGGACTGGCCGGAAGACGGGCGGCGGGTTGCCGCTCAGCCGGAAGCGCTGGGCGATGTCGTTTTGGCGCGCAAGGAAGTGCCGACGAGCTACCACCTCGCGGTCACGGTCGACGACGCCTTGCAAGGCATAACCCTGGTGACGCGCGGCGTCGATTTGTTCGCGGCAACCCATATCCATCGTCTGCTGCAGGCGCTGCTCGAGCTGCCGACGCCCACCTACCGGCACCATCCGCTGTTGACCGACGCCGCCGGAAAGCGCCTCGCCAAGCGCGACCGGGCGCTCACCGTCCGGGCGATGCGGCAGGCCGGGATGAGCCCGGCCGAAATCCTGGAACAGGCTCAGTCGAGCGGGCGGTGAAGCCCGGCGGCGACGTCGAGATATTCCGCGTCCTCGGGCCGCAGAACGCCGTGACGCACCGCGAAATCGAGGATCACCAGATTGACGTTGAACTTGAAATCCATCGTCGTGCGAATGCGTTCAAGGATGTCGGAGAGCGGCATCAGTTCGAAGCCGGCGATCTCGCCGTCAGTGTTTGCCGGGGTGAAATCAATCGGCATTTCAAGATCATAGACAAACATCACGTCGTCGCGGACGCCGAGTTTGGTCGCCATGCGGTAGTTGAGCGCGCCGACGGCGACCGCGCGGGAAATCAGCGCGGCATCGATTGAGGCTTCCTCCTCGGCTTCCTTGGCGAGCGTCGCGGCGGCGCCATGACCGTTGCCGATGCCGCCGGCGACGATGTTGTCGAGCTTGCCCGGAGCCACCTGCTTGTTCGAGGCGCGGCGGCCGATCCATAGCGAGTAATTGTCGCCGTCGCGGCGGTAGCCGTTGAGATGGACGCCATAGGCGCGCGCCCCGAAAAACGGCACCGCGCCGCGGTCGAGACGCAGGATCGGCTGGTCGCCCCAGCGCGCCGCGACATCGAAGGTCTCGCTGCGCCATTTGGGGATGCGCCGGTCGGCGACCAGCTTCTCGACCACCTCGTCGACCGCGCGGCTGATCTTGTCGCAGCTGCCTTCGACCAGCAGCCTGGCCTTGCCGCGCTTGACCGCGAACACGCCGCCGTGTCGCTTGAGCAGCTCGGCATTGTCGCGGCGCAGCCAGCCGATCCGGTGCTCGCCGGCCCAGAGCGGCATCGCCCGGGCAGGATCGAAGCTGTTGCAGTGGCGAATCCGATCGGCGAACGCCATCAGGCGGTCAGCACCAGCTCTACGCCGGCGATCTGCCGCATGCAATTCGCGACGTATTCGACCGTGTCGCGCTGCAGACCGGTGATCACGATGTCGATGGCGAGCCGCATGCCCGGTCGAACGATGGCGCTATGCCAACGTTCCGGCACGAGACCGCGCTTGGCGAAGAGCTCCAGGAGGCGCGGCATCACGCCCGGCTCCGCGGCGGCTTGGACGGTAAAGGCGGTTGTGAGCGAGGGTTCAGGTGCTGCGGCGACGGCAAGCGACGACATCGGCGTAATCCTCGGCAAGTGCATGGCGAATCGACACGGCCCGGGTCTCCAGGAGGCCCGGGTCGGTAATTCGCCGCATGCCGGCGCGATGCGTGGTCTTCAGCACCAGCGGGATGTACGCCCGGTCGCGGCAGGCGTCAACCGCGGCCCTATAAGCCGCCTTCACACGCTGCTCGGATGGCGCCGGAAAATTCGTCGCGGGTTGGGCGCCCCCCCTTGTCAGGCAACGCTGGCGGCGGTCCGGACCGCCTGCCATACGCGTTCGGGAGTAGCCGGCATATCGATATGGCGAATGCCGAGCTCCGACAGTGCATCGACAAGCGCGTTCATCACCGATGGCAGGGCGCCGGCGCACCCCGCCTCGCCACAGCCTTTCGCCCCGAGCGGATTGGTTGTCGCGGGCACTGGATGGCTGGCGCTGACAAATTGCGGAGCATCGTCAGCCCGCGGCATCGCGTAATCCATATAAGAGCCCGTCAGCAGCTGTCCGTGCTCGTCGTAGACGGTGCGCTCGCGCAACGCCTGGCCGATCCCCTGGACGATGCCGCCATGCGCCTGACCATCGACCAGCAGCGGGTTGATGACCACCCCGAAATCGTTGACGAAGCTGTAGCGCACGACATCGACCACGCCAGTGTCCGGGTCGACCTCGACCTCGGCGATGTGACAGCCATTGGGAAAGGCCGAAGGGGGGCCGTTGGCGATATGGGCGACGTCGAGGCCCTGCGGGAGTTCTGCCGGCAACGCCAGCCCGGCATGGAGCTGCGCCGCCAGATCCATGATGCCGATCGAGCGATCCGTGCCGGCGATGACAAAGCGGCCACCGCGGAATTCGATGTCGGCTGACGCCGCCTCCAAGACATGCGCGGCGATTTGCTTGCCGCGCTCGATCACCTTGTCGCTGGCTTCGACGATGGCGGTGCCACTTGTGATCATCGATTTGGAGCCGCCGGTGCCGCCGCCGGCAATCAGCTGGTCGCTGTCCCCTTGCATCAAGCGGATACGGCCGAACGGGATACCCAGCTTCATCGCCAGAACCTGGGCAAAGGGCGAGGCGTGCCCCTGGCCGTAATCGAGCGTGCCGGTGATGATCGTGACATCGCCGTTTTCCTCGAACCGAATGCCGCCCATCTCGCGCCCGGCGGCGCCGGTCAATTCGAGATAATCGCCGATGCCGCGGCCACGCAGCCGACCGAGCTTGCGGCTTTCCTCCTTGCGCTTGGGAAATCCGTCCCAATCGGCGAGCGCCAGCGCCTTGTCGAACAACGCAGTGAAGTCACCGCTATCGTAGGTGTGGCCGTTGGGACTCTTGTATGGCATCGCTTCGGGCGAGATGTGGTTGCGTCGACGCAATTCCGTCTTGTCGATGCCCATCTCAATGGCCGCGGCATCGACCAGCCGCTCCATGTAGTAATTGGCTTCGGGCCGTCCCGCGCCGCGATAGGCCCCGACCGGGGTCGTATTGGAGAACACGCATTTCGCGGTGACTTCGATCAGCGGCGTCTTGTAGACACCGAGGGTGTTCCTGACCGCGTTGTTTGTCGCCGGCCCGGGCGCGCCATAGGCCGCCCCGAGATTGCCGTACCCGGTGAGGCGCACCGCCAGAAAATTGCCGGCTGCGTCGAGCGCCAGCTCGGCGGTCATCGCATGGTCGCGCCCGTGGCTGTCGGAGACAAAGCTGCCCGAGCGCTCGTCGGTCCATTTGACCGGACGCCCAAGTTCGCGCGCTGCATGCAGGATGCAGAAATATTCCGCGTAGGTCGCCTGCTTCATGCCGAACGAACCGCCGACCCGATCGGTCAGAATCCGCACCTGGTCGCGCCCGACGCCGAGCACGTCGGCGATGTAATTGCGAAACGCGAACACACCCTGGCAGCCGACATTGAGCGTCCAATGCTGGCGCGCGGCATCGTATTGCGCGACCGCCGCGCGCGGCTCCATCGCATTGACGACGATGCGGTTGCTGCGCAGGTCGAGGCGCGTGACGTGGGCGGCGCCGGCAAAGACCGCGGCAACCTTCTCGCTGTCGCCGTAATGGAAATCGAGCCCGACATTGTTGGGCACGTCGTCGTAGAGAATCGGGGCGTTCGGCGCATCCGCGAGACCAGGCTCGGTCACCGCCGGCAGCGGTTCGATCTCCACGATGACGGCTTCGGCGGCGTCTTTGGCCGTGGCAATGCTATCGGCGATGACAGCCGCGATCGCTTCGCCGACATAGCGCACCTTGTCGGTGGCGAGTGCGTAACGGGTCGGCATTAGCATTGGCGTCCCGTCGCGGCTTTTTATCACCTGCCGCGCCGGCAGCGGCCCGACCCCGCCCGCGGCGAGATCGGCCGCCGTATGGACCGCGAGAACCCCGGGCATCGCGCGAGCCGCCGCGGCGTCGATATGCCGAATGATCCCGTGGGCATAGTGGCTGCGCACCATCACGGCGTACGCTTGCCCGGGCAGGCTGACATCGTCCGAATAGCGACCCTTGCCGCTCACCAGCACCGGGTCTTCGCTGCGCGGAACCGGCTGCCCGATGGCAAACCTCTCCTCGGGCTCGAGGATGCTCGGGTCGATGTAGTCGTCCATCTCGTCACCTCTCTCCCCCGACTATAGTCATCGGCAACGCGGGACGGAAATCGCGATGCCTCGCTTCCGTGGTATTGGAAGCCGGTGCCCACTCCACGGCTTCTTCTGCAAGATATCAGTCTCACCTTCGGCGCCGCCCCACTGCTGGCGGGCGCGGCGTTGGCCGTTACGGCCGGCGACCGCATCTGTCTCGTCGGGCGCAACGGTTCCGGCAAGTCCACGCTGCTGCGGATTGCCGCCGGCTTGGTGCAGCCGGATGCCGGTCAGCACTTTGTCCAACCCGGCGCCACGATCCGCTATCTGCCGCAGGAGCCGGATTTTTCGGCCTTCGCGACGACGCTGGCTTATGTCGAGGCCGGCTTCGATGCGGACGCGCCAAATCGCCATCGAGCCCTGTATCTGTTGAGAGAGCTTGGCCTCAGCGGCATGGAAAGCCCCGCTTCGCTATCCGGCGGCGAGGGCCGCCGCGCTGCGCTGGCCCGGACGCTCGCACCCGCGCCCGACATCCTGCTGCTCGACGAGCCGACCAACTACCTCGATCTCGAGGGCACGGTGTGGCTGGAAAACTTCATCGCGCGTTACCGCCACACCGTGGTGATGATCAGCCACGACCGCGACCTTCTCAACCGCGCCGTCGACACCATCGTCCACCTCGACGGGGGCAAGCTCACGCTCTATCGCGGCAACTACGACTCCTTCGACCAGCAGCGCCGCGAACGTCAGGCGCTGCAGCAGAAGGCCAAGAAGAAGCAGGACGAGCAGCGCGCCCACCTGCAGGCCTTCGTCGATCGCTTCCGCTACACCGCCTCGAAGGCGCGCCAGGCCCAGTCGCGCGTCAAAATGCTGGAGCGCATGCAGCCGATCGCCGCGATGGCTGACGACACCATGCTGCCGTTCTCCTTCCCCGATCCGGCCAAGCCTGCCGCGCCGCCGATCATCCAGTTGGAGGATGTCTCCGTCGGCTATACGCCCGGCCATCCGGTCCTGAAGAAGCTCGACC
>DASRLO010000144.1:0-5809 GCA_035648415.1 Allostellaceae bacterium
GCACCCCGGCGGCGGCGAGGATCGCCTTGGCCTCGTGCTCGCCGAGCGCGTGGCGAGGCAGCGGCGCGACCCCGGCCGGCACCGGCGGGATCGGGTGCGGCGGGGTGGCGATGCGCTCGGCGCAGCGGGTCGCGGCGGCGACCGCCTCGACCGCGCGCCACGGGTCTTCGTAGACGCCGATGCCGGCGGCCTCGTAGCGGCGTTGCATCTCGGGCGCGGCGATGGCGGAGAGCGCGAGGTAGCACTCGGGATAGCGCGCGGCGGCGCCGGTCAGCGACGCGAAGAGCGGCTCGGCCATCTGCGGCGACGAGGCCCAAGTCGTGAAGAAGCCGACCATCGACGGAAATCTTTCCTTGCCGAGCAGCAGGTCGAAGCCCTTGTCGAGGATCGAGGGATCGTTAAGCGCCTGCGCCGTCACGTCGACCGGGTTGCGCGGCGCGGCGAACGGGACCCAGCCCAGCACCTCCTTTTGCGACTCCTCGGTGAGCGGGGCGAGGTCGAGGCCCTGTTCCTCGGCGGCGTCGGCCATCAGCACGCCGGCGCCGCCCGACATCGTCACCACCGCGAGCCGGCGCGAGCGCGGCAGGCGGCCGCGGGTGCAGGCATAGGCGATCTCGACCAGATCCTCGGGCGTCTTGGCGCGCTCGACGCCGAGCTGGCGCAAGGCCGCGTCGTAGATCGCGTCGCTGCCGGCGAGCGAGGCGGTGTGCGAGGCGGCGGCGGCGGCGCCGATCTCCGAGCCGCCGACCTTCATCGCGATGACCGGCTTGCCGTTCTCGCGCGCGCGCTTGACCGCGGCGGCGAAACGCTCGCCGTCCTGGATCGCCTCCATGTAGCAGGCGATGGCTTGCGTCTCGGGGTCGTCGGCGAGGAACGAGATGCCGTCGGCGACCTGCACTTCGGCCTCGTTGCCGGTGCTCATCCACACGCCGACCGAGATGCCGCGCCGCGCGGTCAGCGCCAGCAGATGTGTGCCGAACGCGCCGGACTGCGTCACCATGCCGAGCGGGCCGGATTTGGGCGGGCCTTCCTCGAGGAACGACGAGAAGGTCGGGGTGTGGCCGATCCGCATGTTGAAGAGGCCGAGGCAATTGGGGCCGCAAAGGCGGATGCCGCTGTCGAGCGCGATCTTGGTGATGCGCTCCTGCAATTGGCGGCCCTCGGCGCCGATCTCGGCGAAGCCGGCGGTGAACATGACAACCCCGCGCACGCCCTTCGCGACGCAAGCCTGCATCGCCTCGACCGCGAGGTTGGCGGGCACCGCGATCAGGCCGAAATCCACTTCGCCCGGCACCGAGGCGAGGTCGGGATAGGCGCGCAGCCCCTGCACCGTGTCGCGCGTCGGATTGATCGGGTAGAGGCCGCCCTGGTAGCCGGCCTCGCGGAAATAGCGCAGCGAGCGGCCGCTGATCCGGGTCGGGTCGTTGGACGCGCCAAAGATCGCCACCGAGCGCGGCGCGAGAAGCGGGGCAAGCGGGTGTTCTGTCATGTTTCGGCTATCACGGTCGAGGACGGGATGGCCCATCCTTTGGGCAAACGGGGGTGAGCGCAAGCCTCGGCAATGCATAGAGCGATGGCGTTTCAAGATGTGGGGTGATAAGCGTCTAGGTCCCGAACCTGAAGTTCGCAGTATCGCCGATTCTTCAAGGGATGCGAGACTCGCTGGGTCTTTGGCCCGGGGGTCTACGTCTTTGGCGCAACCGGCCGAGACCGAAGACGTGGATGGCCGGATCAAGTCCGGACAAGGGCGATCAGGGAAGCAATTCGACCTGAACGGGTTCCGCTTTACTGCCCGCGTTCGGTCTCTTCGCCAGGGTCAGGAGATCTTCCATGCCGCACGACGCCCCGATACAAGAAGATTCCTCGCACCCGCCGCGTCCCCTGTCGGCATCGTCCCCGCTGCGGATCGGCGTCGGCGGCCCGGTCGGGTCCGGCAAGACGGCCCTGGTCGATCGCCTTTGCAAGCATTTGCGCGACCGCTTCGAGATCGCCGTCGTCACCAACGACATCTATACCCGCGAGGATGCCGAATTCCTGACCCGGTCGGGCGCGCTGAGCCCGGATCGCATCCGCGGCGTCGAGACCGGCGGGTGTCCGCATTCCGCGATCCGCGAAGACGCATCGATCAACCTCGCGGCGGTGGCCGAGTTGACCGAGCGCTTCGACCGGCTCGACCTCGTGTTCATCGAGTCGGGCGGCGATAATCTCGCGGCGACGTTCAGCCCGGAATTGGCCGATCTGACCGTCTACGTCATCGACGTTGCCGCCGGCGACAAAATCCCGCGCAAGGGCGGCCCCGGCATCACCCGCTCCGATCTTCTGGTCATCAACAAGATCGATCTGGCGGCGCTGGTCGGCGCCAGCCTTGAAATCATGGAACGCGACGCACGGAAGATGCGCGGCGCGCTGCCGTTCCTGTTCAGCAATCTGAAGTCCGGCGCCGGCGTCGAAGAGATTGCCCGGCTGCTCGTCGGGCTGGGCGGGCTCGACATCGACGGGACGAGCCGCTGACGGGCGGGGGCGCCGCCTTCTCGCGCTGAGGGGAGCGCGGGCCTAGACGGAGCCGGCGGGGCCGGATCCGACAATGCTGACGGTCATCGCCTCCAGCGGGTCGTCGAGCAGCGCCGGGCGGCACGCTTCGCCGTTGCGTCGCGGGCCGACGATGCCGCTGTTGAGGAACGCGCCGCTGTAGACGACATCGAACCGGCCGGCGAGATTGGGCGTCGGGCGCAGCGCGAAGCCGGTCAGCGGCAGCCGACGCCCGCGGCTGCCGCAGAATTGCGGGCCGGCGACCCACGGCGTCTCCGCGCCGCCCGGCTGGAACGCCATGTATTCGAGGTCGCGCGGCGACAAACCCTCGAGCGGCGCGATGCCGAACCCTTCGATGCGCAACCCCTGGCCGCGCGGGCCGACCCAGCCCTGCGCGCCGAACCGGCAGTCGCCGAGCCGCTCGACATGCAGCAGAATCTCGACCGGGATTTCTCGGTTTCGTCCTGAAAACGGCGTCGTTGGCGCGGCGGGCGACGGCCATGCCGCCTCCTCGCGCCCGAGCCGGTTGACCGCGATCGCGGGGACCGCCGCGCGGCTTCCGGCGGGTCCCAGGCTGGTCACGACGATCGCGCCGCCGCCCGGCGGAGCTCTGACGACGACAACTCCGCCGCCGCTGCCGAGCCAGACCTCGCCTCTGCCGGCTTCGCCGAGAACTTCGACGGGGGCGCCCGGCGACGGCATTGGCGACACCTGCACCAGCGGCAGCGTCAGCGCGCCGTCGGAATGCGATGGCGTGGCGACCGGGCCGATCTCGACCGCGAACAGCCCGGGTTCGAGCGTGACGATGCTGGCCGCCGCCGCCGCTTCCACCGCGCGGGAGGCGGCGGGCGGGCGCAAGGCCGGGTGTCTTGGTTGGCGGGTCTGCACGGTCGATTTCACCAAGAAATGCGGCGATGAATGTACCAGCAACCGCTTCGGCGGTTAAGCCGGGCTCGGGTCGCGCGTCTGACGCGAGAGGGCCAACGGGGCCGGCGCCGCGCCGGACAGCGCGTCGCGAACCAGCAGGCAGCAGAGCCAACCCGACGCGGTCAGCAGGCAGAACGCCGTCAGCGGATCGAGCAATCGCCCGAGCGGATCAGCCGCGATGGCCAGCACGAACGCGGCGGCCGCGGCGCCGGCGCAAGGCCGCGCCGCCGCCACCAGCGCCGCCTGACCGTGGCCCCGCATCCGCCGCCCGATCGGCCGCAAGCCGGCGGCGGCCACCAGCGCCGCTGGCGCCAGCATCGCCGCGGCGACGCCGGCCAGACCGTAGGGCGCGGCAAGCGCGGCAGCGGCGATGCCGCCCACGACCCTCGCCCTCTGCCAGCGCGCCCTCTGCCAGCGCGCCTTGGCCGCCGGATTCTCGCCGCACGCCGTCCGCATAAAGCCGATCGCCGCGGGGAGCGCCGCCAGCAGCAGGATTTGCGCCGGCGGCACCGCGCCCCACCAGCGCGGGTCGAGCAGCGGCGGCACGACGATCGGCAGCAGGGCGCTGGCGAGCGCCGCGGGCAGCAGCGCCCGGCAGGCGAGCCGCGCGATTTCCGGCGGCGTGTCCCGCGCCAGCGAGGCCGGCCTCGCCAGGAAGATCTCCAGCACCGCCTCGGCGAGGCGCGAGGCCAGCATATAAAGGCCGGCCGCGATGGGGCCGAGCGACAGTCCGACCGCGAGACACGGTCCGTAGCGCGATGCGGCGGGCAAGACGGCGTCGAAAACCCGGCGGTGAGCCGCGCCGAAGAGCTCGGCGAAATGCCGCCGCGACCAGGCGACGCCGACGCGCTCGCCGGCCATGGCCCACAGCACGGCGCACTCGCAAAGGCGCTGCACGATGATTTGCGCGACGAGCGCCCACGGGCCGGCGCCGGCCCAGGCCAGGGCAACCGCGACAGCCCCGCCGGCGGCGGTCCCGGCGGCGGTCGCTGCGGCAAAGGGCGCCCGCCGGCCGGCGCGGCGCAGCAGCGCGGTCGGCACCACGGCAAGCGCGCCGAGCACCGGCAGCAAGGTCAGCGAAGGGAAGATATCGTCGAACGCCGCTGCGTCGACTATCCCGCCCAGCGCTCCGGCGACGGCGCGCAGCACCAGCGTCAATCCGGCGCCGGCGGCGAGAACCGTCACCAGCGCGGTCGATACATGACGCTCCTCGAGCCCGGCCAGCCCAACCAGCGCCGCGATCGCGGTCTCGGCGAGCAGCGCCTCGGCGATCGCGATGCCGCTCAACGCCAGGATGAACATCCCGTAGCCGCGCGGCCCCATGGCCGGCGCCAGCAACAGGAAGAACCCGAACCAGCCGGCATGGCGCAACGCAGGGTTGAGATACGGGCGCAGGGCGGCAAGCAGCGGATCGGCGGGGGACTCGACCATGCCGCCAGCCTGCGGCAACATCTTTGATGGCGAATTAATCTATACGGTCAAATATGATAAACGAAAAGTAAAACTTGGTATTAACTTAGTTTTAAATTTGGCACTTTCGTTAAATTACTACCAAAGCCTCGACGATAAACCTGGCAAAACTCGCCAATATCATCGATATCGGCATGCGTTGTGAAGAACTCGGCCGCGGCTGGCCAGGAGCGCGTGCGCATGTACCCGGAAGGGCAAGAGGTCCTTGTCGTCGTCGCCGACCGCGAACGGCGCGAGCGCGTCGCGCGCATCCTCGCGGACGAGGGTTTCGCGGTGACCGCGGCAGCCGAGGGGCTCGCCGCGCTGCGCGCGAGCGCCGCGCGGGATTACGCGCTGATCGTCGCGGCGTCGCGGCTGCCGGGCTCGCTCGACGGTCGGGCCACGGTGCGCCAGGCGCGGCGGCGGCAGCCCTGGCTCAAGGCGCTCTATATCGCGGACAGCGGCGCCCGGCCGGCGCCCGGCAATCCCGACACCGACGACACCATCGCCGCCCCGTTCGAGAACCACGAGCTGATCGGCTGCACCTTCGAGCTGCTGCATCGGCGCTGCGCCGAGACGGCCGACCTCTCCCGCCGCGCCCGCATCGAGCTGAGAGCTTCCTGATCGCCGCCCACCGCGCGGCGGAACGATGCCTCCTTCCCCTCGTTCGAGGCGCAGGAGGTCCTCCATGTTCAAAGCCCTTTTGACGCCCGTCCTGCTCGGCCTGACGCTCGCCTTCTTCATTCGCGCGACGGCGCGGCGTCCCGCCTAGGTGTCGAAGCTATGAAGGTTGTTCATCCGGGTCGGTGGTATGAGGCTGGGGTTGCGAGACCAGCCAACCCAATGCCGGAGCCCCGGATGAACATGCACAAGAATGCGCGGCTGACGCCGCAAGGTCGACTCC
>DASRLO010000145.1:0-11037 GCA_035648415.1 Allostellaceae bacterium
ATGCGCTGGTGTTCGCCGGGGTCGCGGCGTGGGCGACGCTGTGGTTTTTCGGGGTGGGGGTCTAGGCGGCGGCGGGATGGGCTGAGCGGAGCGCCGCCGCGGGCGCCGGCGCGGAGATTGATGGTTAAGGCGCCGGGCAACCGGACGGGGCGGTTGAGCGGATGCCTAAAATAAGGTACAAATTTATCTAAAGATTTCGCGGCGGCGAGTCCTTCCTCCTTCAGGTCTCGCCGGCGCGCGGCTTCGCTGCAAGGCACGCGCTCCTCTTGGCCCCGGAGGATTATCCGTGACGCTCCATTATCCGAATATAATTCCGCCGAACAATTTGCGGCTGCCCGACGCGCTGACCATCAAGCATGGCCCGGCGCCGCTGCTCGGCCGCTTTATCCTCGCCGGCGACAGGACGGTGCGCGAGATGGGCCTGGCGCTGCGGATCCGCACCGATTTCGACGAACTGATCTATCTCAACAAGCAGCAGGTCGCCGCCGGCAATTGGCTGACCGTGCCGGACGCGTTCAATCCCGAAATCGCCGAGCTGAAGGAAGACAATTCGTTCTGGATCGCCGGCGAGAACGACGACGGCGAGATCGTCGTGACCTGGGCGTCGCGCATCCATAATTGGCTCGACACGACGCTGGCCGAACAGATTCGGGTGGCTTGGTACGGCAGGGATTTCGGCCAGCCCTGCATCGTCACGGCGGAGGCGGCGAGCCGGATCAGCGGGATCGTCGCGTGCTCCGGCGCATCGTGGGTGCGCCCCGATTTCCGCGGCAAGCACCTGTCGCATCTGATGCCGCGGATCGGCAAGGCCTATGCCTGCTCGCGCTGGCCGCTCGACTGGGCGATCGGGTTCATCGGTCTCGGCAATGTGAAAAAGGGTCTCGCCAACAGCTACGGCCAGAAGAACCTGAGCTACAGCATCGTCTACCCCGGATCGGCGTGGGGCGAGGTCGCGCTCGTCTACACCTCTGTGGACGACGTTTACCAGGACCTGGCGGACTATTTGTCGGGCAAACTCTTGGACGGCGACGGCACCGAGCCGGATGTGGAGTTCCCGTCGATCAACTCGACGCAGGAGGTCACGAACACCTCGCCCGACAGCGTCTTCCACGGCAACAGCAGCCGTTCGTAATGAACGAGGCGATGCGGTTTGCCGTTCTCGGCATCGTATTGCATGTCCGCGGTCACGGTGTCGTAGCGCGGCTGGTCTGAATTGGCGACCGACTTATAGAATTCGCTCACCCAGCCGCCGTAGTCCTTGTCGGGCAGGTTTTCGACTTTTTCGCCGATGCCGGTGAAGCGATAGGGCTTGTCGAGCCAGCGTTGGCCGTTGCCGATAAACCGCCATTCCGGTTCGCTGCTCGGCTTGACCCCGACAATCATCATGCGCGACAGCATCTGGTGCTGCATCGCGATGGTCAGCACGTTGGGATCGAAATGGCCGAACGACACCCGCCACTTCTGCGCCAGCGCCCGCATTGGGTTGGCTTCGTCGCCGAAGACCAACGAAAACTTGCGCGGCTCGGCGCGGAAGCGCTCGTGCAAAGGCGGCTCGAAGACCGGCGCGCACAATTCGCGCAATCGTCCGATCGTGTGCTCGGCGGAGGCGGAAATCTCCGAATGCCACTGCTCTTGGAGATAGCGGATGCGGAACAGCTTGGTGACCGCCTCGCCGAGCTGGCGCTCGACCGCGAGCAGCGCCCGCAGATCGACGTTGCGCGGGTGCAGCTCGATCTCGGTAACCAGCCGATCGAGCAGCTGAAACTTGATAAAGCCGAGGTTGCGGACGGCGAAGCCCACAGCGTCGTAATCGGGCCGGGGGTCGCCCAGGGCGGCGAGAAACTCCTCGCTTTCCGGCAAGACCCAGTCTCCCTCGGCGGTGACCAGCATGGTCAATTGGTTCAACGGCGCCTCCGCAAGGCCGGCACGGCCGAGAAATCGCCGACCCACGGCATTTTTGCGACCTTGGAGGTAAACAATGGCTTAAACGAGAGTTGCGCCGCGGCGATCGTTGGCATGCCAAAGTGCAAACATGCGCCAGACGGCGCCCGACCCGCGACTTGCGAAAAAAAATTCAGCGGCCGCGTTGGAGGCTACTACGAGGCCGTGTCTTGACTCGTCAAGGGAAAGCCGTACACCAGCTCTCGGGATTATTGGCCTCGGCGGCAACCAGGTTTTGTAAAAATATTTAAAATGCCGAATATTCTAGTGAGACCGCATTCCATTCCCACGACACTTGAGAAGGCGCATGATCCGCCGCGATGACGATGGAAAGAGGAGAACAATTAGCGAAGCGTTAACACTTCGTAACCGCGGCTCGGTAACAAATATTGACAATCCGTTAACATAAATTATGCTTCGAGCGGGGAAGTTGACCCGGGGGTTGGGAACCTCGGGTTGAATCAAGGGGTCGACTTATGGCTTCCGAGATGAACTCGGCGCCGCGCGAGAATTCGTCCTCGCGCGCACCACGAAACTCGCCTGGGACAATCATCGGCGCCGCCGCCGGACTGGTGCTGCGCTTCGCGCGCGACGACGATGCCGGCGCGATCGTCGCGCTGATCTCGGCGGTGTGGGCGGAATATCCCGGCAAGACCTTGGTGGCGGCGGCGGACATGCCGGAGCTGCTAAAGCCGGCGACGTCCTATGCCGAAAGCGGCGGGCGGTTCTGGATGGTCGAGGCGGGCCAATTCCCGGGCGGTCAGGTCATCGGCACGGTCGCCATGGCGCCCAGCGTCGAGCCGGGTGTCGTCGAATTGCAGAAGCTCTATGTCGCGCGCGACATGCGCAGGAACGGGCTCGGCAGCTTTCTCTGCCGCCTGGTCGAGCGCGAGGCGCGCGAGCGCGGCGCGCATGCCATCGAATTATGGTCGGACGTCAAGCTGCTCGACGCGCATCAGCGCTACGAGCGGCTCGGCTACCGGCGCGGCGAGGTACTCAAGACCTACGACGATACGTCGGGCACGGTGCGCTACTACTACCGCAAACCGCTCGACCCCGAACCGGCGGACCAGCCCGGCCGCGAGAACGGCGCCCGCGCCGGCCCAGGCGACGCCGTCGACCGCTGGCAGGCCTTGTTCGATCTCGGCGCCGGCAGGGGGAGCTTACGGGAGGCCGCACAACCATGAAGCGACTGTCTTTCACCGAGCATCCGGCTTCGGTCGGGGAGAATTACCTGGAGCACCTGCGCCACGCCGCGGGGTTCGCCGGTAACATGATCAGCGGCGGCCTCGCGTGTCTGGTGCACGCGATCCTGCCGTTCCTGTTCACCAAGACCGGGTCGGGCGTGGTCGCCACCCTGCACACTCGGATGATCGACCACCGCCGGCCGCTCGGCGCGAAGCGGCGGGGCGCGCGGACGACG
The DNA here is from genome assembly GCA_035648415.1 of Allostellaceae bacterium. GTDB lineage: Bacteria > Pseudomonadota > Alphaproteobacteria > ATCC43930 > CGMCC-115725 > DATARH01. The sequence goes on from DASRLO010000145.1 coordinate 3,365, forward strand.
AAGCGGATCACCGCGGCATGATTCGCCGGGGGATCAGCCTTGGGGGCGGCGCCCGTCTCGTCGCGCTGATGTGCGTGGCGGAAATCCTGTGCATGGCGGGGTTCGCGACATACCCGGCGCTGCTCCCCCTGCTGCGCGCCGAATGGGGGCTGAGCAACACCGCGGCGGGGTTTGTCGGCGGCGTCCTGTTCCTCGGCTATGTCGTCGCGGTGCCGGTGCTGACGAGCCTCACCGACCGCTTCGACGCACGCCGCATCTATCTCGGCTCGTGCCTGGTCGCGGCGTCCGGCTCGGCGGTGTTCGCCCTCTTCGCCCACGGCTTCGCCGGGGCGCTGGCCGCCCAGGCGCTGTTCGGCATCGGCTTCGCCGGGGTCTACATGCCCGGGTTGAAAGCCATGTCGGACCGCATCGGTGAGGAACTGCAATCGCGAGCGACGGCGCTTTACACCTCGCTGTCCGGGTTCGGCCTCGCGGGTTCGTATTTCCTCACCGGTGCGGTTTCGGCGCATGCCTCGTGGCGCATCGCGTTCGCCCTGGCGGCGATCGGCCCGGTCGCCGCGGCGGGACTGGTGTTCCTGGCGATGGCGCCGCAAGCGCCGAAGCCGGCGGCGAGCCGGCCCGGCTTTTTCGCCAGCTTCGCGCTGGTGTTCCGCAACAAACCGGCGCTCGGCTACATCTCGGGCTATGTCGCGCATTGCTGGGAGCTCTACGGCTCGCGCGCCTGGATGGTGGCGTTCCTGACCTTCGCCGCCGGCTCGGCGACCGGCTCCGCCGGCAAGATCGGCGCGCCGACAATCGACGCACCGACCTTGGCCTCGATCATCTCGCTCGGCGGCATCGCCTCCAGCATCGGCTGCAACGAATTCGCCAAGCGCTTCGGACGCGCCAACCTCGTCACCGCGATCATGGCGACGGGGTTTGTTTTCGGCATCGCGACCGGCCTCTCGTGGCAGGTGTCGTTCGCCGCGTCGATCGCGCTCCTCGCCTGCTACTACGCGACGGTGATGGCCGATTCGGGGGCGCTGACGGCGGGCACCGTCGCCGCCGCGCTCCCGGAGCAGCGCGGCGCGACGCTCGGCGTGCACTCGATGCTCGGCTTCACCGCCGGGCTGGTGGCGCCGACCTCGTTCGGGATCATCCTCGACCTCGCCGGCGGCGCGCAAAGCGGCCGGGCGTGGGCGGCGTCCTTTACCGTGCTGGCGGTGCCGAACCTGATCGCGATCGCGGTGCTGCGGCGGCTCGCGAGCCGACCGGCGCCGGCCGGGCTCGCGCCGAGCGTGGCGACGCGCTTCGCCGCGCCGCTAGGCGCGCAGCGCGACCTTAGCGCGGGACGCCGACCGGGTGCGCTCGGCCGGTAGGACGATCGCCACCCGGGTTCCCTCGCCCGGGCGGCTGGTGATCGTCATCACCCCGCCATGCGCCTCGATGAGCCCCTGGGTGATCGGCAGGCCGAGGCCGGTCCCGCCATAGGTGCGGGTCGTCGCGCTGTGCGCCTGGCCGAAGGGCTGCAGGGCCCGCTCCTGCTCCTCTTCGCTCATGCCGATGCCTTCGTCGGTGATGGTCAGCACTGTGCGGCCCGCCGGGTCGACCGCCACATCGACCGTGATCCTGCCGCCCTGCGGCGAGAACTTGACCGCGTTCGACAGCAGGTTCAGCAGGCACTGCCTGATCGCCCGCTCGTCGGCGAGGATGCTGTGACCGGATCCGACCATCTTGCAGACCAGCTCGACGCGCTGCTTGCGGGCGCGCTCGCGCACCATCCTCAGGCTGCTCGACAGCAGCGGCGCGAGCGCGATCTCCTCCTCATGGATCTGAAGCTTGCCGGCCTCGATCTTGGACATGTCGAGCACGTCGTTGATGATCGACAGGAGGTGCTGACCGCTTGAGTGGATGTCGCTGGCATATTCGAGATAGCGGATATTGCTCAACGGCCCCAAATGCTCGCCGCTCAGGATCTCCGAGAAGCCGATGATCGCATTCAAAGGCGTGCGCAGCTCGTGGCTCATATTGGCGAGGAAGTCGGCCTTCGAGCGGTTGGCGAGTTCGGCCTGGGCCCAGGCCTGCGCCATCTTGACGTCGGCCGCCTTGCGCTCGGTGATATCCGAATATAGCGAGACGACCGCCCCGCCGGGCATCCCGCGGCGCCGGATGAGGAGCGTCCGGCCGCGCCCGGTCAGCCGCTCGCGGACATAAGGCAGATCGCGGAAGAAGCGCTCGAGGCGCTCGGACACTTCGGCCGCCGCGTCGGTCGTCCCGAAATCGCCGCGCGCGGATTGCACGGTGAGGATGTCGCGCAGCGTCGTTTCGTTCGACAGGCCGGACAGGTCGAGCATCTCGACAAAGCGCGCGTTCCACGCCATCAGCCTGCCGTGGCGGTCGAACACGCTGAGCCCCTCGCCCATGTTTTCGAGCGTGCTCTGCAACAAATCGCTCTGACGCTGCAGCCGCTCCTCGCTGCCCCGCAGCTTGGCGGCGGCCTTCTCCTGGCGTTCGAGGGCGCGGACCATGAGCCAGGTGAGACAGCCGGCGGTAACCGCGAAGAGGATGAAGGCGACCACCGAGCCGACACGTTCGCCGCGCCACTGGCGCAGGATGTCGCCGCGGCCGCGCGAGGCGACGAGCAATAGCGGGCGGGCCGGAATCCGGGCAAAGGCGATGACGTTCCGCATGGCGCTATCGGTTTCGAGATTGCCGATCACGCCGAAGCGGCGGTCCGCCGCGGCGGCGAGCACGGGGCCCGCGTCGTCGAGCCGATGCCCGATCTGCTCTTCCCGATGCGGCTCGGTGGCGATCAGGGTGTCGTCGTCGAGCAGCAGCTGGACCTTGACGCCGCTGTTGGCGACGACCGAATTGTAGAAATCGCTGAACACGGTGATCGGAACCTCGGCGGCGATCACGCCGATGACCTCGTCGCGACGCAACAGCGGCCGGCTCATCATCACCGACCACCCGCCGGTCGCTCGGCTGCGCCCGGGGCGACCGATAAACAACGACGGCAGGCCGCCCGCCTGATGCGCGGTGAAGAACGGCTCTTTCGAGAAATCCTGATGGGGGCCGGCGGCCCAAGTCGCCTTGTTGAGCAGACGGCCGCTGGTGTCGAGGATAAGGATGTCGCGGACCACCAGCGTCTGGTCGTTGAACTGGGCGAGCAAAGCCTTGACCTGGCGATCATCGAGCGGGGTGTCGGGCAGCAGCGTCTCGAGCATCCGCTCGACCCCGAGCAACGCGGCGTCGATCCCGAAAATCGCGCGGTTGGTGCCGACCTCGGAGGAGCGCGCGATGCTTTCGATAGTTCCGGTGGCGTCGTAGAGCGTCTGATGGTACGCGCGGTGCAGCGAGGCATACATGCTGGCGCCATAGGCGCTGACCAGGACCGCGCACAGCACCATCATCGCGTTCTGCAGCCGAACCAGCCGCATGAAGCCCCGAAGCCATTGCCGAACCCGCGTCGTCACCGTTCAATTGCTCGCACTGACGGCGAGATTGAACTCGCGCCCGACCGTCCCGTTCCAGTTGGCGACGCAGTCGCCGCCGCAACGCTGCGCCCAGCGCGGCGAGACGACATCCGTGAAGGATTTGCGCACGAGCTTGTGGTCGTTCTCGGTGGTCGGCGCGAGCGTCATGTGCGCCGCCGGGCCGGCGCCGCAGGCGCCGCCGGTAAGGCAGGCGATGCCTTCCTGCGTCTCGCGGTCCGCGGCCAGCCACAGCCGGTCGCCGAGCTCGGCGATTTGCGCGGTGAGGAAATCCCGCACCGCCGGGTCGAAGCGCTGCCATGCCGCGCGGTTGGCGAAGAGCACATAAGGGCCCCAGCTCACCGTCGTCGGATCGAGATGCGTGGTCGCGTTGTAGAGCCCGAGCCGATAGCCCGACATCGCGCCGGTGATCGCACAATCGGCGACATGCTTTTGCAGCCCGTCCATCAGCCCGTCAAACGGGATGGTGATGCCGACGCCGCCCAGCCCTTCGACGAAATCGGCGTGCATCGCGCTGGCGACGCGGACCTTTACGCCCTTCAGATCGGCGAGGCTGTCGATGGCGCGGTTGCAGAAGATGACCTGGGCCGGGTAGCTCCAGATCGCCAGCAATTCGAGCCCGTAGCGGGTGCGGTAGACGTCGCGCAGGGTCGGCAGGTAGGCCTTGATGCTGCGGCGCAGGGTCGGAATGTCGGGGTTGAGGCCGGCGAGGTCGACCGCCGCCGCCTCGGGGTCCTCGCTGGCGATCTGGCTCAGCGACACGGTGCTGATGACGATCGCGCCGAGCCGGGTGAACTGCAGCAATTCGCCGCCCTTGATGCCGAACTGGTCCCACGGCGTCACTTCGGCGGTGATCTTGCCGCCCGAGCGCTCGGCGAGCTGCTTGCTCCAGAACGGCTCCTCGTAGTTCTTGAACTGAACGGTCGCGCCGAGCCCGCCGACCACCTTCAGGTGAACGGACGGAAGCTCTTGGCCGCGGGCAGGAAACCCGGCCAGAAGACAGAGTGCGAATACCCAATAACGCACGCCAAAATCCTTCCCCGCCTCGGCCATTCATTAATCGCGCGCCGTTAATTTTTCGTTATGCATACGCCGGCTTGGCGAGGTTCTCCGCGCTGGACGGGAGGGGTCACTGCACGGCTTCGGCCGGCTCGAGGATGAGGACGCCGCCACTCGCGACGCGGCACCGCCATCCGCTGGGGACAAGGGTCGTGGTGTCGGGCTGCTCGACGATCGCCGGACCGACGAAGACCGCATCCGCGGCGAGGCCGGCGCGCCGATAAATTTCGGCGGTCTCGGGCCCGGCCGCCGGATCGATCAGCACGCGGCGCCGAGCCGCCGCGACGGGGGTGTCCGGCGCCGCGCCGCGCCGCGGGAGCGGCTCCGGCGGCGCCGCCAGCCGGTGTACCGAGCGCAGATTGACGATCCGCGCGGGGACCTCGGCGGCGTGGCCGTACACCCGGTCGTGCGCGGCGAGAAAGTCGCGGTAGAGCGCGGCGAGCGGCTGCGGATCGCCATCGCGGATCGCGATCTCGAGATGGTAGCCCTGGCCGATATAGCAAAGATCGGCGAAATGGCGGACCGCCGCGCCGCCGGGGGCAATTCCCTCGCCGCGCATCAATTGTTCGCAGCCGGCATCGAGGCGGGCGAGCGCGGCCGCGATTTCGGCCCAGTCGGCGGCGGCGAGCGGGCGCGGCAAGGCGGCGGAGCGCTCGTGCTCGATCGGCGCGGCGAGCAGTCCCGCCGCCGACAGCACGCCCGGATGCGGCGGCACGACGATGCGGCGAATGCCGAGCTCGGCGGCGAGCGAGGCGGCGTGGATCGGCCCGGCGCCGCCCAGCGGCAGCAGCGTGTAGCCGCGCGGGTCGATGCCGCGGCCGATCGAGATGAGCCGCATCGCCTCCGCCATCTGCGCGTTGACGACGCGGTGGATGCCGAGCGCGGCGGTCTCGACGCTGGCGCCCATGCGCGCGGCGAGCGGCGCGATCGCCGCGCGCGCCCGTTCGGGATCGAGGCGCAGCGTGCCGCCGGCGAAGTAATCGGGGTCGAGATAGCCGAGCACCAGCGACGCATCGGTTACCGTCGCCTGCGCGCCGCCGCGTCCGTAGCAGGCCGGTCCCGGCTCCGACCCGGCCGATTGCGGCCCGACGCGGAGCGCGCCGGCATCGTCGATCAGCGCGATGCTGCCGCCGCCGGCGCCGATCGCGGTGACGTCGACCATCGGCACGCGCACGGTGTAGCCGTCGATGATCCCCTCGGCGCGCACCAGCGGCTCGCCGCCGCTGACGAGCGCGATGTCGCAGCTGGTGCCGCCGATATCGACGGTGACGAGGTCGCCGGCGCCCGCCAGCCTGCCGGCGGCGACGGCGCCGACAACGCCGGCCGCCGGCCCCGAGAGGAAAAGGCGCACCGGGCGCCGCGCGACGGTCGCCGCGGCGCCGATCCCGCCGCGCGACTGCATGATCTGCAACGGCGCGGGCGCCCCCGCGGCGGCGAGGTCAGCCGCCATCCGCACGACATAGAAGGCGACGACCGGCTTCAGATAGGCGTCGAACGCGGTGACCGCGGTGCGCTCGTACTCGCGGAAGGCCGGGTCGACCTCAGAGGAGAGCGAGATGGCGAGACCGGGGTGGGCGGCGGCGACGATGTCGCGGGCGCGGCGCTCGTGCGCGGGGTTGATGAACGAGAACAGGAAGACGATGGCGATCGCCTCGACCCCGTCGGCGGCGAGCTCGGCGGCGGCGCGGCGGACATCGTCCGCGTCGAGCGGGGTGACGATCTCGCCAGTGGCGGCGATGCGCTCGCGCACCTCCTTGCGGCGGGAGCCGGGGGCGAGAAAAACCGGCGTCTCCGGCGCGAGCACCAGATCGTACATCCGGTGGCGCATCTGCCGGCCGATTTCGAGCACGTCCTTGAAGCCGGCGGTGGTGATGATGCCGGTGCGCGCGCCCTTGCGCTCGATGACGGCGTTGGTGGCGACGGTCGAGCCGTGCACGAAGCGGGTTATGGCGGCGGGGTCGATGCCCCAATCGGCGCGCATCGCCGCCAGCGCCTCGCGCACCGCGGCGGCCGGGTCGCCGCGCGTCGTCGCCCGCTTCATCAGCCGGAACGAGCCGTCCGACCCGGCGCAGACGATGTCGGTAAAGGTGCCCCCGATATCGACGCCGACGCTATATGTAGCTGTCATTGCGAGGAACCGAAGGCGATGACGCAATCTCGATCCAACTGTTCACCCGGCACGAGATTGCTTTCCCGCGGGTCGCAATGACGACATTGATTCACCACGCAGGCACGGGGAGCACGGAGTAGAGCGCACAGCGCTCAAAAAAATTACCGCAAAGGGCGCAATGGATAACGCGAAGACCGCAACGGCTTGATGCAGATTCGCGCCCTGGCGCTGCCATTGCGTACTTCGCGGTAAGATCATCCCTCCGTGACCTTCGCGCCTTCGTGGTGGATGTCACTCAATGCCCGGCCGCCGGCGTCCCTTCGGTGACGATCAGCGCGTCGAGGGCGACGACGCCCTTGCCTTGGGGGCGGACCAGCAGCGGGTTGATGTCGATGCTGGAGAACTGGCCCTTCTGGGCGGCGGCGAAGAGCGAGAGCTTCGAGAGGGTTTCGGCGAGCGCGTCGAGGTCGCCGGGGGGTTTGCCGCGGGCGCCCTTGAGGATCGCGGCGCCGCGCAGTTCGGCGATCATCGCGCGCGCTTCGTCGGGGCCGAACGGGGCGATGCGGAAGGTCACGTCGCGCAGCACCTCGACAAAGATGCCGCCGAGGCCGAGCAGCACCACCGGCCCGAAGACGGAGTCGTGCTGGACGCCGAGGATCATCTCGGTACCGTCGGTCAGCATCGGCGAGATGAGGACGCCTTCGAGGTTGGCATGCGGCGCGCGGGCGGCGACGCGGCTCATGAGGTCGCTGTAGGCGGCGGCCGCGTCGGCGGCGGCGACGTTGAGCATGACGCCGCCCACCTCGGTCTTGTGGGTGATCTCGGGCGAGACGATCTTCAACACCAACCTATCGCCGAGACCAGCGGCGGCGGCAGCCTCGGCGGCGCTGGTGGCGAGCCGCTCCTCGAGGATCGGGATGCCGGCGGCGGCGAGGATCGCTTTCGCCTCGTGCTCGCCGATTGCGTGCTTGGGCAGCGGCGGCACGCCGGCGGGCACCGGCGGAATGGGGGGCGGCGGGGTTTCGCTGCGC
>DASRLO010000146.1:0-12840 GCA_035648415.1 Allostellaceae bacterium
CCGCGCGGTCGCCGAGCGTGGCGGAGTGCGCACCAATCTGCTGTTGCCGCTGCGCAAAGACGATGTGCTTCTCGGCGTGATTTCCTGCAATCGGCAGGAGGTCCGCCCCTTCACCGACAAGCAGATCGCCCTGCTTGAGAATTTCGCCGCCCAGGCGGTGATCGCGATCGAGAACGCGCGCCTCATCACCGAGACCCAGGAAGCACTCGACCAGCAGACCGCGACCGCCGAGGTGCTCGGGGTCATCAACTCGTCGCCGGGCGACCTCGCGCCGGTGTTCGAGGCGATGCTCGAAAAGGCGATGCGGCTGTGCGAAGCGACATTCGGCCAGCTCGCGGTCTACGAGGACGGGCGTTTCCGCACCGCGGCGGCGCGCGGCATGCCGGCTGCCTGGGCCGATTACCGGCGCCGTAATCCGCCGGATTACGGGCCGGGCACCCAGCCGGCGCGCCTGCTCGCCGGCGAGCCCCTGATCCACATCCGCGACCTGATCGACGACGACGCCTATCGGGCCGGGGAGCCGAACCGCCGCGCGCTCGTCGATCTCGGCGGCGTCCGCACCTCGTTGATGGTGCCGCTGCGCCGCGAGGGCCAGTTCCTCGGCTTCATCAACATCTATCGTCAGGAGGTTCGCCCGTTTTCCGACAAGGACATCGCGCTGTTGCAGAATTTCGCGGCCCAGGCGGTGATCGCGATGGAGAACGCCCGGCTGCTCGGCGAGACGCAGGAAGCGCTCGACCGGCAGACCGCGACCGCCGAGGTGCTGCAGGTGATCAATTCGTCACCGGGAAACCTCGCGCCGGTATTCGAGGCGATGCTCGAAAAAGCGATCGATCTTTGCGACGGTATCCAGGGGACGCTGTGGACGTTCGACGGCGAGCGCGCGCATCTTGCTGCCTCGCAGGGGCTCTCCCCCAAGTTTGTCGAGATGCTTCGGGCGCGCAGGGAGCATGAAAATCCCGGCGATCATGATCCGGTACGACGGATAATGCACGGGGAGCGCCTCGTCCAGATTCTCGACGTTGGCGCGGAGCGCCTGCACGGGCAAGTCATCAACGCGGCGGCTGAATTCGGGGGCGTCGGCACCATCGTCTTCGTGGCCCTGGTCAAGGACACCGCCCACCTCGGCGCCTTCGCGATTTCTCGCCGCGGGGTGCAAGCGTTCACCGACAAGCAGATCGCGCTATTACAGAACTTCGCCGCGCAGGCGGTGATCGCGATGGAGAACGCGCGGCTGATGACCGAGACACGCTCGGCGCGCGATGTCGCGGAGGGCGCGCTGGGTGATCTGAGGACGGCGCAGGCGAGTTTGATCCAGGCGGAGAAGATGGCCTCGCTCGGCCAGCTGACGGCGGGGATCGCGCACGAGATCAAGAACCCGCTCAACTTCGTCAACAATTTCGCATCGCTCTCGGTCGAATTGCTGGAGGAGCTGAAGGAGGCGGCGGCGCCGGGGATCGCGGCGCTGGGCGAGGACAAGCGCGAGGAGGTGGACGAGACGATGGCGATGCTGTCGGGCAATCTGGAGAAGATCGGCGAGCACGGGCGGCGCGCCGACAACATCGTCAAGAGCATGCTGGAGCATTCGCGCGGCGTCACCGGCGAGCGCCGCGAAGTGGATTTGAACGCGCTGGTCGAGGAGAGTTTGAACCTCGCCTATCACGGCGCGCGGGCGCAGGACCAGAGCTTCAACATCACGCTGGAGCGGGCGTTCGACCCGGCATTGCAACCGATCGAGCTGGTGCCGCAGGACATGACGCGGGTGTTCCTCAATTTGTTCGGCAACGGCTTCTACGCCGCCAACAAGCGGGCGCAGGCGGCCCATGGCGCGAGCGGCGGCGACGGCGCGTTCCGCCCGGTGCTCACGGTGGCGACGCGGGAGGCCGGCGACGCGATCGAGATCCGGGTGCGCGACAACGGCACCGGCATCCCCTCGGCGATCCGGGACAAATTGTTCCAGCCGTTCTTCACGACCAAGCCGACCGGCGAGGGCACCGGGCTCGGGCTCTCGATCAGCTACGACATCGTCACACAACAGCATGGCGGGACGATCGCGGTGGCGAGCGAAGAGGGCGCCTTTACCGAGTTCACCATCCGCCTGCCGCGCGGCGGCCAGGCGACAAGACCCGCAGCCCCAGCGAGAGCGGGCACATGAGCGTCAGCATCTTGATCGTCGACGACGAGCCCGACGTGGCCGACCTCTTTCGCCAGCGCTTCCGGCGCGAGGCGCGGGCGGGGACCTATGTGCTGCATTTCGCGGCCTCGGGCGAGGAGGCGCTGGGTCAGCTGGAGGGCGAGATCCGGCCGGAGCTGATCGTGATCCTGTCGGACATCAACATGCCGGGGATGGATGGGCTGGAGCTGTTGCGCGAAGTGAAGCAGCGCCGCCCCGATCTGCCGGTGATGATGGTGACCGCCTATGGCGATGACGAGCGGCGGCGGCGGGCGGCCGAATACGGCGCCGTCGAGTTCATCACCAAGCCGGTCGACTTCGAGCTGCTCAAAACCCAGCTCCAGCGCCTGCCCAGCGGCACCGCCTGACCGGAACCGGCTGCCGGCGCATGGCGCCGGGTTTGCTCGGCGGCCCGCGTCGTTGCGCGCGCGGCCGCCGATTTCCCGATCGGCTCAGCATCGTCTGCGTCAGATCGGCGCCGTGACCCCATGCGACCAATCGGTAGCAGCATCTACGGGCGTCACTAAAGGAATTGCCTAAATATTGTGCGTCGCACAAAATTCTGTCACTTGCCTTAAAAGCCGGCATTTCAACTCAATAATCCGCAAGTCATACTCCAGCATTACCATAGAAATATTCCTGGCACGGACTTTGCTACCGCCAAGTTACTCGCATGAGTCGTTTGGTGCGTCGCAATAGGAGTTGAGGCAGCTCCAAAAGGAGGAGCTTCCATCGCCGGGCGGCGGTCTCGCCGTCCCAGACTATAAACGTGGGATGCCCCGATGAGTAGGCGTGAGACAAGCTGGATTTCGGACTGGAACCCGGAGGACGAGGCGTTCTGGCAAGCGGGAGGCAAAACCGTCGCCCGGCGCAACCTGATCTGGTCGATCCTCGCCGAGCATATCGGCTTCTCGGTATGGCTGATCTGGAGCATCGTCGCCACCAAGCTGCCGCAGGCCGGGTTCCACTACACGACCGACCAGCTGTTTCAGCTCGTCGCCCTGCCCGGGCTGATCGGCTCGCTGATGCGGTTTCCCTACACCTTCGCGGTGCCGCGGTTCGGCGGACGGAACTGGACCATCGTCAGCGCGACGCTGCTGTCGATCCCGACGATCCTGCTCGCGTTTTTTGTGACGCAGCCCGACACGCCGTTCCCGCTGATGCTGCTCGTCGCCGCGACCGCCGGTCTGGGCGGCGGCAATTTCGCCTCCAGCATGGCGAACATCTCGTTCTTCTACCCGGATCGAATGAAGGGCTGGGCGCTCGGCCTCAATGCCGCCGGCGGCAATATCGGGGTGAGTACCGTGCAGTTGCTGACGCCCATCCTGATCGGCTTCGGCTGGCTCGGGCTTTACCTGGTTCCCCCGCTCGGATCGTCCGGCCTTTACCTGGAGAACGCCGGGCTGATGTGGTTGCCGCTGATCGGGATCGCGATCTACGGCGCCACCCGCCACATGAACAACCTCTCGACCGCGCGCTCGACCTTCAAGGAGCAGCTCGTCATCACCCGACGCAAGCACACCTGGGTGATGTCCTGGCTCTACATCGGGACGTTCGGCTCGTTCATCGGCTATTCGGCCGCATTCCCGCTGCTGATCAAGACCCAGTTCCCCGCGGTCACCATCGCCGTCGCCTTTCTCGGGCCCCTGGTCGGATCGGTGGTCCGCCCGCTCGGCGGATTGCTCGCCGACAAGATCGGCGGCGCGAAGGTGACGTTCTGGAACTTCGTCGCGATGGGCGGCGCGACGATGGGGGTCATGTATTTCCTCGAGATCAAGAGTTTTGCCGGCTTCCTCGCGATGTTTCTGGTGCTGTTCGTCACCACCGGAATCGGCAACGGCTCGACCTTCCGGATGATCCCCTCGATCTTCCGCGAGGCGAAGCTGCGCGAAGCGGCCGGCGGCGGCGAAGCGGCGCGCGCGCTGGCGCTGAAGGCGGCGGGCATTGAGAGCGCGGCGGTGATCGGCTTCACCTCGGCGATCGGCGCCTGCGGCGGCTATCTGATCCCGCGCAGCTTCGGCGCCTCGATCGCCGCGACCGGCGGCCCGTATCTGGCGCTCGAGGGTTTCCTGCTGTTTTACGTGAGCTGCGTGGCGCTCACCTGGTGGTACTACCTGCGCAAGAGCTTTCTCGCGCGGCGTGCCCCGACGAGCCTCGCCCAGGCGCGCGTCTGAGGCCGCCGTGACCGGCGGAAAACCTGGGCGCGAGCGGCTGGTCGTCGTCGGCAACGGAATGGCGGCGATGCGGACGGTCGAGGAGTTGCTGTCGCGGGCTCCCGCCCGCTACGCCATCACCGTCATCGGAGCGGAGCCGCACGCCAACTACAACCGGATCATGCTGTCCTCGGTGCTGGCGGGGGAGAAGACGGTCGCCGAGATCGTCATCAACCCGCGCGCCTGGTACGACGAGAAAGGCATCGCCCTCCTCACCGGCAACCCGGTCGCGGCAATCGATCGCGCGGCGAAAACCGCGCGCGTCGGCGATGCCGCCATCCCTTACGACAAGCTGCTGCTCGGCACCGGGTCGAAGCCGCTGGCGCCGCCGATCCCTGGCTTGCAGCTTCCCGGCGTCCACGCCTTTCGCGACATCGCCGATGTCGACGCGATGGTCGCCGCGTCCGAGCGTCACCGGCGGGCGGTGGTGATCGGCGGCGGCTTGCTCGGGCTCGAAGCCGCGTGGGGCTTGAAGCGCCGCGGCATGGCGGTCGCGGTGGTGCATCTGATGCCGACCCTGATGGAACGCCAGCTCGACGCGACCGCCGGCCAGCTGTTGCAGCGCGACCTCGACGCGCGCGGCATCGCCTTCTTCACCGACGGCCAAACCGAGGAGATCATCGGCAGCGAACGCGCCGAGGGGATGCTGCTGGCGGACGGACGGCAGATCGACGCCGATCTCGTGGTGCTGGCGATCGGCATCCGCCCGAATATCGACCTGGCGCGGGCGGCCGGGCTCGACGTCAATCGCGGGCTCCTCGTTGGCGACGACATGCGCACCAGCGACCCCTCCATCTACGCCGTCGGCGAATGCATCGAGCATAACGGCCAGGTCTTCGGCCTCGTCACGCCGATCTGGGAGCAGGCGAAGGTGTGCGGGGCACGCCTTGCCGGCGACGGCGCAGCGGTTTATGTCCCGCCGCCCGTCTTCACCAGCCTCAAGATCACCGGCGTCGATGTGTTTTCCGCCGGTGCGCTCGCCGCGGCGGACGACGCCGACGAGGAGATCACGCTGCATGACGCCAGACGTGGCCTCTACAAAAAGATCATCCTGCGCGACGACAGGATCGTCGGCAGCGTTCTTTACGGCCAAGTCGCGGACGGCCCCTGGTACGTCCAGCTGATGCGCGAGAAAGCCGATGTGTCGGGGTTTCGCGACCAGCTCGTCTTCGGCCGCGCCTTCGCCGAGCGGGCCGGCGCGCCGGCACCCAAGATCGACGTCGCGGCGATACCCGATTCCGAGCAGATCTGCGACTGCAACGGGATCTCAAAAGGGCGGATTTACCAGACCATCGTCGGCAAGGAGCTGACGACGCTCGACGCGGTGCGGGCGCATACCAAGGCGTCGGCCTCGTGCGGCTCGTGCACCGCCAAGGTCGAGGCTATCCTCGCCCATTTCGGCGGCGCGGTGGCGCACCGCGCGGACCCGGCGATGTGCAAATGCACCGATCACGGCCACGATGCGGTGCGGCGCGCGATCCGCGAGCAGGAGCTCAGGACCATCGCCGCGGTGCGCGAGGCGCTGGACTGGAAGACGCCGGACGGCTGCCAGAAATGCCGCCCGGCGCTCAACTATTATCTGATCTGCGCCTGGCCGCAGACCTACCGCGACGACTCGCAGTCGCGCTTCGTCAATGAGCGGGTCCACGCCAACATCCAGAAGGACGGCACGTTTTCGGTGGTCCCGCGGATGTGGGGCGGGTTGACCACGCCGGGCGAGCTGCGGGCGATCGCCGACGCGGCCGACAAATACGCGATCCCGACCGTGAAGGTGACGGGCGGCCAGCGCATCGACCTGCTCGGCGTCCGGAAAGAGCAGCTGCCGAACGTCTGGGCCGATCTCAACAAGGCCGGCCTCGTCTCGGGCCATGCCTATGCCAAGGGGCTGCGGACGGTAAAGACCTGCGTCGGCAGCGAATGGTGCCGCTTCGGGACCCAGGATTCGACCGGGCTCGGGGTCAAGATCGAGAAAATGTGCTGGGGCTCATGGACCCCGCACAAGGTCAAGCTCGCGGTCTCCGGCTGCCCGCGCAACTGCGCCGAGGCGACGATCAAGGATATCGGCGTGGTCTGCGTCGAGGCCGGCTACGACATCGTGGTCGGCGGCAATGGCGGGGTCGAGGTCCGCGTCACCGACCACCTCGTGCGGGTCGCCACCGAAGCCGAAGTGCTGGAGCATGTCGGCGCCTTTATGCAGCTTTATCGCGAGGAGGCGCGCTACCTCGAACGCACGGCGCCGTGGGTGGCGCGGGTCGGCATCGACACCGTGCGCCAGCGGATCGTCGGCGACAACGAGAACCGGCGCGTCTTGCACGAGCGCTTCCTCGCGTCGCAGCGCCCGGTGCAGAGCGATCCCTGGGCCGAGCGGGCGGGCGGCGCCGAGGCGCATGAGTACCGCATCCTGGCCGAGGTCGGCTGAGTTGACCGGCCAACACTGGATTGAGGTCGGGCGGCTGGACGACATACCGCGTCGCGGCTCGCGCCGGGTGCGTGGCCCCGATTCGAGTCTGCCGATCGCGGTTTTCCGCACCGCCGACGATCGCGTCTACGCGCTCGTCGACCGTTGTCCGCATAAGGGCGGGCCGCTCTCGGAAGGGATCGTGCAGGGCTGCGCGGTCGCCTGCCCGCTGCATGGCTGGGTCATCCATTTCGACAGCGGCGAGGCGGAGGCGCCCGACCAAGGACGGGTGCCGGTTCTCCCGGTCAAACTCGAAAACGGCCGGATCTGGCTCTCGGCGCCGGAGCTGAGTTCCTGGGTGCGGGATCCGGAGGCGGCGTGACGGCGCCGGCTCAGGTCAAAACCACCTGCCCCTATTGCGGCGTCGGGTGCGGGCTTCTGGCCACGCCGGACGGAGCGATCGTCGGCGACCCGGAGCACCCGGCCAATCGCGGCCGCCTGTGTTCGAAGGGGGCGGCGCTCGGCGAGACGCTCGACGCGACCGGGCGTTTGCTGCGCCCGCGGATCGGCGGGCAGGACGCATGCTGGGACGAGGCGCTCGGCCTGGTCGCCGCGACCTTCGGCCGGACGGTCGCCGAGCACGGCTCCGACGCCGTTGCGTTCTACGTCTCCGGCCAGTTCCTGACCGAGGACTACTACGTCGCCAACAAGCTGATGAAGGGGTTTATCGGCAGCGCCAACATCGACACAAATTCGCGGCTGTGCATGGCCTCGTCGGTCGCCGGGCATGTCCGTGCCTTCGGCGAGGATATCGTCCCCGGTTGCTACGACGACCTCGAGGCGGCCGACCTCGTCGTGCTCGTCGGCAGCAACCTGGCCTGGTGCCATCCGGTGCTGTATCAGCGCCTCGCCGCCGCCAAGGAGCAGCGCGGCGCCAGGATTGTCGCGATCGATCCGCTTGACGGCGACCTGCGAGCTCGCCGACCTGCATTTGGCGCTGCGACCCGGCGCCGACGTCGCACTGTTTGCCGGGCTGCTCGTGCATCTCGCCGATAGGGGAATGGCGGCGCCGGAACTTGCCACCGGCCTCGCCGCCGCTTTGGCAGCGGCGCGGGCCTGCGCGCCGTCGCTCGCCGAAATCGCCGCGGTCGCGGACTTGCCGGGCGGCGATGTTGCCCGGTTCTACGATTGGTTCGCCGCGACCGAGCGCACTGTGACCCTGTACTCGCAGGGGGTGAACCAGTCCTCTTCCGGCACCGACAAAGTCAACGCCATCGTTAATTGCCATCTCGCGACGGGCCGGATCGGCCGGCCGGGCATGGGGCCGCTGTCGCTGACCGGGCAGCCCAACGCGATGGGCGGGCGCGAGGTCGGCGGTCTTGCCAACCAGCTCGCCGCCCATATGGGATTTTGCGCCGCCGATCTCGACCGCGTGCGCCGCTTCTGGGATGCGCCGCGCCTGACGGAGAAACCCGGCCTCAAGGCGGTCGATTTGTTCGACGCGGTGCTCGCCGGCAACATCAAGGCGCTGTGGATCCTCGGCACCAACCCGGCGGACAGCATGCCGCGCGCCGGCCGCGTGCGCGAAGCGCTTGCGGCCTGCCCGTTTGTCGTGGTCAGCGATTGCTGGCCGACCGACACGACCGGGTTCGCCGATGTGGTGCTGCCGGCCGCCGGCTGGGGCGAGAAGGACGGCACCGTCACCAATTCGGAACGCTGCATTTCCCGCCAGCGCGCGTTCCGCTCGCCGCCCGGCGAGGCGCGCCCCGATTGGTGGATGCTCGGCGAATGCGCGCGTCGCATGGGCTGGGGCCGCGCCTTTCGCTATTCGGGGCCGGCCGATATTTTCCGCGAGCATGCGGCGCTGTCGGCTTTCGAAAACGCCGGCGCGCGGGTATTCGATATCGGCGCGCTGGCCGACATAACCGATGAGGAATACGAGCGCTTGCGGCCGGTGCAGTGGCCGCTTCGTCGCGGCGCGGCGCCGTCGGCCGGCACGCTGCGCCTGTTCGGAAACCGGTCGGTGTTTCCAACCGCCGACGGCCGCGCGCGCTTCGTTCCGACGCCGTTTCGTCCGGTCGCCGAGCCTGTTTCAAAAGAGTGGCCGCTGGTACTGAACACCGGCCGGATGCGCGACCAGTGGCACACGATGACGCGGACCGGCCGCGTCCCGCGCCTGGCGACGCATGTCGGCGAGCCGCTCCTCGCCATCCACCCGCGTGATGCCGAGCGCTTCGGCCTGATCGAAGGCGGGCTGGCCCGGATCGAAAGCCGGCACGGCGCGATGGTGCTGCCGACGCGGCTTTCGATGGAACAGCGTCCCGGCGATGTGTTCGTGCCGATGCATTGGACCGACCGATTCAGCTCGGCCGGTCCCATCGGCCGGTTGGTGGGCGCGGCGACCGATCCGATCTCCGGCCAGCCCGAGTCCAAAGCCACACCGGTGCGTGTCGCCCCGGTGGCGGCGCAATGGAGCGGCCTGCTCTTGCGGCGAAGCGAGACCATGCCGTCGGGAGCTTATTACTGGGCGCGGGTTCCGCTCGATCAGGGCCACGCCGTCACTCTGCGCGGCTGGGAAGCGCTGCCCGGCGGACAGCACGGCGAGACCTGGGTGTTAGCCCTGCTCGACAGCGCAAAAGCAGCCGAGACCGTCGCCTATGCCGATCCGCGGCGCGGCATCTACCGCTATGCCAGCCTGGTCGGCGATCGGCTCGACGCCTGCCTCTTTCTGACACCCGAGCCGGACGACCTGCCGGCCCGGGACGACCTCGCCAGCCTGTTGGGCAGCGAAATCTCGGCCGCGGCGCGCATCGGACTGCTCGCCGGAACCGGCGGCGGAGGTTCCGCGGTCGGCGACGGCGGCCCAACGGTTTGCGCTTGCTTCGCGGTCAATTTGCAAACGCTTCACAAGACCATCACCGAGCGCCGGTTGACCAGCGTCGCCGAGATCGGCGCGGCATTGCGCGCCGGGACGAATTGCGGGTCGTGCATACCCGAGCTGAGGGCGATGCTGCGCGGCCTGCAGCCCGATGCAGCGCTCTCAGCCGCCGGGTAGGAGGCTTCCGGTCACCGATCGGTCGATCCGCGCCATCAGCTCGGGGCCGAGCGGCCCGGCCTCGGCGGCGGCGACGCACGCAGCAAGCTCCCGCCGGTTCTTGACCCCCAACACCAGCGTGTCGATGTCGAGCGCCAGGGCGTAGCGATGCGCGAGCACCGCCGGGTCTTCGCCAAGCTCGGCGGCGAGGCGGCGGAAGCCGGCGGCGCGTTCGTAGTCCCGCATCTCGGGATGGCCGGACGGCAACGGTCGGTCGATCGCGGCGGTGAGCGCGCCCGCCTGCACCGCGCGAATGCCCATGATGCCGACGCCGTTGGCCCGCGCCGCCGCCATCACCGCGCGCGGTTTCGCCGGCCCATCGAAGAATTTGAGCCCGCCCGGCGAATCCAAGAGGTTGGCGATGCATTGCACCGCCGCCGGCGCCGGGCGCTCGCCGAGCAGCTTGATGATCGTGTCGGGCTGACCGATGCCGGTCAGTCCCCACGCGCCGATGAGGCCCTCGCCGGCCAGCCGCTCGAACACCGGCCGGACGTGATCGACAAAATTCCGGTAGAGCGTCATCCGCTCGGCGGCGCCGGGACGGCTGGCGACGTGATCGGCGTCGGGCA
Organism: Allostellaceae bacterium; assembly: GCA_035648415.1. Taxonomy (GTDB): domain Bacteria; phylum Pseudomonadota; class Alphaproteobacteria; order ATCC43930; family CGMCC-115725; genus DATARH01. Next base: position 10,448 of record DASRLO010000146.1, read on the forward strand.
CGACATTCGAGTGCAGGAAGAACAGATCGAGCCGCGATAGCCGCAGCCGCTTCAGGCTGCCCTCGATCGAGCGGCGCAGGATGCCGTCGATCTCGCCCGGTGGCTGCTCGCCGAGATTGCACTTGCTGGTGACCCGCACGCCGGCGGGCAGCCGCCCGGCAAAGGCCTCGCCGACCACCTCCTCAGCCTTGCCGTCGCCGTAGCGCGGCGCGAGGTCGAGCAAGTTGACGCCGGCGGCGACCGCGTCATGGACGGTGGCGACGCATTCTTCGAAATTCGTCGGCCCCCACAACATGCCGAGCCCGCCGCCGCCGAGGGTCAGGATCGATACCGGCCCCAACCGGCCGAATTCGCGCTGTTGCATCGCGGACAATCACTTCGCCGGCTGCGCCGCCGCTACCAAGACCGGTGACGACCGGTAAAGATTGGGGAAAAGGCGCTCCAGCGCCGCGACTTTGGGAATATCGTTGATCGCGATGTAGGGCTGGGTCGGATGCAGGGTCAGGTAGTCCTGGTGATAGGCCTCGGCCGGGTAGAACGCCTTGTCCGGTTCGACCGTCGTCACGATCGGCGCCGGGAACACCTTCGCCTGAGTGAGCTGGGCAATATAAGCACTGGCAATGCGGGCTTGCTCCGGCGTCTGCGGGAAGATCGTCGAGCGATATTGGGTCCCGCTGTCCAGACCCTGGCGATTGAGCTCGGTCGGGTCGTGCGCGACCGAGAAATAGATCTGCAGGAGGCGGCCGTAACTCACCCGGTGCGGGTCGAAAGTGATGCGCACCGATTCGGCGTGCCCCGTTGTCCCGGTGCTGACGGTCTCGTATTGCGCCGTGTCCCTGACGCCGCCGGCATAGCCGGACACCGCGGCGGCGACTCCGTCGACATGCTGGAACACGCCCTGGACGCCCCAGAAGCAGCCGCCCGCCAAGACCGCGACTTCGGTAGACGATGGCGCCGCGGTTTCGTCAACCGCCGGGGGCGGCACGGCTCGTACGGTTTCGGCCGCCGATGACGAGGCCCAATTTACGAACCCTATGGCAAGCGCGAACCCGCCGATAATCAGCCCCGAGTGGTTCCGGCGCAACCAGCCGGGAAACCGCGTTTGCTGCATCGTCATCGACCTTCTCCTGCCTTTCGGCTTCTTCCAACGATGTAATCATCGCGACACGCGCTGTCACGCTCACGGTTTCGCGAGGGTCGGCTCGTCCCGCGCATCATGACGCGGCCAGTGCCCGGCGGCCGTTGCACACTCGGCCCTCCGGCATCGCGATAGAGCGCCGATTTGATTTAAAAGATGGCCTATTTATTAAAAAGATGAACGAATTGCGGACGAGGCGCGCGCTTGGTAACGTCGCCGAAGGTCAACGTTGGGTAGTGGATGATGCCGCGTAGCCGAAGGTCGAAGCCTGATCGTATAAACATCTCCAGCTGCCCGGAAACACCGCCGATCAAACAAATATCGCGTCAGAGCAAGCGACCGGCACGGTTGGGGCTCGGCGATCAGCTGCTGGCGGCGTCTTTCGTTCTGCCGGTCGCCGTCGTGCTGTGCCGCCCTGCGGCGGCGGACAACAAGGTCGGGATCAACAGCGCCGTCAACCAGCAAGGCACCGGTGTTTTTCCGAGCGGACCGACACGCCAGCTGGAGATCGGTCAGGACGTCGTCTTCAAGGAGCAGATCAACACCCAGGCGATCGGCCAAACCCAGGTTCTCTTCCTCGACGAGTCGGCGCTCAGCATCGGCCCGGACTCGAGCATGGTCATCGACGAGTTTGTCTTCAACCCGGCGACCGACAGCGGCAAGCTGACGATGGACGCGACGCGCGGCGTCTTTCGCTATGTCGGCGGCAAGATCAGCAAGCTCGAAGGCGGGGTAGAGGTAAAAACGCCGGTCGCCTCGATCGGCATCCGCGGCGGCGCCCTCCTGCTCGAGGTGCGGCCGGACCGCACCCGGATCGTATTTGTTTACGGCAAGGAATTGGTCATCACCGGGTATCGCGGCCGCAACGAGATTTTGCGGCGGCCCGGCTATGCGGTGACGATCACCGCCGACGGCGCCATATCCGAGCCTTACCGAGCCCCACCCGAAATCCTCCAATCGCTGTCGGCGGCGTTGGACGGCCGGCCCAACGGCAATGGCGGAGCGCGCCAAATTCCAACCGATCAGCGCGTCGCGATAAGCAATCTCGGTTATACGGTCGCGACCACCCCACCGCCGTCTCAGTTCATCGTGCCGTGCCGATCGATCACGTCCTGCTCGCAATCGACCAATCCAGGCACTATCCAGTCCGCCCTGCAAGTCAACACGGTTGCGGTACAGGCGGCGCAGCCGAGGTCGTCGCCGGCGTCAAGCCCGATGCCCACTCCAACTCCAACTCCGGTTCCGACCCCGACCC
>DASRLO010000147.1:0-63842 GCA_035648415.1 Allostellaceae bacterium
GCCGTGGAGCTTTGGGGCGGCTCGGTTGGTACCGGATAAACTCTCATCATGCCGTTCTGTTGGCAACGATGCCGAAACGGACTCAATCCGTTCCGGCATCGACTTATTCAACACCTACGCTCAAACGCTTCAGCGATAGTATCCGGGCGGCGGCGGATAGCCCGGCGGCGGGTAGCCTTGTTGCGGGTATCCCGGAGGCGGAGGTGACGCTCCGGGTGGCTCGTAGCCGGGGACCTGGTTGCCGCGCGCGTACATGCACTGCGAATAGTAGATGTCGTATTGCTGCTGGAGGCCCATCCCGGCGACCGACGAGCCTTGCGCCGCCATGCTGCCGCCGACAAGCGCGCCCGAGGCGGCGCCGATCGCCGCCCCCCGGCCGCCGCCGACCGCGGCGCCGAGGCCGGCGCCGAGCGCCGTCGTCAACAGCGCGCCGCCCAGCGCCTGATTGTTGGCCTGCGCCGCCAGCGGCGCGGTCTGCGAATTGGCATAACCCTGGCAGGTCTGCTGATCGGCGGTGAACTGGTCGAACGGCTTGTTCGCCCCGGGCATCACCGGAACCGTCGGCGCCATTATCGTCGGGGCGCAGGCGCCGAGCGCGATCGCCGCGACCATTGCCCCGGCCGCTCCCGCATAGACACGCATCATCGTTGGTCCCTCGCCTGATTTTCGGCTTAAGGTGCGGACGGGGCCGGCGTATGCCCGCCCCTTTTTCGACAATGGCTCCCCGGGCCGGATTCGAACCAGCGACCCAGCGGTTAACAGCCGCTTGCTCTACCACTGAGCTACCGGGGATCAGAGGCGGCGTCGATATAGGCGCGCCGGTCGCCGGGGGTCAAGCCCGTGGCTCAAGCCGGGGTTCGACACTGACCGCCCTGCCGGCTGAGGCTATAGTCGCGCCAGCGACATCCACGACCAAGAGGAACGCCGATGCCCGCCGCTCTGCCCGCCCTCGCGCTGATGGCCAATCCCGGCCAGCGCCGCGCCACGCTCGAACTGGCGCGCGAGATCGAACACCGCGGCTTTGCCGGCATTTCGGTGTCGAGCTCGTTCGGCAACATGTCGCAATGCGCCGGACTCGCTTTCGCGACCGAGCAGATCAAATTCGCCACCGCGATCGCGCCGATCTACGCGCAATCGGTCGACGAGTTCGCGCAAAACGCCGCCTATCTGCATGAGGTCTCGGGCGGGCGCTTCCAGTTCGGCATCGGCATCGCCCACGCGCCGGCCTATGCGCGTTTCGAGGTGAAGCCTGGAACGCCGCTCGACGATACCCGCGCCTTTGTCGAGAAATTCAAGGCGCACGACCAGTACGGCAAGCTGCCGCCGGTGATCCTCGCCGCGCTGCGCAAGCGGATGATCGCGCTGGCGGCGGAGATCGGCGACGGCCTCATCTTCGCCAACGGCAGCCGCGCCTACATGCCGGATTCGCTCGCCGCGCTCCCGGAGGCGAAGCGGCGCGACCCAAATTTCTTTATCGGCAACCGGGTGCGCACCTGCATTTCCGACGATGTCGAGGAGGCCAAGGCGGCGCTGCGCCGCTCGATGGCGAGCTATTGGCTGATGCCGAACTATCGCAACTATTGGAAGGAGACTGGGTACGCGGAAGAGATGGCGACGGCGGAGAAAATCATCGCCGAGGGCCGCGCCGCGGAAATGCCCAACTACCTCACCGACCGCTGGCTCGCCGACTGCACACTCTTCGGTCCGGCGGCGCGCGTCCGCGAGGGGATCGAGGCGTGGCGCGAAGCCGGCGTCACGACGCCGATCGTGGTGCCGATTTCCCCCGACGGCGATCAGGCCAAGGCGTTAAGGGCGGCGTTCAAAGCCTTCGCATAGACGATGGTTGCGTCGCTGCCGGCGGCGCCGCGGAGCGCGCGGGTGCCGCCGATCGCCTATCTCTACCTGGCGATCATCGTGCTCACCTGGGCCGCCAATTGGCCGCTGATGAAGCTCGCGATCGGCCAGGTGCCGCCGCTGGAGTTCGTGCTGCTGCGGCTGCTCGGCAGCCTCGTCCTGATCGCGCCGGCGCTGGTCGCGGCGCGGCAGCCATTGGTGCCGCCGCCGGGCGAGCGGCTGGTGCTGTTCTGGGTCGGCGAGCTGCAGGTCGCCGGGTTTCTCGTCTGCAGCATCATCGGGCTGTCGATCCTGCCGGCGGGCCGGGCGATCGTGCTCGCCTATACCATGCCGCTGTGGGCGATCCCGATCGGGCTCTTCATCTGGCCGGAGCCGCTCGGCCGCGCCCAGCTTGCCGGCGCGACGATCGGCTTTGCCGGGCTGGTGCTGTTCATGAACCCCGGCCTTGTCGATTGGGGCGATCCGCGCATTCTTCTCGGCAACGCGTTGCTGCTGCTCGCGGCGATCCTCTGGGCGCTGGGTTCGTGCCTCTATCGCCGACACGTATATCGCTCGCCGTTCTGGGTGCAGACCTTCTGGCAGCTCGCGGTCAGCCTGGTGCCGGTGGGGGCGATCGTGGCGATGACCGGGCCCGGGCCGATCCGCTGGTCGCCCGTGCTTGTCGCGATCGTGGTCTACAACTGCGTCGTCACCACCGCGCTCGGCTATTTCTTTTGGGGCAAGGTGCTCTCGATGATGCCGGCGGCGATGGCCGGCCAGGTGCTGACCTTGACCCCGATCGGCGGGTTCGCGCTCTCGCTCCTGATCTTCGGCGGCAGGCTCGGTGGCGATGTCGCGGTCAGCATCGTGCTGATCGTCGCCGGCATCTTCGTGACCTTGCGGCGCGGCGCGAGCCGCTAAACCGGGTAGCGCGCGAGGCGCCGGCAAGAGCAGCTCGGGCATCCGGCCGGGGGCATGGCGGCCGCCGCCGCCTCCCAGCTTCGTCTTCGACCGGCTACGGGTGTTTGCGCATCGCGTCGCGCACTTCGCCGGCGAGTTCGGCCAGACGAAACGGCTTCTTGATCCGAGGATCGTCGCCGGCCCCGTCGTCGCCGCCCGCATTGGCGTAGCCGGTGGCGTAGAGGACGCGCAGCTGCGGCCATCTTTGCCGCGCGCGCCGCACGGTTTCGATGCCCGTTAGGCCCGGCATCGCGATGTCAATCAGCGCCAGATCGAAGATTTCGCCGCTTTCCAGGCGGTCGAGCGCGGCCGCGCCGCTGTCGACGTCGACAACCTCATAGCCGAGTTCCCGCAGCATCTCGACCGAGACGAGCCGTACGTCCGGATCGTCGTCGACGACGAGAATGCGGGCGTCCGGCTGCTCGGGCCGGCCGGCGGCGGCAGTCTCGTCCAAGGCTTCATCGCGGGCGGCGGTTCGCGGCAGATACAGGCGCACGACGGTCCCGGCGCCGAGCCGGCTTTCGATCGTCAGCGCGCCGTTCGACTGCTGCACCATCCCGTAGACTTGGCTGAGCCCGAGCCCGCTGCCCTTGCCGGTGTCCTTGGTGGTGAAAAACGGCTCGATCGCGGAACGCGCGACCTCTTCGCTCATGCCCAGGCCGGTATCGCGCACGCTGATGCAGATGCAGTCCTGCGCGCCGATCTCCGCCGGCGCCGAGCCACTCGCGCGGCCCAGATTGCCCGTCTCGATTGTCAGGGTGCCCCCATTTGGCATCGCGTCCCGCGCATTCAGCGCCAGGTTGAGGATCGCGACCTCGATCTGCGTCGGATCGATCAACGCCGGCCAAAGCTCCGGGGAGAGCGCGGTCCGTACCCGCACCGTCGCGCCGATGGTCCGCGCCAGCAGTTCGCGCATCCCGTCGATTACGGCGTTGAGATCGGTCGCCCGCGGCTGCAAGTGCTGGCGGCGCGAGAAGGCGAGCAGCTGCTCGGTGAGCTTGGCGCCGTTCTCGGCGCTGCGCTGCGCCGAGGCAACAAACCGGGCCGCGGTCGGATCGGTGGCGACGCGTGGGGCCAGCAGCTCTAAATTGCCGATTACCCCGGTCAACAGATTATTGAAATCGTGCGCCAACCCGCCGGTCAGCTGGCCCACCGATTCCATCTTCTGCGATTGCCGCAGCCGTTCCTCCATCTCCTCGCGCGCGGTTATGTCGCGCGCCGTGGACATGATGAAGGAGTCGCCGTCCTGCCGTTCGGGTACGCGCACGAACATCACGTCGATGGCGCGGGTGATCCCGGCGAAAGTTCGCCGCGCGGTATAGCGCTGGGTCTCGCCGGTAAGAATGCAGGCGCGCATCATCCGCAGCGGCAATCGCGCCTGGTCGCTGCCGAGAATTTCCTCGACCGTCCGACCGACGATCCGGTCGTAGTCGAGCCCGTAGGCGCGCTCGGTCGCCCCGTTCAAATCCTCGTAGAGGAAACGGCCGTCCGCGGTGGCGCGGAACAAGGTCAGCCAATCGGGCGAGTTGTCGAAGATCGCCTGCATCTGGGCGCGGCTGGCGCCGAGCTCGCGGCCGCGGCGCTCCGCGCGTTCCTGCAGCTTGCGGTTCACCTCGCGCAGCCGCCGCTCACTCTCCAGCAGCGCCGCGCCGCTCGATTCCTCGTATTTGCGCCGCCTGGTGCTGTCGATCGTGATGCCGATCATCCGCGCGGGAGCGCCGTCGGGTCCGGCGATGGTCTTGCCGAGGAAGACGACCCAATGCAGCTCGTCGTTCGGCCAAACCAGCCGCACCTCGAGCCGCATCGGGCCCGGCCTCTTGCGAAACTGCCCCAAGGCCGCCTCGGCTTGGCGGCGTTCGTCCGGATGCACCGTCTCCAGCAGCAGCCGGTAAAGATCGGCTTCGCCGGGGCGCACGCCGAGATTGCGGAACATCTGCGCGGACCACCGCATGCGGCCCGTCGCAAGGTTCCAATCCCAGGCCCCGATCTCTCCCGCTTCCAGCGCCAGCCCGAGATCGTCGGGCTCGGCGCCGAAACCCGGTGGCGGGAGCGGCTCGGAAAGCTCGTTCACCTCGTCGGGCCCCTGATAACGCGCAACGCTATCTCATACGCGCTTCGCCCCGAGCCGCGCTACGCCATTTCGCGCGAGGTCGCCGGCGCTTTCCGTTCAAGCTCCCCGCGCGCCGCCATGTCACGGATGCGGTCGGCGGTGCGCAGGGCGATTGCCTGGATCGTCAGCGACGGGTTGACCCCGCCGACGGTCGGAAACACCGAGCCGTCGCAAATCCACAGATTGGGAATGTCCCAGCTGCGGCAATCGGCGTTGACGACGCTGGTGCGTGGGTCGTCGCCCATCCGCGCGGTGCCGTTGAGGTGGCAGGTGTCGTCGTTCTCGTCCCACAGATCGCGCACGCCGGCCGCGTCGACGCAGTCGCGCATCGACTGCATCGCGTGGCGGATCAAGCGCTTGTCGTTGTCGCCGTAGGAGAATGTCACCCGCGCGACCTTGAGGCCGAATTCGTCGGTTTCGTCTGCGAGGGTGATGCGGTTGCGCTCGTCGGGCATCACTTCGCCGACCAGCTTGACCCCGGCTTGGTGATTGTATTTTTCCATTTCGTCGCGCAGCTTCTGGCCCCACAGCCCGCGCTCGCGCGCCACCACGCCGGCCCAGGCCACCGGCAGCGTGCCGACCGCCATGTAGCAATAGCCGCCGAAAAAATCCTTGCCGGCATCGGTATAGTTCCAGTGCTCGGTGAGGCCCAACGACGGCGGCCCCTTATACCACCGCACCTCTTCCGCCATCGTGCCGTAGACCGCCTGGTTGGCCTGCACCATCAGATTGCGGCCGACGAGGCCCGAGCTGTTGGCGAGCCCATCGGGATGCCGCAGATCGGATGAGTTCAGCAAGAGCCGCGGGGTCTCGATCGCGTAGCCGGCGACCACGACGTTCTTGGCCCGCTGGAAACGCCATTGGCCCTCGCGGTGGTAGTGGACGCCGGTGGCGAGTCCGCTTTTCGCATCGGTCTCGATCCGCCCGACCATCGCCAGGTCGCGGATCTCGGCGCCGGCTGCCACCGCCCGCGGAAGCCAAGTGATCAGCACGCTCTGCTTGGCGTTGGTCGAGCAGCCGGTGACGCAGAACCCGCGATAGACGCAGGGCGGCGAGCGGCCGCGCGGCGCGGATACCGTGGCGATCGGGGTCGGAGTCCAGCCGATCCCCAGCGCCTCGCATCCTCGCGCCAGCACCAGCCCCGCGGCGTTCAGCTCGTGCGGGCGATAGGGGTAGCGCGGCCGCTTGGGTCCCCAGGGATAGCTGAGCGGGCCCGAAATCTTCAGCGCCTGCTCGACCTGGCGGTAATAGTCCCACATCTCGCGCCAGTCGAGCGGCCAGTCGGCGCCGTAGCCCAGGAGGCTGCGCGCCTTGAACCATTCCGGGCGGAAGCGCAGCGACACCATCGCGAAATGCACGGTGCTGCCGCCGACCGAGCGGCCGCTGTTGTTGCCGCCCAAGGCCACCGGATCGTCGCCGTCGCAGATGCGCTCGCCGTTCCAGTAGAGCTTGTGCTGGTGCGCCTCGTCGGAAGCGAAATCCTCGAGCGGCCGCCACCACGGCCCGGCGTCGAACCCGACGACCGAGAAGCCCATCTCCGCCAGCCGGCAGGCGAGCGTTCCGCCGCCGGCCCCGGTGCCGACGATGGCGAAATCGACCTCGTCGTCGTCGCGATGCTCGCGCATCGGGACCCAGCCGCCGACGCGGAACGGGTCGGGCGCGCGGCCGTCCTTGCCGCGCGGCGTCAGTTGCGGGTCATCCGATGCGTTCATTGTCTCCGCGCGCTTCCGCTTCGTGGCCCGGCGTCGCCTCCGCCGCTTCCCAGGGGTCGCGGCGGTCGAAATTCGTCCGCACATAGCCACGCGGGCTGGCCGGGCCGCCGAAGCCGATCTCGCTCCACGCCGTCGGGTGGGCGTAATACGAGGTGACGATGTCCAGCAGCAGGCGCTTGGAGAAGAAGAGCGCCGGCTGCATGCCCTGCCAATCGCCCTCGATTTGGCCGTCCTGCGCCGCGCGCAGCAGCGCGTCCTGCTCGGCGCCGTCGAGCGCGGCGAAGGCGACGGCGTGGCGTCGCCGCGCCTCGGCGTCGATGCCGGCGAGGCCCTGCCGCCACGCCTCGCGCAGCGGCGGCAGACGATGGTCGCGATAGCCGTCGCCGCGGTCTTCGTGGAGCTTGGCGTCGATCATCGCCGCGAGCGGCACCGGCGACCGGCGGCTATTCGATTCCCTGGGCGGCTGCGGCACGATGCGGTCGCAGATTGCGGCCAAGGTCGCCCATTCCTCCGGGCCGAGAAAGCGCGGCTCGCGCGGCAGCGCGAGGCGCTGGTCTACGACCTGCCGGGTTTTCTCGTTCCATGACGGCGTGTGCCGCTTGGCAAGCACGTCGTAGCCGGGATAGCGCTCGCTCATCGCTCGCGCTCGATCAGCTTCAGCGCCGCCAGGCCGGCGATCGCCAACGCGGTGAAGGCGGGCGGCGCCGGCAGGGGCGGCCCGTTCAAGAGGTTCTGCGACCAGTTGCGCCAGCCACCCATGCTGCGTTGCACGCCATAGGCGTGAAACCCCGCTCCGACGAGACCGATCGCGGTCAAGAGCCGCATCGACCAGCGCGCCGGCCCGGTCAGCCGGCGGCAGATGGTGGCGCCGGCGAGCAGCGCGGCGGCGACCGGCGGCGCGGTGACCGGGATCAGCATCGCCGGGTTGTGGTAGGCGCCGCGGAAATGCATCAGCCCGGCTTCGCCCGATGTGCCGAGCAAGCCGAGCGCCACCAGCCGCCCGATCAGGCGGCCCGGCGGAAAGCCGTAAATCGCCGCGCTGCCGCCGCCGCGCAGGCGTTCGGCGATGCCGCCGAGCAGCCCGGCGAGGCTGAGCGCCGCCGGCGCGCCGATCGGCGCCGCGTAGAAGAGGTTGAGCCAGCTCCAGCCGCCCGGACGCTTGAGGATGTTGTAGAAATGAAAGCCGGTGCCGGCGATGCCGGTGAAAAGCGATGCCGCGTTGCCCAGATCGCGCGCCGCACTGAACCGGTGGCGTTTGTCCAAGGCGCCGTGCAGGCCGCTGCCGAGCGCCTGGGCCGCGATTGCCAGCGGCAGCACCATCGTCCGGTTATGGAACGAGCCGCGGTAGTGCTCGACGGCGCTGTCGGCGAGCGCGGCGGCGGCGAGCATCGCCGAGCTGCGGTTGAGGCCGCGCGCCGCCTCGGCCCGTTCCGGCGGGACGCGGAGCATTCCGGTCAGCGGTCGCCGCAACGCCGTCTCCAGGGCCGCGGCGGCCGCCGCCACGGCAAACGAGGTCACCGCGAGGCTGACGGACGATTGCGACTTCGACGGCATAGCTTCCACAGCTAGCGCACGCGAAAGCGCTCGGCGTCGCCGGCCTTGAAGTCGAGGCCGAAGCCCGGCCGCGACGGATCGGGCGCGATCGCGCCGTCGTGCGGCGCCGGTGCGCCGTCGAACAGCATGTGCTCAATGCGGACGTGATCGTGAAACCATTCGAGGTGGCGCAGCCGGGGAGCGGCGGACGCGGCATGGAGGTGCAGCGCCGGGGCGCAATGTCCCGACAGATCGACGTGGTGCGCTTCGCACAGCGCGGCGACCTGCATGAACCCGGTGACGCCGCCGCAGCGCGTCACATCGGCTTGCAGCACATCGACCACGGGAAGCAGGCGGTGGAAATCGTCGAGGTTGTAGCCGTATTCGCCGGCGGCGATGTCCATGCCGGCCGGCGCGGCGGAGCGCATCAGCGCCAGGCCGTGGAGATCGTCCGAGCTGACTGGCTCCTCGAACCAGCCGATGTCATATTCGGCGATGCGTCCGGCCAATCCCAGCGCCTGTTTCGCGGAGAACGCGCCGTTCGCGTCGACGAAGAGGCCGGCGCTCGCGATCGCGGCGCGCGCCGCGGCGACCCGCGCCGGATCGCGGCCGGGGTCGCTGCCGATCTTCATCTTGACCCAGCGACACCCGTCGCGCTCAACCCAGCCGGCAAGCTGCTCGCGCAACCGGTCGTCGGTATAGCAGGTGAAGCCGCCGCTGCCATAGATCGGCACGCTGTCGCGGCATTGCCCGAGCAGCGCCGCGACCGACACCCCGAGGAGCTTTGCCTTGAGGTCCCACAGCGCCGCATCGACCGCCGAGATCGCCGTCGCCACCAGTCCGGAGCGGCCGAGATTGCGGATGCCGCGCCACAGCGCGACATTCGCGCCGGCGATGTCGAAGGCCGAGCGTCCGGCGATGGTGTCGCTTAGCTTTTTCTCGATCAGCGAGACGATCGAGGCGTCGCTGTAGGTATAGCCGAGACCGCGCTTGCCGGCGGCCTCGACCTCGACCACCACCAGCGTGGTGCGATCCCATTCGAGCGTGCCGTCCGCCTCCGGCGCGTCGGTCGGGATCTCGTACACCGACGCCGAAAGCCGCCCGAGGGGAGCCGAGCAGGGCATCACTCGTCCGATTTGCCGGGCAGCACCGACGCCAGCACCTGGCGGGCGGCGCCGATGATGACGCTGCCTTCTTCGGGGTCGCCCTTCCACAGCGCCTCGGCAAACGCTTTCGCCATCTTCAGCGTGATGTGCGGCGGCAGCGGCGGCACCTCGGGGTCGGTCTTGAACTCGATCAGCACCGGCCGGTCGGCGGCCAGCGCCTCTTCCCAGGCCGGACCGACTCTCTCGGGCGTGTCGACATAAATCCCCTTCAATCCGATCAGTTCGGCGAATTTGTGGTAGGGCACGTTGGGGATTTGCTGCGAGGCGTTGAATTTCGGGTCGCCCTCCATGACCCGCTGCTCCCAGGTGACCTGATTGAGGTCCTCGTTGTTGAAGACGCCGACGATCCAGCGCGGGCTTTTCCACTGCCGCCAGTATTTGGCGACGGTGATGAGCTCCGACATGTTGTTCATCTGCATCGCGCCGTCGCCGACCAGCGCGATGACCGGCCGGTCGGAATGCGCGAATTTCGCGGCGATCGCATAAGGCACCGCCGCGCCCATCGAGGCGAGCCCGCCCGACAGCGAGCACATCATGCCGCGCCGAATCTTGAGATCGCGGGCATACCAATTCGCGCACGAGCCGCTGTCGCTGGTGATGATGGCGCGCTCCGGCAGACGCGGCGACAGCTCCCAGGCGACCCGCTGCGGGTTGATCGGGTTGGCCGGCTGCATCGCCCGGTCTTCGAGCTTTTCCCACCAATCCTTGTTCCAGCCTTCGATGTCCTCGCGCCAGCCGTGGTCGGTGCGGTCCTTGAGCAGCGGCAGCAGCGCGCGCAGCGTCTCCGCCGAATCGCCGACCAGGTTGACCTCCATCGGATAGCGAATGCTCAGCATTTCCGTGGCGATGTCGATCTGCACGCCGCGCGCCGCTCCCTCCTTCGGAAGGAATTCTGAGTAGGGGAAGCCCGAGCCGATCATCAGCAGCGTGTCGCACTCGGTCATCAGCTTGTAGGAGGGTTCGGTGCCGAGGAGGCCGATCGAGCCGGTGACCCACGGCAGGTCGTCGGGCAGCGCGGCCTTGCCGAGCAGCGCCTTGGCCGCGCCGGCGCCGAGCTTGTCGGCGACCGCGATGACCTCGTCGGTGGCGCGGAGCGCACCCGCCCCGACCAGTATGGCGACCTTCCTGCCGGCATTGAGCACGTCGGCGGCGGCGCGCAGCTCACGCTCATAGGGCACGATTTTGGGCGCCTGATAGCCGACGCCCGAATGCAGCGTGCCGTGCGCGCGGGGCGGCTCCTCGTATTCCAAATCCTGGATATCGTTGGGAAACACGATCGCGGTCACGCGACGTTGCGCGGTTGCGATGCGTACGGCCCGGTCGGTCAGATGGCGCACTTGCGCCGGCACGTTCGCAGTGTGGACAAAGGCGCCGGCGACATCCTTGAACATCGCCTCCAGATCGACCTCCTGCTGGTAGTGGCCGCCGATCGCGGTGCGCGCCTGTTGGCCGGTGATCGCCAACACCGGCATGTGGTCGAGCCGCGCGTCGTAAAGTCCGGTCAGGAGATGCGCCGCGCCCGGTCCCGAAGTAGCGATGCAGACGCCGAGTTCACCGGTGAATTTAGCGTGCGCGGACGCCATAAACGCGGCCATCTCCTCATGCCGCACCTGGATGAACTCGATCTTGCCCTCCGCCCGCTGGAGGGCACCGAATACGCCGTTGATGCCGTCGCCCGGAAAGCCGTAGATCCGGCGAACTCCCCATTGGTGAAGCCGCTCGATGAAAAAATCGCCGACCGTCTGGGCCATGGAAGATGTCCTTACCCCAAGGGTTTGATCGGAAGGGCGAAAGAAACTCTCGGCCCCGCTGCTCCGTTCAACGTCGCGGTCTGCGGGCGGTTCCGGGCAAGGGGATGGACAAACCTTGCGCAAACCGATCGAGGATTACGCCCTGATCGGCGACCGGCGGAGGGCCGCGCTCGGCGCCCGCGACGGCGCGATCGACCGGCTGTGCTGGCCGAATTTCACAGGATGCGTGATTCGCCGCGCTGCTCGGCGACGCCCGAACGGTGCCTGCGTATCGACCTGCGCGAATTGCCGCAGCGAACGCGGCGCTATCGTGGCAAAACGCGGAGCCTCGAGGGTTTGTGCGGTCGCGACGGCGGCTTACCGGCGCGCTGGAGCTGCGCGGCTAACCGCGCCGCCGGCCGAATAGTCCGGCCAGTCCGATTCCGAGCCCCAACAGCGCCAACGCGATTGCGCCCCGGTGGCGCGCTGCCACCGCCTCGTAGGAAATCGCGTGCGCACGGTCGTCGAACCGGCCGTGCGCGCCGTAATCGCCGTCCGCCGTCTTGAACAGATTGACCGGCGCATCGGCCGGCAACGGCTCGTCGGTCAGTTGGCCGCTATATCCGGCTTTCGCCAAATAGCGGTCGAGCAGGCCCGGCGCCAGCTTGTTGGCGATGATCGCTTTCACCGTCGGCAACCCAACCCAGACCTCGCGCCGCCGCGGGTGCAGCCCGGCATCGACGATCGCCCGCGCCGGCACCTCGGGCTGAAAGATCGGCGGCACCGGCTGTGGCCGCTTGCCCATCTTGTTGAGCGCCCAGTCGAATTGCGGCGTGTTGATGGCCGGCAGATGCACCATCACCAGGCGCACCGCGCTGCCGTCGTGGATCAGCTCGGTGCGCAGCGAGTCGCTAAAGCCGCGCACCGCGAACTTGGCGCCGCAATAGACCGATTGCAGCGGGATCGCGCGGTAGGCGAGGGCCGAACCGACATTGACGATGGTGCCCTTGTCGCGTTTTTTCATGCGGGAAAGCGCCGCCATGGTGCCATGCACCTGGCCGAGATAGGTGACCTCGGTGCTGCGGCGGAATTCTTCGGGTGTGACGCGGTCGAACGGCGCAAAGATCGTCGCCATCGCGTTGTTGACCCAGATGTCGATCGGCCCCAGCTCGGCCTCGATCCGCTCCGCCGCGGCCTCGATTGCGTTGGCGTCGGCGACGTCGGCGACGATGGGAAGCGCCCTGACGCCGTGCGCGCGCAATTCCTCCGCCGCCGTCTCGAGCCGCGCCTGATTGCGGGCGAGGATCGCCACGTCGCAGCCGCGCCGCGCGAATTCACGCGCCGTCGCGCGGCCCACCCCCGCGCTGGCTCCGGTAACGACGACGATCACGGCACTCTCCCTGGTTGACGTAGGAGAACCGCCCCCGTTCACGGCGGTTCCGGAACGCATCGCGGGGCTGGCGGTTCTCCTCTCAGAAGGAGTGGAGGGAACCATGGCCAAGTCGCCGTCGGCGCGTAAATCAACCCCCTCGCGAGGCCGCAAATGGTCGGCGAAGGTGACCGAGACCAGCGACGCGATGGACCTCAAGAAGGACGTCTTCAAGTCGAAGAGCCCGAAGCGCATCGCCGCGTCGGTAAAGCGCTCGGCCGAGCGCAGCCAGCGGCGCAAGACGAGCCCGTTCCGCTCGGCGATGTCGATGCTGAACTTTTACATGAACCGCGCCGGCAAGAACCTCTCCGCCTCGCGGCGGCGCGTGCTGGAATCCGCGAAGGGCCGGCTCCGCCGGCTGTTCCGGCGTCCGGCGACGCCCTAGCGACGCGCGCCCCACGCCGGGAACCTTCCGTCGGCTTGGGGCTTTATCGGGGTATCGCACCGCTGGCGCCTTGGGCGCCGGCCCGTAAAGCAGGTGAACCGTGACCACAAAGGTGCTCGATCGCGGCGCCCTCGGCCGCGCAGGGCAGGGCCTCAGCCGGCGCTCGCTCTTGACCTCCACCGCGACCGCGGTGGCGCTGGCGCCGGCCGCCGCCTTGGCGCAGAGCCGCGCCCCGGCGGCTTCCCCGCCACCGCAAGTCTCCGAGCCGCGGGCCGGTGTCTCGGTCGACCTCGTGGTCAACGACCGGACCCGGCAACTGACTATCGACCCGCGCACCACGCTGCTCGATGCGCTGCGCGAGCATCTCGCTCTTACAGGTTCGAAGAAGGGCTGCGACCACGGCCAATGCGGTGCCTGCACGGTGCTGGTCGACGGCAAACGGGTGCTCGGCTGCCTGACGCTCGCCGTCGCGGTGCGCGGCCCGGTGACGACGATCGAGGGCCTCGCCGAACCCGGCGGCAAGCTGCATCCGATGCAGCAGGCGTTCATCGACCAGGACGCTTTCCAGTGCGGCTACTGCACGCCGGGGCAGATCTTGTCGGCTATCGGCTGCGTCAACGAAGGCCATGCCGGCAGCGACGCCGAAATCCGCGAGCACATGAGCGGCAACCTCTGCCGGTGCGCGGCCTATCCGCACATCGTAAAGGCGATCGACCAGGCCAAAGGCGACATGCGGAGCTGATGATGCGACCGTTTCTCTACCAGCGCGCCGGCAACCTGGCCGACGCCGTCGATGCGGCGAGCCAAGGCCCGAGCCGCGTCCCGCCGACCATGGCGGCGGCGCAATACCTCGCGGGCGGAACGACGATCCTCGATCTGATGAAGCTCGACGTGATGCGGCCGGAAGTGCTGGTCGACATCAGCCGCGTCGACCCGGCGGGGATGCGCATCGAGCCGCGCGGCGACGCGCTCGTTCTCGGCGCGTTCATGACGATGGCCCAGGCCGCCGACCACCCCGAGATCAAGCATAACTATCCGGTCATCGCCCAGTCGCTCGACCTCGCGGCGAGCCCGCAGCTGCGCAACATGGCGACGCTCGGCGGCAATGTGCTGCAGCGAACGCGCTGCAGCTATTTCCGTGATCCCAGCTTCGGCGCCTGCAACAAGCGCGAGCCGGGCAGCGGCTGCGCCGCGCTCGACGGGGTCAGCCGCAAGCACGCCGTCCTCGGGGTCAGCGAGAATTGCATCGCGACCTATCCCGGCGATTTCGCCCAGGCGCTCGTCGCGCTCGACGCTGGGGTCGAGATCGTCGGCCCCGGCGGCGCGCGAATCATCCCGTTCGAGGCGCTGCACCGCGAGCCGGGCGATACGCCGCATCTCGAGACCACCCTGCTGCCAGGCGAAATCATCATCGGCTTCCGCCTTCCGGTCGCGCCGTGGACCCGCCGGTCGCTTTACCTGAAGATACGCGACCGGCAATCCTATGAGTTCGCGCTGGCTTCCGCGGCGGTGGTGCTCGATCTTCACAGCGGCCCGCAAGGCGCCGTCGTCAATGCGGCGCGGATCGCGCTGGGCGGGGTCGCGAGCAAGCCGTGGCGGGCGCGCGAGGCCGAGGCCGAGCTCAACGGCAGCAAGCTCGACCGGGCCGCCGCGCAGCGCGCCGCCGATGCCGCGTTCGCAGGGGCGAGGCCGCAGGGCGACAATCAATACAAGCGCGAGCTCGGCAAGCGGACGCTGGTTCGCGCGCTGCTGCAAGCCGCTCAGTTAAGTGTTTGATCCCAAGGTGAAGTGATGGATGGATCTCTCGGACGGCCGGTCAAGATCGGCGCCCCGACGCCGCGGGTTGACGGCCGTCTCAAGGTGACGGGCGAGGCGCGCTACGCCTCCGACACGCCGCTCGCCGACCCGGTCTACGCGTTCCTCGCCACCAGCGCGATCGCGCGCGGCCGCATCACGAATATCGACGACAGCGAGGCCCGCGCCGTGCCTGGCGTGCTCGACATCCTGACCCACCAGAACATCGGCGACGCGGTCAAGAAGACCAAATTGTTCAGTGACGGCGGCTATGTCGGCTCGACGATCATGCCGTTAGGCTCCGACCAGATCTTCCACGGCGGCCAGATCGTCGCGGTGGTGCTGGGCGAAAGCTTCGAGGCGGCGCGCGACGCGGCGCACCGGCTCAATATCGCCTACGCCGCCGAGCAGCCTTCGGCCGGGTTCGACAGCCCCGGCGCGACCGAGATCGCCGCGAAGGACGCGTCGTCGAGCTTCGAGGACCCCGCGGTCGGCGACGCCAACGGAGCTTTCGCGACTGCGGCGGTGACCATCGACCAGCATTACGCGACGCCGACCCAGCACCACAACCCGATCGAGCTGTTCACCACGAGCTGCGCCTGGGCCGACGGCAAGCTGACGGTTTGGGAGGCCAGCCAGAACGTCACGGGCTTCAAGCATGGCCTCGCCGAGCAGCTCGGCATCGATCCCGCCACGGTTCATGTCGTCTCGCCCTATGTCGGGGGCGCCTTCGGCTCGCGCGGCGCGCTGACCCAGCGCACCTCGCTGATCGCGGTCGCCGCGCGCCGGCTCAACCGGCCGGTAAAGCTGGTCGCGACGCGCGATCAGGGCTTCACGATCGCCAGCTACCGCGCCGAGACGCGGCATCACGTCAAGCTCGGTTCCGACAATGTCGGCAAGCTCGTCGCGCTGATCCACGAAGGCGAGGAGGTCACCAGCCGGCCCGACAATTACAAAGTCGCCGGCACCGACGCCTCGACCCGGCTCTATGCCTGCCCAAACATCGCCTCGAAGGTGTCGATGGTGCATGCCGACCGCAACACGCCGGGCTTTATGCGCTCGCCGCCCGAGCTGCCGTACCTCTTCGCGCTCGAATCGGCGATGGACGAACTCGCGGTGGCGCTCAACCTCGACCCGGTCGAGCTGCGCCGGCGCAACGACACCGACAAGGAGCCGATCAAGGGCCTGCCCTATACCAGCCGCGCGCTGATGCCGTGTTTCGACGCCGCGGCGAAATCGTTCGGCTGGGAAAGGCGCGACCCCAAGCCCGGATCGATGCGCGACGGCGATTGGATCGTCGGCTGGGGTTGCGCCTCGACGATGTACCCGACCCAGCTCGGCCCGGCGACCGCGCGGGTCGCGATCACGCCGCAGGGCGCCGCCAAAGTGCAGACCGCGGCGCACGAGATCGGCAACGGCGCCTATACGGTGATCGCCATTACCGCCGCCGACAAGCTCGGCATCGGCGTCGACAAGGTGGTCGTCGAGCTGGGCGACTCGGATTTGCCGCCGGCGCCGGTGGCCGGCGGCTCCAATACCACCGCCAGCGTCTGCAACGTCGTCGCCAAGGCCTGCGAACAGATCCGCTCGCGCGTCGCCCAGGCGGCGGTCGCCGCCGAGGGCGTTTTCACGGGCAAGGATCCCGCCTCCCTCGCGCTGACCGACGGCAAGCTGCAAGGCCCGGACGGCGCCAACGAGCCGCTCGAGAACGCGCTCCGGCGGGTCTCGAACGGCGCCATCGAGGCCTATGCCGAGAACATCCCGCACGGCGTCCCGCCCGACGGCCTTGGCAAGCTCTATCAGGGCCACGGCGTACTGGCCGGCGGCGCCAAGTTGAAGGACCGCATCCAGTTCGCCTTCGGCGCCGAGTTCGTCGAGGTCCGCGTTCACGCGCTGACCCGCGAAATCCGCGTGCCGCGCGTTGTCGGCGCGTTTGCCGCCGGGCAGATCGTCGACCCGGTCACCGCCAAGAGCCAGTTGATGGGCGGCCTCATCTGGGGCGTCTCGTCGGCGCTGCATGAGGCGACCGAGATCGACCGCGGCCGCGCCCGCTACACCAACACCGACCTCGCGGAATATCTCATCCCGGTCAACGCCGACATCGACCGGGCCGAAGTCATCCTCATCCCCGAGGAAGACCGCCAGGTCAACGAGCTCGGCATCAAGGGGCTCGGCGAGCTGGGCAATGTCGGGACCAACGCGGCGGTCGCCAATGCGGTCTATCACGCGACCGGCGTGCGTGTCCGCGAGTTGCCGATCCGGCTCGAGAAGCTGCTCGACGCGCCGGCGATCGCGCTGTGACCGGAGGCCGTCATTCGCGATGATCTGATCGGCTTTTCGAGCGAGGGCGAGACACGGGGTCGCGCGCGGCGTCCGACTGGCGTTGCCATCTTGACGCTTTTGTTGACCGCGGCGTTCGGCGCGAACGCCCTCGCGCAATCGCCGCAATCTTACCGGATCGCAAAGACGGTGACGCTCGGCGCGCCAGATCGCTGGGATTATGTCGTATTCGATCCGGTTCTGGGCCGCGTCTATGTCGCGCATGGCGAGAAGGTGACGGTGGTCGACGGGGCTAGCGGTGCGATTGTCGGGCAGATCGAGGGCATCACCGGCGCGACTCACGGAATTGCCTCCGTGCATGCTCTGGGCAAAGGTTATACCGATGACGGCAAGGCCGGCATCGCCGTGTCCTTCGACCTCAAAACCCTTAAAGTGATCAAGCAGATCAAGGCCGAGCCGGATGCGGACGGCATCGTCTACGATCCGCCGAGCGGGCATATTTTGGTGATCGACGGCGATTCCGGGAAGGTCACCGTGATCGATCCCAAAACGGACAGTGCTGTCGCAACGATCGACGGCGGCGGGGGATTGGAGTTTGGCGTGTCGGGCGACAACGGTAAATTCTATGTCGACGGCGCCGAAAAGAACGAAATCGTCCGCATGGACACGAGTACGAACAAAGCCGACGCCCATTGGCCGATGCCGGGCTGCGTGAAGCCGCATGGTCTTGCCATCGACCGCGCGCATATGCGCCTGTTTGCGAGCTGCGCAAACAAGGTCATGACCGTCGTCGATGCGAACACTGGCGCCGTGATTGCGGACCTGCCGATCGGCGAAGGCACCGACTTTGCCGAATTCGATCCTGTCCGCGGCTTGGCCTTCAGCTCGAACCGCGATGGAACTCTCTCGATCATCGCCGAAAAATCGCCAACCAGTTTCGTGGCGCTTCCCGCAGTTACGACAGAGAGGGGCGCGCGTACAATGGCGACCGATCCCAAAACGGGGCGCATCTATTTGGTGACCGCAGATATGACGCCCAACCCATCAGTAGCGCCTGCGGACACCCGACACCGCTATAACGTCCAACCGGGCTCGGTGAAGCTCCTTTTCCTAGACCCGATTCCAAGGTAGCAGGAACGACAGGTTATGGACCGCGCAAGCGGCGGATGGCCTGCTTGCCCACGCGGTCGTTGATGAGGCGGCGCTCACGATCTGCAACCCTTGCAGCAATCCCCCGAAATTGGCCCATCCGCCGCCGCCCGGACCCATAGACTTACAGCGCGGCTCGGCCCCGGGCCTAGCTGCCGTACAACGTCCGGCCAAGCCTGCCGCCCCGTTACCGGGGAGTGTCAGGCATCCGTCGAGCCAATACGATACATCCGGGGTAAGGCAGGCACCCCGTCAGACATTCGTCCAAGTTCTGCGCCACTCGCTAAGCGAGGAGTGCGCACCGATGGGCGACATAATCCGTTCCGGGACTTACAAAATCGCGTTTGTCTGGCGTGGCGCTCGCCCGGCGCGGCAAGCTGCGACGCCGCAAAACAACCGATTTCACCGCGTGTTGAGGTGAGATGTCGCGCCGCTAAATCCAGGAGACCGACTCAAATTGAAGTCAACGAAATCAAAAGCATACCGTCTCCCCCGCGAAAGCGGGGGCCCAGGGCAACCGCTTTGTCAGATCACTGGCTCAACCCTCAGCGAGATGGAATTGAGGGGTGCGTTCCGTCGCTCCCCCTGGGTTCCCGCTTTCGCGGGAAAGACGAAAAAAAGACAAGCCCTTGGGAAGGCTCAACTCATTTCAAAGCCAGCCTCTCAGGAAGGCCAGCGTCCGGCGGATGCGTCCGATTTTGACGTTGGTGCGCCGGGCGCGGAGGTTTAGGCTGACGGCATCGAAAATATGGCGGCGGGCGCGGCCTGTATCGCATTCTGGGAGGGTATCTGATGGCGAACTTCACCAGCGAGGACGTCGACTATCTGCGCCACGGCGACCGCAAGATCATGGCCCGCATCTTCAAGCCGGAAGGGGCGGGGCCGTTCCCGTGCTTTATCGATCTGCACGGCGGCGCCTGGAACAACGGCGACATCAACGACCGCACCGGCCTCGGCGAATACCTCGCCTCGCGCGGCGTCGTCATGCCGACCCTCAATTTCCGCCACGGGCCGGACGGCTATCCGACGACGCTCGCCGACATCCATTACGGCATCCGCTGGGTCAAGGCGCATGCCAAGGAATTGAAGATCGACCCCAACCGGGTGGCGATCGGCGGCGCGTCGAGCGGCGGCCATCTCGCGATGCTGGTGGCGATGCGGCCCAACGACGCGCGCTACAACGCCATTCCCTGTCAGGGCTGCGACGATCCCTCGGTGCGCGGCGTCTTCATGATGTGGCCGGTGATCAACCCGCTGTCGCGCTACAAGCACGCCAAGCGCCTGGAAGCGGGCGGCAACCCGCCGGCCTGGGCGGTCGGGATGGACAAGAAGCACGACATCTACTGGCACACCGAGGCCGAGATGGCCGAGGGCAACCCGATGCTGATCCTCGAGCGCGGCGAAAAGGTGGTGATGCCGCCTTCCGTCTGGCTGCAGGGCCGGCCCGACCTCACCCACGATTATCACGACCCCGATTCGGACTTCGCGGGCAACGAGCCCGAGCGCTTCGTCTCGAACTACCGCAAGGCCGGCGGCGACATCGAGATCGCCTATTTCGACAATGAGAAGCGCAATACCGAAATGACCCACGCGCCGGTCCACGCCTTCATGCAGAAGCACGTGAAATAGGCGCGTAAACAAGACTGGGCTGTTGAGCCGGCCCGCCCAACCCGCTATCAAGCGGGGCGGGCGGGCTTTCTTTCTTTTGGGCCGGTGAGAATCCTATCGTGTAGGGCGGATAAGCGCAGCGTCATCCGCCGTTGCTAGCTCGGATATCGGCGGATTGCGCTGCGCTTATCCGCCCTACGGGATCTACGGGATCGAGGTGTACGGCTTGGCCCAAAGCAACACCGCTTCCAACCAGCACAAGGCGTCCGGGGTCGACATCGCCGAGGCCGATGCCGGTCTCGACAACATCGTCTCGCGCATCGTCGCGACCTGGCCGAAATCGGGCTTTGGCGCGGTCCAATTGCCGATCGGCTATTTCGCCAACGTCGTCGATCTCGGCGGCATCGGCCTCGCCATCACCACCGACGGGGTCGGCTCGAAGGCGATGATCGCCGACATGATGAAGAAATACGACACGATCGGCATCGACTGCATCGCGATGAACGTCAACGATTTGCTCTGCGTCGGCGCGCGGCCGGTGTCGCTGGTCGATTACATCGCGGTCGAGAAGGCCGACGCGGCGATGCTCGACGGCATCGCGATCGGCCTCGCCGAGGGCGCGCGGCAAGCCAACATCTCGATCACCGGCGGCGAGATTTCGCAGCTTCGCGAAATCGTCCGCGGCTTCGACCTGGTGGGGACCGCGGTCGGCACGGTGGCGCTCGACCGCATCCTGGTCGGCCGCGACTTGCAGCCCGGCGACGCGGTGATCGGCATCGCTTCCAGCGGCATCCACAGCAACGGCATGACCTTGACCCGCCGGGTCTTTTTCGACCAGGCCGGCGCCACGATCGACACCCGTTTCGCCGAGCTCGACTGCACGATCGGCGAGGAGCTGCTGCGCCCGACGAATATATACGTGCCCGAAATTATCGAAGTTCTGGATCAGGTATCGTCGGTCAAGGCCTTGATACATATCACCGGCGACGGGCTCCTGAATCTGCCGCGCGTCGATGCTCGAATCGGCTTCGTGATCGACGATCTGCCCGAGCCGCCGCCGTTGTTCGGCCTCATCGAGAAGCTCGGCGGCGTCGGCCGCGCCGAAATGTTCGAGGTCTACAACATGGGCATCGGCTTTTGCGTCGTTGTCGCGCCGGGCGACGCCGACCGCACGCTGGCGATCCTCGCGCGCCATGGCCGCCGCGCCTCGGTGATCGGCCAGGCGATCGCCGACCCGACGAAATCGGTGCACCTGCCTCGTGAACAGCTTACCGGCACCGGCAAGAGGTTTCGGCCGTCGTGAGCGAGGCGCCGATCCTCGACGCGGCGGTGCTGGACGATCTGATCGACCATATCGGCGAGGATGCGGTCCGCGGCATCGTCGAATTGTTCGTCGCCGAATGCCGCGACCTGGCCGGCGCCATCGCCGCCGCCGCGACGCCTCAGGCGGCGGGACGCGCCGCGCATTCGCTAAAGAGCAGCGCCGGGCAGCTCGGCGCCAGCGCTCTCGCCGAGGCGGCGCGCGCGATCGAAACCGCTGCCGAAACCGGCTCGCCGCGGCTGCCGGTCCTTGTAGCGGTGCTGATCGATTGCGCCGCGCGCAGCCAAACCGCGCTGGCGGCGCGCCTCCGATAAAACCATCCCGCAGAAGGCTGAGACCATGCCAGAGAGGGGCCGCGGCCTTGGCCGGGATGGATAAAAAGAGGGATCGGGTTAGAAAAAATAGAAAATGCTACCCCGCCGACAGCAGGCGTTCCTTGTCCCATTCCGCCTTGCGGCGATAGATCGTCGAGGGGTTGATTTCGAGCAGCGCGGCCGCGCGGGGAATGTTGCCGCCGCACAGCGCGATCGCTCCCTCGATCGCCTCCTTCTCGATCAGCCAGAGCGGCTTCACCGCTCCATCCCCGGCTGCGGCGCCGGCCCGCGGCGCCGGCGACAGCGCCGCGATCGCGCCCGGCCGCGGCGCGGCATGGGAATCGAGCCGGCTCAGCATCGCTTCGGTCACCAGCCGGCCCTGGTTGAACAGCACCGCGTTGCGCAGCGCGTTCTGCAGTTCGCGGATATTGCCGGGCCACGCGTAGCGGCGCAGCGCGCGCACCGCGCCCTCGTCGAAATCGGCGAATAGCTTGCCTTCCTCCTTGGCGTAAAGGCCAAGGAAATGACGGGCGAGCAGCAGCAAATCGTCGTCGCGCGCGCGCAGCGGCGGCATCGCGCAGGGCACCACGTGCAGCCGGTAATAGAGGTCCTCGCGGAACCGCCCGGCATGCACCTCGCCCCACGGGTCGCGGTTGGTGGCGCAGACATAGCGCACATCGGCGTTCTCGACATCGCTGCCGCCGACCTTCTGGAACTCGCCCGATTGGATGACGCGCAGCAGCTTGACCTGCAGGCTCAGATCCATCTCGCAGATTTCGTCGAGGAACAGCGTGCCGCCCTTGGCCCGGGTAATCGCCCCCTCGCGGTTGCCGATCGCGCCGGTGAACGCACCCCTGACGTGGCCAAACATCTCGCTTTCCATCAGTTCGCGCGGGATGGCGCCGCAATTGACCGCGACGAATGGGCCGCCCCGGCGCGGGCTCAGCTCATGGATGGCCTGGGCGCAAAGCTCCTTGCCGGTGCCGCTTTCGCCGGTGATGAACACGGTGGCGCGGCTCGCGGCGGCGCTTTCGATCACGTGATAGACCGCGCGCATCGGCAGCGAGGCGCCGAGGAGGCCGCAGAATTTGCCCTCCTTGGCGATGTCGTTGGCCGCCGCGAGGGTCTGCAGCTGGCGGCGCTCCAGCGCATTGCGCACGGTGACGATGAGCCGGTCCGGCGGGAACGGCTTCATGATGAAATCGTAGGCGCCTTCGCGCATCGCCTCGACCGCAGCCTTGACCGAGCCGTGCGCGGTGACGACGATCACCGCCGAAGGCAGGTTGCGCGCGCGGATCAGGCGCAAGATTTCCATGCCGCTGGCGTCGGGCAGCTCGATATCGAGCAGCACGACATCCGGGATCGTCTCGTCAAGGACATCGAACGCCCGCGCGCAGGTCTCGGCGTCGAGCAGGTCGACATCGAGCTTTTTCAGGACCTCGTGGTAGAGGCGCAGGATCGAGGGCGTGTCCTCGACCAAAAGCAGGCGCGGTTTTGTCGTCATGCCTTCTCCGTTTTCAGCCGGAGAGAATACCCGTTGTTTGGTTGCTAATGACTGAATACCGGCGCCGGCCCAATTGCACCGGGGATGCCGCCGACGCCGCAGCCAACTTCGCCGAATTAGCTTAAAAGTAACCTTGTGCGGTGAGCCTCATCGCCGACCCATGGCGAAGCCATGGAGAAGGACGCTCGCCTGAGCATTTCGCAGCCACCCGACGACATGCCCGATAAGGCGCCGGACCCGGCTCCCGGTCTGCTGCGTCGCGGCTGGCTGCCTTTCGCCATGGCGCTGTTTGGCGTCCTTGTCGTGCTGCTGATCGTCGGCGGCGTCGCGCAGCAGCTTTCGAGCGAGCGCGGCGCCATCCTCGAAGAGGCCCGCAAGCACACCTCGAACCTCGCGCGCGCCTTTGAGGAGCATATCCGGCGCACCCTTAAGGAGGTCGACGAGACGCTCCTCGTGCTGAAGCGCGGCTATCAGAGCGACCCGGCAAATTTCCGGCTGTGGGAGTGGCCGGGCAAGGAATTGCTGCTGCAGGATCTGTCGGTGCAGATCGCGATGGCCAATCGCGACGGCACAATCGTCGGCACTACCGAGGGCCCGGCGCCCGTCGTCGCCGCGGTGCGCAACGAGGATTATTTCCTCTATCACCTCAACCACGCCGGCGACGGGCTGTTCATCGGCAAGCCGGTGCGGGGCGGTGGCGCCGGCCATTGGACGATCCCCTTGTCGCGCCGCCTCAACGCGCCCGACGGCAGCTTCGCGGGGGTGCTGATCGTCTCGCTCGATCCCTATTACCTGGCCCGGTTCTACGAGACGGTCGATCTTGGCCCCGGCGGCACGGTGATGTTGGTCGGTCGCGACGGCATCGTGCGGGCGCGGGTCTCGTTCTCCCGCACCTCGCCGACCGGGACGAGGCTGACGCCGAAATTGACGATCGGCGAAACGGTGATGCTGCAACTGGACGCCGATACGGAAAACCGCAGCCTCTACGTCGAAAGCGGGCTCGACAATGTGCGTCGCGTGGTCAGTTACAGCGTCCTGCACGATTATCCGCTGATCGTCGGGGTCGGGCTCTCCGACAGCGACCTGTTCGCCCAATACGACGCCAGCCGCTGGCGGCTAATCGGCGCGGCGGCGATCGTAGCGCTCCTCGTCGTCGCCTTTACCGCGCTGCTCGCGTGGCAGATGGTGCGGCGCCAGCGCTCGGAAGTGGACCTGGCGACGCGCGAAGCCGAGCTGCGGGGCGAGCGCGGGCGCCTCTCGGACACGCTCGATTCGCTGCGCATCAGCAACGACCGGTTCCGTGCCATCATCGAAACCGCGCGTGACGCCATCCTCACCGCCACCGCCGACGGTATCATCGAGATCGCCAACCCGGCGGCGGCGCGCATCTTCGGCTATTCGACGCGGCGGCTGCGCGGGCGCAACATCGCCGACCTCGCCGCCGCCGACGCCGCCGGCTTCCGCCGCTATTTCGGCAATGCCGCCGCTGCGTCGGGGCCGGCCGCCCTGTCGGGCGCGCCGCGCGAGTTTTTTGGCCGGCGCGCCGACGGCACGGTGTTCGACATGGAGGTCGCGTTCGCCGACTTCTTCGACGCCGGCATGCGCAAGGCCGCGATCATCATTCGCGACATCAGCGAGCGCAAACAGGCCGAGCGCGAGCTCGTCGCCAGCATGGAGCAGGCCGAGCAGGCGAATCGCGCCAAGTCCGATTTCCTCGCGGTGATGAGCCACGAGATCCGCACGCCGATGAACGGCGTCGTCGGGATGACCGGGTTGCTGCTCGACACGCCGCTATTGCCCGAGCAGCGCCGCTACGCCGAAGTTGTCCGCGACTCGGCGGACCATCTGCTCTCGGTGATCAACGACATCCTCGACCTGTCGCGGCTCGAAGCCGACCGGCTGGTGCTCGACGAGGGCGATTTCGACATCGAGCCCTTGGTGCAGAGCATTTGCGACATGATGGCTCCGCGCGCCTACGCCAAGGGTCTCGATATCGGCTTCTACCTGGCGCCCGGCACCCCCGCTTCGGCCTTTGGCGACGCCGGCCGTATCCGTCAGGTGCTCTACAACCTCGTCGGCAACGCGGTGAAATTCACCGAAAAGGGCGGGGTGGCGATCTCCGTGGCGCCGGCGGCGCGCGCCGGCGGGCGGCCGGCCGGCGATCGCTTCCCGTTGCGCTTCGACGTCGCCGACAGCGGCATCGGCATCCCGGGGCCGGTATTGGCGACGCTGTTCGAGCAATTCACCCAAGGCGATCCGACCGTGGCGCGGCGTTACGGCGGGACCGGTCTCGGCCTGTCGATCTCGCGCAAGTTGGCGGCGCTGATGGGCGGCACCATTGGCGTCGCGAGCGAAGAAGGGAAGGGCAGCCAGTTCTGGTTCACCGCATCGCTGGCGCCGGCGCGCGGCCGGCCGGCGGAGCTGCCCGCAATCGATCTCCGCGGCATGCGGGTGCTGCTCGTCGACGACAACCCGGTCAACCGCGAGGTCATGTCGCGGCAGCTCACCGCATGGGGTGCGGCGGTCGAGACCGTCGCCACGCCCGATACCGTCGTCGCGATCGCCCGACGGGCGGCGCGCAGCGGCAACGGCTTTGCCGCCGCGGTGCTCGATCACGCGATGCCCGATCTCGATGGCCTCGCGCTGGCCCGATTGATATTTGCCGAACAGTCGCTCGCCGGCATGCGGCTGGTGCTCGCGACCTCGTCGCCCGGCGCCGATCTGCGGCAGGCGGCGACGGCGCTCGGCATCGCCGCGGTTCTCGTCAAGCCGTGCCCGCCCTCGGCGCTGCTGGCCGCGCTGGCGAGTCCGCCGGAAGCGCTCGCCGCGGCGGCCGGGATGGTGGCGCCGACCGCTGACCCTTTGTCCGAAGCCAGGCTCGGCGCCGGGCTTCGGGTGCTCGTCGCCGAGGACAACAAGGTCAACCAGGCCGTCGTCAAGCAGATGCTGGAAAAACTCGGCTGCCGGGTCGATGCCGTCGCCAACGGGCTGGAGGCGGTCGAGGCGGTGCGGCTCGCGCCCTACCACCTGGTCTTCATGGATGTGCAGATGCCGGAGATGGACGGCCTCGCCGCGACCGCAGCGATCCGCGCGCTGCACATGCCCGATCGCCGCGGCGTGTGGATCGTCGCACTCACCGCGAATGCCTTTGGCGAGGACCACCGGCGCTGCGTCGCCGCCGGCATGAACGATTTCCTGGCCAAGCCGATCCGGTCCGATGACCTCAAAGCCTGCCTCGCGCGGGTGCCGGCGGTGACCGCGGCGCACGCCGCGCAGTAGGCTCAGCCGCTGGTCGGCTCCGGCGGAAACCAGTCGCCGAGGATTTGTTCGGCGGTATAAGAAAAGGATTCCTGATAGGATTGTGCCTTCAGTATCTGCTGAAGAGATCGGGAAAGCTCATTTCTTTCGTCCAAGGCGGCGATCGCGAGCCGCGCTCCGCGCTCCGTCTCCTGAGCGATGATTTGCGCTAACTCGGGCTTAAGGCTCGGGCTCTCCGCCAACCTGTCTTCGGCTTCGACACGGGCGTTCCTGATGCTCTGACGCCATCTTCGGTGCGGTCGGTCCGCGGGAGAATGTTCCAGTTTGATCAGATGCTCGATGATGCGCCGAATGTGGCTGTGCAGAGACCGTCTTTCCGATTTAGCCAAATCCTCGATCTCCTCGGCCAGATTCTCCCAGTCGAGTTGCCGATTGGAGCCGCCCTGCGCGGCGGCGCGAAGCGCGGCCGCCTGGGTCTCGGCCCATGCAACAGTGTCTTCTTCGTACAGCGTTTTCAGGTCCATCAGCGCGGCTTCCTCGGGAGCCCGTCAAAGGGGAAATCCCCTGCGGATAATATGTACACAGTGAAGCGATTACAGCACCCGACTTGAAGCCGCCGCCCGCGCAACCCATCATCCCGCCATGGAAGAATTCGCCGTCCGCCCCGATCCCGACGATCCGCGCCTGACGCGCACCGTCCCCGGCATCGACCACGAGGGCAAAGCGGTGGAGACCGCGGTCGTCATGGAGCGGCCGCTGACCCTGTTTTTGAACGGTCGCGAGATCGTCACGATGATGACGATCGGCGATCACCCGAATTACCTCGCGGTCGGCTATCTGCTCAATCAGAACATGCTGTTGCCGGGGGACCGGATCATCGCGATCGATTACGACGACGATCTCGAGACCGTCGTCGTCCGCAC
This sequence comes from Allostellaceae bacterium, assembly GCA_035648415.1. Classification (GTDB taxonomy): domain Bacteria; phylum Pseudomonadota; class Alphaproteobacteria; order ATCC43930; family CGMCC-115725; genus DATARH01. The sequence continues at coordinate 27,010 of DASRLO010000147.1, forward strand.
CGACCGCGAGACCGATTTCGAGGACAAGCTGAAAAAGAAGACGCTGACCTCGGGCTGCGCCCAGGGCACGGTGTTTGGCGATCTGATGGAGAAGTTTGACGAAATCCGGCTCGATCCGGCGGCGATCCTGAAAACGTCGTGGCTCTACGCGCTGGCCCGCAAGATCAATACCGCGCCGAGCCTCTACCTCGCCGCCGGCGCGATCCACGGCTGCGTCTTGTGCGAGGAGGACCGGCCGCTGCTTTACATGGAGGATGTCGGCCGCCACAACGCGATCGACAAGATCGCCGGCTACATGCACCTCAACGGCATCTCGCCGGTCGGCAAGATCTTCTATACGACCGGCCGGCTGACCTCGGAGATGGTGATCAAGACGGTGCAGATGCGCATCCCGATCCTCATTTCGCGCTCCGGGTTCACGGCCTGGGGGGTCGACCTCGCGCGGCAGGCGGGGCTGACCCTGATCGGCCGCGCCAAGGGGCGCCGCTTTGTCGCGCTCGCCGGCGCCGAGCGCATCGTCTTCGACAGCGACGGGCGCGAGGCGGCGGAGGAAACCGCACGCGGCTCGCGCAAGGCGAGCCTTCCCGAAGCGGCGGCATGACTCCGGAAGGGACGAGGACTGTCGGCGTGTTGCTCGCGGGGGGGCTCGCGCGGCGCATGGGCGGGGGCGACAAGCCGTTGCGGACGATCGGCGGGCGACCGCTGCTCGCTCACGTCATCGAGCGGCTGCGCCCGCAAGTATCGGAGCTGGTGCTCAACGCCAACGGCGATCCGGCGCGGTTCGCCGCTTATGGGCTGCCGGTCGTCGCCGACAGCATCCCCGATTATGCCGGCCCGCTCGCCGGGGTGCTGGCCGGGCTCGACTGGACCGCTTCACATCGGCCCGATTGCCCGATGATCCTCAGCGCCCCCACCGACGCACCCTTTTTGCCGGCTGATCTGGTCTCGCGAATGGAGCAGGCGCTGGCCGCGGAAGGCGCCGATCTCGCCTGCGCCGCATCTGGCGGGCAGGCGCATCCGGTAATCGGGTTGTGGCCGGTGCGGCTGCGCGACGAGCTGCGCCGCGCCCTCGTCGATGAGGGCGTCCGCAAGGTGGACGTCTGGACCGCCCGCTACCGGCTGGCGACCGTGCCCTTTTCCGACCGGGTCCCCAGGCTTGGCCCGGGGATCGATCCGTTCTTCAACGCCAACCGGCCCGAGGATCTCGAGCGCGCCGCCGCTCTGCTCGGCGCTATTGGAACAGCTTCAGCGCGTTGAACAGGGTCTCGATCACCCCCCAGGCAAGCGGGATGCCGACAAAACCCCAGGCCAACACCAGTTTCAGGCCATTGTTTGCCGCCATCGTCGCCTCCCTCTAGACCGCCGCCGCGCTCAGCGTATCGGCGGTCCGCTTCATGTAATGGCGCTCATGCACCGCCTTGACCAGCGCGTTGCAGATAAAGCCGATAACCAGCAGCGCCGCCATCACATACATCGTCGTGTTGTAGGCCTGCGCTTTCGGCACACCGTGGTCGACGTAATATTGGCGCATGTAGTTGACGATGACCGGGCCGAAGATTCCCGCCATCGACCAGGCGGTCAGCAGCAGCCCGTGGATTGCCCCGACATACTGGGTGCCGAACATGTCCCTCAGATAGGCCGGCACGGTCGAGAACCCGCCACCGTACATGCTGATGATGACGAGGAAGCAGATTACGAACAGCGTCACGTTCCCCGACCCGCCGGCGAACGGCACGATCGAGTAGAGCACGGTGCCGAGCGCGAAGAAGATGAAATAGGTGTTCTTGCGCCCGATGAGGTCGGACATCGACGCCCAGAAGAACCGGCCGCCCATGTTGAACAGGCTCATCAGCCCGACAAACCCGGCCGCGGCGGTAACGGTGATTCGCCCTGGAAACATCTCCTGGCTCATCGCCGAGGCCTGCCCCAAGACGCCGATCCCGGCGGTGACATTGAGGCACAGCACCCACCAGATCAGCCAAAATTGCGGCGTCTTGAGCGCATCGTAGACATAGACGTTCTGGGTGGTGATCAGCTTTGTCCCGCTCGCCGGCGCCACGTAGCCCTCCGGCGCCCACCCTGGCGCGGGAACCCGCACGATCGCCGCGCCGACCATCATGAAGCAGAAATAGATCAGGCCCATGACGATGAAGGTCTCAGCCACCCCGACATGCGACGGGGTCGAGAATAGCCGCATCAGGAACACCGACAGCGGCGAGGCGATGAAGGCACCGCCGCCGAACCCCATGATCGCCATACCGGTCGCCATGCCGGGCCGGTCGGGGAACCATTTGATCAGGGTCGAGACCGGCGAGATGTAGCCGATGCCGAGGCCGAAACCGCCGAGCACGCCGTAGCCGAAATAGATGACCCAGATATTGTGGATATAGACGCCGACGGCCGACACCAGGAACCCGCCGGCCCAGCACAGCGCGGCGGCGAACATCGCCTTGCGCGGCCCGCCTTCCTCGACCCAGCGGCCGAGCAGCGCCGCCGAGACGCCGAGAAAGAAAATCGCGAGGCTGAATATCCAGCCGAGCTCGGTCAGCGGCCAATCGCCGGGCGCCGACTGGCTGATGCCGATCAGCTTGGTCATCGGCAAGTTGAAGACGCTGAAGGCGTAGGCTTGGCCTATACATAAATGGACGCAGAGCGCCGCCGGCGGGATCAGCCACCGGCTATAGCCAGGGGCGGCAACCGTGCGCTCGCGCGCCAGAAATGACAGGGCCACGCTTCCTCCTAACCGGCGTCGCTTTTTTGCCGGCGCTGTTTGCTCTCGTTTACCCGGCGACTTCGGGTCTTTTGTTTTTATTTTAGCGAAATTTCACTGTCAATCGCGTCGAATGTCGCGGCCTTCCATCGTCAGTAGGTGGCGTCGCGGCGTCGATTATTCGCAAGCCTTCCGGCCTCGCGCGGTCAGGTTGCCGTGAACCCCGGTCCCGTGCGACCATGCGGGCGATGGCGACCACGCTCGACATGCGCGTCTGCGAGTTGTTGGTGGCGCGCCTTTGCCATGATTTCGCCGGTCCGATCGCGGCGATCGGCAACGGCGCCGAGTTGCTTGACGACGAGGATCCGGAATTCGTCCGCCAAGCCGCGACGCTGATCGGCGACAGCGCCGGCACCGCGGCAAAGCGGCTGCAATTGTTTCGCTTTGTCTATGGTTTCAGCGGCGGCGCCATCGCTGGCCCCCAGCCGCACGCCCTGGCGAGCGAATATTTTGCCGGCGGCAACATCGCCTGCGACTACCCCGACCCGGTACGCCAGCTGGCACCGGACTGGCAACGACTTGCCTGCAACCTGCTGCTGGTGGCGGCGGAAGCCCTGCCGCGCGGCGGCAGGTTGGCGCTGGGGACGGAGGCCGGCGCGGTTGTGGTGGCGGCGGTCGGCGATGGGGAGGGGCCGTCCGCGCAAATCGCCGATGCGCTGGCGCTGAGCGCGCCGGCGGCGGCGCTCACATCGCGCAGCGTCGGCGCCTATTTCGCCGGATTGCTGGCCGCAACCCTCGGCCGGCGGCTGCGCGTCGCCGCGTCGCCGGGCGGCTTCAAGATTTTATGCGAGACGGGCGGCTCGTAAGCCCGCGCCTATCGCCGATCAGCGTATCGCCGATCAGGCGGATTTGAGCTGGGGCGCGGCTTCGGTCGGGTCGCGCAGCACATAGCCGCGGCCCCACACCGTCTCGATGTAGTGCTCGCCGCCGGTCGCCTGGGAGAGCTTCTTGCGCAGCTTGCACACGAACACGTCGATGATCTTCAGCTCGGGCTCGTCCATCCCGCCGTAGAGGTGGTTGAGGAACATCTCCTTGGTCAGCGTCGTGCCCTTGCGCAGGCTCAGCAGTTCGAGGATGCCGTATTCCTTGGCGGTCAAATGCAGCGGGTTCTGCTCGACGCTGACGACGCGGCTGTCGAGATTGACGAGCAGCTTGCCGGTGCGGATCGTCGATTCCGGATGCCCCTTCGAGCGACGGACGATCGCCTGGATGCGCGCGATCAGCTCGCGCCGGTCGAACGGCTTGGTCAGGAAATCGTCGGCGCCGAAGCCGAGCCCCTTGATCTTGTGATCGAGCTCGACGAGACCCGACAGGATGAGAATCGGCGTGCGCACGCGGGCCGCGCGCAGGCGGCGCAGCACTTCGTACCCGTCGATGTCCGGCAGCAGCAGATCGAGGATGATGATGTCGTAGTCATAGAGCTTGCCGATCTCCAGGCCGTCTTCGCCGAGGTCGGTCGTGTCGCAAATAAAGCTTTCCTTGCGCAGCATCAGCTCGATGCTGGTGGCAGTGGCGGCATCGTCCTCAACCAGCAGTACACGCATTGTCCAAGCCTCCGGGGAGACCGATCGGCGTCGGGTGGCCGTTCTCGTTAACCAGTATTAGCGGAAGCGGTTAACAAAAGATTATCCCGCTCCGGTTTAGCGCGGCGCCGCAATTTCCGTTTAACCGGATTTTAGCATCGCGCGGCGACCTTTGACAGGTTGCCGCGCGGTCGGTGGCCGAGCCTTGTCGCCTGTCGCTGCCTTGCCCCCCCCCACCGCGCGACGCAGTCAGGGAATCTTGCATGAGCGGACAGAGCAATCGTTATCGACTGCAGCACTGGCAGCTTGCGGAGCGTCAGCGCCATCTGAAGGAGCTCGAATCGTTGGGCGAGCGGCTGCGGGCCGATGTCGAGCGGCTGCGCGACGAAATCGACCAGGCCGGCGGCGCCGGCGCGGCTCCCGCGAACGGCCGCATCGATCCGCTGTTCATCCGCCCGCTGCTCGGTCGCCGCGACAAGCTGATGGGCTCCATCGCCGAAATCGATGCGCAGACCGTCGAGGCCCGCGCTGCCGTTGCCGCCTCGCAACAGGAAATAAAGCTCGTCGAGGCGACGCTGGCGCAGCGCGGCCTCAAGTTGCAAGAGCGGTTTTCCCGCCGGAGTCGCCGCCCCGTCTGATCACGCGGCCTTACGCCGTGCAGCTCAGGCGGACGAACCGCGCGCCCGACAGCACGATTCGCCGCCGGTAAAGCCAGCACCCAGGCCAGCACCGGGGTCTTCCCGTATTGGCCTGCCATCCCGCGGCTTTTTTTCATCTATCGCGGGCGGTAGGGTGGCCGGCGCCGTGCTTTGCCGGCGTAAGGTTATCCCCCCGAGAGGTTTGCCTGATGAGCGTGCCGCGTAAGACCTTCGAGCCCGAGGCCGCCTGTCCGCTCGACGGGATCCGGGTGATCGACATGTCGCGGCTCGTCGCGGGCAACGCGGTCTCGTCGCAGCTCGCCGATTTCGGCGCGGAGGTGATCAAGATCGAGGACCCCGGCACGGGCGACCCGTTACGCGCGTGGCAAACGGGCGGGGTCAGCATCCACTGGAAGCTCTACGCCCGCAACAAAAAGAGCGTGGCGCTGAGCCTGCGCCCGCCGCGCGGCCGGGAATTGCTGCTCGACCTGATCTCGACCGCCGAGGTGCTGATCGAGAATTTCCGTCCGGGCACGCTGGAAAAGATGGGCCTCGCGCCGGCCGAATTGCACAAGCGCAACCCGCGCCTCGTTATCGTGCGCGTGTCGGGCTGGGGCCAGGACGGGCCCTATCGCGACCGGCCCGGCTTTGGCACGCTGGTCGAGAGCATGTCGGGCTATGCCTCGCGCACCGGCTTTGCCGACCGCGAGCCGGTGCTGCCGCCAACCGCGCTCGCCGACATGGTCGCCGGGCTTTACGGCGCCTTCGCGGTGATGGTGGCGCTCCGCCGGGTCGAGGTCGAGGGCGGCGCCGGACAGGTGATCGACCTGCCGCTGATCGATCCGTTGTTTTCGTTCATCGCCACCGAGGCGCCGATCTACGGCCTCACCCGGGCGATCCGGCCGCGCACCGGAAGCCGTTCGGAGACGACCTCGCCGCGCAATGTGTTCCGCACCAAGGACGGCCGCTACATCGGCATCTCGGCCTCGATCCAGGCGATGGCCGAGCGCCTGTTTCGCGCCATCGGCCGCGAAGACGTGATTGCCGACCCGCGCTTCCGCACCAACACCGACAGGGTGAGGAACGCCGAGGAATGCGAGGCGCCGATCGTCGAGTTCATCGCCGCGCGCACGCTCGACGAGAACATGGCGATCTTCGAGAAGGCCGAGGTCACCGCCTCGCCGGTCTATGATATCGACCAGTTCCTCGCCGACCCGCACGTCCAGGCGCGCGGCATCGTCGTCGACGTGCCCGACGCGCAGGTGGGCCGCCTGACGATGCACAACATAATCCCCCGCCTCGCCGACACCCCCGGCCGCTTGCGCAGCCCCGCGCCCGAGATCGGCGAGCACACCGCCGAGATTTTGGGCCAGCTCGGGGTCGCCAAAGCGGGGTTGGAGGCGCTGGAGCGCGAGGGGATCATCGGATTGCCGAAATAAGGAGCCGTCATTGCGAGGAGCGCGCAGCGCGACGCGGCAATCTCGACGGGCGAGACTCGATCGGCAAGAGATTGCCTCGCGTCGCTCGCAATGACATCGCTGCGGGAGCGGGATCGAGGAGGAAAAATGAAACCCAATCTGCCGGTCTGGCGCTCGATGCTGTTCGTGCCGGTGACGCAGCGCCGCTTTGTCGAAGGCGCGGCGAGGCGCGGCGCCGACGCGATCATCCTGGATTTGGAAGATGCGGTCGCAATCTCCGAGAAAGACCGCGCCCGCACCCTCGTCCCCGAGGCGGCGCAGCTCGTCTCGCGTGGCGGCGCCGATGTCGTCGTCCGCATCAACCGGCCGCTGCGGATGACCGTGCGCGATCTTGACGCTGTCATCGGGCCAGGGGTGCAGGCGATCGCCCTGCCCAAGGCCGAAAGCCCGGAGCACGTCCAGCTTGTCGCGGAGATCATCGACGAGCTCGAGGCCGAGCGCGGCATGGAAATCGGCACGACCAAGATGCTGGCGATGGTCGAGACCTGCTCCGCCTTCTTCCGCATCGCCGAGATCGCCAAGGCGTCGCCGCGCCTTGTCGCGCTCAACCTCGGCGCCGAGGATTTCGCCCTCTCGGCCGGGATGCTGCCGACCGCCGAGGGTCTCTTTATGCCGAAGCAGACCGCAATCTTCGCCGCGCGCGGCGCGGGCATCATGCCGATGGGCTTTATCGGCACCGTCGCGGATTTCAGCGACCTCGACGGCTTTCGCGAGACGGTGCGCCGCTCGCGTCGGCTCGGCTTTTTCGGCGCCTCGGTCATCCACCCGAGCCAGGTCGCGATCCTCAACGAGGAATTCCGTCCCAGCCCGGTGGAAATCGAGCATGGAAGCCGCGTTGTCGCCGCCTACGACAAGGCGCTCGCTGAGGGTATCGGCGCGGTCACCGTCGACGGCAAGATGATCGACGTGCCGGTCGTCGAGCGCGCCCGGCTGCTGGTCGAGCGCGGGGCGGCGATCGCCGCCCGCGAAGCCCGGATGCAGGCGGCGGCGGCGGCACGCTTGGCGTAGACAAAGAAACGGCCGGAGGGCGCCGGCCGTCTCCTATCAACCGAGGTTGTTCGTCCGAGACTTGCTCAGCGGATGCCGATGCTGACGCCCGGCAGGTTGATGCCGATACCCGGCCCGTAAACCGCCGCCGGCGGATAGTAGCCGTAGCGGTATGGGTTGCCGTAAACGACCGGGGGCGCGCCCCAATAGCCGCCGCTCCAGCCGCGGTGCCACTCGCGGTGCTCACTCCGGTGCTCGTCCCGGTGCTCGTCCCAACGGGCGTGGGCCGGACCGGCGGTGAAGCCGAGCGCCAGGACTACGGCAACCACCGTGCCCGCGATGAGCCGGGCTGGCCAAGCGCGCGGTGGCCGTATCTTTTCGTGGGTCATTACGACCTCCTCCAATGATGACGGGAAGACGCTGAGAGCCAGCCGCGTTATCCGTGCGACGGCTGCGGGCCGCGGCCGAAATTGGCGAAGACCTGGTCGGCGTTCTTCTTCTGCTGATCCGACATCGCATCGTAAAGCGACTTGAAGGACGAGGTCAGGTTCTTCAGCCCGTCGACATGCGCCTGGGCGAATTCCTGATAGGTCTGTAGGTCCTCGACCGCGGTCATGCTCTGCGGCGCCTGCTTGCGCTTCTCGGCGACCAGCTTGTCCATGTTGGCGGCGTTGTCGCGCATCGCCTGAGCGACCGAGTTCCACTTCGACTCCTGGTCCGGGGTGATCTTCAGCTGGGAATGCAGCTGGGTGATGCGCTGCTCGACCGTCTCGCCCTTCGCATCGGCTGCGGTGGCGGCGGGCGCCATCGGCTTGGTCTGCGCATGCGCCACGCTCAGCGCCGCGGCGGCGAGCGGAAGGCTCAGCAGCGCGGCGACGGCGACCGAGCGCGTCAGATCGAGCGTGAAGCCGGTGCGGCGGATCGGATGAACCATGGGAATGTCTTTCTCGGTGATGCGCCAGCGCGCGGGTACTGCGGGGAACAACGGATGCGCGTGACGGTTCCACGGAAGAATTCCGCACGGCTCGGCGCCGTGGTGATAGAAACGGTCGATGTCCGATCTCGATCCCATCACCGTCGATATCACCCGCTACAAGCTCGACGGCATCGCGGGCGAGATGCAGTCGACCTTGCTGCGCAGTTCGTTCTCGCCGATCGTCAAGGAAGGGCTCGACGCCTCGGCCAGCCTCTTCGCGCTCGACGGCACGACGCTCGCGCGGAGCTGCTCGATCCCGATCCACCTCGCGACGCTGATCCCTGCGGTCGGGCAAATCATCGCAACCTTTCCCGTCGCCCGGATGCGCGACGGCGACAGCTATATCTTGAACGACCCCTATTGCGGCGGGACCCACCTGCCGGATATCGCGGTGGTGCAGCCGGTCATGCATCGCGGCCGGCCGATCGCGCTCGCCGCGGCGATGACGCACCATCAGGATGTCGGCGGCATGTCGGCCGGCTCGGTGCCGACCAACGCCACCGAGATCTACCAGGAAGGGCTGCGCATCCCGCCGCTGAGGCTGCGCGAGGCCGGAGCCTACAACGCGACCCTGGTCGCGCTGCTGCGGCAGAACGTGCGCATTCCCGACACGGTGATGGGCGACCTCAACGCGCAGATCGCCGCCTGCACCATCGGCGCGCGGCGCTTTGCCGAACTGGCCGAGCGCTTTGGCGACAACCAGCTCGCCGCGATCTGCGCCGAGCTCCTGGCGCGCTCGGAGCGGCTGACCCGCGCGGCGCTGCGCGCAATACCGTCCGGCACCTACCGCTATATCGACTACCTCGACAATGACGGGATCGAGCTCGACAAGCCGATCCGCATCGAGGTCGCGGCCATTGTCGCCGACGGTGCGATCGAATTCGACTTCGCCGGCACCAGCGCGCAAGTCAAGGGACCGATGAATTGCGTGCCCTCCGGCGCGCTGGCGGCGGCGTGCTGGGCGGTGCGCGCGCTGACCGATCCGGACATCCCGACCAATGGCGGCTGCTTCCGTCCGATCCGGCTCAAGCTGCCGCCGGGCACCATCGTCAACCCCGCGGCGCCGGCGCCGGTCAACGCCCGCACCTCGACGATCAAGCGCATCGCCGGGTGCATGGTGGGCGCGCTGACGCCGGTGCTGCCGGACAACGCGCCCGCCGCCTCGGCCGGGGAACTGCTGGTGCTGGCGTTCGGCGGCCAGCTTCAGGGCAAGAATTACGTCGTCGGCGAGTTGATCGCCGGCGGCAGCGGCGCCGGGCCGCGGCAGGACGGTGTCGGCGGGATCGAGACCGATGCGACCAACTGCATGAACCTGCCCGCCGAGGCCTTGGAGATGGAAGCGCCGATCCGCCTCAACCGCGTCGCGCTGCGCGCCGGTTCCGGCGGCGCCGGCGAATGGCGCGGCGGGCTCGGTCTCGTCCGCGAGTACGAGGTGCTGGAAGGCGATGTGTCGTTCTCGCATCGCGGCGAGCGGCATTTCAGCGCCGCCGCCGGGTTGCATGGCGGCGGGGAAGGGGGGGCGCGCCCGCTCGGCGATCCGCCGTGCCAGCGGCGGCGAAGAGGTGATCCCGTCGAAGATCGTCACCACCCTGCACGCTGGCGACAGGGTCGTTGTCGAGACCGCCGGCGGCGGCGGTTACGGCGACCCGCGCCGCCGCTCGCGCGAGGCCATCGCGGCCGACAAGGTCGGCGCGCCGTCAGCCCGCGGCAAGCCGGGGTCGCGAGCCAAATCGGCATAGCATAGGCTGGGAAAGCTAGTCGAAATCCGTCGGCAGGCCGGGTTGGCGCTGATGCGCGAACATGCGGCGGATCTGATGCGCCTGAATGCGCCCCGGCGACAATTCGGGCAGCTCGTCCTCGGCGAAAAAGCCGATCTCGCTGGTTTCGTGGCTCGGCGTCGCGGTGCCGCCGGTCAGCTCGCACAGGAAAAACAACTTGAACACCGAGAACGGATGGACCGGCCTGTGCCCGTGCCGGCTGTGGTCCCAGACCGCCGCCAGCTTCACGACGCGCGCGGTGAACCCGCTCTCCTCGAAAATCTCGCGGGCGATGCTTTCGGCGCCGGTCTGGTTGACGTCGGCCCAGCCGCCGGGCAGCGACCAGCGCCCGTCGCTGGTCTCGCGCACCATCAGGATGCAGCCGTCGCGGAACGCCGCGCCGCGCACGTCAACCCGCGGCGTCGCATAGCCGGTGTCCTGGTCGAACAACTCGGCGATCGCCTCGGCGGCGGCGCCCGAGCCCATCGCCATCATCTGCGAGGCGAGCACCCGCAGCCGCGCGAAGCGCTCGGCGTCGAAGCGGTCCGTGGTGAAATGGAGGCCGGTCTGCGCCATCGCCTGCAGCTCGCGCGCAATGGCGAGCCAGGCCGGCTCGGCGCCGGCGACCGCGCGGATCGAGCGGCGATAGCCGTCGGGCAGCGGCAGCGCGCCGATCGCGTCGAGCGGGAACCAGCCCACCTGCCGATGCTCGTCGCTGATCCGTAGCCCGCCGCGCTCGGCGCGCGCCACGGCATAGGTCACGATCATCACGTGACGCCCGCGCCGCACCTCGTAATTCCAGCAATCGACGATGGGCCCGACCGCGATCTGGGCGCCCAACTCCTCGGCGAATTCGCGGGCCAGGCACGTTGCGGGGTCTTCGCCCGGCTCCGGCCGGCCGCCCGGCAATTCCCACTCGCCGCGCTCGTTTTCCAAGAGCGCGACGCTGCCGTCTTCGATCAGCACGCCCTTCACCGAAACCGCCGAGGACATCCGCGCCGCCTATCGCATTGCTGCCGGAACATACAAGAAAGATCGCGCATGCGCTCGGCGCCTGGCTGTGGCTAAGATAGGGTCTCCGCGGCGCAAGGATTCGCCCATGCCCGAGCCTCACCGCCTGTCGGCCGTCGAGATGGTAGGCCGCATCGAAACCGGCGATCTCACGGCCGACGCCGTCGTGCAAAGTTGCCTCGAACGCATCAGGTATCGCGAGCCCGTGGTGCGCGCGTGGGCGCACGTCGCCGGCGCCGCGGCGCTCGCCGCTGCGCGGGCATCGTCGCGAGGCTCGTTGATGAAAGGCATCCCATTCGGCATCAAGGACATCTTCGACACCGCCGACATGCCGACCGGCTATGGCTCGCCGATCTATACCGGTTGCCGGCCGAGCTTTACCGCCAGCGCGGCGACACTGCCGCGCGCGGCAGGCGGCGTGCTGCTCGGCAAGACCGTCACCACCGAATTCGCCAACCGCCATCCGGGCCCAACGTCGAACCCGCACAATCCCGGCTTCTCGCCCGGCGGCTCGTCGAGCGGCTCGGCCGCCGCGGTCGCCGATTTCATGGTGCCGCTGGCGATCGGGACCCAAACCGGCGGCTCGGTGATCCGCCCGGCGGCCTATTGCGGGGTCGTCGGCTTCAAGCCGAGCTTCAACATGTTCGCGCCGGCCGGAATGCACCCCAACACCGAGACGCTCGACACCATCGGCATCATGGCGCGCTCGGTCGCCGACATCGCCCTCTTTCGCGCCGCGATGATGGCGATCCCGCATGAGAGGCCGGAAATGCCGGCGCGGCCCCCGCGGCTGGCCCTGTGCCGCACGCCGCATTGGGACAGAGCCCAGCCCGAAGGCAAGGCCGCGCTTGAGGCGACCGCGGAACGGCTGCGCGCCGCCGGCGCCGAGATCGTCGAATCCGAGCTGCCGAATGCCTGCGGCGGCGTGTCGGACATCCAGAACCGCCACAGTTATTTCGAGGCGCCGCGCAACCATGCGCCCGAGCGCCACCGGCACGAGGCGCTGCTGAGCCCGGCGCTGCGTCATGGCCGCATCGAGGGCGGCCAGAAGCTGACGCTCGACGAATTCCGCGCCGCCTGGCGCGAGGCCGAGCGAATGCGCGCCGCGGCGAACGAATGGGCCGGCGGGTTCGACGCGATCCTCACCCTGCCGGCGCCGGGCCAGGCGCCCAAGACCTTGGCCTCGACCGGCGATGCGGTCTTCAACGGGCTGTGGACACTGCTCCACATGCCGTGCCTGACGGTACCGGCGGGCGCGGGGCCGGACGGGCTGCCGGTCGGCGTCCAGCTGGTCGGCAAGCGCCATGCCGACGCGCGGCTGCTCGATATCGGCTTTTGGGTCGAGAGCCGACTGGAGGCGCGGCCGCAGGGGGCATACCGATGAGCGACAGCAACCGCCTTTCCGCCGCCGAGGCGGTATCGCGCCTGTCGTCGGGGGCACTGACCGCCGAGCAACTGACCCGCGACTGCCTCGACCGTATCGCGGAACGCGCCTCGGTCAAGGCGTGGATTCATCTCGATCCCGAATACGCGCTGGCGCAGGCGCGCGCCGCCGACCGCGCCGGGCGGCCGGGCCTCCTCGCCGGGTTGCCGATGGGGGTCAAGGACGTGATCGACACGGTCGATATGCCGACCCAGCACGGCTCGCCGATCTATCGCGGCAACCGCCCGTTCGCCGACGCCGCCTGCGTCGCGCTCACCCGCATGGCCGGCGGCACCATCCTCGGCAAGACGGTGACGACCGAGTTCGCCAACCGTTTCCCCGGCGCCACGGTGCATCCGCAAAACCCCGGGCACACGCCGGGCGGTTCGTCGAGCGGCTCGGCCGCCGGGGTCGCCGATTTCCAGGTGCCGCTCGGCTTCGGCACGCAGACCGGCGGCTCGACGATCCGCCCGGCGGCGTTCTGCGGAATCGTCGGCTACAAGCCGAGCTTCGGCGAGTTCGGCCGCGTCGGCATCAAGCTGCAATGCCAGAGCCTCGATACGCTCGGCCTCCTCTGCCGCGGCCTCGATGACATCGCGCTGATGCGCGCGGTGCTGATCGAGATGCCGCACCGCAAGGTTGACCGCTCGGCCGGCGCGCCGCGCATCGGCCTCTGCCGCACCCCGCTGTGGGAGGCCGCCGACGCGCCGACCCAGGCGCTGGTCGAGCGCACCGCCGTGCGGCTCTCGGCCGCCGGCGCGCGGGTCGGCGACATTGCCTTTGCGCCGCAATTCGCGGACATCCACAAGCATCACCGCCGCATCTTCAACTACGAAGCGGCGCACAATTACGCCTACGAGCATCTGGAGCACCGCGATCAGGTCAGCACTGTCCTGCTCGACACGGTACTCGATCCGGGCCGCGACATGCCGGTCGCCGACTATATCGAGGCACTCGAAGCGGCCGCGGCGTTCCGCGCTCATCTCGACGACATCTTCCGCGACGTCGACGTGCTGCTGACGCCGAGCGCGGCCGGCGAGGCGCCCGAGGGCTACGGCTCGACCGGAAACCCAGCCTTCAATTCGACCTGGACCCTCGCCTGGACACCCTGCGTGACCTTGCCGGCCGGCGCCGGGCCCGGCGGCTTGCCGCTCGGGGTGCAGCTTGTCAGCCAGCGTTTTTCCGACGAGAGACTGCTCGACGCCGCCGCCTGGGTCGAGGCGTGGCTTAACTAAGGAGGACAAGATGATCTACGAACTGCGCGTCTACCACTGCGTGCCGGGGCGGCTGCCCGACCTCGTCAAGCGCTTCGACACGATCACCCTGAAGCTCTGGGAGAAGCATGCGATCCACCAGGCCGGCTTCTGGACGACCCTCGTCGGCGGGTCGAGCATGGACCTCACCTATTTCCTCAAATGGGAATCGCTCGCCGAGCGCGAGGCCAAGATGGCCAAATTCGGCGCCGACCCCGAATGGCTCAGCGCCCGCGCCGAGACCGAGAAGAACGGCCCCATCGTCGCTTCAATCACCAACCAGTTCCTCGTTCCGACGAGCTTCTCGTCGGTGAAATAACCGAACCGAAAGGAAACCCCCCGTGATCTACGAGCTGCGCGTCTATCACACATTGCCCGGAAAGCTGCCGGCGCTATTGAAGCGCTTCGACACCATCACGCTGAAGATTTGGGAGCGCCACGGCATCAAGCAGGCCGGGTTCTGGACGACGCTGGTCGGCGAATCGAACCAGGACCTCACCTACATGCTGCAATGGGAATCGCTCGCCGAGCGCGAAAAGAAATGGGACGCCTTCCAGGCCGACCCGGAGTGGATCGCCAAACGCGCCGAGACCGAGAAGGACGGCCCAATCAACGCGCGGGTCGAGAACTCCTTCCTGGTTCCGACCAGCTTCTCGTCGGTGAAGTAGCGGCGCCGCACCGTCATTGCGAGGCGCCCCAGGCGCCGCGGCAATCTCGTGCCAGGTCGTGCTCGGCACGAGATTGCGTCGCTGCGCTCGCAATGACCTCGGCGGCCTCTTCAATACCCGCCGATGATGAATTTCTCCTCGACGATGAAGCTCTTGATCCGGCCGATGAACAGCGCGCCGTCATCGTGCAGGCGCTTGGCTTCGGGCGAGGCGTTGGCCCGCGCCATCGCCTCGCGGTCGTCGAACCAGGTTTCGGCGATGCCGTCGACCTCGACTTGCGTTTCCGCGATATCGGCGCGGGTGCGCGTGCCCTCGATGTGGTTCTGCACATAGCGCCGCATGCCCGGCACCGCGTGGGCGAGCGGCGCGTGGATGTCGGCCCAGTGGCGCACGAACTCCTCGTGGCTCAGCTCGGGCCTGCGGGTCAGCAGCGAAAGGCTTTTGATCATGGCATGCTCCCCTGACGCGCGCGGCTGCCCTCTAGGAAAAGCGTCACCGCGTTGCGCGCATGAGTCGAAATCTCGGCCGCGCTCAACGGCACGCCGAGGCCCAGCGCGCGCCGCTGCGGCCCGGTCACGACCGAAAGGATGAACTGCTCGGCGGCGAAATGCGGGTCGATCGCGCGCAGCTCGCCGCTTTTGATGCGCGGCTCGAGGTGATGGGCGATGCGCTCGATCCCGCTCGCCGCGCCTAATTCGTGCATGATCCGCGCGAGGCTCGGGAAACGCCGCGCCTCATGGATCACCAGGCTGTGCAGGGCCAAGGCTTCCGGGGTCAGTGCGATCTTCAGCATGTATTCGGCGGCGCCGCCCAGCGCATCGGCGAGGTTGGGCGGCGCCAACAGCCCGGTATCGAACGGCGGCAGCCAGCGGTCGATAAGCCGGCGCACGACCGCCTCGAACAGCCGCTCCTTGCCGGGAAAGCGATGGTAGAACGTGCGCTTCGAGATGCCGGCGCGCTTGGCGACCGCCTCGATGCTGGTAGCGCCGAAGCCATGGCCGAGGAACAGCGTCTCGGCCACATCGAGGATGCGGTCGGCAAGCTGCGCCGATTGCTGGCGGGACGGGCGCCCGCCGCGTCCGCGCGTTTCAGCCCGGCCAAGCTCCCCGGTAGGCCCCGACACTGCGCACCCCCTTGTCGTGATACGCAGAATCTTAGCCGATGCTCCCCTCAACGCAACCGACGCGTTCTTTTTTGACGGCGGGCACGGCACGCGGGCGGCTTTGCCGCTGGCCAGCGCGCGCCGATCCCGGCAACATCGCGGCTGATTCGCGGCGGAGCGACAGGATGAAGATCGATCTTACCGGCAAGCGCGCCATCGTCACCGGCGGCAGCCGCGGCATCGGCCGCGCCACCGCGCTCGCCTTTGCCAAGGCCGGGGCGCAGGTCTCGATCTGCGCCCGCGGCGCCGAGGCGTTGGAGGAAGCGCGCCAGGAAATCGCGGCGCTCGGCGTCACGGCGCATGCCGCTTCCTGCGATCTCGCCGACGGCGACGCGGTCGCTCGCTACATCGCCGATGCCGCGGCGGCGCTGGGCGGCGTCGACATCCTCGTCAACAACGCCTCCGGCTTCGGGTCGAGCAACGACGAGGCCGGCTGGGAGAAGAGCATCTCGGTCGATCTGATGGCCACGGTGCGGGCGATCCGCGCGGTGCGTCCGCTGATGGAGGCGCAGGGCTCGGGCGCCATCGTCAACATCTCATCGATCTCGGGGCTGCGCGCCTCGGCCCGCACTCCGCCCTACGGCGCGGTCAAGGCAGCGGTCATCCAGTACACGCTCTCCGAGGCGGCGGCGCTGGCGCGCCGGGGCATCCGCGTCAATTGCATCGCGCCCGGCTCGATCGAGTTTCCCGGCGGCAGCTGGGAAAAGCGCAAGGACGACAATCCTCGGCTCTACGACGCGATCCTGCGCGGCATCCCGTTCGGCCGCCTTGGCCGCCCGGAGGAGGTGGCGCAGGTCGCCGCCTTCCTCGCCTCGCCGCTCGCCGGCTGGGTGACCGGCCAGACGATCTCGGTCGATGGCGGACAGATGCTGTGAGACCGCTGCTTCAGATGTCGAGGAACGCGGTCTCGTCCTCGCCTTGCAGCACGAAATCGAAGCGGTAGGCGCCGCCTTCGCCGCGCCGCGCGATCAGCGTCCGGCGCACGCTTTCGTCCTCGATCCCGGCGAGCAGCGGGTCGCTCAGATTGGCCGGCTCGTCGGAGAAATAGATCCGCGTGTGGAGCTGCCGCAGGAGCCCGCGGGCGAAGAACGCCACATTGATGTGCGGCGCCTGCAGCGCGTTGCCGCGGCCGGGCACCGGGCCGGGCTTGATCGTCTTGACCTGAAATTGGCCCCGCGCGTCGGTCGCGGCGCGGCCATAGCCGTGGAAGTTGGGGTCGATCTTCTTGCCGGCCTGCTCGTCGACGATATGGTCGTAGCGGCCGGCGGCATTGGCTTGCCACAGTTCGATCAGCGCGTCGGGCACCGGTGCCCCGTCGCCGTCGAACACGCGGCCTTCGATGGTGATGCGTTCGCCCTCGGGGTTATGCCGGGTCATATCCGCCCATTCCGGCCGGTCGAGGCCGAGCGCGAAGAACGGACCGACGGTCTGACCGGGTGTCGGGATCAGTTTAGCGGCCATCTTCCACCTCGAACGGGGTCGCTTCGCGGCCGCGCAGCACCATGTCGAATTGGTAGCCGAGCGCCCATTCGGGCTCGCTCAACTCCGGGTCGTAGGCGGCGATCAGCCGCTCGCGCGCCGCTGCGTCGGCGGTGCTTTGGTAGATCGGGTCGTATTGCAGCAGCGGGTCGCCGGGGAAGTACATCTGGGTGATGAGGCGGGTGACAAAGCCGCCGCCGAACACGCCGAAATGCAGATGCGCCGGGCGCCAGGCATTGGCGCTGTTGCGCCACGGATAAGCGCCGGGCTTGATCGTCACGAAACGGTAGCTACCCGCCGCGTCGGTCACCGCCTGGCCGGCCCCGGTGAAATTCGGGTCGAGCGGCGCGTCGTGCCGGTCGACCGGGTGGTGGTAGCGGCCGGCGGCGTTGCACTGCCACAACTCGACCAGCGTGTTGGGGACCGGCCGCCCGTCCTCGTCGAGGATGCGGCCGGTGACGATGATGCGCTCGCCGAGCGGCTCGCCCTTATGCTGCCGAGTGAGGTCGGTCGCGGCGGGCCCGGCCCAGCCCGACGAGAAGCTCGGCCCGGTGATCTCCGACAGCGTGTGCTCGACACGGATGAGCGGCCGGGCAGGAGCGCGTTTCACCGTGCTCGCATAGTCGGGATAGAGGTAGGGCGGTTGCCCGCCTTCGCGGGGGCGGGCGTATGAAGAAGGCGTTCGCGGCATGTCCTGTCCTCATCGAGACGGGCTGGGCGCAAAGTGGTCCCTCGGCGCGGCACGGGTCAAGAGTTGGTGATTTGCGGCGTCGGCGCGGCTAGGATGCCGCCCGCGCCTTTCACCAAGGAGATGAAGATGGCATTGCGCAAATTCATCATCGAGCGCGACATTCCCGGCGCCGGCAGCTTTGAGCGCGAGCAATTGCGCGGCGCCGCGGCAAAATCGAACGGGGTGCTGCGCGATCTCGGCCCTGACATCCAATGGGTCGAAAGCTATGTCGCCGCCGACAAGACGTTCTGCGTCTATCTCGCCAAGGACGAGGCGATCATCAAAAAGCATGCCCAAATCAGCGGCTTCCCGGCGACCAAAATCACCGAGGTACGCAAGATGATCGATCCGACGACCGAGCACGGCGTAAACGAATAGGGCATTTTTGCGGCGCGGCCATCAGGACGGAATTAATACGGACCCGTACCGTTTTCTATGCAAGCGGTTGAGATCGACCGCGATCGCATCGAATGGAGATACGCGATGTCCGTGATGAAAAGCCGCTGGATGAAGCGCCTGGGCGTCGGCACCCTTGCTCTGGCCGGGCTCGGCGCCGTGGCCTTGCAATCGACGCCGGCAGACGCCCGCGTGTTCTTCAGCATCGGGGTGCCCGGTTACGGCTACGGTTATGCACCGTACTACCGGTACGCGCCGGCCTATTACGGCTACGCGCCCTATTACGGTTATCCGTACGGCGGCGCCTATGGCGGGTTCGGCGGCTACCACCACCACCACTGGCGCTAAAGCCCGATAGTTGCGACCAACCCCCGGCCCCGGGCCGGGGGTTTTGTCTTGCCGTCTACCACTCGCAAGGCTTGTCGCCGGCGCAGACGCGCACGAGGCTCACGCTCAGCGGCAGGAACCAGATCGGCACCGACATTTTGAGCGGCATCAGCCGCGCGTCGTCGGAGAGCGTCAGCGACACCGGGCGCGGGGCGTCGTCGGGGTCGCCGTCCTCGCTGGTTTCGCCCTTGAACCCGGCAATCGCGTGCAGCGAAAGGGCGAGCCGGATGCCCGATTCCTTGGGATTGCGCGGCAGCACCTTCACTGCCGCGTCGAAGCGGCGCGCGCCGTCATAGACCGGAAGCGTAAAGGCGGTTGCGCCGCGGCGCAGCGCCGCCCGGATCAGCGTGATGACGCTCAGCGGGTCGATCACATCGCGGCGGAATTTCTCGGCGAGCTCAGGCTTGCGGCTGGTGTCGCCGGCTCCGCGCTCGGCGACGATGGCGCCGCCTTTCGCGGCGAAGGCCATGCGCAGCCGGCGATCCTTTCGCTTGCGCAGATCGTAGTTCGCGTCGAATCGCGCCGGCATCGGCGAGGCGCCGGCGGTCTTGCCCTCGGCGACCGCGGTGCCGCGGAACCGGGTCACCACATGCGGCAACCCCTCGCTGCCGATCGCGATCTCGTCGCGGTAGCCGTCGGGGCCGTCATGCAATGTCAGCCGGATACGGGCGGCCGGGAGACCGGCCCAATCCGCCTGGTAGAGCGCGGCGACATCGTCGGCGCGCGCCACGCGAGGCACGGCGCAAGCCAAGGCTAAGCTCAGACATATGCGGATTAGGCTCGCTCGGCTGCCGGGCAGCCGCTCACCCTCCCATCGCGGTGCGACGGGTCCCTCCCTCTCCCGGATGCGGGAGAGGGGCTCGCGGGCGGGTGCCGGTCATTGCAGGCGGGCAATGCCCAGCGCGGCGCCGAAGCGGTTGGCGCAGTCGAGCGGGTTGCCGTATTTGCGATGCACCGCGGTGTGGTGGGCGCAGGCGAGCAGCAGCCGGTCGCGGTCGTGGCCCTGGTTTTTCAGGTAATCCTCGATCAGCACCTGGCCGATCTCCTGGTTGTGCGGGTCGTTGCCCATCCGCGCCGACAGCAGCGCGAGGCGCTGGATCAGCGGGCCGCGATCCTTGTGGTTGTCGAGATAGGCGCGGGTCCAGTCGACGCTCGCCTTGCCGTCGAGCGCCAGCACCGCCTGGTCGATCTGGCCGAGGATTTCGGCGCCGCCGAGCTTCGATGCGCCGGCCGGGGCCTGCGGCAGGTTCGGCTCGGCGTCGTTGATGCCCTTCTGGTGCCAGGCCGCGCGGTTGAGGTACGCGGTCGCGGTGTAGAGCAGCTTGAGCTGCTGCTTGTGCTGGAAGTTGTCGAAGTACCAGGCCATCGTGTTGAGGTATTCGAAACAGTGCTGCGGCAGCGAGAAATTGTTGACGCCGCGGGTTTCGAGGATGATCTGGGCCGAGGCGATCTGCAGCGCGTCGAGGATGCGGCGCGGGCTCTTGCCGGCCTGCAGCAGCTGCGACAGCGCTTCGAGATAACCGGGCTCGGCGTCGCGGATCACCGATTTCTCAAACGCCTGCTGCTCGTCTTCGGTGAGCGGTGTCTTGTTGTTGGCGAGGATCGCGACTTCGGCGTCCGTCACGCCGCCATAGGGGATGGCCGAGATCGTCGCCTTTTCGAGGAAGATCTGCACCGCGTTGCAGGCCATCTCGTAGGTCGAGTACCAGCGCGGGCCGACCGCGATGTCGAGCGCGCCGGCATAGACCACGTTGTGCGCGTCGTCCCAGCCGAGGAAATTGCCGAGCTCGACCGTGGCGCGGGCGCGGAACGCCTTGTGCCCGGTCGTGTAGGAGCGGTTGTAGAGCGCGCGGTCCTGCACGTCGATGAGGCCGGCATGGACCAATTGCGCCAGCACCGCCTTGCGCTCGGCCGGGTTCTCCATCAGCCCGAGAAACACGCGATAGGCTTCGAGCACGTTGCCGCGGTGCACCAGCGTCATCCAATGGTCGAGGCGTTCCTGAAGCGGGCCGTCGAGGCGCTCGGGCTCCTGATCGGCCCAGGCGACTTCCGGCATCGGCGGCGGGCCGGGCGGCATCGACCAGCCCGGCGCGCGGGCGTAATGGCCGGGCGCCTTGAGGATTTTCTGGTTCCAGATGTCGAGCCCGGTCGGGATGTACCAGACCGTCTGCGCGTAGGGCAGCGCGGCGCAGTCTTCCGGCACCAGCTTCGACAAGGTCAGCGAGGCGCGGGCCGAGAGCAGGCAATGGTCGTTGTTGACGAAGTTGACGTAGCCGTCGTCGATCCGCTCGTGATACGGCACATGGGTGTAGGGCGCGTGGATGCGCACGCCCTCGGCGACGATCTCGGTCATCGGCCGGCCGGCGCGCACCAGATCGTAATAGACATCGCTCGCGCCTTTCTGGTCGCGCGCCAAAATCCGCTCCTCGAGCTTGTCGTACAGCCCCCGCGGCTTGCCCGAATTGCTGAGCGTCGATTGCGGCTGAGCGGCCATCCCGGAACTCCTTCGGCGGTCTTCTATGCCGTCAGAGCATGGACTGAAATCCCGAACGCATCAACGCCGGCACCGCGAATTTCCGGCCTATGTGCGGTGGCCCTGCGCCTGACGCATAGCGAGGCAGCGACCGTCCAAAGCGACGACCCCTCAACCGCCGCGCGAACAGCGCGGACGGCGCGGGCCGAGCACCTGCCTGATAAATTCGAAAATAACAGGCGGTCATCCACCGCAAAGCCGCGGGAATGCTGGGTTTCGCCCCTAGGTTATCAGGCAAGAGCAGGTGGGTTTGGTCGAAATCGCTGAAATGGTTGGCGAATTCATCGAACACGGAGCCCAACGTCAAAATCGAAGGTGAACCAGGCTGCCACAGAAATTTGGCTTTTTTAGCGACGCCAAAGATGACCACAGCACCCGGAGGTCCGGTTTGGGTGAGACTCCTGCCCTTCGCCGGAACGTGCGCGGACGGCAAGGTTGCGCCGACAGCAGGTGTCCGCGCAGTCGCTTTCCTTGGTGCCATGCTGAGCAATGACCCGGTGTTCGCCGGGAGGGTGCACGCGTCGGGAATCATGTCGTAAGCACATCGACCCAGCCGGCCGCGTGCTTCTGAAGTCCGATATCGTTCATATGACAACCGTCATGTCGGTCAAGAATGAAGTCCGTGTCGGGTCCTTGAAGGATGCCTAACTCGGCGTCCACCAAAGCGTGTTGCGCTCGTCTGATGATCCGTTGTTGCTCGAGGAAGCCTTCCGGCACCGCAAAGTAGGTCGCGATCGCCGCGTAAAACGGTGCGTTTATACCGCGCGCCCGGATCGAGGTGACGAGGTCCCGAGCTCTCGCGATATACTGAGACCCGTCCGTGCCGAAGAGCGCGTCCGCCTCGCCCTGGTGCCACAGGATATGGGTCGGCAAGGTATCGAGGGAGGCGAGCCGGTCGAGCGCATACATCAGCCGATGATTATAGGGGCCACCAGGCGCCCAGTTGGCCGCAGTAGCGCCGCCGACAGCCAGTGGCGCAAGCAGGATCTCGTTGGCAAACCCGCAAGCGATCAAACTATCTGCCATCAGACACCACGGGCTTCCCCCTACTCCCGTAGCGCCTAAAAGGGGATCCTGCGCCGGATAAACAAGGCCATCAAACAGGTTGAAATTGTAGACGCCGGGATCGGCAACAACGCGAGCAGCTTGGCCATGATTGGCGGCGTTTGACTGCCCGATGATCAAGAACACGACCGAGCCACAGCGTCGGCCGAACGACCCGCGCTCGATGGGGCGGCGGCCGAGCAGAGGGCTCGCGTCGACCCCCGAGAGGTAGACGCCAGAGTCGAGCGCGTGCTGATAAAGGCGAGATGGCAGCGACACTCGAAGCCCTTGAGCGATCTCTATTGAACCAACATAGTACTAGCCGACCTCGACGCCAGGGGATGGACTCGAACGATGTATTTTGTCATGACCGACCGCAACGGTCTTCTGGATCTCGTCCCGAGCAATGCCGTTTGGGCCGAGCTCGGCGTTTATAAGGGGGATTTTTCGCAGCTCGTCATCGAAACCTGCGCTCCCTCACGCTATTACCTTATAGACAACTGGAAATTCGAGATCGCTGACCACAACCCCAAAGGGGATCCGACCGCTAACTTCAGTAATTTCCGAGGACAGGTTCATTGGCAACATTACGGCGACGACCCTAACGCGCATCAGGAAGAGAACTTCCAGTATGTAACCGAGCGGTTCCGTACATCGACACAAGTCGAGGTCATCCGAGCGAAAACTGTCGAAGGCCTTGTCCAACTCCCCGATCGTCATCTCGACATCATCTACATCGACGCGAATCATCAGTACGAAAACGTGTTGCGCGACATGATGCACGCGCGAGAAAAAGTGAAGCAAGGCGGCATCATGATGATGGACGACTTCTACGAGGGGCCGGGCGGCGCCGAGCAGAACGAGGGGGTGATGGCGGCAGTCAACACCTTCGTCAAGCGTTTTGACTACGTATATCTAACGATGAGCTGCGGCTCCTTTGCCAATGTCGCCCTGACCGACGACCCCAGCTCACCCTTTGTCTGCCAGTACCTCGAAAACTTGAAGAACAGCAGGTTTCAGTTTGTCGGCATATCTGACGTCCTGGTGCCAAATCTGCGCTACCGACTATTCCGTAAACAGAATGGCGACTATCGCTACGTACCTATGCTGTAACGCCTCAAGGCTTGAGGCCGATGCGAAAGTTGTCGGCGACCTTGAAGAAGAGCACCACCGAATTTTCAGCTTTCAGGAATTCATCGACAGGGTCGCCTTGGCTGAGGCCGAAAGGGTCGGCCGCCACCGCGATAATCCCCCCTCCAGACAATTGCGGCAGGAAGGTCTCGATCGCATCTCGGTTGGCCGGAAAAGTCTGCGCCGTCAATCCGAGAAACGCTAACTTGCCAAAAGCAGCAATGGGTTCCCGAGGGTAGCGGCGGATCGACATCTTCTCGATCGGGTATCCTGTCGACGTCAGTTCCACTGGCGGAGGTTCGCTCGTCTCCGGTCGAGCGACAGTCCTGGGCCGGGCAAGAAGATCCGGCTCAGTTCCCCACAAGGGCAGCTGCGTTTCCGCACGATGCAGCGGATCAGCGGTCGTATCGATCAGCACCAGTTTCCGGCTCGTATCGCCCAGATGTCTCAAGGCCGCCGCGAGCGCAATCAGGGTCCCGGTCGCACCAAAGCCGCAGTCGAGCACATCACCCTCGATGTTCGCCTCGACGAGGTAACGTGCCACGGAGTAAAGCGCGGTTGCCAGGGGCGGCTCGCATACGCCCTCGATGGCTGTCGGGAATCCCCCACTCGTCGGCATCTCGCGAGGCATGATCGATATCGCCCGATCAGGTAGCGCCGTTGCACCGGTTGGTTTGATGGGCGCTGGTTCTTCAATTGTCGGCGCCGAGGGCACTGCAATCGAACGCTCATATTCGCTTCTGTTCAGGACGACATAGCCGAGGCGATGCAGACTGCGAAGGATGAGTCGCTTTAGCTGCGGGATCATCAGTTTACTATGGCGGATTGCTGCGGGGGGGCAACTGAAAAGGCTGACAAGGGACCGGCCAAAATGCGATGAAAACCAAGCGGGCGTGCGCTGCTAGGGCCTTCAGGCGCAAGCCGGGGTATCGGCTTTACGCGCGGGCTGGCCATCGCCTTTCGCTGAGAAATTGGTTCAGTCGCGCTGTGGTGGGCTTCTTCGTGTCAGGCAATGAAATGGGGCAGAACCCGCCGTACGCGTCAGCCTCGACGAACAACCGTTGTGGGGTCGAAAGACGAGCCTTTCTGTCGGTTATGAGTCCACAACCGGATCACTGGGGACCAGGTCTACGGCGGCTGCATGAAATCGCCGACCAGTCCTTCGTCGCGCTCGATGGCGCGGCAACTGTGGGGCGGCTAAGCGACGCGCCATCCGCCAACGGCGCCGGGTTATTCCGCGGCGTCCTTGGTCTCGGCGCGGAGGATGTCGTAGGTCTGCGCCTGATACCGGATCATGTAATCCGTGTAGGTGGTCGTCGGGTAGCGAGGCGGCTTGTCCGGCCCGACGCAGGTCGGCACCGCGGCGACCGGCCAGTCGATGGCGCTGTCGCAGAAAAAGGCAAGCGCGTACCGCTCGCCGCCCGAGCGGTTGACGGCGCGGTGCGGTGTCGCCAGGAAGCAGTCGTTGGTCCAGCGCTGCAGCAGCTGGCCGCCGTTCACGACAAAGGCGCCGGGGATGGCGGGCGCCTCGATCCACTTGCCGCTTGCGGTGCGGATCGAGAGCCCCGGCACGTCGTTGGGGGCGAGCAGGGTGAGGAAACTGGTATCGGTGTGCGGGGCGATGCCGAACTCGTCGTCAGCCATTTCCGGGGGCGGGTCGTCCTGGTGCGGGTAGTGCGTCATGCGCAGCTTGTATTGCGGCTCCTTGAAGGGGGCGTCGAAATAGCCCGCCGCCAAGCCGAGGGCGCTTGCATAGAGGCGCACCAGTCTTTGCACCAGAAGCTCCAGCGCCTCGCAATAGGCGACGATGGTTGCGCGGAAGCCGGGCAGCTCGGCGGGCCATTGGTTGGCGCTGCGGAAGCGGCGACCGGCCAGCACGTCGGGATGGCCGGGCGGCAGATCGCGCGCGACGAAGAGCGCTTCGTTGAGGTTGGCCTTGGTGACGGTCTCGACGGTCGAGGTGCGCAGCGTGTCGCCCTGCATCGGCAGGTAGCCGACATTGTGCTTGTCGAGCTTGACCCTGAGCTTGTTGTCGAGCGGCTGCGCGTGGAAGCGCGCGGCTTGGCGGAAGGCCTCGCGCACCAGCTCCGGCGGCACGCCGTGATTGACGATGAAGTAGAACCCGATCTCGGTCAGTGCGACGCGAAGTTGCGCGGCGGCCTGGTCGAGCGCGCCGGGAACGCCGGCCAGATAGGGACCGAGATCGATGAGCGGAATGATGTACCTGTCGGCCATCGACATTCCCTGCGCGGCTGCCGCAGGATAGCGCCGCGCAGGGAGCGGGGTCCAGCCGCGCGGGAGGTTGCGTCCCGGCTAGGCGGCGCGGGCGACGCGAGGTTCGGCGGCGTCCACTCCCATGGCGCGGCGCAGGCGGTCGCGGGCGCGGGCGAGGCGGGATTTCAGGGTTCCGGCGGTGATCCGCAGGATGGCGGCCACCTGGCTGTAGGGGAGGCTTTCCAAGCCGACGAGGAGGATGATCGCGCGCTGGTCTTCGGCGAGCTGACCCAGCGCGCGGTCGAGGTCGGAGAGGGTCAAGAGCGCGGCGGGGTCGCGGTCCAGCCCGCCCGGCGCGGCCACGGTGGTGCGAAACGGGTTGCCGCGCAGATCGTGCAGGATCGTCAGCAGCCGGACGCGGAAATCGCTCGCAGCGCCGGACCGGCGCTGGTTCGCCAAGGCTTCCCGGACGGTGTCCTCGACCAATTCGCCGGCTTCATCCGGATCGCGCGTCAGGGCCGCCGCATAGCGCATCAGCCGCGGAATTTGCTCTTCGATCAATAGATGAAAATCGGACATCCCACCCTCCCGCTTGGCTTTGAACTGATGACGGGAGCTTAAGCGGGCACTGTAATCGGCGGATGTACGAGCGGTCGCGATTGGTAAAAATTTGTAAGGGCGCGGCGCGGTTTTCGCGCTTCGGGACACATTCGGACACGCGCGCCGAAGCGCGCTTACGGCGCTTGCGCGAACAGCTTGAGGTCGCCGACCACGCCCTCGTCGCGCTCGATGCCGTAATCGAACTGGCCCTTCAGGTTCTTTTCCTTGACCAGCAGGATCGCCGGGTCGGCGGTGGTGAAGACCCGCAGCGTGCGGTCGACGCCGCTGAGATCGGCGAGCTTGTCGACCAGGGCGGCGGGCTTTGTGCGTTCGCTGGCGTCGATCAGCTCGATGAGCCCTGCTTCGCTGACGCCGGCTGCCTGCAGCCTTGCCCGATACGCCGCCAGCGCGGCCGCCTGTTGCCGCGCCGCCGCACCCTGCGCCTGTTGCTGCTCGGCCTGCTGGCGGCGGTAGTCCTCGTATTGCCCCTGGTTGCGCAGCAGCAAAGTGGCGATCGGCACGTCGCGGGTATCGACCCACACCTTGGCGCGGGTCCAGGTCTTGGCCATCCAGGCGCGCACCGCCGGGTTGGCGACCTCGCGCAGGCGCTCGGCGCGCACCTGCTCGCCCCAATGGATCTGCTCGTGCGAGTCGCCCCTCAGCTCGGGCAGCTGCAGCGTGGGGGCAGCCGAGCGCGCCACGGTCGGCGTGCCGCCACCTGAGCGCTCTTTGGCGAGCGCGAACTGGCGGCGGTACTCATCCTCCCACTCGTCGCTGTCCTCGCTCGGCATGACATCGAATTTTTGCTGCAAGGCGCGCGTCGTCGCCTCGATCGCGGCTTCCTTCAACTGGCTGAGGTCCATGCAACCTCCCAAGTGCACTCGCGCCTCCGCGCGGCGCCGCGTTCCGCGTCAGCGGAACTTGATCCCGAAATTATGCCAGCGTCTCGATCGCGTCGATATCGGGAATGAGGATGAGCCGCTTACCGAGCTGCACCATGCCGGCGCCCTGCCAGACATGCAGCTGCTTGTTGACGCTCTCCCGCGTCGCGCCAACCATGCCGGCAAGCTCCTGCTGGGTGATGCGCAGCGTGACGCCGTCCCGCGCGGCGGGGGCGCCGTGGGCGAGGCGCAGGAGCGCCTTGGCGATGCGCGCGTCGAGCCGCCCGAACATCACCTCCTCGACCTGCTGGTCGGTGTGGCGCAGTCGCTGGCACAGCAGTTTCAGCAGCAACAGGCACAGATCGGCGCGGCGCTCGAGGAACGGCACGAAGTCGCGATGGTCGAGCACGAGAAGCTCGCAATCGCTGACCGCGGTCGCATCGGCGGTGCGGTCCTCGCCGTCGAGCAGCGCGATCTCGCCGAAAACCTCGCCGGCCTGCAGCATCGTCAGCACGATGTCGGGGCCGGCCGGCGTCGGCGCGCTGATCCTGACGCTGCCCTTGAGGATCGCCATCATGCTGCGGCCGGGAGAACCCTTGGCGAAAATCACCCGGCCCGCCGGATAGTGCTCGGTCCGCGCGCGCAGCAGCAGGGCATCGAGGTCGGCCGGCGGCAATCTGCCGAACAGCGCGTGGCCCTCGAACAGGTTGCGCTTCTGGATCGGTGTCGGCCCCGGCATCGCATTTCCCGCCTAGGTTGACGAGAACGATGCTACGCCGATTGCAGCGCTGCCGGAAGCCGCCTTGCGACAGCGCAAAATTCAGCCGAGCGTTTGGGCCAGGGTATTTTCGGGTCAGTCGGGCCTGCGCGCCCGGGGATGGCGTACGCGGTCGAGGACATGACAGCCGATCGACATCCAGTCATGGCTGACACCGTGGAGCGGCGTCGTGGCGAGCGCGCCTCCGAGATGCAGATAGTGGGTTTCGGTGACGGCCCACCCGCGGCCCACCATCGCGGTCTCGAACACCTGCCGGGCTTCCGCGTCTTCGATCCATCTGGTGAGATTGCTGTGCACCATGGCCAACTCCCAAATTCGTGCGCCCACGCACCGAACATGGGCGATGCCAAGCGGGACCAGTGTGAGCGGCGTCACATAGGGCGAATTTTTTATGAATTTTTCGCGCGGGCGTTGTTGGGCGCAGCTATGCCGCGAAATGCGGCGCGATTTCGGTCATAAAACGCGCCATCTCGTGCTTGACCTGGGCATGCGGCTTGAGCCCCACGGTCACGTAGAGAATGACCTCGGCAATGCCCGCGGCTTCCACCTTCTTCAGCGTGTCGATGATCTGAGCGGATGAACCGAGCAGCACCGCGTTCTCGCTCAGATCCTGCGGTTGCACTTTGTGCAGCCGATCGACGATCTCGGCGAAGTAGCGATAGCTCGGGGGCGCGGTCTTGGGGTCTCCGGGGAAAGCGAAGACCGCGCATTCGCGGTAATAGCGCACCTGGCGCGCGCGGGCCGCGGCTTCCTCTTCGGGGCTGTCGGCGAAGTGCAGGAAATAGCTGCACATGAGCCGCCCTGGTCTGTTGCCGTAGCGGCGGCAGGCTTCGCTGTAGACATCGGCGACCTGCTTCAGCCCGCCAAAGGTCATCGCCGCCGCGAAAGGCGCGACGATGAGGTTGCAGCCGAGCCGCGCCGCCAACTCGATCGACGGTCTCGAGAACGAGGCGACATAGGCCGGGATCGGCCGTTGCACCGGAAGCGGCGTGATCGACACCTCGTCGAATTGGTAATGCCGGCCGCGATGCGTCACCGGCGCATCGGACGACCACAGCTCGCGGACGATTTCCATGCCCTCTTCGAAGATCGATTGGTTGTCGTCGAACGACGCGCCGAGCGGCGTGTACTCGCGCTTGTCGTAGCCCCGCCCGGCGGCGAAATCGACGCGCCCGCCCGACAGCATATCCAATGTCGCCCATTGTTCGGCGACGCGGATCGGATGGTGCAGCGGCAGCACCGTCACCGCCGGCGCCAGGCGGATCCTGCGGGTCCGCGCCGCGACCTGCGCCAGCACCAGATCGGGGCAGGACAAGACACCCAGGGTCGAGAAATGGTGCTCGCCGATCCAGGCCGAATTAAGCCCGACCTCCTCGGCATAAACCGCCTCGTCGAGGATGTCGGCGATCAGTTGGTTCGCGGTGCGCGTGTTGTCCTGGTAGTGGTTGTCGCTGAGCGTGAAGTAGCCGAATTGCATCCCGGTTCCCCTCTATAGGCGCCCCGCCGCCAGCCTGCCGCGGCGGGCATCGTCCCATCGGCGGGAGCGGCAGGTCAACCGCGAGGCTCGCGGCGGCGCCCGCCAAACCCCTGACTCGCCGGGCGGTTTATCGTCCTCGCGCAATGGCGCTTGCGGAGCTTGGCGCGGAGCGGGAACATGGCGTCCCCCGAAGCATCTTCCCGGCGCCACCCGCCGGTCGTTCCCCCTTGCGTCGGTAGTAGGTGTGTAGTGCAGGATTCAATCGCGCAGATGCTGTTATGCGTCGCGGTCGGCTGCGCGCTGGCGTTCGTGGTCGCGGCGGCCTTGTCGCGTTCCGGCCGGAAACTCCCGCTCTTGGAACTTCTGCCGCGCCTGGTGCTCGCCGCCGGCCCGGTCTATCTCGGCGCCGATTATGTGCTCTACCAAGGCGGGCCCGTCGCCGCTTGCGCTGCCGCGGCATTCGCGCTCGGCCTCTGCGGCCTGCGCGGCTGGTGGCTTCCGCACCGCGTGCCGGAAGCGGTTCGCCGTGCCGTGCAGGGTGTGACGCCGCCGGAAGAGGCGCTGTCCGCGCCGACAAACCGGGCGGAAAGCGGCGGAATCTTTTATCTCGCCGGGCGGCGCGGCAGCGCATCGGCGGCGCGAGCAGCCTTGCGGTCCCGCATCCTCGCCGTCGTCCACGACGACCGGCAGGGCGAGCGGGCTCGGGACAGATCGATGCCCAGCGCCGCGTGACGGCGGTCTCGTATTTCAGCCTATCGTCCGACGGCTAGCTTGTCATCGGTAGCGCCGCAGCGATGCCGAGCTCTTGAGCAGCCCGCGCCAGCCGTCGATCGAGGGTAATCAGCGTCGCATCGAGGCGCCGTGCGACGGCAAGGTGCAAGGCGTCCGGCGCGCGCAGCTTCAAGTCAAAGCGCCGGACATAGGCGTAGGCCAGCCGCGCGTCCGAGGCGTGAACATCGACCGCCGCGCTCGTCGCCGCCCGCCACGCGTCGAAATCGGCCAAGCGCGCGTATCCCTCAGGGCCGCTGAGTAGGCCCATCCGGACGAGACGGGATAACGCCGAGGCCACCTCGGCCGCCGCGAAGTCGCTGACCAACCGTTCCTCGTGACGCGCTGTCAGATAGTGACGGAGGGCGGCGCTCGCAGCTTCTTCGACAAGCCTGGGCAGCAGGACGCTCGTATCGAGATAGACGCTCAATCCTCGTCGCGCTCGTACAGCAGGTCGAGAATCTCAACCGAGGTTAATCCGACGCCGGGACGAGCACGGGTGCGGGCATCGAGCCAAGCATCGGTGCCGGTCGGCGGCGCGGGAGAGCGGGATATAGGCCTCAGCTCGACGACGGGCTTGCCGCGCCGCGTAATAACTACCTCCTCGCCGCCAAGAGCCTTGTCAATCAAGCTCGGAAGCCGGTTTTTTGCGTCGGCGACGCTATACTCCGTCATCGCTCGGCCCCTCGGTATCTGGCTATCAATATAGCCAGTGAGATTTGTGAAACAACACGCTATCGTGGCGCGAGCATCCGGGAGGCCGCTATGCGCCTGTTGCTCGCGATGATGAAGCACGAGACCAACACGTTCTCGCCGGTGCCGACGCCGCTCTCGCGGTTCGGGCCAAGCCGTTCCGATGGAACCGGGCCGGGGCCGCTTTACGGCGAGGCGGCGGTCGCGGCGTTTCGCGGCACCGGGTCGGGGCTCGGCGCCTATCTCGACATCGCCGCGCGCGAAAACGCGGAAATCGTGCTGCCGATCGCCGCCGGCGCCTCGCCGAGCCGGCCGGTCGACGACGCCGCCTTCGAGCACATCGCCGACCGGATCTGCGGGGCGGTCGCCGAGGGCCGCCGGGGCGGCGGGTTCGACGGCATCATGCTCGACTTGCACGGCGCGATGGTCACCGAAAGCTTCGAGGACGGCGAGGGCGAGCTGTTGCGCCGCATCCGCGCGCTCGACCCGGCGATTCCGATCGCGGTCGCCTACGACATGCACGCCAACCTCTATGACGCGATGATCGCCAATGCGACCGTAGTCGCCGGCTATCGCACCTACCCGCATGTCGACACCTACGACACCGCGAAGCGCGCCGGCGACATCCTCGTCCGCGCGATCCGCGGCGAGGTCCGGCCGGTGATGGCCTGGGGCAATGTGCCGATGCTGCCGCATGTCATGCGCCAAGGGTCGGACGACCATCCGAACCGCGAGCTGCAGGCGCGCTGCGCGGCGATGAGTTCGGAGGGCGCGCTGGCGGCGAGCCTTTTCACCGGGTTTCCGCACGCCGACATCGCGAATGCCGGGTTGTCGGCGGTGGTCGTCACCGATGGCGACAAGGACCTCGCCGAGCGGCTGCGCGATGAGCTGTTGGACCGCGCCTGGGTCGAGCGCGAGGCCTTTGTCTACAAGATCGAGCCCTTGGCCGAGGCGCTGGCGCGGGCCAAGGCGATGCCGGCGCCGGCGCCGGGGCAGGGGCCGATCGTGCTGCTCGACCATTACGACAATTGCGCCTCGGGCGGCACGATGGACACGACGGTGGTGCTCGGCGAAATCTTGAAGGCCGAACTCGACAACGTCGCCGCCTTCGCGATCTACGATCCGGCGGCGGTGCGGCAGGCGATCGCCGCCGGCATCGGCGCGCGGGTGACGCTGTCGGTCGGCGGCAAGCTGGCGATGCCGCAGGTTTCGGGCGACAGCCGGCCGCTGGAGATCACCGGCACGGTCAAGACCATCGCCAACGGCCGCTTCCGCAACAAGGGGCCGATGGGACGCGGCGTCACGACCGATATGGGGCCGTCGGTGGTGATCGACACCGGCAAGGTCGAGGTGGCGCTGATCTCGCGCCATGTCGAGCCCAGCGACCTCAACTGCTTTTTTAGCCTCGGCATCGACCCGCTGCAGAAGCGTTACGTAATGCTGAAGAGCCGGGTGCATTGGCGCGCCGGATTGGGGGCGATGGCCAAGGCGGTCGTCGACTGCGCCGGGATCGGCGTGTGCACCTCGGATTACAGCTCGCTGACCTTCAACAACGTGCGCCGGCCGATCTACCCGCTCGACCTGCCGAACCGGTGACATGCCTAGGCGAGCGTTGAAGGGTGGGACATCGCAGTTGTCAAAGGCAAGATCCAACCAATACGTACGCAGATTCCTCCTTGGAACATTTCTGCTTGGTGCAGTGGCTGGGTTGGCAGCGAATATTTCGTTTTCATTTCAGCATACCATTAAAATAGCCGCGGAGGACATGGTTATTGCCGATAATAAAAAATTCAGCCGCGCGGCACATCATCATCGGACAAACCACAAACTGAATAAAAGAGTGTCTTCCCGTCGTGCCCGCGGCTTCGACATAAAAGAAGTCCGCGATGCATATTTTAAATCATCTTACATTGAGGTAGGACCGTGGATGGGCCTTCCCAAATTATCGATACGGCTCGCAGAAATCGCTGTGGTTGTCCCATTGTTTGCCATTGGGTATTTCATCCTATCAACTAACATTGCAAGAAATGTCGAAGTGGAGGCGTGGATTGCGTTCTTCGTCACGTCTGTATTACGTCTTTTCAGACTTCGTGCGCCAACAAGCGTTGTAACTCGGATGCCAGCCGTGCCGGTGTTGTTCGAAAAATGGATGGACGGAGCACGGGCATGGATAGACGTCGGGCTAGCAGTTCTATTGCTTCTCGATATTGCACTCTCTATTACTTTATCGAGAGAGCTTAGGTTACACGGTTTTGCAAGTTCCTATGTACTCTACGAGACGGCCGTACGGGTCCTCTCTCTTTCCGTTGCCGGCATATATTTTTCCTATGAGTGGATAGCCGGGTTGCCCGGCCAATTTTCGGTGACTAATGAGTCGCCTGTGCGTCGGGCCGTTTTGGGCAGCCTTGCTGTACTCTCATTTGTGGCATTGACCGGGCCCGTTGGAAGATCGCTAGCGCAACTTGCGACACATCGGCGGTTTCCAAATCCACGTTACCGCAAAGCCAGGCCGCCCGGCCGTTTAACGGTAAATCTTCCTCACGGATTTTATCGGAATCCTAAATCCGGAAGAATTTTCTACGTTAATGCGTCTAGAAAAATTTCTTGCTATGGCCCGATCAAGGTGAGCCGCCTGGTCCGGCTCCCCCAGATCACCGAAGCTGACTTTCCCAATCTTTCTCAAGTGACAGTGAAGACGTGCTTTGAACAACAAGCGCTTTCTGCCCTTCAACAAGGTAAAATACGAGATGCTGAGCCTTGGCTCGAGCTTGGCACTCGATACGAAATTTATAGTAAGGCTAAATACCCTCACCATAGAATTAACTATAGGATCGTTAAATTATTCGCGGGAATATGTTATCGATATAAAATCAAAGGAAGAATCCCGGTAATAAAGCAGAAGCTACTGGAAACTGGGTTAGTTGATGCGTTCCAGCCAGAACCTCAAAAATGGCTAGGTAAGGCTAGCGACTTTAAATATCGATGGAGCTGGCGAAAGACGTACGATGGTGTTCCACTGACCCAAGCATGAATGGGCTGGTCTTCTAATGTAAGATCGCAAAGCCTCGGCGCCCTGCGAAATGGGAGTTCGAATCTCCCCCAGCCCGCTTTTCCGATTCTGCTGCTGACCGAAATGTGTTGCGTCTGTTGCGGGATTTCCCCTCGCGCAAGGCCGGAGTAGGGTGGGGCATCAACAGGAGATTCTAATGGACGGCACGACGCAGCTCTTGGACGCCGACCGCCAGTATCTGGTTCATCCGCTGCACCATCCGGAGGACCACAAGGCGCCGCTGTTCATCGACCACGGAAGGGGCGCGATGCTCTACGATGTCGCGGGTCGCGGGGTGATCGACGGTCTCTCCGGGCTGTGGAACGTCAATATCGGACACGGGCGCGGCGAGCTGGCCGATGCGGCGGCGGCGCAGATGCGCAAGATCGGCTTCGCCTCGGCCTATGTCGGGCAGACCAACGAGCCGGCGATCCGTTTGGGCGAGAAGATCGTCAACCACGCCTACTCGAACAGCTCTGCGGTGTATTTCACCACCGCCGGCGCCGAATCGAACGAGAGCGCGTTCAAATTCGCGCGCTATTACTGGAAGCTGCAGGACAAGCCGAACAAGACCAAGTTCATCTCGCGCTGGCATGCCTATCACGGGGTGACGATGGCGGCGATGAGCGCCACCGGCATGGCGGCCTACCACAAGATGTTCGGGCCGCTGGTGCCGGGTTTCGTGCAGGTGGCGCCGCCCTACGCCTATCGCTGGCAGGGCAACGCGGAGCCCGGCATCGCCGCCGCCGAGGCGGTCGAGAAGGCGATCCTCGCCGAGGGGCCGGACACGGTCGCCGCGGTCATTGCCGAGCCGGTGATGGGGGCGGGCGGGGTGATCGTGCCGCCGGCCTCTTATTTTCCCAAGCTGCGCGAGATCTGCGACCGCTACGAGGTGCTGCTGATCGCCGACGAGGTGATTACCGGGTTCGGCCGCACCGGGCGCTGGTTCGCGCTCGGCCACTGGGATGTCGAGCCCGACCTCGTCTCGTTCGCCAAGGGGGTGACGAGCGGTTATCTGCCGCTAGGCGGCGTCATCGCCTCGAAGCGGATACACGATGCGATCCTCTCGGCGCCGCTCGACCGCCGCTTCATGCACGCGGCGACCTATAGCGGGCACCCGGTGTGCTGCGCGGTCGGAATCGTCAATGTCGGGATCATCGAAGAGGATAAGCTCGTCGAGCGCGCCGCGGTCGAGGGCAAGAAGCTGCTCGCCGCGCTCGACGAATTGCGCAACCTGCCGAATGTCGGCGACGTGCGCGGGCTCGGCATGATGTGCGGGGTCGAGCTCGTCACCGACAAATCGTCGAAGGCGCCGGCGATCGGCCTGGGGGCCCGCGTCGCGCGCGAGGCGATGGCGCGCGGCCTCCTGTTGCGCATCCGCGCCGGCAGCGCCGACCCGGCGATTGGCGACACGGTCTGCCTCGCGCCGCCGCTGATGACGCCGGAGGAGACCTTGCGGCGCATCCCGGAGATCGTCCGCGAATCGATCATCGCCGCGGCCTAGCCGCTATTGGTCCAGCCCGACCAGCCCGCGCGCGTAGGAATAGGCGTCGAAGAGGCGCAGATCCTCGGCGCCCTCGCCGATGCCGATCAGGTGGATCGGAATGCCGTATTTCTCGGCGAGCGAGACCAGCACCCCACCCTTGGCGGTGCCGTCGAGCTTGGTCATCACGAGGCCGGTGACGCCGACCATCTGGCGGAAGGTCTCGGCCTGGGCGTGTGCGTTCTGGCCGACCGTGGCGTCGAGCACCAGCAGCACCGAATGCGGGGCGGCGGGGTCGAGCTTCTTGATCGAGCGCACCAGCTTTTGCAGCTCGGCCATCAGGTCGGTCTTGTTGTGCAGCCGCCCGGCGGTGTCGATCAGCAGCACATCGGCGCTCATCGCCCGCGCCTCGACCAGCGCGTCGTAGGCGAGGGCGGCGGCGTCGGCGCCCTGCGCCCGGGTGATGACGCGGCTGCCGGTGCGCTCGCCCCAGATCTGCAACTGCTCGACCGCGGCGGCGCGGAACGTGTCGCCGGCGGCGAGCACGACGCGGTGCCCGGCGTCGCGGTATTGCCGAGCGAGCTTGCCGATCGTCGTCGTCTTGCCGCTGCCGTTGACCCCGATGACGAGGATGACGAACGGCTTCCTCGCCGGGTCGAGGCGCAGCGGCTTCATCACCGGCTCGACGAGGCGCGTCACCTCGGCCGCGAGCGCGCCGCGCACCTCCTCGGGCGAGACCTCCTGGCCGAAACGGGTGCGGCGCAGCGCCTCCACCACCTCGCCGGCGACGCCGACCCCCATGTCGCTGGCGATCAGCAATTCCTCGAGCTCGTCGAGCGCCGCCGCGTCTAGCCGCCGGCGGGTGAAGATTTGGTTGATCCCCTCGGTCAGCGCCGTCGAGCTTTTCGACAGCCCGGCGCGCAGCCGCGCAAACCAGCCGCCCCGCTCCTCGCTCATGTAATCGCCTCGGCCGGCACTCCAACGAGCTTGCCGTCGGCGACGCCGGTGAAGCGCAGGCGCGCGATGCTGCCCGGTTCGCCGCCGGCGGAATCAACGGGGCAAGCGACCGGCGCGTAGAACGCGGCGCGGCCGCTGCCGGGCTTCTCGATCAGCACCTCGCCGGTGGCGCCGATCCGCGAGCCGAGCTCGGCCGCCAGCGCCGCCGCGCCCGCCGTGCGCAGCCGCGCCGCGCGCTCGCGGACGATTTCCGGCGCCACCGCAGGCATCCGCGCCGCCGGGGTGCCGGGCCGCGGGCTGTAGGGAAAGACGTGGAGAAAGGCGATGCCGCATTCCGCGACGAGGTCGAGGCTGTTGCGGAACATCGCCTCGTTCTCGGTCGGGAAACCGGCGATAAGGTCGGCGCCGATGGCGATCTCCGGGCGCAAGGCGCGGGCGCGGCGCATGGTGTCGATCGCCTGGGCGCGGCTGTGACGCCGCTTCATGCGCTTGAGGGTCAGGTCGTCGCCGGCCTGCAGCGACAGATGCAGATGCGGCATCAGCCGCGGCTCGCCGGCGATCAGCGCCCAAAGCTCGCCGTCGATCTC
>DASRLO010000148.1:0-7743 GCA_035648415.1 Allostellaceae bacterium
CCCTCCCCGCTTGCGGAAGCGGGAGCGCGTTTTGAGTGCCGGTCTTCGCCGACGCCCTCCCCCGCAAGCGGGGAGGGGTCGGGGCAGGGGTAAATGTCAGCAATCATGCGTAGACTTGAGGAAAACGTCGCTAGTTCTGCGGCGGCTGCAGCAGATTATTCCAGTATTGCAGGGCGATCATCCCCGCCTTCATCGGCCGCAACAGGCCGATCGCGCCGCCGACGATGAGGGGCGTCAAGATCACCAGATGCACCCAGACCGGCGACTCGAACTCGATTTCCAGCCATGCGGCAATGCCGACCGCCAGGGCGCCCAGGATGAAGATGAGGAACACCGCCGGGCCGTCGCCGGCGTCCTCGGCCGAGAGGTCGAGGCCGCAGGTGGGACAGGCCGCACGCACGCTCAGCAGACCGGCGAAGACCCTGCCCTCGCCGCAGCGCGGGCAGCGGCACAGCAGCGCGGCGCGGGCCAACGAAACTGGGGGATAAGCCAAATTTTCCGGCGCCGCCGCCTATTCGCCGAGCGGCAGCGCGGCCCCCATGCCCCACCAGTAGATGCAGACGAAGAGGAAGAGCCAGACGACGTCGACGAAATGCCAGTACCAGGCCGCCGCCTCGAGCCCGAAATGATGGGTTGGGGTGAAGTCCCCGCGTTTGGCGCGCCACAGGCAAACCGCGAGAAAGGTCGTGCCGATGATCACATGGAAGCCGTGGAACCCGGTCGCCATGAAGAACGTCGAGGGGTAGATGCCGCCGCTGAACGTGAACGCGGCGTGCGAATACTCGTAAACCTGGACGCCGGTGAAGCTGAGGCCGAGGAGCACCGTCACGGTCAGACCCTGCACCACCGCTTTGTATCTGCCTTCGAGCAGCGAATGGTGCGCCCAGGTCACCGTCGTCCCCGAGAGCAGCAGGATCAGCGTGTTGAGGAACGGGAACTCGAACGGGTCGAACGGGCGGATGCCCTTGGGCGGCCAGACGCCGCCGACCGGATACAGGCTCGAGGTAAAGAACGCCCAGAAGAAGGCCGCGAAAAACATCACCTCCGAGGCGATGAACAACGCCATGCCGAACCTGAGGCCGATCTGCACGACCGGGGTGTGATAGCCCTGGAACGTCGCCTCGCGGATCACGTCGCGCCACCAGATCGCCATCGTGCCGAGCACCATCAGCGTGCC
Source organism: Allostellaceae bacterium (assembly GCA_035648415.1). GTDB lineage: Bacteria > Pseudomonadota > Alphaproteobacteria > ATCC43930 > CGMCC-115725 > DATARH01. Next base: position 1,178 of record DASRLO010000148.1, read on the forward strand.
GATGATCAGCGCGATCGTGCCGTGGCCATGCATGAACAGAACGCCGCCGCCGGCCATCACGCCGCCCGCGATCGCGCCGACCAGCGGCCACGGGCTCGGAGCGACCAAATGGTACGGGTGCTTGGGCGCGTCGTGTCCCCCATGGGCGCCGGCGTGCCCCAGGGAGCCGGCGTGCGCGTCGGCGTGCGTGTCGGTCATGAGTTCGGCCCCAATTTATCAGGTTTCTGCCCGTCAGTTTTCTGGCGCTCGTTCTGCTGGTTCGCCGCCTTGAACATCGAATAGGACAGCGTGATCGTATGGATTTCGCTGGTGTCAGGATCTTTCAGAATGTCCGGATCGACAAAGAACACGACCCCCATATCCTTGCTCTCCCCCGCGGCAAGGTACTGCTCGTTGAAGCAGAAGCATTGCAACTTGTCGAAATAGATGCCGGATTTGGTCGGGGTCACGTTATAGACCGCGCGGCCGGTGATCGCGTCGCTGGAGCGGTTGACCGCGCGAAAAAAGACCTGCTTCTGCTCGCCCGGGTGGATCTGCACCTCGGCCACCAGCGGGCGAAATTCCCATGCGAGGTCTGGCGCGACATCGGTATCGAAGCGCACGGTGATCAACGCCTTGGAGATGTCGGCCGGCGCGGTCGAGGCGCGCTGGGTCGTACCGCCATAGCCGGTCGCGGCGCAAAAGATGCGGTAGAGCGGCACCGAGGCGAAGCTCAAGCCGACCATGCCCGCCACCACCGAGAGCAGCAGCACGACGGTAGCCCCACGGCGGCGGCCAGGGGGGCGGCCAGGGCGGCGGTTCTGCCGATCCGCCATGCTAGCTCCCGCTCATGCGCACGATGGTGAGCGCATAGAACAGCGCGACCAGCCCGAGCAGCACGAGGAGCAGGGCCAAATTGCGCGCGCGGATCCGCCGCGAGCGGCCGTCGACCGGATCGTCGGCCATCATCGCCCGCCCCCGATCGGAGGCCCGATAGCGTGATCGACCAGCAGCAGCATGAAAATGAGGAAGAGGTAAGCGAGCGAGAAAGCGAACATCTGCCGCGCGCTGCGCTCGGTCTCGTCGCGCCAGACGCGCAGCGCGCAGGCGGTGAAGGCGAGGCTCAAGCCGCCCGCCCCGGCAGCGTAGAGCGGGCCTGAAACGCCGAGCAGCCACGGCGCCGCGGTCACCGGCCACAGCACCAGCGTATAGAGCAGCATCTGCCGCTTGGTCTCGCGCGCGCCGGCGACGACCGGCAGCATCGGGATGCCGGCGGCGGCGTATTCGTCGGCCTTGTAGAGCGACAGCGCCCAGAAATGCGGCGGCGTCCAGAAGAAGATGATCGCGAACAGCGCGATCCCGCCCCAGCCGACATCGCCGGTCACCGCGGCCCAGCCGATGAGCGGCGGCAAGGCGCCGGCGGCGCCGCCGATCACGATGTTCTGCGGCGTGCGGCGCTTCAGCCACATCGTGTAGACGAGGACGTAGAAGGCGATGGTGAGCGCCAACAATTCAGCGGCGACCCAATTGACCGCGATCCCCAGCACCGCGACCGAGCCCACCGCGAGCACGCAGCCGAAGCCGAGCGCCTCGCCCGGCAGCATCCGCCCGGCCGGCAGCGGCCGCGACGCGGTGCGCCGCATCACGCGGTCGATGTCGCGGTCGTACCACATGTTGATCGCGCCCGACGCGCCGGCGCCGATCGCGATGCAGAGAACCGCGACGCCGGCGAGGAACGGGTGCAGATGGCCGGGCGCGAGAGCGAGCCCGACGATCCCGGTGAACACGACCAGCGACATGACCCTGGGCTTCAGGATCTGCACGTAGTCGCCGACCGCGGCGCCCGAAACCGGGGCTACGGCGGTGCTGGGGATTTCGTTCACGGCAGCTCCCGCCGGTTTCTCATGCCGGCGCCGTCCCTAATGGCCCGCGTGCGCGGCGGTGATCACCGGCAGCTCGTCGTAGGTGTGGAAGGGCGGCGGCGACGGGACGTGCCATTCGAGCGTCGTCGCGCCCTCGCCCCAGTAGTTCGCCCCGACGCGCCGGCCGAAGAACAGCGTGTGGAACACGATGAAGATGAAGAACACGGTCGACGCCGACGAGATGTAGGAGCCGATCGAGGCGACCTCGTTCCACCCGGCGAAGGCGTCGGGATAGTCGGCGATGCGCCGCGGCATGCCGGCGAGCCCGAGGAAATGCATCGGGAAGAAGGTCAGATTGACGCCGATAAAGGTGGTCCAGAAGTGGATCTGACCGAACGTCTCATTGTACTGGTGGCCCGACATCTTGCCGATCCAGTAATAGAACCCGCCGAACAGCGCGAATACGGCGCCCAGCGACAGCACGTAGTGGAAGTGGCCGACCACGTAATAGGTGTTGTGGAGCGGGATATCGACGCCGGCATTGGCCAGCACGACGCCGGTCACGCCGCCGATCGTGAACAGAAAGATAAAGCCGATCGCCCACAGCATCGGCACCTTGAACTCGATCGAGCCGCCCCACATCGTGGCGATCCACGAGAAGATCTTCACGCCGGTGGGCACCGCAATGACCATCGTCGCGGCGGTGAAATAGGCCCGCGTGTCGATCGAGATGCCGGTCGCGTACATGTGGTGCGCCCACACGACAAAGCCGATCCCGCCGATCGCGACCATCGCATAGGCCATGCCGAGATAGCCGAAGACCGGCTTCTTCGAGAAGGTCGAGACGATCTGCGAGACCATGCCGAAACCCGGCAGGATCAGAATGTAGACCTCGGGATGCCCGAAGAACCAGAACAGGTGCAGGAAGAGGAGCGGATCGCCGCCGCCCGCCGGGTCGAAGAAGGTCGTGCCGAAATTGCGGTCGGTCAGCAGCATGGTGATCGCGCCCGCCAGCACCGGCAGCGACAGCAGCAGAAGGAACGCGGTCACCAGGATCGACCAGACGAAGAGCGGCATGCGGTGCAGGGTCATGCCCGGCGCGCGCATGTTGAAAATCGTCGTGATAAAGTTGATCGCGCCCATGATCGACGACGCGCCGGCGAGGTGGATCGCGAAGATCGCCATGTCCATCGACGGCCCGGGATGGCCTCCGGGACCCGAGCCCGACAGCGGTGGATAGATCGTCCAGCCGACCCCCGCCCCGCCGTGCAGCGAATTGTTGATGCCGTCGCCCTGGCCGACGAAGGCCGAGCCCAGCAGCAGCAGGAAGGCCGGGACCAGCAGCCAGAAGCTGATGTTGTTCATGCGCGGGAAGGCCATGTCCGGCGCGCCGATCATGATCGGTACGAACCAGTTGCCGAACCCGCCGATCATCGCCGGCATGACCATGAAGAAGATCATGATCAGCCCGTGCGCGGTGATGATGACGTTGTAGACCTGATGATCGGAGATGAACTCGTTGCCGGGGTGCGACAGTTGAATGCGCATGATCAGCGAAAACGCGCCGCCGATCAGCCCGCCGCAGATCGCGAAGATCAAATACAGCGTGCCGATGTCCTTGTGGTTGGTCGAGCAGAACCAGCGGACGAAGAAGCCCGGAGTGTGGCCGTGCCCGTAGCCCTCATCCGCGTGGTCGGCATCAGCCTGGTAAGCCATCGGAAACCCCTTCGCTGTCAGTTGCCGGCCCGGGCCGGTTCCACGGCCGCCGGCTGGGCGGCCGGCGCCGGCGCGGCTGCGGCCACTTGCTTTTCAGGATCGGCCGCCGGCCTTGCCGCCGGTGCGTCGGCGGCGGCGAACTTGGTCTTGGCCGTGGTCAGCCATTTCTGGAAATCGGCCGGCGACAAGACCTTGACCTCGATCGGCATGAAGGCGTGGTTGACGCCACAGATCTGGTTGCACTCGCCGTAGTAGGTGCCTTCCTTCTCGACGTTGATCCAGGCTTCGTTGAGCCGGCCGACGACGGCGTATTCCTGGAACCCGAAAGACGGCACGAACCAGCTGTGGATCACGTCGCTGCCGGCGATCTGCACCCGGATGTTGGTTCCCACCGGGATCACCAGCGGATTGTCGACCTCCAGCAGCCGCGGCTGATCCGGTTTGCGCTCCTTGTCGGCGAGCAGGTTGCTATTGAAGTCGAGATTGCCCTGGTCGGGGTAGTTGTACTCCCAGTACCACTGATGCCCGGTGACCTTGATCGTCATCTTCGATTCAGGCACGCGGTCCATGTAGTACATCAGCTTGAAGGACGGGATCGCGATGGTGACGAGGATCAGCACCGGGACGATCGTCCACAGCACCTCGACCACCGTGTTGTGCGTCGTGCGGGTCGGCACCGGATGGGCGCGGTGATTGAACCGCACCATGACATAGGCCAGGAGCCCGAAAACAAAGAGCGCGATGGCGAAGATGATGACCAGGAGCACGTGGTGGAACGTGTGGATGCGCTCGGTAATCGGCGTCGCCGCCGTCTGGAAGCCGAACTGCCACGGTTCGGGCTTGTCGGCGAGCGCCGCGCCCGCGCCGAGCGCCAGGGCCAACGAGGCGCACAGTCCCGCCGCCACGTTCCGGCCAAATTTTCGCACTGTTCTTGTCGCCAACCGCGCCATTCCTTGCAGCTCCCCTTCGGCGAGGACGCCCCAGACAACAGTCCCCAGGGCAACCGGGCCGGCCGGACCTCGCGGCGAGCCGCCCGGATCCACTGTTCGGAAATGATGATCCGAGCGGGACCGTCCGGGCTTCGCGCCGCTCGGCCGAAGCCGCACCGCCACCTAAATCTTTGGCTCCCGGCGACAGCAACCGATCAGGCTGACCCTACACCAAAGCCCGACGCGGCAACAACACCCCGCGCCGACCCCTAACCTGTTGCGGCAAGCCGCCGCACACGGCCCGCCCGTTACGCAAAGCGGGGAGGCGTTCGACGATCCGGCCTTCCGCCGCGGGGGCAACGACATCATATTGAGGGCAACCGAGCCACTGAGGATCAGCCGATGACCAACCTCGCCGTGACCGACGACCTGTTCTTCGCGCGCACCGGCATGGACCCGCAACGCGTCGAATCGCTGGTCGGCGAAGTGCTGCACGGCATGGACGACGGCGAATTGTTCCTCGAATACAGCCAGTCGGAGAGCGTCGCGCTCGACGACGGCCGCATCCGCAGCGCCGCGTTCGACACAACGCAAGGGTTCGGCCTGCGCGCGATCGCCGACGACGCGGCCGGCTACGCCCACTCGTCGGAGGTGTCCGAGGCGGCGATCCGCCGCGCCGGGGTCACCGTGCGCGCGGTCGCCAGCGGCCATCACGGCACGATGGCCGACCCGCCGGTCGGCACCAACCGCCAGCTCTACACCGACCTCAACCCGCTGGGCGCGGTTGACCTCTCGGCCAAGACCAAGCTGCTCACCGACATCGACGCCTATGCCCGCGGGCTCGACCCGCGCGTGCGCCAGGTGATGGCGTCGATCAGCGGCGTCTGGCAGGCGGTGCAGATCATCCGCGCCGACGGCAGCCGGGTCGCCGACATCCGCCCGCTGGTGCGGGTCAACGTCTCGATCATGGTCGCCGACGGCGACCGCATGGAGACCGGCTCCTACGGCAGCGGCGGCCGTTTCGCCTACGAGCGCTATCTCGACCCGGCCAACTGGAAGATGCAGGTCGACGAGGCGCTGCGCCAGGCGCTGGTCAATCTCGGCTCGGTCCCCGCGCCGGCCGGCGAGATGACGGTGGTGCTGGGGCCGGGCTGGCCCGGCGTCATGCTGCACGAGGCGGTCGGCCACGGGCTCGAAGGCGATTTCAACCGCAAGAAGACCTCGGCCTTTTCCGGGCTGCTGGGCCAGCGCGTCGCTTCGAAGGGCGTCACCGTGGTCGATGACGGAACGATTCCCGACCGCCGCGGCTCGCTCACCGTCGACGACGAGGGCACGCCCTCGGCCTACAACGTGCTGATCGAGGACGGCATCCTCAAAGGCTTTATGCAGGACCGCATGAACGCGCGGCTGATGGGCGTCAAGCCGACCGGCAACGGGCGCCGCGAGAGCTTCGCCAGCGTGCCGATCCCGCGCATGACCAACACCTACATGCTGGCCGGCGGTCACGACCCGCAGGAGATCATCGGCTCCGTGAAGAAGGGCCTCTACGCGGTCAATTTCGGCGGCGGCAGCGTCGACATCACCTCGGGCAAGTTTGTGTTCTCGGCCTCCGAGGCCTACCTGATCGAGGACGGCAAGGTGGGACCGGCGGTCAAGGGCGCGACCCTGATCGGCAACGGCCCCGACGCGATGACCAAGATCTCGATGGTCGGCAACAATTTGAAGCTCGACGATGGGGTCGGCACCTGCGGCAAGGACGGCCAGGGCGTGCCGGTCGGCGTCGGCCAGCCGACGGTGCGCATGGACGGCATCACCGTCGGCGGCACCGCGGCCTGAGCCTCCGGCCGGTTGTCGTCTCGGAGCGACCGCAGGTGCGTCCTTCGAGACAGCCGCTTCGCGACTTCCTCAGGATGAGGTACGACGTTGCCGCCACGAAAGCCCCTCATCCTGAGAGCCTGACTTGAAATGAATTGGGTGATTTCAGTGAGTTGTGATTCCTTGTTGTTGTCAGACAAACAGGGGGCCACAACATGTGGACTGAAATCACCCGGGCGGAGTATCGGCGCGAGGAGCTGCGCTA
>DASRLO010000149.1:0-13009 GCA_035648415.1 Allostellaceae bacterium
GGGTGCAGGCAGCAGGCGGTAACGCGCGCCGGATCGAGCCGGCGCGCCAGCGCGTGGGTGAATAGGATGTTGGCGAGCTTCGAGCGGCCGTAAGCCGAAAGCGGCGTCCACTCCGGCGGGTGGGTCATCGTCGCCGGGTCGAGCCGGGCGCCGCGATGCGCCACCGAGGCGACCGTGACGATGCGCGCGGGCGCCGACCCCTCGAGCCGGTCCAGCAGCAGGCTGGTCAGCAGGAACGGCGCGAGATGGTTGACCGCGATCGTCAGCTCGTAGCCGTCGGCGGATTGCGCCAAACGCGGGCAGATCAGCCCGGCGTTGTTGACCAGCACGTCGATCCGGTCGTACCGCGCGAGGATGTCGGCGGCCAGCCCGCGCACCGCGTCGAGGCTGGCGAAGTCGGCGAGCGCGGTGTCGATTTCGGCGCCCGGCGCCCGGGTCCGGATGAACCGGCGCGCTTCCTCGGCGCGTCCCGGGTCGCGCCCGACGACAATCACCTGCATCCCGGCGCGGGCGAGGCCAAGCGCAGTGTATAGGCCGATGCCGGCGCTGGCGCCGGTGACGACGGCTATCCGCGCGGACAAATCTACTCGGCCGCCAGCTCGTAGCGCGCCGGCTGGGCCGTCGTGATGATCGCGCCGCTGACGGTCGTGCGCTGCATCAGCCGTTTGTGGCCGCGCGTGTCGTAGGCGGTGGCGCGATGCAGCACGGCGCGGTTGTCCCAGATCACCAGATCGCCGTCGCGCCACGCGTGGCTGTAGCAGAACTGCTGCTGCGTCGCGAATTCGTTGAGCCAGGCGACGAAGGCGCGGCCTTCCTCGCGCGGCCAGCCGATCACGTGCGAGCAATGCGCGCCGGCATAGATCGCTTTCCGGTGATTGACCGGGTTCTGGCGCACCATGGTCTGCCAGGCGCCGGGCAATTCCGTCTTCATCTCGGCGGTCAGCGATTCGGTCGAAACCGTCTCGCGCGAATAAACCAGGCTGTGCTCGGCGACGAGGTCTTGGAGCTTCCGCTTGGTGTCGTCGGGCAGCGCGTCATAGGCGGCGGTCATCGTCGCGAATTCGGTGTTGCCGCCGGCCGGCGGCACGACCCGCGCCGACAACAGCGAACACAGCGACGGCACCGCCTTGAACGAGCTGTCCGTGTGCCAGAGGTAGTTGCCCTTCTGATAGATCATCCGCCGGTCCTCGGCCGGGATCACCGCGCCGGTGGCCATGTCGAGATTGGACTGCCGGGCGAAATGCGTGCCGGTCGCCGGGTTGGCCTTGCCCGATTTTTCCAGCGGGCCAAAGCGCCGGCTTAACGCGACCTGGCGCTCGTCGTCGAGGCTCTGGTCGTGGAACACCAGCACCGAATATTCGTCGAGCGCGGCGCGGATTTCGCCGAAGATCGCATCGTCCATCGGCGCGCCGGTGTCGACGCCGCCGATTTCCGCGCAGAAGAGTGGGTGCAACTTTTTGATGGTGATGGTCATGCGGCGTCTCCTAAAGCTCGTCCAAGCCGTTCGACCAGCGCCGGCACAGATGATGGGCAATCGCCAGAGGCTGCGGCAGCGAAACCCGGTTCGGATCGTCCTCGCCGGAAGCGGCGCGCGCGACCATCTCGCGGATTTCCTTGCGCTCGAACCAGCGCGCCTCGGCAAGTTCCTCGGGGTCGATCGTGATTTCCTCGCTGACCCCCTCCGCGAGAAACCCCATCATCAGGGTCGAAGGGAACGGCCAGGGCTGCGCCGCCAGGTACTTGACCCGGCCGACGCGGATGCCGCTCTCCTCCTTGACCTCGCGCCGCACCGCCTCCTCCGGCGTCTCGCCCGGCTCCATAAACCCGGCGAGGCACGAGAAGCGTAACCCCGGCCGCCGCTTGTTGCGGCCCAACAGCGCCCGCTCGCCGCGCACGACCAGCATGATCGTCACCGGGTCCGAGCGCGGGTAGTGGCTTGCCCGGCAATGCGGACAGCGGCGGGTCCAGCCCGCCGACGCCACCTCGGTAGGGTTGCCGCATTGCGCGCAGAAGCGGTGGCGCGCGTGCCAGTCGATCACCGAGCGCGCCTCGGCGAGGATTGCCGCCTCGCCCGCCGGGACCAGCGGCGCCAGCGTGCGGATGTCGACGTTCTCGGTGTCCGGAATGCCGGAGGCGGTTGCGTCGACCGCGAAATGCGCGCGTCCGTCGTCGGCGACGCCGAGGAAGACGCAGGTCGCGCCCGCGCCGATCGCCTCGCGCCACGCCGCGACCGGCTGCCACTCGAGCGCCGGACGCAGCATGTCGCCGACCGCCGGCTTCAAATCGTAGAGCGGCAGGATACGGCTGTGGGGCGCGGCGAGCAGCGACCCGATCCATTCCTTGTCGCGGCGGCGCTCGCTGACGCGGTCGAGCGGGTTGCCGCCAAAGCAGTAGGTTTCTTCCATGGTCCGGATGCTAGCGCATTTCGTTTTTCGCCGCAGTAGCCGGGGCTACTACTATTGCGGCTTGGCCGCCTCGGCGAGCAGCGAGACCTTGGCGAAGCCGGCGGTGTTGACCAGCCCCAGCAGGTCCATGAGCGTGCCGTACTCGATCGTCCGGTCGCCGCGCACGTAGACGATCCGCGTCGGGTCGGCGGCGGCGAGGGTGGCGAGCTTCGCCTTCAGCTCGTCGCCCGCGATTTTTTGGTCGCCGATGAAGCTCTCGCCGGCCGCGTTGAGCGACACGACGATCGGCTCTTGCGGCTGGGTGATTTCGGCGGCGCTGGTCTTCGGCAGGTTGACCGGCACGCCGACGGTCAGCAGCGGCGCCGCCACCATGAAGATCACCAGCAGCACCAACATGACGTCGACCATCGGCGTCACGTTGATCTCGGCGAGCGGCACGTAGCGCTCTTCGCCGGGATCGCCGGAGGGGGGAAGCCGCACCGCCATGGTCAATCTCCCTCGACCGCCGCCCGGCTCAGAATTCCGCTGCTGCGGCCGATCAGCCCTTGCATCGAGCCGGAGAAACGGCCGATGTCGACGGTGAACTTGTTGTAGGCGACCACCGCCGGGATCGCCGCGGCGAGGCCCATCGCGGTGGCGAACAGCGCGTCGGCGATGCCGGGCGCGACGACCGCGAGGCTGGTGTTGTTGGCGGCGGCGATCGCGTTGAAGCTGCGCATGATGCCCCACACCGTGCCGAAGAGGCCGATGAACGGCGCCGCCGCGCCGAGCGTCGCGAGAAACGGCAGCCGATGTTCGAGCTGGCGCAGCTGCGCGCTGAGTGCGAGGCGCATCGCCCGGTCGATCCGCTCGCGCCGTTCGGCCATGGTTTCGAGCGTGCCGTCGCCAATTGCGACGCATTCCTCGACCCCGGCCGCCAGCACGGCCTCCGCGGGAAGTCCGGTCTCGGCGCTGTAAGGCCCGCCGACCAGCTCCTTGGCGGTGCGCGCGTCAGCCGCACGCAGCGTCAACGCGCCGGCCGAACGGCGCGCGGTACGTAGCCGGACGATCTTGTCGACGATGACCGCCCAGCTCCAGACCGAGCCGGCGAGCAGCAGCAGAAGCACAAACTTGACGACGATGTCGGCGTTCTCGAACAGCGCGACGACCGACAGCGGGGCTGGCTGGTTCACGACGGGGCCGGGCCTTGTCTGCAGTTGGGATCGGTAGGTGCGAGCCGAGACAGCGCGGCCGCCATACTATCCTAAACGCACGGCGCTCGCATTCCCGGTGCATCCCGCCGTCGCGGCCAGTGGTCGGTCGCGTTATTGATCGAGCCAGGCGTCTTCAAAGCGCCAGCCGTTGAAGATGCTGTTGACCATCGTCGTGATCCCATGCACCCGCGGGTAATGGCAGGTCGCGAGGTTGTAACGGTAGACGATCGGCCGCGCGCCGTCCTCGGTGAGGACTTTGTCAATCTCCCACACGAGCTTCTTGCGCTTTTCCTGATCGGCTTCTTCCGATTGCTGGATGAATTTCTTTTCAAGCTCGGGGTTGCAGTAGTTGGTGTAATTGCGTTCGGAGCCGCAGGCATAATGCTCGAAGAAATAGGCGTCGGGGTCGTCGACGCCGCTGCCGGTCAGGTTGCCGGCGACCGTGTAGTCCTTGCGCGCGATCCGCGGGAACCAGTTCGCCGTTTCGACCACATCGAGCTCGCCGTCGATGTAGATCTGCTTCATCTGGTCGATCAGGATCACCGCCGGGTCGCGATATTGCGCGATGTTGCGGGTCTGGACCTTGACCGCGAGCCGGTTGTTCGGCCCGTAGCCGTGCTTTTCCATCAGCTTGCGTGCTTCGGCGCGGCTCTTTTCGATATCGGGGCTATAGCCGGGCAGGGTTTGCAGGATGTCCGGCGGCAGGCCCCACAGCCCGGCGGGGGGCGACTGCATGGCGCCGCCGATCTGGCCCTGCCCCTCGGAGATGATGTCGAGAAAGGCTTTGCGGTCGATCGTCAGCATCATCGCCCGGCGGATATCGGGATCGTTGAACGGCGGGTTGTCGCGGTTGACCAGCAGGTTGAACGACACCATCGTCGGGTCGATCTCGCAGATCGCGGTCGGCGCCTGGCTCTTGATGTCGTGGGTCATCTGGACGGTGACCTCATAGGGAAAGGTCATATCGAATTTGCCGGCGATGAAAGCGAGGCTTTGCGTCGCGCGGTTCGGCACGATCGTCCATTCGATGCCGTCGAGGTAGGGTCGGCCGGGCTTCCAATAGTCCGGATTTTTGGCGAGCTTGATGTATTCGTTCGGCTTGTACTCGACGAATTTGAACGGGCCGGTGCCGATCGGGTGCAGCCGCATCTGCTGCGGCGGGACGTGGCAGGGATAGACCGGTGAGTCGCCCGAGGCCAGCAGCATCAACAGAGCCGGCTGGGGCCGCTTGAGCACGAAGGTTACCGCGTAGTCGCCGTCGACGACGACTTGGTCGAGGTTCTGATACCAGGCCTTGCGCGGGTTGAGGCGCAGCTTCTGGTCGGACTTGCCGCTCAGCATGTCCCAGGTGCACTTGACGTCCTTGGCGGTGAACGGCTGCCCGTCATGCCATTTGACGCCCTGGTGCAGCTTGAAGCTGAGCTTGGTGTGGTCGTCGTTCCAGGTCCAGCTCTCGGCCAGTTCGGGCTTGATGAATTCCGGCCGGTTCTGCTTCTCGTGCTGGTCGAACAGCACCAGGTTGTTGAATATCGCCATGGCCGGCGCGATCGCCGAGACCGTCGCCTCCTCATGCGTCGACAGGCTCGCCGGGCTGTCGCGGTGATAGAGCTTGAGGATGCCGCCCGATTTTTGTGCTGCGGCCGGGCCGAGGCCAAGCGCGACAATTCCACAGACGGCCAGCACGAACGCAACTGTTCTCCCAGACATGTAATTCTCCCCTGTTCATCGGCCCGCGTTTCGACGCGGGTCCGGCGCCGAACTGCGTACTATTTGCCGTCGCGTTCGAGCGCGGCCTTGATTTCCGTCGGATCGACCTTGATCGTCACCCCGGCGCGTTCCTTCTGCAGGTTCATCGCGACGCGCGAATCGCGGCCTTCCCAGCCGCGGTTGAGCGCGGCGGTCAGTTCGCCGTGCGCCAGATTTGCCATCGCCATCGGCACCTTCAGCTCGCGGGCGAGCTCGGTGGCGAGGGTCACGTCCTTGTGCGCGAGGCGCAGCGCGAAATCCGGCGGATCGTAGCTGTCGGTGAGGAAATGGTCGCCGAGCGCGTCAAAGGTGCGCCGCCTTCCGCCGGCCCCCTGCCGTACCGCCTCCCACAGCGCCAACGGCTCGACCCCGGCCTTGACCCCCATGGTGAAGACCTCGGCGAGGCAGGTCTGTATCGCGTAGCCGGCGCAATTATGCACCAGCTTCGCCACCGAGCCGGCGCCGATCGGGCCGATATAGCGGGCCGCGTCGCCGATCGCGTCGAGCACCTTCTTGTGCCGGTTGAACTGCTGCTCGTCGCCGCCGATCCACAGCGCGAGCCGACCCGAGGCGGCGCCGCGCGGGCCGCCGCTGACCGGCGCGTCGAGCATGTAGACATTCTTCTCGGCGAATTTGGCGTTGATCTGGCGCACCAGGGTGGGCGAATTGGTCGACAGGTCGAAATAGGCGGTGTCGGGCTTCATACCGGAGAGGAGCCCGTTCGGGCCGAGCGCCACTGCCTCGACCTCGGGCGGGCCGGGCAGCGAGGTGAAGATCACCTCGCACTGCTCGGCGAGCGCCTTCGGGCTGTCCGCCCATACCGCGCCGGCCGTCAAATGGCGCTCGGCCGCCGCGCGGCGGATGTCGTGGACGACCAGCTCATAGCCGGCCTTTTGCAGGTTCGCCGCCATGCTGGCGCCCATCGTGCCGAGCCCGATGAAACCGACCTTCATTGCATTCTCCTCCAATCAATTGTCACAGCGCCAAGCCCTCACCCGTGGCGCTTTGCGCGCGACCCTCTCCCGCATGCGGGAGAGGGAAGGGGCCCATCGCCTGGCGATGGGAGGGATGAGGGGCGTTCGCTCAGTGCTTCTCGAACACGTCCTTCGCCACCAGCGCTGCGGTCATCGCCGCCGGCCAGCCGGCATAGAAGGCGAGGTGGGTGATGACCTCGCCGAGCTCGGTCTTGCTGAGCCCGTTGTTGAGCGCACGCTCCAGATGGCCGACCAGCTGCTTCTCGCGGCCGAGCGCGATCAGGGTCGCGACGACGATCAGGCTGCGGTCGCGCTTCGACAGTTGCGGGCGCTCCCACACCTCGCCGAACAGCCATTTCTCGGTGTAGCCGATGAGGTCGGGCACGACATTGCGAACCGCGTCGCGCGCGGAAGTCGGTTGCGCCGATCCGGACTGAGACTGCGCCATGGGTTTCCTCCGGTTTTTGTTGGGGGGATCAGGATCGTCGGGACGCTAGCACGCTCCGCCTTGCGGCGGCCACTGCCAAGCCTGCATGATGGCGCTCCTCAGCCGCATCCCAGTCAGGAGTTTCGCGATGTCGTTTCGCTTTGCCGCCCTTGCCGCGGCGGCCGGGTATCTCGCCGTCATTGCCGCGCCGGTGGGCGCGCAGGAGGGCAAGCCGGTCGAGCTCGCCGACGGGCTCAAATATACCGACACCAAGATCGGCGACGGCGCGGTCGCCGAGAAGGGCTACCTCGTCGCGGTGCAATATACCGGCTGGCTTTACAAGAACGGCGGCAAGGGCGCCAAGTTCGACAGCTCACTCGACCGCGACAAGGCGTTCACCTTCAAGCTCGGCGCCGGGCAGGTCATCAAGGGCTGGGACGAAGGCGTGGCCGGCATGAAGGTCGGCGGCAAGCGCACGCTGGTCATCCCGCCCGAGCTGGCCTACGGCGCCAGCGGCGCCAACGGGGTGATCCCGCCCAACGCCACGCTGACCTTCGACGTCGAGCTGGTGAGCGCACGCTAGCGGCGCCCAGGCATAAGGCACCTGAAGACTCGCTGCCGAGATCCCAACTCGCGTGTCGGAAGAGGCGTCCGCCGCCGGGCAAAGCCGGCGCGTTTCGGCTTGGACGCCGCTGGCGCTGCCGACCTTCCGCGCGGTCTGGCTTGCCAGTCTGACCTCCAACATCGGCATCTGGCTGGGGAATGTCGGCACCGCGTGGCTGATGACCGAGCTGCGGCCGACGCCGGTGATGGTCACGCTGGTGCAGACCGCCACGAGCCTCCCGGTGTTCCTCTTCGCGCTGCCGGCGGGCGCGCTGGGCGATGTCGTCGACCGCCGCCGCTTGCTGGTGATCCTGCAGATCGTCTCGATGGTGCTGTCGGCGGTGCTCGGGCTGTCGACCGGTTTCGGTCTTACCACGCCCGCGGTGATCCTCGCCGCCTCGTTCCTGTTCGGAACGGTGCTGGCGTTCGCCATGCCGGTGTTTCAGGCGATCGTGCCGGACCTGGTGCCGCGCCGCGAATTGGCGCCGGCCGTCTCGCTCAACAGCATCGGCATCAACGTCGCCCGCGTCATCGGCCCGGCGCTCGGCGGCATGCTGATCCTGAGCTGGGGCGCGGCCAGCCCGTTCTTCGTCAACACACTGTTTTATCTCGCGGTGATCGCCGTGCTGTTGCATTGGCTGCCGGTGCTGGACCGGCCGCAGCAGACGCGCGAGTGGATCATCGCCGCGGTCGCCGCCGGGCTGCGCTACGCATTCGGCGAGCCCGAGGTCAGGGCGACCCTGATCCGCTCCGCCGGATACGCCTTCTGCGCCAGCAATTACTTCGCCCTGCTGCCGCTGATCGCGCGCAACCGGCTGGCCGGCGGTCCCGGAACCTATGGGTTGCTGCTCGGCTGCCTTGGCGTTGGCGGGATTGCCGCGGTCGTCATCCTGCCGCGGCTGCGAACGCGGTATACGCCGGATCGGATCGCCCGGATGGGCAGCGTCGCTTCGGCCGGCCTGCTGATCGCTCTCGCGGGGGCGAACACGCTGTGGCTGGCGGTGCCGGTGCTGCTCGTGGCGGGGGCGGCCTGGGTCGCCGTGGTCGCGACGATAAACGTCGCCGCCCAGGTGACCCTTCCGGGCTGGGTGCGGGCCCGCGGCCTGTCAATTTTTATGATCGTCTTCAACGGGTCGATGGCCTTGGGCAGCGCCACCTGGGGTTTCGTCGCGAGCGCGATCGGCATCCCGCTGACGATTGCTGCCTCGGCGGCGGCCCTGCTCGTGTTCGACCTGGCGACCACCCGCTGGCGCCTGCCGGGCGACGACCGGCACCCGGCCGCCAGCTAACCCGCCAGCGCCCCGTCGAGGTCGCGGATCAGGTCGTCGGCGGTTTCGAGGCCGACCGAGAGGCGCACGACGTCGGGGCCGGCGCCGGCGGCGCTCCGCTGCTCGTCGGTCAGCTGCCGGTGCGTCGTCGAGGCGGGGTGCAGGATCAGGCTGCGGGTGTCGCCGATATTGGCGAGGTGCGAGAACAGCCGCACGCTCTCGACCAGCCTCACCCCGGCCTCGAACCCGCCCTTGACGCCGAAGGTGAACACCGCGCCGGCGCCCTTCGGCAGGTATTTCCGCGCCAGCTCGTAATACGGGCTGTCCTTGAGCCCGGCATAGGAGACCCAGGCGATCTTCGGATGCACGGCGAGGAATTCCGCCACCTTTTGCGCATTCTCGACATGGCGGTCCATGCGCACCGGCAGGCTTTCGATGCCGGTGATGGTGAGGAACGCGTTCATCGGCGACAGCGCCGGTCCGAAATCCCTCAGCGCCACCGCCCGCGCCTTGGTGGTGAAGGCGAAATCGCCGAAATTCTCGAAGAATTTGAGCCCGTGATAGGCCGGCTCCGGCTCGGTCAGCGACGGGAAGCGGTTGCCCTGCGACCAGTCGAACTTGCCCGATTCGACCACCACGCCGCCCAGCGCATGGCCGTGCCCGGCGAGGAACTTGGTCGTCGAATGACAGACGATGTCGGCGCCGTAATCGATCGGCCGGCACAAATAGGGAGTCGCCAAGGTGTTGTCGACGATCAGCGGGATGCCGGCCGCGTGCGCCACCTCGGCGACCCGCGCGATGTCGACGACGATGCCGCCGGGGTTGGCGAGGTTCTCGATGAAGATCGCCTTGGTCTTCGGCGTCAGCGCGGCGCGGAAATTCTCCGGGTCGAGCGGATCGACAAAATGGCAGGTCCAGCCGAGCTTCTTGAACGACAGCCCGAACTGGGTCAGCGACCCGCCATAGAGGTTGCGCGAGGCGATGAACTCATCGCCCGGCTGCATCAAGGTGAAGAAAATGAGGAACTGCGCGGCGTGGCCCGAGGCCGCCGCCACCGCGGCGCGGCCGCCTTCGAGGCTGGCGACGCGTTCTTCGAGCACCGACACGGTCGGGTTGGTCAGCCGCGAATAGATGTAGCCGAAATTGTGCAGGTTGAAGAGCGAGGCGGCGTGGTCGACATCGTCGAACACGTAGGCGGTGGTCTGGTAGATCGGTGTCGAGCGCGCGCCGGTGGTCGGGTCGGGCGCGGCCCCGGCGTGGATCGCGCGGGTCTCGAACCCGTAGCTGAGATTAGGCGATCCGGAACCGTTGTCCCCCGGCGGCTCCTTGACCGGGCGGGGGCGCGGCGCCTGCGCCGCGCGGTTCCGGATGATGCCGCTATTGACCCCGCTCCACGACAATTCGCCCCCCAACCGGCCGAATTCGATCTTCGGACAGCGGTTCATGATGATTTCGAGGCCCGCCGCTTCGCCCGCCGCCGCCGCTTCGTCGTTGCGGATGCCCAACTGCATCCACACGATGCCGGCCCCGATCGCGATCGCGTCGCCGACCACCCCCGGCGCCTCCGTGGCGGCGCGGAACATATCGACCATGTCGATCTTGTCCGGGATGTCCTTGAGTGACGCATAGACCGTCTCGCCGAGCAGCGTCTGCCCCGCGTTCCCCGGATTGACCGGGATGACGCGGTAGCCTTTGCCCTGGAGGTACTTCATCACGAAGTAGCTCGGCCGGTTCCAGTTGGACGACGCGCCCACCATCGCGATCGTCTTCACCGTCTCCAAAATGCGGCGGATTTGCTGGTCGGAATAGGGGATCGGTTCTAGATCGGTCATCGGCTTTCCTCGCTCGCGGGGCCGGCATTTTGGCCCTTTTGCTACCGGGTTGCTACCAAACGAAAAAATGGCAGCCCGGAGGCTGCCGCTGCACTGGGGAGGGCAAAGGGTGCTACCCGATGGCGGCATCGATCGCTTCGGCCGCGGCATCGTCCTGGCCCGGCAGGACGTGGGAGTAGGTGCGCAAAGTGATATCAGGCCGAGAATGGCCCAGTCGCGCGGAGACGATCGGCAGCGGTTGGGTAGCAATAAGTGTGCTGGCATTTAGGTGCCGCACGCCGTGCAACCGGATGCCGTGCCGACTACACCATCCCGTAAGGCTGCCGGGACGCAGCGCGCGGCCGTCTTCGTGGGCACAGACCGGGTGATCGGTTGTCAAACGCACCCCCAGGACTAGAAGCTGTTCGGCAACCGCGAGACGGTGCTGCCTCAGTGCTTCGGCGACCTTCGGGCCGATTTTGATCTCGCGGGTGCTGCCGTATTTCGGCCCCTTCGTGATGTTCTGCTTGCCGGCCGGGACAATCTGCTCGCGGACCATGATCGCGCCGTCGCTTACGTCTCGCCACCGGAGCCCGCAAATTTCACCGCGGCGCAATCCAAGCGCCAACGCGAGATACAGCGCCATGCGTCGGGGATCCCCGATCGGAAGCGCGGCAATGGCTCGATCAATAGAGTTCTTGTCAGCTGGCCGGGCCTCCGGCGATGGGCCGATCGGCAGCGCGCCGCGTAGCCGGTCGAGCGGCGAGCGGGGGATCATGTCCAGCCGTTCGGCCTCGCGCAGCGACGACGCCAGCACATTGCGAATCTGGCCCAGGCTGCTCGGTTTCAGCGTTTTCGCCAATTCCACGAACATGCGTTTGATATCGATCGGGCCAAGCTCGCGCAGCTTAATCGCGCCTAAGCTCGGCTTCAGATGACGGTCGATTACCGAGCGGTAATTCGTCAGCGTCACGGGCGCTCCGCTGAACGATGCATGCCACTGGTCGAACCAGTCGGCACAGGTCAGCCGCGCGGGCGCGTTAGAGAATTGGCCGATTGCCGCCGCAGCGACGCATTTTGCTAGCTCGATCTCGGCGGCGCGTTGAGACTTCGCCTTAATTGTTGTGGTTCGGATTTTGCCTCCCGCACGCCAGCGGATTTCCCAACTGCCGGGCGACCTCTTGCGAACGTGGCCGCTCATTTCTGTGTTCCTTTGCTGGGTAATTCCAATTCCTCAGTTGTCGGCCCAATCATTCCGTCGTCGTCATAGAACCGCTGGCGCCGACGGGCGCGCGCCACGGCATCGCTATCGATCCTATTGCGAGCCGCATCCAGCGCCGGAGAATTGCCAGGCGGACCATCGACAAAATGGAAAATCGTGTCTCGACCTATAGCTTTACCCAAGGCGCCTCCTCCGCGATCTCCGACAGGGCGAAATGCTTCGATGACCTGTTTGGCCGCAACCGCCACCTCGTTGAAAGCATCGGGGTCATTGATCCAAGGGATTTCCGGGGCCGATTGATCTTGCTGCCGTGTCACCGCCCGTTTTGCCTCAATAGCAGAGAGCGTGTTGTTGGCGGCGTGGCCAATCATCAGTAGTAGCCCGATTAGCTTCGGGTTCTGA
The DNA here is from genome assembly GCA_035648415.1 of Allostellaceae bacterium. GTDB lineage: Bacteria > Pseudomonadota > Alphaproteobacteria > ATCC43930 > CGMCC-115725 > DATARH01. The sequence continues at coordinate 12,052 of DASRLO010000149.1, forward strand.
TAGGTCAGGTCAAAAACCTGGTCGAGCAGGTGCCGACGATCGAGCGCTTGCTCAATCAGCATTTCTGCCGTGGTTGTGAGGGAGCGATCCTCCGCCGTACTTAAGGCCAGCAAGGCCTCGCGCGTCTCTTTCTTAATCCGAACGGATAGGGGTGTCCGCCGCCGTTCGCCGGGTCTTTTCTGATGCGTTTCCATCTTGCCGCCATTCGCTCAGTGCTGATGTGTATGTACCATGCACTCGCGCGCTTGTCTATCGGCTCAATATGCTGTATGTTGCAGGGTACATACACATATCGTTGGGTTTTTTATAGAGGAGCTGCCGGTGGAAAACGACACCACAAAAATGGCCGAGAAGCTTACGTGTTCCGTGCCCGAAGCCGGCGCAATGGCCGGGTTAAGTTACCAGCGTAGCTATGCGGCGGCAAAAGTCGGCGACATTCCGACGATCACGATCGGCGGCAGGCTGAAGGTGCCATTAGCAAAATGGCGCGCGAAGTTGAATGGCGAGGCCGCGTAGAAATGCCGCCCAGCAAACCGCCGACTAAGAACGCCAGCAGATAGTCGGCGCGCGTGAGTCGTCGAAGAAACATTTTCGGGCGCGTTCCGCTGTCTGCAGCCCACGATAAAAGGCTTTGCGGCAATCATCTGCGGACGCTGATCGTCGTGAGCTCGCACGCCGACGCGGACCTATTTGCGTGGCCGAGCACGTCTACGATCGCCGAAGAAATGGGCCTCCGAGATGCCAGAAAGGTAGCCTCATACCTTCGCGATCTCGCGCGCTTTGGCTACCTCGACAGGGTCGGAGAACGCGCCGGAAACCCACTTTATCAGCTGGTGTTAGCCCAAGACGGTGATCAGGTGGCCGCCGAGGGCCACCAAGACGGTGATCAGGTGGCCGCCGAGGGCCACCAAGACGGTGATCAGGTGGCCGCCGAGGGCCACCAAGACGGTGATCAGGT
>DASRLO010000150.1:0-31237 GCA_035648415.1 Allostellaceae bacterium
TAGCGCAGCTCCTCGCGCCGATACTCCGCCCGGGTGATTTCAGTCCACATGTTGTGGCCCCCTGTTTGTCTGACAACAACAAGGAATCACAACTCACTGAAATCACCCAATTCATTTCAAGTCAGGCTCTCAGGATGAGGGCGGGGTGAAGCCCTGGCAGGAATGGCAAATCCCGCGCGAGGCCGGTGCGGCATGGCCGGCCGAAGCATTGAAGCTGCATGCCGAGTGGTGGCAGGCGCGGATCGCTCGGCAGCAGGAGATCGACGCCTCGATCGCCGCCAAGGCCGAGTTCGAGTACCTCTACGACAAGCCTTACCCCGACCCGTCGCGCACCCGCGTCGCCGGGCCGTTCACGGTCGAGAGCCTGTCGCCGCATCGGGCGCTCGCGGTCGACCACGACGACAGCCTGATCGACACGCTGTCGCTTGCGGAGGGCGCCCTCGCCGAAGACGGCGCGGAATGGGGCGACGGCCCTTCGACAGGCTCAGGGCCGGACTTCGCCGCGATGGTGCTGGAAAACCTCAAAACCGCCGGGGTGCAGCAGGCGCACAAGGAAGACCGCATCGCCTTTACCGCGCTCGTCCCCTGGCCCGGCGCGTTCATCTGCGCCGAGGGCACTTATCTCGAAGGCGAGACCCAGCGCCGCGCCGGGATTTTCCTCGGCCCCGAATTCGGCACCGTCTCCCGCCCCGATCTGGTCGAAGCCGCCCGCGAGGCGGCGGATTCGCGGTTCGACATGGTGATCGCCTGCGCCTTCAACTTCGACGCCCATTCGTCGGAGTTCGAGCGTCTCGGCCGCATCCCGATCCTCAAGGCGCGGATGAACGCCGACCTGCACATGGCCGGCGAGTTGAAGAGCACCGGGTCGGGCAATCTGTTCGTCGTGTTCGGCGAGCCCGACATCGAGATCGAGGAGGTTAACTCCCTTGGCGGCGACAACGATCAGGTTCGGGTCAGGATCAAGGGCGTCGATGTGTTCCACCCGCAAAGCGGCGAGGTCGTCTCTGGCGGGCCGGAATCGATCGCGCTGTGGTTTATCGACACCGACTACAACGAGGAGAGCTTCTTCGTCCGCCACGCCTATTTCCTCGGCGCGGAGACCGACCCCTACAAGGCGCTGAAGACCACCTTGAAGGACGAGGAAGCCTGGGCCAGCCTGAAGAGCGACACGTCCCGGCCGTTCCCAAAACCGCGATCCGGCCGCATCGCGGTCAAGGTCATCAACCATTTCGGCGACGAGGTGATGAAGGTGTTCGCGGTGCGGTGACGCCAGGGTGGGGCGCAGCCCTCTGAGCCGGCCTCGTGCTATAATGCCGGCGCGCGCTTCGCAAAACCGCGGAATGGCTGGAAATGGCTCCACGTCTGGCTCTCTTCAAGCCATTCCGGCCGGATCAGGTCCGGCCAAAGGGAAGCAACATTTCGGGCTTCACCCTGATCGAGCTTCTCATCGTGCTGGCGATCGCCGGGGTGGCGCTGGCGATCGCGGCGCCGCTCTTCGCCCGCCACGCCACCGGCCCGACGCTCACCGCCGCGACCGAAGAACTCCGCGCCGCCTTGCGCGGGGCGCGCAGCACCGCGATGGTCGAGGACCGCGCGGTGGTCTTTCAGGGCGACGCCGGCGGCGGCTATTGGCTCGACCGCCGCCATTTCACCCTGCCGCTGATGAGCGGCGTCCAGCAACTGCGCGTCGCCACCGAAGGCGGGCCGCGGATCTCGTTCTACCCGTCGGGCGGATCGTCCGGCGGCCGCATCCTGGTCAGCAGCGGCAACGGCCAGCGCGAGATCGCGGTCGATGCGCTCACGGGGCGGACGGATGCGCTGCGCTAGACGGGGGCCGTCATTTAACCCCGGCGAAAGCGCTGCGCCCGCCGGCTTTACCCTGATCGAGGTGCTGGTCGCGCTGGCGATCGTCGGGCTGGCGCTGGCGGCGGTCGCCGGGGTGTTCAGCAACGGTCTCATCGGCCACGAGACCGCGTCCGACGCCGAGGCGGCGCTGGCGCTGGCCGAGGAGCGGCTGGCGCTCGCCGGCGCGACCGCGACGCTGCGCCCGGCAACCGACAAGGGCGTTTTTGCCGGCCGCTTCGCCTGGCAGACCACGGTCGCGCCTTATGAGGAGGGCGACGACACGCGGCTCGCCCAGCCCACGGGCCTGCCGCGGCTCTACCGCCTCGCGGTCAGCGTCGCCTGGCAGGACGGGCGCCGCAGCCGGCAGCTTTCGCTGGCGACGCTGCGTCTCGGGAATGCCGCGCCGTGACCCGGCCGCGCCGCGACGCCGGGTTCACCCTGATCGAGGTGGTGGTGGCGTTGGGGCTGAGCGCGTTTGTCTCCCTCATCCTGCTGCACGGCATCCGGCTCGCCGCCTCCGGCCTCGACCGGCACACGCGCCAGGCCGAGCGCCTCGACAGCCGGCAGAGCCGCGCCGACCTGCTGCGCCGCACGCTCGGCTCCGCCGCCCTCGTGCCGCGCAGCGCCGGCGGCGAATTCATCGGCAAGCCCGACCGGGTCGAGTTCCTCGGCGTCGCCGAGGACAGCGGTCCGGGGCTTTACCGGATCGCCCTGACGGTCGACCGGACACGCCCCGATCGCCCACTGATCCTGCGGCGCCAGCTCGCCGGTTCGGCCGGCGACCCGCGCGGCGCGGCGAGCATCATCGCCGACAGGGTGCGCGATTTCCGCCTCGGTTATTTCGGCGCGGACAGCACCAACGCCGATCCGGCGTGGCACGACCGCTGGGAAGCGATGAGCATGCTGCCGCTGTGGGTGCGCGTGATCCTCGACAGCGACGGCGACCCGCCGCAGCCGGCGATCGTCGTGCGGTTGTGGGGTGCCGGGTAGTGCCGGAAAACAACAGCGAACGCGGCTCGATCGCGATCCTCGCGCTGTGGGGGGTGGCGCTCATCTTTATGCTGATCGCGCCGGTCGCCTTTGCGACGCGCGGCGAATTGCAGATCGCTCGCAATGCGTTCGCGGTGAGCCGGGCGCGTCACGCCGCCGAGGCCGGGACGCAGCTCGGCATCGTCCGCCTGCTGCGCCGCCGCGATGCCGGCACGACCGCGTTCGACGGCACGCCGGAGGGCTGGCGGCTCGGCACGACAACGGTGGCGATCGCGATTTCCGACGAATCCGGCAAGATCGACCTCAACGCCGCGCCGCAGGAGATACTGGCGGGGCTGTTCGCCGGCGCCGGGGCGCCGCGCGAGGCAGCCGAGCTCATCGCCTGCAACGTGCTCGACCGGCGCGGCGACACCGGCACGATGTGCCCCGAGACGGACGAGCCGCACCCGGCCCGACGCTTTTCGGTAACCGAGGAACTGGCCGAAATTCCCGGCATCGGCGAGCAGCTTTACGACCGCCTCGCCGACAGCGTCACGGTGGCGACCGGCGCCTCGGCGATCGACCCGCTGGTCGCGCCGCGCGCGGTGCTGATGGCGATTCCCGGCGCGACCGACAGCATGGTCGACGATTTCCTCGACGCCCGCGCCAGCGTGCACGACCTTGCCTCGGCCGGAGCCGGCCTCGTCCCGGCCGCGGCGATGCAATACGTGGTGACGAGCCCGCGACGCGACTTCACGATCGCGGCGACCGCGACGACCGCCGATGGCGCGCGCTACCGCGCCGAACTGCTGGTTCGCCTGACCGAGCAATCGGCGCACCCCTATCAGATTATGGGCTGGCGCACGCCGCCGGCGGATCCGGGCGCGAATGTACGCCCGCCGCGGCGTCGTGCGCCTTGAGCGCGGCGGTCGTTCCGCGCCGCCGAAATTTCCTCTAAGCTCCGCCGATTCCGACCACGAGGCCGTCGGCCCACCATGACGATTGCCGCCAACCGCCCGATTAAGACCGCGCGCTCCCGCGCGGTGCTCGGCCGTGCGCTCGGCTGGTGGCTGGCCGAGCTGCGCGCCTGCCGCGACGATCTGCGCCGCTACGCCGCGGCGCGCGGCCGGCGCGGCATGACGATCGAGGCCGGCGAGCGCTATTGGCTGCTGCGCCAGGGTCAGCGGCCGATCGGCCAGATCGACGTGCGGGCGGGCGACGCTGCCGGGTTATCGCGGCTGATCCCGCCCGCCGCGCGACGGCGCGCGGTGATCGTCGAAATCCCGCCCGAACGCGCGCTGGCGAAAATCGTCAGCTTCCCGGCCGGGGCGAAAGGGCAGCTCGACCGCATCCTCGGCTTCGAGATCGCGCGGCATTTCCCGTTTCCCGCGGACCGCGTCTATTTCCAGCACCGCGTCGTCGGCGAAGGCGACGACGGCACGAGCGCCATCGCGGTCGAGATCGTCGCGGTGCCGCGCGAGATCGTCGACGGCATTTGCCTGACCCTGGCCGAAAACGGGTTGCGCCCGGCGGCGATCGCGGTCGCTGGCGCGGCCGACGCGAAGCCGCTTTTCCTGCCGACGGCCACGCTTGCCGTGGTGCGCCGCGACGCCGCGCCGGCGACGCGTCTGCTCGGTTTTGCCGCATTCCTGGCCGGGCTGGCGGTGCTGGTGTCGTGGCCCTTGGCGCAACGGGCCGAACTCAATTCGCTCGACCGTGAGATCGCCGCGTTGAAGCCGCGCGCCGAAATGGCGTTGCGCAGCGGCGAGGCCGAACGCCGCGTCGGCGCGCGCAGCGCCGCGATCCTGGCGCTGCGCGCCGGCCGCCCGCCGCTCGTCGCCGCGCTCGACGCGCTGAGCCGCGCCGTGCCGGACGGGTCGTGGCTCCTCTCGCTGTCGATCTCCGCGCGCGAAATGGTGCTCGACGGACTGTCGCCATCGGCGGCATCGGTGGCGCTGGCGCTCGAAAAGAGCCGCGATGTGACCGGCATCGTGTTCCGCTCGCCGATCAACCGGGAAGCCTCCGGCCTCGAACATTTCCAGCTCGGTGCGACATTGGGAGTGGCCCAGGGTACACCACCGGCCGCGCTGCAAACCGCTCCGCAGAGCGCGCAATCGGGCGATTTGAAGCCGTGACCCTCGCCGAGCGCTCTGCCCTCGGCCGCCCCTTGGTTAGCCGTGTCGGGGCGTTGGCGATCCTCGCGCTGCTGGTCGCGGCGTTCTGCATCGGTCCGCTCGCGGCATATTGCGGCCTCATCGGCGACAACAGCGACGCGCTCGCCGCCAAGGCGGAGCTGCTGCAGCGCTATCGGGCGCTCGCCGACGCCGGGCCGAGCGCCGCCGCCCCCGCCGGGCCCGCGCTGATCTATCCCGACATGGCGGAATCGCAGGCTTCGGCCTTGTTGCAGGAGACGGTCAAGAGCACCGCCGCCGCCGCGCATGTCCAGGTCCAGGGGCTGCAGGTGCTGCGCGGCGATGCGGTGCCCGGCGCCACGCGCATCGGCGTCAGGGTGCGCGCCAGCGGCGACACGGCGAGCCTGCGAAATCTGATCTACGCGATCGAGACCGCGCGACCGCTGCTCTATCCCGACAATCTGCAGATCCAGTCGCACGCGACATCCCCCGATGCCGCGACGGGCCCGCTCGACTTCCAGCTCGACATTTCCGGGTTCAAAGCGGAGCCGGCGCCATGATCGCGGTAAAGCTCCCAGAGCTGCGCCTCAATCATGCGCTAGGCGGCGCCGTGGCCCTGCTCGCCGGCCTCGCCATCTGGCCCTGGCTGGTGCCGCCAAGGGCCGCCGCCCGGCCGCTCGCGGCGCCGCAAGCCGCCGCCCCGGCGCCGCTGCTCGCCGCACTGCCGGAGCTCTCGACCTATGCCGCGATCGTCGAGCGTCCGCTCTTCACGCCGTCGCGGCGGGCGCCGCCCGGCGCGGCGGCGGCGGCGCCGGGGCCATCGATCGAGAGCCGCTACCGGCTCGTCGGGATCATGGGCGCCGGCGCCACGCGCAAGGCCTTTGTCGCGGAGGGCGCGCACCGCGCGGAGATCGCCGAAGGCGATTTGTTCGACGGCTGGACGGTCAAGGAGATCGGCCGTGACCGCGTGCTGCTGACCTCGCCCGCCGGCGAGGCTGCGTTGAAATTGAGCCGCGCGCCACCGGAGCCGGCGAAAGCTCAGTGACCGGCGGAGAACGCCGCCTCGGCCTTGGCGACGAGGCGGTGGAAAGCCAGACGCTCGCGCGCCGATAGCGGTTTGCGCGCGTCGCCGAGCGACAAGGTGCCCTGGTCCGAGACGCCGAGCTCGCCATTGGCGATCAGCCGGCGCATCTCCAACAGCAGCCGCCCGAAACCCGCGCCGCCGAGCTCCCAGTTGCGCACCGGCCCGGTGTCGAGATGGATAAAGTGCGATTGGGGATACCAGCCGACGCCGCCGCGCTCCATGGCGCGCGCCGTCTCCATCGCCACGTCGAGCCGCGCCGGCAAGTAGATGTCGAGCGCCCGGCCATAAATGTGCTGCGAATTGTCGGCGACGCCGAATGTCGTGCGGGCCAGCATCTTGTTAGTGGCGCGGGTGCGGTACGCCGAAAGCACGGTCGCCTGGGTCGCGCCGACGGATTCCATCACCCCGGCGAGAAAGTCGAGCACGCCGACATCGTAATCGATCGTCTCGCCCGAATAATGGTCGCGCAGGAAGGCCGAGAGGTCTTCCATCGCCGCGGCGATCGGCCCGCCATCGTCGCGGTAGGGACCGTTGAAGGTTTCGCCGGTATGCGCGTTGACGAGCTTCAACCGGCGCAATTTCGGCAAGGCCGGCGCGGCCCGCGCCGCCCCAGGTAATACCAGAGCGGGGCCCGCCAGAGCCGCCGAGAGGAGGGAGATAAACGCTCGCCGGTCCATCGCCGCCACGATAGCACAAGTTCCGCCTGGAGCACCCGAAACCAAGCGCCGATCGCGCGCGGCTTCCGTCGGCGCGAAGCGGCTCAGGGCAGCGGCGGCTCAGGGCAGCGGCGCGCCCGGCTCCCGCCCCGGCAATGCCGGGAAGGTCGGAGGCGGAGCGGCCGACAGATGCCGCCCGGGCAGGAAATCCTGCTGCTGCACCGTGTCGGTCACGCTGAACGGCCGGCCGCCGGGGCCCATATAAAGCTGCTTCATCTCATCCAGGGTGAAGGGCCGCGAGCCGATGCGGCCGAAGACCGCGATCTGGTGCCCGCTCTCGTCGACCGCGCGGTCGCGTTCCAGCCCGCGCGACAGCGACAACGCCGGCGAGGCGGTCGGGTACCACGAGATCAGCTGCGGCTTCGGATCGGGCGAGAAGCCGTAGAAATTGGGCTGGGTCGTGGGCGACGTCAGCTGGACCACCTTGAGCCCGTTGGCGCCGTCGGCGACATAGGCGTAGAGCGAGGCATTGGTCGAGGCGATGACCACGTCGCGCGCGTCGTTGAGCTTGCCATCGGCGGTGTACATCATCTTGACCCGCGGATGGTCGGGCCGTTCGACATCGATGATCGCCAGTCCGTCGCGCCCGTCGGCGACATAGGCGTAGGTGCGCGCGACGAAGACGTGGTGCGCGTCGGCGAGCGGCACGTGCGCGCTGGGCACGATTGCCGGACGGTCGGGATTGGTGATGTCGACGACGTCGAGCCCGGCGCCGTCGGCGACGAAGAGATAACGGAACTGCACCACGGCCGAGCGCGCGTCGCGCACCGGGATCACCGCGGCCACGCGCGGATGCAGCGGATCGTCCATATCCAATTCGACGATTCCGGCATCCGCCATCACATAAAACCGGGTGCCGGCGATCGCCAGATTGCGCGCGCCGGTGAGGATGCCCCTGTCGTTCCAGGTCAGCGCGCGGCTGAAGAAATTGTTGCGCGGTTCCTGGTCCTGCAAGGTGTTGACGTTGACGACGATCAGACCTTCGACGGCATCGGTGATGTAGGCGTAGTTGTAGATCGGGTGCATCACCTGTTCTTCATTGGCCCCGCGCATCACCGGGCCGTAATTCTCGCTGAAGTTCAGCGCTTCGTTGAGCCCGGCGTTGCGCGGCGGGTTGATCGGCTGGTTTGTCGGCAGCACGACGCAGGTCGCGTCGGCCGAGGCGATGTGGGTGTCCTGGCCCAGCGGCGAGAACGGGGCGGTGACGATGCGCTCCGAGAAGCCCTTATCGGCGATCGCGGCGACATCGTAGACCCGCATCCCCTTGTCGCCCTCGGCGACGTAAAGGTATTCGCCGCGCAGCTGGATGCATTGCGCGTTGTTCGAACCGTGGCCGTGCGCTTCCTGCAGCTCGCGATTATTGGCGAGATGCTTCGCGTAGTAATCCGGATAGGCGTAGCGGTGCAGATAGCTGCCGATCACCGCCTGCGGCTCGTCCCATTCGGTGACGCGCACCGCCTCGATGTCGCTCGCCTCGCCGACCCACGAATTGTAGCCGACGAAATTGACGAAATCGGTCCCGAGCAGCAGCAGCTGGGCCATGATCGCGTTGTTGTCGTTCTGCGCCGAGATATGGCAGTCGGTGCAGGTCTTGGTTTCGGTGCGCCGCTCGGTATGCGGGTAGTGCGGCGAGAACGCCTGGCTGGAAAAGCCGGCGGCCGACACCGGCGGCTGCTGCACATAGATGTGCTCGCGGTTGATGTTGGTCGACGACAGCACCAGAGCCGAGCGCGAGGCGATCGGCGCGATGATGTTGTTCTTGACCGAGCTGTGGCGACCGAGCTGGAACATGTCGTCGCGCGCGACCTCGGGATTGTAGGTCGCGAAGTTGCGGGTCATCTCGCCCTCGAAATGATGCCGCGTGGTATGCTGGTTGGCCTCGATCGGCAGATGGCAGCCGGCACAGCTGGTGGTCCACGACAGATGGCAGGTGTAGCAGGCCATCTCGTCGTTGGAATGGGCGAGCTGGCTTTCCGGCACGCCCGGGCCCCATTGCATCGAGGTGCCTTTCGACATCAGCTTGGCGCGCGCCGCCCGCGGGTTGTATTTGGGGTTGCCCGGCGTCACCGTGTCCTTGACGAGCGTCATCTCCCATTCGAGGCCGGGATAAACCGCGGAGTGCTGAAAGAGCTTGCCGTCGCGCCATTCGAACTGAGGGCGGCCGTCGGCGGTGCGCAGCGTCGTCAAATCGTGGCCGCCGGGCGGCGCGGCCGGCCCATGCGTCTTCAGATCGGGGTACTTGGTCGCGGTGCCGTGGCAATCGGAGCAGGTGATCTCGATCGCCGCCTGGACCTCGCCGTAGATGTGCCCGCTGCCGTGATTGTCCTGCGAGAAATGGCAATCGACGCACTGCATGCCGAAATCGACGTGGATCGAATCGAGGTGCACCGCCTTCTTGAATTTTTCGGGGTCGCTGGCCGAGATGATGTTGTTGCTGTCGTCCAGCAGATTGCCCTTGCGGTCACGCTTGAAGATCGCGCGGAAATTCCAGCCGTGGCCGTGATAATCGGCGAACTGGGTGTCGGTGAGCTTGGGGTTCAGCTCGTTGACGTCGGCCGAGAAATTGGGGTCGGCCCATTTGCCGCGTACCGCCGCGCCCTCGGGGTTGCGTTCGTAGGTGGCGCGCATTTCCTCGTCGTTCGGATAGCGCTGCTGCTTTGGCCACATCTGCGGCGCGCCGGTCTCGTAATCCCACATCGTGTAGCCGAGCATGCTGTTGATGAACAGGTTCGGCTGGTGCATGTGGCAGATCATGCATTGGCTGGTGGGGATCGCCGTCGTCATGCGGTGGACGATCGGATGGCCGCTCTCGCCCTTCCGGATCGTCGGGTCGCTGCCGAAGCCGGCGCCGCGGTTGCCGAACTTCGCGTAGGGGCCGCCCTCCTGCGGGTCGCGGTCGTTGGCGTAAATCACGTGGCAGCCGGCGCAGCCCGAATTGCGGTAGTCGCCCGGGTTGTCGTTAGTGCCGAGAAACCACATGTCGGGGTCGTTGAGCCGGGTCTTGGTGATGTTGAGGATCGGGATCGATACCCGAAGACCGGTCGCCGGGCCGCGGTTCGACTGCTTGAGGTCGGGCCGCCCGTCCTCCTCCAGCTTTTGGATGTCGCCGGTCGAGTTCGGGTTCCCGATCTCGGGGAACTGCGTGATGATCGTCCGGCCGCCGCGCTCGAAGACCCGGAACACGTCACCGGTCGGGAAGGTCTCCCACACGGGCAGCGGCACGAGCTTCGGCTCGATCCCGTGCAGCCGGGCGGCCTCCGGGCCGGGCATCTGCGGGTCGATCAGCGCCGCCGGCTTGCCGTCGCGCGTATAGGCCTCGCCGACGATCGTGTGCTTGAACGGCAGGACGCCGTTGTTGTAGGCGCCCGCTCCCCAGAACATCGCGGTCGTCGACATGAGGCTGCGCTCGTTGGCGGCGATCACCGCCATGTGACAGGCGCCGCAGGCCTCGCGCGCGACGCGGTAATCGCTCGGGTTCATGAAGCGGACGAACTCGGGCGATTCCTTGTTGAGCAGCGTGTAGGTGCGCGCCGGCTTGGCGCTCGACGGGTAGTTCCACTCCTCGGGAAAACGCGGATGAACATGCGCGGCGTCGAGCACCCGGCGGTATTCGGGGCTGTCGGGCGGGGTGCCCGGCGGCAGGACCGCCGCGGCGTTGCCGCCGTGGCAATCGGCGCAGCCGAGGATGACGCCGGGGCTGGTGTGCATGCTCACCGAGTCGGTCGTCGTGTGGCAGCTCATGCAGCCGCCGCTCTTCAGCTGAGCCTCGGCCTGGGTCTCCTTTTGCGGCGCCGGCGGCGCCGCCGCCGAGACCGGGGTCATTTCGTCAGCCAGCGCCGTCCCGGCGGCGAAGCCGGCGAGCAGCCCGAAGAGGATCAGTGTGCGTCGCAGCATGGGCTCAATATGTCAGGATGACGTTGGCCATCACCGAATAAAGCAGGCCGCCGGTGCCAAACAGCGCGCCTCCGCCATCGGTGTTGAACAACGCCTTGGTGCCACTGCCCGGGATGAGCATCGCGCCCGACAGGCGGAGCACGACGTTCTGGGTGAACAGCGGTCGGTAGGTGAGCGCCGCCGACAAATCCCCGCCGATAGAGTTGGGTATGTTCGGCACATGGCGCAGAAACTCGAGCGAGGCGGTGTTGGTGAACCGCAAATAGTTGAAATTGGTCGAGAGCCGCAGCTCCGGCAGGATGTCGAAATCGCCGCCGATCCCGGCGAGCATGACGCCGGGATTGTCGAAATTCGACTGGCCCTCACCCTTCGAGGCGCGCAGATCGGCGAGCACGCCGTTCGGCGTATTGAGCGCCACCCCGCCGCCGCCGATCAGCGGGATCGACTGGCGGATCCAGAAGCTGGTATCGGCGCCGGCGAATTGCGGGTTCTCGAACGGCGAATCGAAGCCGCCGAGATGCCCGCTCTGCGGATGGCTGGCGCCGCTCGCATAAAGTCCCGACAGACGGACCCGCACCCAATCGAAATCGATCGACGGCTCGGCCGCCGCGAAGAAGCCGTTGATCGTCGCGCCGCTGTTGTTGGGCGCGCCGAACTGGTTGTGGGTCTGGTGCCCGAACTCCCAGTAGCTCGATACCGTCAGGTTGATCCGGCCGAAATGGCCGTCGCCGTTATAGCCGAGATAATTGACGTCGTAATCATAGCCGCGATCGTCGCCGATCTGCGCCGGCCGCACCAGGAAACCGTTCTTGTCGTAATAGAACTGATCGCCTTCCCGGTTCCAGTTGTACAGATCGACGATCTGCGAGGTGAAACCCGTCACGGGAAGGTCCTGGCGGAACAAATTGGCGACGAAGATGCCGTCCTGCCGCACCAGCTCGCCCAGATCGTTGAGCCCGCTGTTGGTGTCTTTCTCGAGGCGCTGGAAGTAGGCGAGGTTGTACTGCCAGCGATTGGCGTCGCGATCGCCGAACAAGCGCGCACCGAGCTGGTTGTCCTGGAACAGAAAGCCGCGAAAATCGGCGTTGAACGGCTGAATGCCGACGCGGATCGAATCGAAGTCGTAATACTCCGACACGTTGCGGATGTGATAATCGACGAACCCTTCCTGCAGACCGAGGAAATTGTCCCTACGATCCAATCCTTTGGCGGGGTTGATGTTGAGCACCCCGACCTCGCCGACCGTGTTGAAGTTGAAGTTGAACGCCGGGGTCAGCCGGATTTCGAGGTCGGGCGGCTTGAACGCGGTGTCGCCCTTGATCAGGGCGAGTTCCACAATGTCGGTTTCGCTGATCAGCGTGCGGCCGTATTTGCCGAACGTGTTGTCTTCGCCCGGCCGCGCGATGTACTGCGCGCCGATGCCGGTGGGCACCCGCGACGGTTCGTAGATCGTATCGGCGATCGCGCCGACATTGAGGAACCAGTCGTCGCCGAAGATCGGCTTGTCGGCCTTCAACGTGTTGGTGTTGTAGGGGTCCAGCGGGTTCTCGGAGCGCCCGAGCGCGTCGAGGATGCGCCAGCGGTCGGGCACCGGCATGTCGATGCCCTGCTCGAAGGGCTGCGGCGGCGGCAGCGCGGCCGGGTTGACGATCGGCTCTACCGCGTCCGGTGGCGGCGGCCGGCGGCCGGGGGCGCGACGGCCCTCGGAGCCGGGATATTCGGCGCCGATCGTCCGTTCGACGCCGCTCCGGTAAGCCGCCCAGTAATCGGCTTCGGCGCGGGCATGCGAGGCCATCGCCCGCAACGTCTCGTCGGGCAGCGGCCGGTTGAGCGTCTGCTCGAGCTCGCCGCGCAGCGCCGGCGTCCGCAGCGCCCGCTCGAACGCCGCCGCATCGCTGCTCGTCGCCTTGAAGAGATCATCGGCCATGCGCAGGTCGCGGCGCAACTCGTCGAGCCCGATCCCCGGATTGGGCGGTGTTGCCGCCGCGGCCACGCCCGAGGTCAGCACGAGCCACGCGAGCGCGCCGCAGCACCGGCGCCCGCGGCGCCGCGCCGAGTTTATGCCCCGCCGGGCGCTTAGCACGGGTTCTGCACGGTTGAGTTGAGGAAGGGATTTGCTGGGCAGTTGACGTAGCGCAAGTGCACACCTCCGGGCGCCAGGGTATCGGCCCGGATCGCGGCGGGAGCATTGCCGACGGGGGTTCCTCCGCCGGCGGGTTCCGCGAAATTCTGCAGACCGAGGAAGGAGATCATGCTGTCCTGCTGGATGCCATCGCCAGAGATGCCGATCCCGCCCACGAGCGTGTTGCCGCGAAAGATCGGGTAGCCGCCGGAGAAGATCTGCAGGCCATTGGCGAGCTGGGTCTTTCCCCCCGAAGGCGTCGGCGGCAGGCCGGTGCCCAATCCACTGCCGCTGCCGCAGCCTTGCGGCGGCGGCGGCGCGCCGCCGACCCCGGCCAGGATGTCGGGCGCCACCAGGTCGAGCTGGATGCCGGTCGAGAAGATGCTCCATCGGTCGATCGGCAGGCTCAGCGAGCCTGGGCCGCTGCCGTCGATGCCGTCGGGAAAGAACGGCCGCGAAATGTCGCCGATCGCGACTTCCGACCAGGCGATCCCGTCGCCGCCGAACACCGCCGGGTCGATTTCGGCTTGCGACCGCGCGATATAGTCGGCGAAGGTGCCCGTCACCGTGCTGGCCGGGATCGTGATCGCGTTGACCTTGGCGGCCGTGTCGCTGCGCGAGAAGAACACCGCCGAGCGCGCCTTCTGGAGCGACACGTCGGAGCCGAAGATCGGCGCGTCGGGGGTGCGCGCCATCGCCAGGATGTTGCCGTCGAGGTCGACGATCGAGACCGTCACCTGGGCGAAGCTGTTGGTCGGGATGCGGATGCCGGCGCGCGCCGAATAGGCGACGTTGAGCGCGCTCGTCTCGAGCGCCTGCACCTCGGCGGCGGTCAGCGCCTGGCCCGCCGGCACCAGCCCGTTCGTCGGCGCGAAGCGGATGTGGCCGGCGCCGTCGGTGAAGACGTAGGAGGTGATCGTCGTGCCGGGATAGATCATCGGCCCGAGCGCGCCGTCGGGCGCGGCGCCGGAGGCGCCGTCGGCGCTGCCGTAAGTGAGGCCGGCGTCCGCCGTCTGCCCGGGCGCCGTCCCGGCGAAATAACCCGGCACCGCGATCGGCGTGAACGTTCCGGCGGCCGAAACCGGCGCGGCGAAATTGGCGGGCGTCGCGTCGACGTATTGCAGCGTCAGGCCGCCGACCGCGATGTTGTCGCCGGTGATCGTCGGCGGCGGGCTGAACCCGCTCGTGCCGGCCAAGGCGATGACCTCGTCATTGTCGATCGGCAGGCCGACGAGCGGGGTGAGATTGTCCGAATAAGTGCTCTTGGTCATCACCCCGATGCCGCCGACGAGGACGCCGTTCTTGTAAATCGGCAATCCGCCCGAATCGGCCGAGAAGCCGAGCGGCGAGCGATGCGGGCCCGCATTGGTGCCTCCCGGCGTCGGCGAGGCGACGGTGTTGAAATCCGAGCAGGAGAGCTGGCTGAACTGCACGCCGAAAAGCGGCCCACCCGGGCTGTTCCGCACGCCCGGAGGGAAATGCTCCTGGACGATATAGTTGGCGGTGCGAGTGCTGAACGCGTTGCCGTTGGATGACAGGTAGGCGCCGGTGATGGCCTTGGCGAGGGCGGCGTCCGTCGAGGGCACCGCGCCCGCCGGAACGATGGCGCGATTTTCGAGGCCGGTCGAGATGCCGCGCCCCGAGGTCACGGTAATTCCCACGGGCGCGCCGGGCATCTGCGTGACGGTCAGCGCGTTGCCGACGCGGTCGACGATCGCGATCGTCGCCGGCGCGCCGCGCGCGGTGGCCTCGTTGATCGCCTGCAGCACGATCGTGCTGACGTCGCTCGCCGTGAGGTTGGGATTGGTGTTGTTGGCCGGCGCCGCGGGCACCGTCGCCTGGGCCGGCAGAGCGCCCGACTGGCCGCCGCCGCCGCCGCAACCGCCCGGCGCCATGCACCAGACCGACAGCACGGCCATCGTCGCGCGAAACGCCGGGTTCGAGAGAATACCGCGGGGGCGGCGGTCCGTCATTGCCTGGTCTCCTGGCTCATCCGCATGGGGCCGCGCTCGGTGCGATGAAACACGTGACACGTGATGCAGGTCGATTGCGCCCGCAGCTCGGCGTTTTCCGAGCCGTGGCATTTTACGCACGTATCAATCCCCGGTATCAAAATCTCGCCACTCATTTGCGCCTGGCGGCTGGCGTGGCAATCGGCGCAGCCGACGCCGCGGTGCTGGGAGTGATCGAAGCGCGCCTCGGGCAGGAAGCGCGTCCGCAACTCGACCGGCGCGATGAAATGCGCCGTATCCGACTTGGGCGGCAGGTCGTTCGCCAGGATCTTCTTGGTATCGAAGACGCCTTGCGGGCCGGTGCCGAAGTGGCAATAGGCGCAGCCCCGCTTGTCGTCGAGTACGATCCCCAGCGCCGCTGTGGCCTTGGCGGTAACCCAGGGCAGGGTGTCGGGGGGTGGAGCGGCCGGAGCAGGCTCGGTCGGCATTCCGATGCCGCGCCGCTCGACGCCCGGCGCCGCCGGCGCGTCTTTTGCGCCCTGCAAGGCGAGGCCCGCATAGTAGTTCCATACCGCCGCGACGATCCCGGTGTCGTCGCCATGCGGCACCTTGGCGTTGGGCCAGGGCAGCGCGACCTTGTCGAAGCTCAGCTCGTGGCAGCGCTCGCATTGGTTCTTGTAGGTGATCGGGAGGAAGCTCTCGCCGCCGGGTTCGGTGACATGGCAGTCGGAGCAGGTCATTTCCCGGTAGCTCAAGGCCGGGAAGCCGCCGGGCCTGAGATGCGCCGCGTGCGAGAATTTGAGCCCCGGATGATCGACGGGCGGCGGGTTCGTACCGAGTTCCACCCGGGTCGTCGTCTTGCGGGCGGTATCGGCGACCACCGTGGCGCGGAATTGCGGATGGCCGTTCGGCCAGCCGCCGATGTCGCGCACGCCGGCGCCCGGCGCGGTTTCCGCCAGGTTGCGGTGGCAATCGAGGCAAAGGCTGGCCGTGCGGACGACACTGCCCTCGATGCCGCGGTGCTCGGTGTGGCAGGAGATGCAGCGCATCGACGACAGCCGGTCGCCGATCGCGCCGAATTGGATCCCGTGCTCGACGTGGTTGCCGACCTTGGAATGGCAGGATAGGCAGGCATTGTCGGCGACGCGGGCGAACGCGCCCCGGTGGCAGGTCGCGCAATCGGCGCCGAAAAACCGGTGCGCATTCGAGAATTCGCCGGTGTCCCAGACCTGGCCGATCAGCGTCGGCACCAGCGGCTGAGGAGCGTTCTGGTGCCAGGGCGTCACGAGCTTGCCGCCAAACACGACGAGCGGCGCCGCCAAGGCGACGACGGCGATGACCAGAAAGCCGCTCCACGCATAGACCCGCTTGCTGGCGCCCGCCTGTCCGAGCCCGATCCGCGCCGCGGCGTTAACCCGCTCGAGCGCCGCGCCCATCGGCTGCACCAGCTCGATCTGGATCGCGCCGTCACACCCCTCGGGGGGCTCGAGCACCTCGATCCGATACGGGCCGAGGAGGATTTCGTCGCCCGTGTTTATCGAGGCGGAATCGACGCTCTTGCCGTTCACCGTCAGCGGCGAGGTGCCGAGCTTCTCGATCGAGATGCCGCCGACGCGTTCGACCAGCGCCGCAACGTGCAAGCCGATGCGGATATCCGCCAGCGGCACCTCGTTGTCGGTGCCGCGGCCGAGGCCGATCCGGGGCGCGCTCGCATGTTGCGACCGACGCATCACGGCAGCACCGCGGCGGGTAAGAACGGTGACCTCAACCTCCATGTGTTCCGTCGCATTCGATATACTGCGAGATCCGGTGTGGGCACATACTCGGTTTCACGACGCACTCTTGGAGTCACATAAAGAAAATCGAGATGATGTGTGCCGTCAGCGCCGCGATCAGCGCGAACGTCAGCGGCACGTGCAGATAGAGCCAAATCTCCATCATCGCCTTGAAGCGGACATCGCGGCGGACGCGGTCGAGCAACGCCTGCTTTTCGCTGAGCTTCAAAACCGTCTGCCGCCAGGCGTCCTGGACAATGGTGTGGCCCTCGGCGAGCGCCTCCATATGGGCCATCGCCGCCGCCGTGGTGCAGTTCGGATAGCGGCCGCTCACCTGGCGCCAAGCAGAACCGCCGATGACGTTGGTCTCGATCGCGCGCTCGATGATGGCGACCGTCGTGTCGTCGAGCGGCATCGCGACGCCGCGCAAATCGTCGTCGATGCCGGCGATGCGGCCCAACATCTGCGCCGTCGTCATGCTCTGCCGGTTCTCGGTCATCATCCGCGGATAGCGGGCATAAGCGACCACGCCGAAGATACCGCTGGCGATGACGACGCACATCAGCGCGTAGGCGAGCGTATGGATGTTCCAGCCGAAATGGAAGCCGGTGTGCAGGGTCGCGACGAAAAACAGCGCCAGACCCAGATAGACGTGGGCCGACAGCCGCGCGGCGAGCCTGCCGCTGTTGTTGGCGTAGGTACGCTTGCGATAGCCGAACCAGGTGAGCCACAGAATGAGCAGCGCGCCGATCGTACCCAGCGTATAGCCGGCCCAGCCGCCGCCGTAAGGCTGGCCGTAGGGTCGAACCGCGAAATAAAGCACGATCGAGACAAAGACCAGCAGGGCGCCCCATTTGAGGAACCGGAAACGGTCGTGCGCCAGAAACGATTCGTGCCGGGTCGGCCGCGCGCCGGCAGGGTTGAGGGGATCGACGACGCTCATGGCCCGGCGTGCCGCATCACGTCGATAAACCCGGCCGGATCGACGCGGATCGCGGCGCCCGTCGGGCACGCGCGGACGCAAGCCGGCCCGCCGTCGATGCCCTTGCACATGTCGCACTTGACCGCATGCTTGCCGCCGGTCCGCCGCTCCATCGCATGGACCGATTTGTCCTCGCCCGGCCCATGGCCGCGGCCGAAGAACAGCCAGCTCAACAACCCCGGCTTCTCTTCCGGCACCGCCGCCATCTGGATGACGCCGTAGGGGCAATTGCGCTCGCAATTGCCGCAGCCGATGCACTGGTCACTGATGAACACCTCGCCGTTGGGCGCGCGGTGGATGGCGTCCGGCGGGCAATCGGCCATGCAATGCGGATCTTCGCAATGGCGGCACGAGGTCGGCACGTGCAGCATCGCAAAAGTCGGCCCGGCTTCGCGGTTGAGCCGGCTGACGCCGTGATGGGTTTCCGCGCAGGCCGTCTCGCAATTGTCGCAGCGCACGCAAAGCGATTCGTCAATGAGCAGCACATCGGTCGCTTCGCCGAGGCCCTGGCGGACCAGGAACTTGATGAGGTCGCCCGCCTCGGCGTTACGCTGCATCAGGTCGCGGTCCATCAGCCGCTTTTCGAGCTTGGCCTCGACCTTGTGGCGCAAGGCGGGATCGCGGTCGAGCAGCGCGCGGAACGCGCCACTGTCCATGCGGATCGCTTCGGTCGCGCTCGCGGCGGTGACGGTGGCGGCGCGGTTGCGATGGGTGATCAGCGCCATCTCACCGACGTAATTCCCGGCGGGAACGTAGGCGAGGACGACATCCTTGCCGCCGACTTTCATCGAGACGGTGACCGAGCCCTTGCGGATCAGATAGACCGAATCGTCGGTCGCATCCTCTTCGATCAGCTTCTCGTTCGGCCGGAATTCGACGACCGACGAGCTGTCGACCACCTCGGACAGCAGCCTGTCCTCGACCTGCGGCGTAAGGAAGGTCTTGATCTCGCGGATCACCGCGGCTTTGTCGATGCCCGCCTTGATGGTCGGCTCGGAGCGGACCAGCTTGACCATGGTGTTGCGGTCGACCTCGAGCAGCAGCGTCTGCGTCGTGGAGACGACCGTGCTGGTGCGGCGGCGCCCGGAAATCAGCGCCATCTCGCCGAAGAAATCGCCGCGCCGCAGCCGGACCAGCTCATCCGGGTTCTCGGGGTCGACGCGGATGCCGACCTCGCCGCCCAAGATGTTATAGAGCGAATTGGCGAACTCGCCGCGCTCGAACACCACGTCGCCCGCCTTCAGATAGTGGATTTGCGAGTGGATCAGGAATTCGCGAACCTGCAGCGTCGTCAGCGCCGAGAAGAGCGGCAGCCGCTCGCGCACCGAGGCGACCAGCTCTTGCACCGTCATCTGGACGCCCGCGCTGTCAAGCTTGTCCTGGATCAGCGGCTCGTCGGCGGGCGCGATCGGGTTGCCCTGGATGTATTCGATGACCTCGTAGCCCTGGTTGAGACAGTGCTTGATCAACGGGTAGCCGGCGAGCGCGCCGACGATATAGAGGCCGGGAACCTGCGCTTCATACGTCTCGGACACCGCGGGATAGGCGGTCGGACTGTCGTTCGGGAACACGACGCCGCAGGATTCGACAAAGCGGCGCGGCGGCAAGGCGCCGATCCGCGCGATGATGCGATCGCATTTGAGGCGCACGCCGGCGCCGTCGGCGGTATCAAGTATCAGGTAGCCGGGCTCGACCCCCTTCGGTTCGCAATTGGCGAGATGTTGGACGTCGCCGCGCTTGATCGCCGATTCGACGAGCGCGACGTTGCCCGCCTTGGCGCGCGGGAAATCCGCGACGCGATTGATGATCGAGACGTTGTTGTTGACGGCGAGCGCGAGTGCGTTCTCGAGGCCGGCGTCGCCGGTGCCGATGACGACGATCTCCTCGCCCTGGTATTCCTCGGGATCGTCGAGCTGGTATTGCACGAACGGCAGATCGTTGCCGGGGATGCGCAGCCGGTTGAGGTTGCCCTGCACCCCGATCGCCAGAATCACGTATTCGGCGGTCACGGTCTCGCCAGTCGATAGCGTCAGCGAGAACTCGCCCTTCTGGCCCTTGAGCGCGGTAACCTCGACGCCGAGCCGCAGGTTGGCCTTCTCCGCGCTCTCGGACCAGCTCTCGATGATCTCCTCGCGCGATTCCTCCTTGAAGTCGAGGTCGCTGCGCAGCGGCAGCACCTCCGGCGTCGCCATCACGTGCTTGCGCTTTTGGTACTTGAAGATCGTGTCGTTGATGTGCGGCGTGCGCTCGAACAGCACATGCGTCACGCCGAGCTTCACGGCGTGAATCGCGGCGCTGAGACCAGCCGGCCCGGAGCCGACAATGGCAACCTTGAAATCTGCAGCCAACTGAGTTTCCGTTTTGACAGATGTTGCGGCGTTCACGGCTGCCCCACGCGGCCGACGCCCGTGTCCCTCCCAATGAAAAGGAATCTACCAAGCCGCTAGTCCAAACGGTAGGGCTATTTCAGACTTATTGCCGGTATTGGCGTAAGCAAGCGCCTTGACTCCGCCAAAAACGACAATCGCGCGCCAAGGGAGCATATCTGCGATGCCCGTATCCTCAACGAAGATCGCCCTCTACGCCAGCATCGGAAACGAGCTGACGCATTACGATATCGATGTCGCCGGGGCCACGCTGACCCGGCGCGGCTCGGTCGGTTTGCCCGCCAATGTGCAATATGCCTGGCCGCACGCCTCGCGACCGCTTCTCTATGTCGCGACCAGCGACAGCGCCTCGGGGATGGGCCCGGCCGGCGCCAACCATCATCTGAGCGCGCTGCGGATCGACCGCGATTCGGGCGCGCTGTCGCGGCACGGCGCGCCGGTCGCGCTGCCGGCCCGATCCACATGGCGACCGACATCCCCAGCGAGCACGTGCTGGTCGCCTTTAACAATCCGAGCGCGATCCGCGTCTACCGCATCAACGGCGACGGCACGCCCGGCGCCGAGGTGCCGCAGCTGGGGACGATCGACCCCGGCATTTTCGCCCATCAGGTTCGCGCCACGCCCGACAACAGGCAGGTAATCCTCGTCACCCGCGGCCACGACCCGGCGGGCGGCAAGCCCGAGGAGCCGGGGGCGCTGAAGATTTTCGACTACCGCGGCGGCGTGCTGTCGAACGAGGTCTCGGTGGCGCCCGGCGGCGGGTTCGGCTTTGGGCCGCGCCATCTCGATTTCCACCCGGCGAAACCCTGGGTCTACGTGTCGCTGGAGCGCGAGAACCGGCTCGACATGTTCCCGTTGACCAACGGCAGGCTGTCGCCGGAAGCGGCGTTCCGCGCGGGCACTCTGTCGCGGCCGGTGCCGCCGGGCGCGCGGCAGGCGGTGGGCACGGTGCACGTCCATCCGAGCGGATGCTTCGTCTACGTCGCGAACCGCGCCTCCAGCGTCGTCGAATGGGAAGGCCGCGAGGTCTTCGCCGGCGGCAAGAACACGCTGGCGGTCTACGCGGTCGATCCGGACAGCGGCAAGCCGACTCCGATCCAGCATGTCGATACGCGCGGCATCCATTGCCGCACCTTCCACATCGACCCCAGCGGCAAGCTGCTGGTCGCCGCCCATATCCAGGGGATCGCGGTCAAGGACGGCGGCAACTACCGCGAAGTGCCGTGCTGCCTCTCGCTGTTCCGCATCGGCGACGGTGGGACGCTCGATTTCGTCCGCAAATACGACATCGATGTCGGCAACCGGACGATGTGGTGGATGGGGATGGTGAGTCTCTAAGGTGCAGATATCGTCTCGGCCTTCCGCCGGGATGGGATTTACGCGTTCAAATGCGCCGTGTCGTTCCACAGCTTGAGCACCGGTTCCTTCAGGTTGTGCTCATGGCTGAGCGCGCTGAGGCTGGTGGTGCTCAGCATCAGATAGCGGCCGCCGGCCGCTCCGAAGCCGAGCCAGGTCCCCGCGAGCGCGCGCAGGAAATGCCCGCTCGAAAAGCACAGCACGTCGCCCCCGACCTCGCGCAGCTTGGCGATCAGGCGATTGGCCCGTGCGGTGACCTGGTCGACCGACTCGCCGCCGGGCGCGCCGTGGTCGAACAGTTGCCAATCGGGCCGGTCCTTGTGGATGTCGTGGGTTTTGACGCCCTCGTAATCGCCGTAATTCCACTCGACGAGGTCCGGCATAACTTCCGCGACCGCGCCAAAGCCCGCCAGCTCGCAAGTGCGCCTGGCGCGCTGCAGCGGGCTGGTGAACACCTTGGCGAAAATCATGCCCTGCAGCCGCGGGGCGAGCTTGCGCGCCAGCTCCTCGCCGTGCGGGGTCAGCGGCAGATCGGTGAGCCCGGTGTGCTGGCCGGACAGGCTCCACTCGGTTTCGCCGTGGCGGGCGAGCCAAACGGTGGGATGCGGCATGGTTGATCCTCCCGGCTGAGCGATAGCCGCTGCTCTGACATTGCGCGCGCGACGCGTCAATCGAAAGACTCTTTGGCGAAAGACGCTCGGCGAACGACGTTGATACAGGATCGGGCAAGCCTGAGGGAGGAAACAAGATGAGCGACGAACTGCCGACCGCGGCGCGCGTCTCGGACCCCGGCATCCGGGCGCTGTACCGGCTGGAGAACCGCTGGCAGGCCTGGCTCGAGGTCGAGGCGGCGTTGGCCCGGGCGCAGGCCGAGCTCGGCATCATCCCGAACGAGGCGGCCGACGCGATCGCCGCGGCGGCGCATTACCAATTGCTCGACCGCGCCCGGCTCGACGAAGGGTTCGCGCGCACCGGGCACACGATCGTGCCGCTGGTCTGGGAATTGTCGCGCGTCACCGGCGAAGAGCATGGCGGCTGGGTGCATTGGGGCGCGACGACACAGAACATCACCCAGACCGGCGATCTGCTGGTGCTGCGCCAGGCGCACCGCATCATCCTGCGGCAGATCGCCGACGCGCTCGATGCCGCGGCGGCGCTGGCCGAGCGCGGCGCCGAGATGCCGATCGCCGGCCGCACCCACGGCCAGCACGCGGTGCCGGCGACGTTCGGCTACAAGGTCGCGGTGTGGATCGACGAGCTCTGCCGCCATGTCGAGCGCTTCCGCCAGGCGGCGCCGCGGATTTTTGTCGCGATGCTGGGCGGCGGCGCCGGCACCTACGCCTCGCTCGGCGAGAACGGCCCCAAGGTGCAGGCCGCGATCGGCCGGCATCTCGGCTTCGGCTCGATGGCGGTGCCGTCGCGGGTGCTCCTCGACCACCTCGCCGAGAACATCTGCCTCCTCGGCATGCTGGCGGCGAGCTGCGGGCGCATCGGCCGCGAGGTCTACACGCTGATGAAGACCGAGTTCGGCGAGGTCGAGGAGCCGGTGCCGCCCGGCACGGTCGGCAGCTCGACGATGCCGCAGAAGCGCAACCCGAAACTGTGCCAGGACATCATCGCCGCGGCGGCCGAGATCCGCGCGATCGTGCCGCTCGCCCTCGAAGCGATGATGACCGAGCACGAGGCCGACCGCACCACCAGCCTGATGATGGATTCGGCCGAATCGCGCGCCTGCGTCGCCACCGGCGACATGCTGAGCCGGCTGGTCGAGATTTTCCGTGGCCTCAAGCTCGACCCCGAGCGGATGCGCGCCAATCTCGACCTTGGCGGCGGGCTCATCATGGCCGAGGCGGTGATGCTCGACCTCGGCGCCGCGATCGGCCGCCAGCACGCGCACGACGTCGTCTACGACGCGGCGATGGCGGCGGCGGTCGAGCGCAAATCCTTCGCCGACCTGCTCGCCGCCGACCCGCGCGTCACCGCGCATCTCGACACGGCGGCGATCCACAAGCTGCTCGACCCGACCGCCTATACCGGCCTCTGCGCGCAGATGGCGCGCGACGCCGCGGCCCGGGCGCGGGCGACGGCGACGGCGACGGAATTGAGGGCCGGTTGAACGAGCCTGCCCTCGCCCGCGTGCGCGTACGGAACAAAAAAATATCAGGTTCAACCTGTTGATTTTGCGCGATTCTAGTATCGGAAAACAGGGATAAATACAGGAATAGCGGCGGCAAAAAACAGGGATAACGGGAAAAAAGGGATACCGGGGAGACAGCGGGATCGGCAGTGAGACGAAGCATGGGCGGGGTCTGCATCGGTAGCAATCCAAGGCGGATGTCTACTATGTTCCCTGTTCGTTCCCTTGTCAAGCGCAGGGCGCCCTATTTGAATATCCGTGATGGGCGGAAAACCCGTCCGTGAGCACGCGTGCGCCGATGGCGAGGGAGCGCCGGTTTCGGCCGTTCGCCTGTCGGCCAGGAGAGCGGCCATTCGCACCCGATATCTGTGCACACGGTAGGTGGCTGTTTCTTCGCCAGCGAGATCGACGAGCATAAATCCTGATTTCTGCACAAAATTACGCCGCTGCGTCCTTGACCTTCTTTATGGAGATTTCGCCCTCTTGCATGAGCCGCAGGAGTTTGGCCACTGGCGGCGAGATTTTCACCTCGCCCAATGCCCAGCGACGGGCGGTGCGTGGCGTCACATTGAGGACGTGGGCGGCCTGCACCTGCGATAAGCCAAGTTTCGTTATTACGGTGCGGAATTGATGTGCGGTCATCGTTAGCGCTCCAATGCAATTTGGAAGCGATATAGGACATCCTGTCCTATAGGGCAAGATGTCACTTCGAACAGTGTGGCCGGGCGCTCGGGGGCCTTAACCTCTTGCACCTGAGCACGGCCGGGGAGTACGCGATGAGCCAGCACCGGACATACTCCTAGATATATATAAAAGGATGTGATTGCGAGGAATGGCCAGGGGCAACCGGTGCAGCTCGTGCTGCGCTCGCGGAGGTGGTACGAGCGGGCTTAGCCTTCCTATCAAGGCTCCGCTTTCCCTAAACCGGGCCGGTTCTTCACCGCATCGGCAAGGTCGGCTTGGCGGCATGAACCGCTGTAATTGCCGACTTACGAGAGCGACCATTGCGGGTCGGGTTGGCGACATTCAAACTGGGGTACAACCCCGGCGTGATGCGTAGACCGGTCCGGCGGTCTTGCACGATGTTTTCGGCAAGCGGATCGTGCTTTAGCCCAACGCCGCGACGATGGCGTTGACCATCGGGCGCATGTGGAAACTGCCGGGGGGCGCGACCGCGACGGCGCCGCCCGCCGCTTCGATCGCGGCGGCGACGACCGGGCCGACCGCGGCGAGCCTGGTTTTCGCGAACCCCTGAGCCAGCGCGTCCTCGCAGTTATGGGCGCGGGCCACCTGGCGCAGGCGGCGCAGCTGCGGCGAGCTGGTGAAGGCGACGAGGTCGATCTCGCCCGCCGCCATCGCGCGGATCGCCTCGAGCACGCGCGCCGCGTCGGCGGCCGAGGCGTATTCGTAGGGCAGCACCGGATCGACGCTTCCCGCCGCGCGGCGCAGGAATTCCAGGAGTTCGGTGTGCGGCGCGTCGGGGTAGAGCTGCACCGCGACCCGCCGGCCGGCCAGGTTTTCCTTGGACAAGATATCGATGATGCCGGCGGTGGTCGGCGGCTCGACCGGCAAATCGGCCTTCAGCCCGAGTTCGCGCAGCCGCCGCGCCGGTTTCGGGCCGCGGGTGATCTTGCGCACCTGCCCCAGCGCCGCGACGAATGTTTCGGAAAGACCGGCCGCGGCGGCGAGTGTGGCGAGGCGCTGCAAGCCCTCGCCAGTGAAGAGGATCAGATCGTCCGGCGGGGCGGCGACAAAGCGCTCCAGCCAGGCGGCGATGGGCGCCGGGTCGGCGGCGGCGCGGATCGCGACCAGCGGACAGCGGATCACCGCGGCGCCGAGCTTTTCGAGCATGCCGGAGAGCACCTCGAGCTCGCGCGTCTCGGGGACGACGATGCGCCGGCCGGTCAAGGAACCCGTCATGCCACCCCGCCCTATAGCGGGCGGATCAGGCCCACCGCCCACAGCGCGCCGAGGAATATCACGAGAACCGCCGCCGCGCCGGCGAACCGACGCCGCGCCGTGGGGTCGAGCCTCACCCGGCGAGCCCGTTGCCGGCGACCGCCTGCGGCGTCGCGGCAACGCCGCCGCCGAACGCGTCGATGACGATCGCGAGCCGCGTCTCGCGGTCATAGGTGGCGACGGTGTCGGCGAGGCCGTCGAGCCTTGTGCCGGCCTCTTCGCGGATGCCGTAGGCGGCTTCCGCCAGCACCCGCACCGGCAGCGAGCCCGGCACCCTGGCGGCGGCGAGCTGGTCGGCGAATTCGCGGATGCGCCGAGCCCGCTCGCGCCGCGGCAGGCGCGGCGGCAGCAGCCGCGCGACGCTCCAGCCGTCGCGCGCGAAGCGGATGCAGCGCGACGCCGCGGCCGCGCCGGAGTTTTCGCCCGCCGGGGCCGGCTCGGCATAGGCGCCGAGCGGGAACGAAACCGCCAGGCGTCCCGCGAGCGCGCGGTCGTAGATCACGACATTGGCGCCGTCGAGCGCATGGCGGACGGGCGCGGAGGGCGCGCCTTTCGCGGCCGGCGCCTCGACCAGCCAGAGCTGGCCGGGAGCGATCTCGGGGAGCATCGGGAGAGCGGCGGAAGCGGAGCGCGGACGCGACGCCCGACCCCCGATCGGCGCGGCTGAGAACATCTCGGAAATCGACACGGCTGCCTCGTTAGCTGCATTTGTGGAGCGCCCGCAAGCCGGCGGCAAATCGGCGCTGTAAATTCAATTTAATTCACAGGATATAATGAGTCAATAGGATGATATATACCATTTTAAAATGTTAAATATTGGCGAATGCTAGCGCCGGAGGAGAGACCAGCCCTATCCCAGGACTTGGCGAAAAGCGCGGCTAGATGCCGGGCCGGGCGATACCGAGCAGCATGCCGACCGGCGCGGCCATCATCGACATGAGCAGAGCAATGGCGAGGGCGCGTTCCGCCGGTGTCCACTTACGCCAATCCGCGATCCAATCCCGCATCGAACTAAGCCCTTCCAACGCCACTCAGTACGCACGACATATGATAAGCAGAGCTTCTAAAACATTGGTGAACGCTCCGCCTGCGGTGCATTGACGCACATTGTTACAAACCGATGATCAGGGAGGTTCGCGTGCCGACTTACATCGCCCTCGCCAACTGGACCGACCGCGGCGCCCAGCAGGTCAAGGAGTCGCCGCACCGGGTCGACATGGCGCGAAAGGAGCTGGCCGAGATGGGCGGCGAGTTCAAGGCGCTCTACATGACGCTCGGCGATTACGACCTGATCTTTATCTATGAGGCGCCGGACGACGCGGTGGCCGCGCGCTTTATGCTGGTGCTCGGCCAATTGGGCACGGTGCGCACCACAACGCTGAAGGCGTTTTCCGAGGCGGCCTACCGCGAGATCATCTATTCGCTGCGCTAACCGGACGCCGCGAAACGCCCTGTCTGTTACCGAGCGTTACATTTTTTGCCTGGCGGCGCTGCGACACTTTGTCCTATGATTTACGGCAAACGGTCGTTCCTTGCGACCATGGCGAATGGAGTCCCCCATGAATGTCCTGACGATCCTGCGCAACAAGGGCAGGTCGGTGGTCACCATCCATCCGGACGCGACGGTCGAGCGCGCGATCGCGGTGTTGCGGCTGCGCGGCATCGGCGCGCTGGTGGTGAGCGAGGATGGCGCGAACGTGCTCGGCCTGCTCTCCGAACGCGACATTGTCGAGGCGATGGGCCGCTACGGCAGCGACCTCATGCACATCGGCGTCAGCGAGGTGATGAGTTGCCCGGTCGTCACCTGCGCGCCCGACGACGGCGTCGCCGAGCTGATGGCCGAGATGACCAACCGCCGCATGCGCCACTTCCCGGTGGTCAGCGAGGGAAGGCTGTGCGGCATCGTCAGCATCGGCGACCTGGTCAAGAGCCGGCTCGACGAAATCGAGTACGAGGCGCATTCGATGCGTTCGTTCATCGCCGGCGCCGCATGAGGTAGCATCCCGCACCTCAACTGCGGGTGCGGGATGAACCAGCTTCTCAGCGATCTGCGCATCGTCGAGCTCTCGGCCTTTGTCGCGGCGCCGCTCGGCGGCATGACGATGGCGCAAATGGGCGCCGAGGTGATCCGCATCGACCCGCTCCAGGGCGGCATCGACCACCATCGCTGGCCGGTCACCGCGAGCGGCGCCAGCCTCTATTGGGCCGGGCTCAACAAGGCGAAGCGCTCGGTGGCGCTGGCGCTCGACAAGCCCGAGGGCCGCGAACTGGCGAAGGCGATCGCCACCGCGCCGGGCCTTGGCGCCGGCATCGTGCTGACCAACCTGCCGCCGCTTCCCGGCCTCGACTACGAAAATCTCAAGGCGGCGCGCGACGACATCATCATGCTGCGCCTGATCGGCAACCGCGACGGCAGCGCCGCTGTCGACTACACGGTCAACGCGGCGAGCGGGTTTCCGCTCGTCACCGGAAACCAACAAATCCAAGGGGGCGGCGCCCCGGTCAACAACGTCCTGCCGGCGTGGGACGTCGCGACCGGACTTTACCTCTCGACCGCGCTGCTCGCCGCCGAGCGGCACCGCAGCCGCACCGGCGTGGGACAGGAGGTCGTCGCCGCGCTCGCCGATGTGATGCTCGCGATGGTCGGGCACCTCGGCTACATCGGCGATTTGCAGGTCAACGGCACCTCGCGGCCGGCGCTCGGCAACGATCTCTACGGCAGCTTCGGACGAGATTTCGCCACCGCCGACGGGCGGCGGGTGATGGTCATCGCGCTGACCCCGCGGCAATGGCGCGCGCTCGGCCGCGCCACCGGCCGCGCCGGCGAATTGGCGGCGATCGGGCCGCGACTCGGGGTCGATCTCGACACCGAAGCCGGCCGGTTCGCGGCGCGCGACGCGATCGCCGCTGTGGTCGCTCCGTGGTGCGGGGCCAGGACTCTCGGCGAAATCGAGGCGGCCTTCGCCGGCAGCGGGGTGCTGTGGGGACCCTTCCAGGAATTCGCCGAGCTGGTCCGCTCCGACCCGCGCTGCTCGACCGCGAACCCGCTGTTCTCCGAGATCGACCAGCCGGGGATCGGCCGCTACCTGGCGCCCGGCCTGCCGCTCGATTTCGGCGCCGCGCCGCGCCAGCCGACCCGCCCGGCGCCGCGGCTCGGCGAGCACACCGACCGCATCCTCGCCGAGGTGCTGGGCCTCTCGGCCGGCGAGATCGGCCGCCTGCACGATGCCGGGATCGCCGCCGGCCCGACGTGAATCCGCGAACTATCCCCCGCCGCTAACGTAGAATTCGCGCCCGGACCCGACGCGAGTTGCTATCATCGCGCGGTTTATCGGCCCGGCTGCGGTACGGCTCATTTCGCGGACGATCCACGGAAGAGAGCACGGGCGATGTCGGCTTCCGCGCGCCCGGCTGACCGGGTGCGCCAGCAGAAGCCGATCCGCCATGCGGCGGCCATAATTAACGCCTAGCGATGGGCCGTCATCACTGGATTGGCCGAAGGTCAGCAATGCCGGATAGTTACCTCCCGGGGACGACGCTCGCCGATGCGCGCCGCGCCCCGGCCCTCGCCGAGCGGTTTCTCGACCCGCCGGGGTTTGTTTGGGGCAGCTTTCCGACCGCCGACGGCGCGGTGCTGCGCTGGGGCCACCTGGCGGCCGCGAGCCCGCGCGCCGAATGCGTGCTGGTCGGCGGGTTCGGCGACTTCATCGAGCGGCAGTTCGAGACGATCCGCGACCTCGCGGCACGCGGCCTCTCGGTCTGGTGCTTCGATTGGCGCGGCCAGGGCGGCTCGACCCGGCCGAAGCGCTCGCCGCACCGCCCGCGCCCGCGCCGCTTCGACCGCGACGCCGCCGAGCTTGCCGAATTCACCCGCGCCAAGCTGCGCGGCGGTTTGCCGCGCGTGCTGATTGCGCATTCGATGGGCGGCGCGATCGCGCTGCTCTGCCTACACCGCGATCCCGACCTGTTCGCGGCGGCGATCCTCTCCGCGCCGATGCTGGGATTGCGCAGCATCCGCACGCCGCCGGTGCTGCTGCGCGCGCTGACCGGCCCGGCGCGGCTCACCCCGTTTGGCTTTTGCCAGTTGCCGGGCACCTACCACTACCACCCGGACCGGCCGCCGACCCCCGAGCGCAGCCGCCTCTCGAGCGACGCCGAGCGCTGCGTGCTGCGCCATGCCTGGGTCACGAGCAACCCGGCGCTGCGGCTCGACCAGCCGACCTATGGCTGGCTCGACCCGGCGCTGTCGCTGATCGGGCGGATCGGCAGACAGCGTTTTCTCGCCGGCATCAAGACCCCGATCCTGATCGGCAGCGCCGGCATCGAGCATGTCGTCGCGCCGGCCTCCCATCGCCGCGCGGCGCAACGCCTGCCGGATTGCACGCTGTTCGAACTGCCGCAATCGAAGCACGAGCCGTTTCTCGAAAGCGACCCAATCCGCGATGCCTGGCTCGACCGGGTCGAGCGCTTTATCGACGATCGGCTGGGCGACGCGGCCGGCGGTCACTGACGTTGCGACCGGCCGTCCAATAGGAGTCCGGTCGCGGCGGGAAACGGCCCAGGCCGGCCCGCGACGCACCGAAACGCCGGGGTCAGCTCCGCGGCGCGTGCTTCGACAGGATGCGCTGAAGGGTGCGCCGGTGCATCTTGAGGCGGCGCGCGGTCTCCGACACGTTGCGCTCGCACAGCTCGAAGATGCGCTGGATGTGCTCCCAGCGCACGCGGTCGGCGGACATCGGGTCTTCGGGCGGCTCCGGCGTCTCGCCTTCCGTGGCGAGCAGCGCGCGCTCGACCGCGTCGGCGTCGGCGGGCTTGGGCAGGTAGTCGACCGCCCCGGCTTTCACCGCCGCGACCGCGGTCGCGATATTGCCATAGCCGGTCAGCATGACGATGCGCGCGCCGGGCCGGGCCTCGCGCAAGGCGCTGACGACCTCGAGCCCGCTGCCGTCGCTCAACCGCAAATCGACGACCGCGAAGGCGGCCGGGGCGGCGGTCGCCGCGGCGATCCCGCTGGCGACGCTGTCGGCGGTCTGGACGACAAAGCCGCGCCGCTCCATCGCCCGCGCGAGCCGCTGATGCAGCGGCGCGTCGTCATCGACGATGAGCAGCGTACGGTCGGATTCGGCAAGCCCCTGCAGCGGGGCGGCCAAGCCGTCCGCGCCCGGAACCCGGGAGGGCCGATCGATCGCATTCATACCGACTGCCTTTCTGTCGCCTGACGCGAGGCGCCGCCCGCCACCGGCGGGGTGCGCGCCGCAGTTTCCAGATTGGCACGGTTCCACGAAATGGCAACATGCGCGCCGCCCTCGATAAGGTTATCAAAATTTAATGTGGCGCCGCTGCGCTCGAGCAGGCTCTGCGCGATAAAGATGCCGAGGCCCATATGATCGTGGTTGCCCGCGCGGGTCGAGAGGTAGGGCTCGCCGAGCCGGCCCAGCAGATGCGGCGGGAAACCCGGCCCGTCATCGGCGATCTCGACGCTCACCGCGCCGCGGTCCCAGAAGATCGTGACGCTGACCTCGTGGCGGGCGAACTGCACCGCGTTCTGGATGAGGTTGTTGAGCCCGTGCATGATCTCGGGGCTGCGCTGGACGGAAGGCTCGTCGCCGGCCGGCTCGCCGGTGGTCGCGAAGATGAGACGGATGCGCGGGTCGCGGTAGAGCGCGCCCGCCGCCTCGACCAGCGCCGAGATCGGCAGGCTGGTATAGGGCAGGCCACCATCTTCCTCGGGCTGGTGCGCGAGTTCGGCGAGGATCAGCCGGCAGCGCTCCGACTGGCTCAACAGCAACGCGGCGTCCTCGGCATGCGGCGAGTCGGCGGGCAGCTCGCGCGCCAGCTCCTTGGCGATGACGGCGATCGTCGCCAGCGGGCTCCCTAATTCGTGCGCCGCCGCCGCCGCCAGCGCGCCGACCGCCGAGACGCGCTGC
>DASRLO010000151.1:0-7597 GCA_035648415.1 Allostellaceae bacterium
CATCGACGGCGCGCTGCTGCGCATCGAGCTCGGTCATAAAGGCGCGCCCGGCCAACGGGTTCTGGAACTGCCAGAGGTCGTGTTTGACCCCCTCGAAAATCAGGCTGTAGACCGCGAGTTGCACCGCCTCGCGCACGCCCAGCGTCACCGGCGAGTTGCGGGTGAACCCGCCCTCGACCTGGAGCAGCTTGTCGACCGCGACAAACTTGAAGATCGAGCCCTGCAGCAGCACCGAATAGATCGTCTTGGTCGTCGTCACCGAGGCGACCACCCGGCCCGACGAGACGCTGACCGCGCGCAGCGCGACGGTCACCACATCCTCGCGGTAATTGGTGTTGCCGCCGATGCCGAGATAGTTGGCGCCGAGACCGCCGGTGGTCTGGTTGGTGTCGTAGCCGATGACCCCGCCCTGCAGGATGATCCCGGCGAAGCGCAGCGCCGGCAGCCCCTCGGCCTTCTTGCCGAAGACCGCGTTGCGCGTGTTCTGGATGATCTGCCGCTCCTGCAGCAGCGGCTGCAGCCCGGCGCGCTCGACGACGTTGAACCACCGGCCGTTGCCCGCCTTGGTCGCGACATCGGTCAGGATGTCGGCGCCGCCCTGGGTCAGCGCGTGCGAGAACTCGGCGAAATTGTCGTTCTCCTTGTTCTGGCCGCTCAGGTCGGGAAACGAATAGATCGCGACATCGAGCGGCCGCACCGGCGGCGGCAATTTATCGAGCACGATGCCGGTCGTCGTCTGCGGCACCATCGTCGCCGCGCGCGACAGCGGATCGTTGTCCGATCCGATCGCGCAGCCCGTCAGGGCAACCGCCAGCGCCACCGCGGCCACGCCGCCCATCCATTTGTTTCGCGTCATTGTTCCCCCGAACTACGCGATCGGCCCCAATCACGCGACCTGATTGCCAGGCACGTTAGTCGTAAATTGCATTAGAGGCGTTAAGGATTTGTCGGAATTGTCGAGCCCGGAGAAACGACAATCACGGGCGACATATTGGGATTGACTGATTGCGCCCCAACACCTGCTAGGGCCGAGGAAAGGCTGGCGATGGCGCTGTTTAGGCCGCTCAAATCCGGTGTCACGTTCTTTGCGGCAAATCCCTTGCCTTGCGATTGCGCGACGGCGAGTAGATAGCTGCCGTTAAGCGGGCTGCCTCCGAAGGTGGGGTTGACCGGCGAATAGGTGAGTTGCGAAGCAGCGGCGACGTCGGCGAGCGCGGCAACACCGACAATTCCAGCAGCAAATAACGAGGCTACGAACCGCATTGCCGACAATCCCAATCCAATTGACGTATCCAAGCCTACACTATTCAACGTGAGATTACTACCCGGTAGTCAATGCTTGATGATCAACGTGGCGGCAGGCGCATGGATGATTGCCATATTGACCGGAGGCGAACCCGGGGGCTGCAGCACGTTGACATGCATGCCTTGCGTGCCAATCAGCAACAGGTTGGACAGCAGATTATTTCCGTTCTGCGTGACACCGACCGTGTTGCTGTTGCCGGCGATGATGCCGACCGTCGATTGGTCGCCGGTTCCGTTCTGCGTCTGAGTCACGTTGTTGCGGTTACCAATCTCGACCGTGGTAGCGAGGTTGGCGCTCGCTAAATGCGGGGCAGCAAATTGCGGCGACGGCACGAAACTCGGCGTCGCCGTCGAATGCTGGTTGAGAAGGGCACCGAAATTCGGCGGCAGAGAGGGGGTTAGGCCGTTCGGTATCTGGTCGATGAACAGCGGATCTGCGGCCTGCGCCACGCTACTGAGCGCAACGATCAGACAAAAACTCGCCGCGGCGATAGCGCTGCTAACGCGCCTCGGGGGGATGGACATTGGCGATGTCTCTGCGATTCAGATGGAAGGCCCCAACCCGCGGCTTATTCGACAAGCCAAGCTAGATTCTAGCGGGTTGCGTTGAAAAAAGGGGTAGCGGTATGCACCGCTACCCCTCCCTTCGCTTACCTATGCTGCGAAACGGTAGAACTGTTGTTGGTCCCGTCCTGGAATGTGATCGAGGTATTGTGGGTCGGCACGGCCTGATATGGCGTCGGCACGCCACCGTACTGGTTAGTGTTGGAGTAGTTTCCATTGCCTGCTTGAATGGTCAGCGAGGCATTGGCTACACCCATGTCGCCAGTCTGATTCGTGGTCGAAGAATTACCGCCCAACCCGAAGTTCGCGGTGTACTGCGGGTTAAACACCGAGCCCGTAATGTCCCCGCCAAGCTGGACAGTAGCCTGCGCGTTATTACCGCCAGTTTGGCTAACATTCGAGTAATTAGCGTTGCCAATCTGCGCGACGAACGAGTCGTTATCTTTTGTATTGGTAAAGCTGTCGGCATTCGCGACCGAGATGGACGCGGCCAGGACGACCGCCATGGCAGTGAGAGTCTTCATCATAAGGAGGTTCCCCTCTAGTGCGGAGCGGTCGACGGACATCGTCGCCGTGGTCCGAGATAGGACGACCACCTTCCGATGTCCAAAAGCGCCACGGGGAAGACCCGATGCGAGGGGGGGATCGGTGGGGGAAGCCGCCCGGCCCCGTTCATAATCTGTTACGAAACTTTAATCAATAGATTTTAGACAAATCCGCCGAATATTAACCATTTATGCGAGCGAAACCGCTCCACATCGCCACGAAATGCAAAACCGGCGATCCGCGAAACGACATCTGCGCTTCGCGGCGATGTAACATTTGTTTACCAAATCGGTAAAAACGGTTTCTTGACCTACGGTCATAAGAACGCGGTACGCAAGTGCTGTGCTTTCGGTTTCAATTGTTCGATGCGTTATCGCGACGCATCCCCTCAGGGCGAATGACAGGAAGCGCTGCCCCCGTTCCAGTTGAGCGACAATTGGGCCGAGTAATGCCCTTCCGCCGCCGCTTCGAGCATGACCGTGGCGAGGACCCGGTCTTCTCCCGGCGTCAGGGTGAAGTCGCCGCTTTGCCGGTTGTCGGTCGAGCCGCCGGCGTTGCGCTTGCTGATCGAGAGCTGGTAGTGGCCCGAGGCCGGCGCGGCGGAGCGGCCGATCGCCTGGAGCCGCAGGAAGCCGCCGGCGGTGGTCGCCTCGATGCGGCATTCGACCCCGGCTGGCGCACCCGGCTCCGCCGGCGGGGCGGCCGCCGCCGAATTCGCTCCGCCGATTGCAGCCGCGGCGAGGGCCGCCGCCGACGCCACTTTCCCTCGCCAATCGGCGCTCTTCATCACTACGCCTCGACACTCTAAACAGGATGGGCGGCCGGTGAGCCGCCGCGCCTTGTAGCCTATTTCTGCACCACCGTCGCGATGTTGTGGCTGCCGGTTTGCATGATCGTCGATTTGTTGTTGACCGCGCCGGCGCCGAGAATGCCGGCGTTCGCGATTTGCGTCGTGCTGGCGACATTGGCGAACCCGTTCTGGACGGTGAGCTGGGTGTTGACGCCGCCGGCCAGCGCCATCTGCATGACGGTCGAGACGTTGGAGCCCGCCCCGGTCTGGATCGTCGTCGACGAATTGGCGCCGCCCTTGAGCGGGTTGGCGGTCTGGGTGGTGTTGGCGATGTTGTTGAACGAGGGCGCGTTCGCCTGGCCCTGCAGCGTCGTCTGGGCATTGCCGCCGCCGATCTGGCTGACGGCGGCGGTGTTGTAGTCGCCAACCTGGTTGACGAAGGAATCGTTGAGCGGAACAGCGGCCGTCTGGGCATGCGCGACGGAAAGCGTGGAGGTCACAGCAATCGCCGCGACAGTGAGGGCTTTGAGCATCGAGACGGCTCCCAAGCGTCAGCGGAGCGGGCAACGGCAGTCGCGGCCCTGGTCCGAGGGGGGTCGAGACAGCCGCACGGAGGGGCCATCGCGTCCGTCATGGTTAATAACGCCGCCGCGATTAATTTCAGGTAAACAGCGATTACTATAAACCGCTATTAATGCGGGCCATTTTGACTTGGTTGGAAGTCGAGGCCGTCTTTCTTTCGCGCTCGACGGCGTGCCGGGCCGCCTAGGTGTCGATCCCCAGCCGGGCGCGCTCCGCCTGGAGCTCGGCTTCGTCCCAATAGCCGATGACGATGCCGGAGCGGAGCTGCTGGCCGCTGGCGTAACCCTCGATCCGGGCGTCCGGCGTGGTGATGCGGTTGTGGTCCCGGAGCGCCCAGTCGAGCAGCGCCGCGCGCAGCCGGGCGCGCTCGTCCTCATAGGCGGGATCGGCGCCGAGGTCGCGCAGCTCGCCCGGATCGGTGGCGTGGTCGAACAGCAGCGGCCGGAACCCGGTCGCGTGGATGTATTTCCAGCGCCCGTCGAAAACCATGAAAAGCCGGCAGTCGCGGATCGGCTGGTTGAGGGTGAGGCGGGCCTCGAGCATCGAATAGTCGTATTCGGAAAACAGCGCGCGCCGCCAATCCGCCGGCGGCGCGCCGTGCAGCAAGGGCAAGAGCGAGCGGCCTTCGATCACGTGCGACGGCGGCGTGCCGCCGCAATACTCGATAAAGCTCGGCGCCAGATCGATCGCCTCGACGAGGGCGGCGGAGGCGGCGCCGCGCGTTGTGTCGGAAGCGGGGCTCGGGTCGGCGACGATCAGCGGCACCTTGACCGTGCAGTCGTGGAAGAAATCCTTTTCGCCGAGCCAATGATCGCCGAGATAGTCGCCGTGATCGCTGGTGAAGACGATCATCGTGTTGCCGGTGAGGCCGCGCTCGTCGAGAAAGCGGAACAGCACCCCGAGCTGGTCGTCGATCTGCTTGACGAGGCCCATATAGGCCGGGATCACCCGCGCCCGCACCGCGTCGCGCGCAAAATTGCGCGACACGCGCAGCCGCATCAGCGCGCCGTAAACCGGGTGCGGGTCGCGGCGCTCGGTCGCGTCGCGCACCGCGGCCAGCACCTGCTGCTCGCCGTAGAGCGCGTGGTACGGCGCCGGCGCGATATAGGGCCAGTGCGGCTTGATGTACGAGAGGTGCAGGCACCAATTGCGCCCGTCTTGCGCCGCCTCGTCGATAAACTGCATCGCCCGGCGCGTCGTGTACGGCGTCTCGGAATGCTCCTGCGGGATGAGCGCCGGCTTGTCGCCATGCGAGAGGAGCCAGCCGTTCAGCACCGCGCCGCCCGGGCCGTCGGCCGAGTTGGCCCATTCCTCCCACGGGTTCTCGGCGTCGAACCCGTGCGCGCGCAGGTAGTTGTCATAAGCCGGACGCGAACCGCGCCCGAGCGGGTGCAGCCCGTCGTCGCGGTCGTAAGGCTCGAACCCGCATTCGGAGAGATGCACGCCGAGCGCCGACCCCGGATCGATGCCGAGGCGCCGCAGCCCGGCGCGATCGGCCGCCATGTGCGTCTTGCCGACCAGCACGGTGCGCACGCCCAGTTCGGCGAGATGGTCGCCCAAGGTCGGCTCGCCGGCGCGCAGCGGAAAACCGTTCCAGTTGGCGCCGTGCGAGCGCATGTAGCGCCCGGTGTAGAAGCTCATCCGCGACGGCCCGCAGACCGGCGACTGGACATAGGCGCGGTCGAAACGCACTCCGCGCGCCGCCAGCGCGTCGATGTTCGGCGTCCGCAGATGCGGATGGCCGTAGCAGCCGAGATAATCGAACCGCAGCTGGTCGCACATGATGAAGAGGATGTTCTTGCCGGCGGGCATCCGCTAGACGGGCATCCTGTGGGCGGGGCCGATCAGCGCGTCCACTGCAAGACCGCGGCGGCGGTCTCGTCGGGCTTGTCGATTTCGGCGAGATGGCCGGCGCCGCGAATGACCGTGATCTCGGTCTTGCCTTTGATCCCGGCGGCGAATTTGTCGGCGTAGCTGCGCGGCATCAGCCTGTCCTCGGCGCCCCAGACCAGCAGCGTCGGCGCCGAAATCAACGGCAGGCGCTTTTCCAGCCTGGTGTTGCCGAGCGGCCAGAAGATGCGCGCCGCCGCCTCGCTGGCGCGGGTCTGCTCGATCGGCCATTCGGGCGAGTTCTGCCCCTCGGGCGCGGCCTTCAGCGCTTCCCATTTCGCCGGATCGGCGCAGAACAGGCCGGCGATGTCGCCGGGCCGCTGCGCCCACGGGTCGGTGGGCGGATCGGCTGCGTCGAACAGGCCGAACGGCGCGACCAGCGCGAGCCGCCGCACCATTGCCGGCCACAGCGCCGCGACTTCAGCCGCGAGCGAGCCGCCGACCGAGCTGCCGGCGAGGTCGGCGCCGGCGAGGCCCGCGCCTTCAAGGAGCTGCCGCGTCGCCAGCAGCCAGTCGAGATGGCTGTCGAGCGCGACATGACCGCGTTCGCCGCCGGGAAAGCCCGGCAGCGACGGCACGATCACGGTGCGCTCCTTGGCCAGCGCGTCGAGAAACGGGACCCACCGCGGCAACCCGCCATACCCGGCGAGAAAGCCGAGCTTCGGACCCGCCCCGGCGGTCCACACCCGGCACGAGGCGCCGTTGACCTCGACGGTGGAGGTTCGCGGTTCGGTCATGACGCAGCGATCATTCCGCCGCCTGCGCGACCGGGCGGAACGACGCGGGCGCCGCCCGCTCGGCCTTCTCCATCGGCTGCGGCCACCATTTGTCTTCCCATTGGGAATGGATGTGCTTGAGCCGCGGCATGACCTTTTCGGCGAACATCTTCGTGTTGTACTTGGCCAGTTCCTTGCCCATGTTGCCGAACTGCAAGAGCAGCATCAGATGGCCGACATTGAGGTCGGTTGCGACCGCGGTCAGTTGCTCGACGATTTCGTCGGGCGAGCCGATGATGACGTAGCCGCGGTCGATGATGTCGTCCATCTCGCGCGCCAGGGTCGAGAACTTGGTCGCGTATTGCGGCGGTTTCGCCGCCTCGGACGCCTCTTGCGACGACGCACCCTGGGACGCCGCACCTTGCGACGCCGCCTGGGCGACCTGGCCCTGCACCCCGGCGCGCATCGTGTTCTCGCTGGTGTAGCCCGGCGGGTTGGCGAAGCGCGGGTCGATGTGCAGGCAGCGGCCATAGAAATACTCGGCCGCCTCCGAATAGAGGTCGTAGGCCTGCTGCCGGCTCTCGGCAACGCCGACGAACTGCAGGAAGCCGGCATGGTACGGGTTCGGCTCCTTGCCGAGGCGCTGCATCTCGTTCCAGAACCCGGTCATCGTCGCCTGCCCCGCCTTGTAGCCGAAATACGACAGGTAGGCGTAGACGTGGTCCATCTCGGCGCACCACCGCCAAGTCTCGACCGAGCCGCCGCCGGGAATCCAGATCGGCGGGTGCGGCTTCTGCACCGGGCGGGGCCAGATGTTGACGTAGCGCTGCTGGTTGAAGCGGCCGTTGAACGCGAAGGTTTCCGTTTCGGTCCACGCCCTGAGCACCAGATCGTGCGCCTCGTAATAGCGCTCGCGCAGCATCGACGGGTTCTGGCCGTAAGCGAAACAGGTGTCCATCGGCGTGCCGACCGGAAACCCGGCGATGAGCCGCCCGCCGGAGATCACGTCGATCATCGCGAATTCTTCGGCGACCCGCGTCGGCGGGTTGTAGAGCGCGAGGCTGTTGCCCATCACGCAGATCGCGGTGTCGGTGGTGCGCCGGGCCAAGGCCGACGCTATCAAATTAGGCGACGGCATCAGCCCATAGCCGTTGGAGTGGTGCTCGTTGACGCAGACCGCGTCGAACCCGCATTCGGCGGCGTA
>DASRLO010000152.1:0-43638 GCA_035648415.1 Allostellaceae bacterium
TGGCAGCGGCAAGTCCACCATCCTCAAAATCCTCGCCGGACTGATCGAACTCGATCACGGCGAGCGCTTCGTTCAGCCGGGCACGCGCATCGCCTACATGCCGCAGGCGCCGATTTTCGATGCCGGATCGACGATCGGCGACTACGTCGCCTCGGGCCTTGTCGCGGATTCCGACGGCAGCGACCGCAGCCACCTTGTCGAATCGGTTTTGGAAGAAGTCGAACTGCGCGGCGACCGGCAGATGATCAATCTGTCGGGCGGCGAGAGCCGCCGCGCCAGTCTGGCGCACGCGCTGGTCGGCGAGCCCGACATCCTGCTGCTCGACGAGCCGACCAATCATCTCGATCTCCCGGGCATTGAATGGCTGGAACGAGAATTGTCGGAGATGCGGTCGGCGATCGTGCTGGTCAGCCATGATCGCCGGCTGCTGGGGAACCTCGCGCGCACCACGATCTGGCTCGACCGCGGCATCACCCGAGCCCTCGACGATGGCTTTCGGGCCTTCGAGGGGTGGCGCGATACGGTGCTGGAACAGGAAGAAAGCGAGCACCATAAGCTCGGCCGCAAAATCGACATGGAAGAGGACTGGCTGCGCTATGGCGTCACCGCACGACGCACCCGCAATCAACGCCGCCTCGCCCATCTCCACGAGCTGCGCCGGAAACACAGGGAGCGGCGCGGCGCCCAAGGCACCGTGCAGCTTGCGGCGGTCCAGACCGATCTATCCGGCCGCCTCGTCGCGGCCGCAGAGCGCGTCACGAAATCCTACGGCGGTCGCCCGATCGTACGCAATTTCTCCACTCGCATCCTGCGCGGCGACCGCGTGGGCATCGTCGGACCCAACGGTGCCGGCAAGACCACCTTGCTCAATTTGTTGACTGGTGCGCTCGTCCCCGACGCGGGCGCGGTTCGGCTCGGCACAAACCTCGCCCAAGTCATGCTCGACCAGCGCCGCGAAACCCTCGACCCGGCGGCGAGCCTCAGCGACGCACTGACCGGCGGCAGCGCCGACACGGTGATGGTCGGCGGCCAGAGCCGGCACGTCATCGGCTACATGAAGGATTTTCTGTTCCGCCCCGAGCAGGCTCGAACCCCGGTTGGCGTGCTATCCGGCGGGGAGCGCGCCCGGCTGACGCTGGCTCGTGCCTTTGCCCGGCCATCCAACCTTCTGGTGCTCGATGAGCCAACCAATGATCTGGACCTGGAGACGCTCGACCTGTTGCAGGAACGGCTCGCCGACTATGCCGGCACTGTGCTGCTGGTCAGCCACGATCGCGATTTTCTCGATCGTGTGGCAACGTCGGTGATCGCTTCAGAGGGCAACGGACGGTGGGTCGAGTACGCTGGCGGCTATACCGACATGCTCGCGCAGCGCGCCTCGGGCTCGGGCGTGCCGCCCTCTGGCGTCATTGCGAAAAAGTCGGCCCGCCTAGCGAACAGCACACCGCAACAGAAGGTGGCTCGTTCCCGCCGGATGAGCTTCAAGGACCGCCATGCGCTGGAGACGCTGCCGGCGCGGATCGCGGCATTACAGGACAGGATTGCCGCGTTGAACATCTTGCTCGGCGATCCGGAACTCTATGCGCGCAATCCAAACCGCTTTAGCGAAACGACCACGGCATTCGCCGCAGCACAGGCCGAACTGACCGCCGCCGAGGAGCAATGGCTGACCCTAGAGTTACTACGCGAGGAGTTTGAAGCTGCTCAGGAATAGATAACGCTTTGCTTGACGGCCTCGACCGCGCACCGCACCGCATCGACGACGCTGCCGAGATCGACCGGCAACATCGCCGGTGGTCTTGACGATGCGGCCTACTTGCGCCGCGCGGGCATAGATGGGCCCGTAGCGGGAGCCATCTGCTGGCGCGGACTAAGGGCTGATCGCCCGCGACATTCCCCCGGGGTTGATCTAGAGTGGCGCAAAGCCCGGCAACAACGGGCCGACGAGGGAGGCACGATGAGTCCAGGTCACGACCGCAAACGCGGTTCGGCCGGCGCAATCTGGCCGGTCAGTCGTCGCGATATCCTCGCCGCCGCCGGGCACGACGCGCGCGTGCGCAAGGCCGCGAGCCTGGCGATCGACTGCAAGGGCACCAACGAGGCGCTGACCTTGGGCTATTCGGCGGTTACCGGGAATGCGATCGTGCCCAAGGGCTACGATTTCTACTGGCAGCCACCGGCACCCGTCTACGACCCCGACAAGGCCAAGCAGCTGCTCGCCGAGGCGGGCTTTCGAACGGTTTCGACGCCGGCAATTACTTCTGTGACTCCTCCTACGCCAATATCGGCGAAAGCGTGGTCGACAACCTGCTGGCGGCCGGCATCCGCTGCAAGCTGCGGCCCGTCGAGCGCGCGGCCTTCATCAAGGAATACGGCGAGAAGAAGTACAAGAACATCATCCAGGCGGGCCCAGGCGCCTTCGGCAACGCGCATCGAGGCCCATCTGGTCAAAGGCGGGGTCTTTTCCTACGGCAGCTATCCCGACATCGACGAATTGTACCAGCAGCAGGCGCACGAACTGGATCGCGCGAAGCGTGAGGGCATGCTCTTCAAGATCCAGCAATTGATGGTCGAGCGGACGATCTTCGCGCCGATCTGGCAGCTCGCCTTCATCAACGGCGTCGGCCCGCGCGTCGGGGAGTCCGGGTTTGCCGGGATCTCGCTGTTCCCCTACACCTCGCCCTATGAGGACATCACCCCAAGGAGCGCGTAGAGGGGAAGCGGCTCCGGATATCGCCGTAAGTTCCATGTAAGATTACGACAGACATTTGTGCCCGGCTTGACTAAATTGCCCGAGAGGCTCCGTCGAGAGAGCCCGTATGTGAACAGGGAACACGCATGGATTCCATGAAGACGCGGGCTGCAAATGCCCAAGGCGACAGCGGCATTCAACTAACGCGTCGCGATTTGCTGGGGGTCGCGGCCCTCGGTTTGGCGGCGGGCGCGCCCGCCGTGGCGGCCGCCGCCGGCCCGGCCGGGCAGTTGACTTACGGCATACACGTTTCCATGGCCCCGACCTGGTTCGATCCCGCGGAAACACAGGGGATCATCACCCCGTTCATGGTGCTCTACGCGCTCCACGACGCCGTGGTGAAGCCGATGCCGGGCAACTCAGCGGCGCCATGCCTTGCCGAATCCTGGTCGATGGGCGCGGACGACAAGACCTACGAATTCATCCTGCGCAAGGAAGCCAAATTTCATAACGGCGACCCGGTCACCTCCGAGGATGTGAAATTCTCTTTCGAGCGCTACCGCGGCGCGGCGCACGACCTGATGAAAAGCAAGGTCGCGGCAATCGAGACGCCCGATCCCCAGCGTGTCGTCTTCAAGCTGAAGGAGGCCTGGCCGGATTTCCTGACCTTTTATTCGAGCGCCTCGGGCGCCGGCTGGATCGTGCCGAAGAAATATATCGAGAAGGTCGGCGACGACGGGTTCAGGCAGGCGCCGATCGGCGCCGGGCCCTACAAATTCGTCTCCTCCACCCCGGGTGTCGAATTGGTGCTCGAGGCGTTCGAGGGCTATTGGCGCAAGGTTCCCAGCGTCAAGCGGCTGGTGATGAAGATGTTGCCGGACGAGGCGACGCGGCTCGCCGCGCTGAAGCGCGGCGAGGTCGACATCGCCTATTCGATCCGCGGCGAACTGGCCGAGGAGCTGGTGAAGACGCCGGGGCTTGCGCTAAAGCCGGTCGTCCTCCAGGCGCCCAACTGGATCTATTTCCCGGAGCAGTGGGACCCAAAATCGCCATGGCACGATCTGCGGGTGCGGCAGGCGGCCAATCTGGCGATCGACCGCGAGGGGATGAGCAAGGCGCTGTTCCTGGGCTATTGCAAGGTCACCGACAACGCCGTCGTACCCTATACCTTCGACTTCTACTGGCAGCCGCCCAATGCGGTGTACGATCCCGAAAAGGCCAAGAAGCTCCTGGCCGAGGCGGGCTTTCCCAATGGTTTCGATACCGGGCTGCTTTATTGCGACAGCTCGTATGCGAACATGGCCGAAGTGGTGGTCGATAATTTCGCGCAAATCGGCATCCTCGCCAAATTGCAGCCGATCGAGCGCGCCGGCTTCTTCGCCGGGTATTCCAGCAAGAAATATGCGAAGGGGATCATCCAGGGGGCAAGCGGCGCCTTCGGCAACGCGGCGACGCGGATGGCCTCGTTCGTCGTCAAGGACGGCGCCTTCAGTTATGGCAACTACCCCGACATCGACGAGTTGTTCCCGGCGCAGGCGAACGAGCTCAACCGCGACAAGCGCGCCGCGACCCTCGATAAGATGCAGCAGCTTGTCCACGACAAGGCGATCTATGCGCCGATCTGGCAGCTCGGCTTTCTGAACGGGATCGGCCCGCGCGTCGGCGAATCGGCTTTCGGCCTGATCCCGGGGTTTGCCTACACCGCACCGTTCGAG
This sequence comes from Allostellaceae bacterium, assembly GCA_035648415.1. GTDB lineage: Bacteria > Pseudomonadota > Alphaproteobacteria > ATCC43930 > CGMCC-115725 > DATARH01. The sequence continues at coordinate 4,408 of DASRLO010000152.1, forward strand.
GATCTCACGCTGAAATCCGCGTAAACCACAACCGCACGCCGCGTCGCGTCAGTCGCGAGGAGATCATGGGGCAATTCATAGCGCGCAGAACCGGCTACTGTCTCCTGTCGCTGTTCCTGCTGTCGCTGACGATCTTCTTCTTCGTCCGGGTGACCGGCGATCCGGCCGCGTTGCTGGTCGAGCCGGGTGCCAGCGTGGCGGACATCGCCGCGATCCACCACCAGTTCGGGCTCGACCGGCCGCTCTGGGTGCAATACGGGCTGTTCATGTGGAGCCTGATGCATGGCGATCTCGGCCAATCGTTCTACTACCAGACGCCGGTTCTGGAGCTTTACCTGTCACGGCTGCCGAACTCGCTGATGCTGGCGGCGGTGGCGATGGGGTTCTCGCTGCTGATCGGCATCCCGAGCGGCATCCTCGCCTCGGTGCGGGTCGGTCGCTTCTGGGACAAAGCCGGGAAGCTGTTCGCGCTGCTCGGCCTGTCGCTGCCGTCCTTCTGGGTCGGCCTGGTGCTGATCCTGGTGTTTTCGGTCTATCTCCGGTGGCTGCCATCATCCGGCGCCGGAACCCCGCTCCACCTGATCATGCCGGCATTCGCGCTGGGCTGGTATTTCGCCGCGGCGCATATGCGGCTGACCCGCTCCTCGATGCTCGACGTGCTGGGCTCGGAATACATCAAGCTCGCCCGGTTGAAGGGTCTGCCCGAGGCGCTGGTGATCGCCAAGCACGCCTTCAAGAACGCGCTGATCCCGGTGCTCACGCTGGCCGGGATCAACCTCGTCATCATGGTCAACGTCGCGGTGGTGGTGGAGACGGTCTTCGCCTGGCCGGGGATCGGCCGCCTGCTCTATGAGGGCATTACCTTCCGCGACTTCCCGATCGTTCAGGGCGTCGTGCTGATGGGCGGAGCGATGATCGTCATCGTCAACTTGGTGATCGACATCCTCTACGCGGTGATCGACCCCCGCATCCGGCTCGAAAGGTAGCGCCGATGAGCACGCCCGCCGATATCATCGTCCTGCCCTCGCCGCCGCCTGCAGCGCTGCGCTACGCGATCCGGATCAGCGAAGTGCCGGCCATCCCGACGCTGATCCTCGTGGTGATCGTGCTTGTCGCGATCTTCGCCAATCAGCTCGCGCCGCATAATCCGGAAATCGGCAACCTGACCGCGCGCTTCAAACCGCCGTTTTGGCAGGCGGGCGGCAGCATGAAATACCTGCTCGGCACCGACCAGCTCGGCCGCGACGTCCTCTCGCGGCTGATCTTCGGCGCGCGGGTGTCGATGGTGGTGGGGATCATGGCGGTGCTCGTCGCCGGCGTAGTCGGGACGGCGCTGGGGATCCTCTCGGGGTATCTCGGCGGCTGGGTCGACCAGGTCATCATGCGCATCACCGATACCTGGCTGGCTCTGCCGGCGCTGACCTTCGCGATCTTCCTCGCGGCGATCGTTGGCCCGAGCATGTGGAACATCGTCATCATCCTCGGAATCACCTATTGGACGCGCTACGCCCGTGTCATCCGCGGCGAGGTGCTGTCGCTGCGCGAACGCGAGTTCGTGCGGCTGGCGATCGTCGCCGGCTGCTCGAAATGGACCATCATGACGCGGCACATCCTGCCCAACGTCATCAACTCGGCGATCGTGCTCGGAAGCCTGATGCTCGGCGTGGTGATCATCACCGAGGCGACCCTGTCGTTTCTCGGCGTCGGCGTCCCGCCGCCGCAGCCTGCCTGGGGCCTGATGCTGTCCGACGGCAAGCAGGGGCTGATGGTCGGCTATTGGTGGCTCACCGTGTTCCCGGGCTGCTGCATCATGCTGATGGTACTGGCGGCCAATCTCCTGGGGGATTGGCTGCGCGTCAAACTCGACCCACAGCTCCGGCAACTTTGAACATGAACGCCAAGCCGCTGCTGCGGATGGAGAATCTCTCGACGCACTACGTGTCGGCGCAGGGCACCCGCGTGGTGCGCGCGGTCGACGATGTGTCGCTGAGCATCAATGCCGGCGAGACGCTCGGCATCGTCGGCGAAAGCGGGTCGGGGAAGAGCACGCTCGCCCTGACGATCCTGCGGGTGCTGCCGCCGGCGGCGCGGATCGTCGGCGGGCGAATGCTGTTCGAGGGCGAGGATCTCGTCGGCAAGTCGGATGTCGAGATGCGCCAGATTCGCGGCAAGCGCATCGCGATGATCCTGCAGGACCCGATGGCCTCGCTCAATCCGCTGTTCACGATCGGCAATCAGGTGGCGGAGCCGATCCGCGTCCATGAAAACATGCCGCGGGCGGCGGCTTGGGCGCGGGCGCGGGAGCTGCTGAAGGCGGTGCGCATCCCCTCGCCCGAGACACGGGTCAAGCAATTCCCGCATGAGATGTCGGGCGGCATGCGTCAGCGCATCGTCGGCGCCATCGGCATATCGTGCGAGCCGCGCCTGCTGATCGCAGACGAGCCGACGACCAGCCTCGACCTCACGATCCAGGCTCAATACCTGAACCTGCTGCGCGAGTTGCAGCGCGAACACGGCCTCGCGCTGATCTTCATCACCCACAATCTTGGCATCGTCGCCAAGATGTGCGACCAGCTCGCGGTGATGTATGCCGGCCAGTTGGTCGAGGCGGGGCCGGTATCGCGCATCTTCAACGCGCCGGCGCACCCCTACACCGAGGCCCTGCTCAATTCGATCCCGCGGATGAGCGGCTGGAACCAGCGGCTGACGGCGATCGCCGGCCAGCCGCCCGACCTCGCCGCGCTGCCGCGCGGCTGCGCCTTTGCCCCGCGTTGCCCGCGGGCTTTCGACCGCTGCCGCAGCGAGGCGCCGCCCGCCTTCGATGTGGGCGACGGCCAGACGGCGCGCTGTTGGCTGGCGGCGGATGCCGGCGCGGAACCGGCTGCGCGGGCGGTGGAGGTAGTCTGATGCCGATCGTCGAGGCGGAGGGCCTCACCAAGCATTTTCAGGCGAAGCTTGGGTTTCTCGGCGGCAGCCAGGGAGTGGTGCGGGCGGTGGACGGGATTTCGTTCGCGATCGAACCCGGCCGCACCCTGGGGGTCGTCGGCGAATCGGGCTGCGGCAAGACGACGACGGCCAAGCTGGTGCTCGGGCTCGAAGAGCCGACCGGCGGGCGTATCAGGTTCGAGGGCCGCGATCTGGGCGCGCTCGATGCCGCCGGCCGGCGGCATTACCGCAAATCGGTTCAGGCGGTATTCCAGGACCCCTATGCCTCGCTCAACCCGCGCATGCGCATCAGCCAGATCATCGCCGAGCCGCTGGTGACCAACGAGAAGCTGGACCGCGCCGAGGTGCGCAAGCGGGTGCTTCATCTGCTCGACCTGGTCGGGCTCCCCGAGCGGGCGGCGGATCTGTTCCCGCACGAGTTTTCCGGCGGACAGCGCCAGCGCATCGCGATTGCCCGGGCGTTGGCGCTCTCGCCGAAGCTGGTGGTGCTCGACGAGCCGGTCTCGGCGCTGGACGTGTCGATCCGCGCCCAAATCCTCAACCTGTTGCGCGACCTGCAGGACCAGCTGGGGCTTTCCTATTTGTTCATCGCGCACGATCTTGCCGCCGTCGCGCATATGAGCCACACGATCGCAGTGATGTATCTCGGCAAGATCGTCGAGAGCGGCGAGGCGCGTGCGCTCGCGCGCAGCCCGAAGCATCCCTACACCGAGGCGCTGTTTTCGGCGGCCCTGCCAAGCCATCCCGACGAGCGGCGCGACGAGATCATCCTGCCCGGCGAAGTGCCGAGCCCGCTGAACCCGCCGTCCGGATGCCGATTCCATCCGCGCTGTCCGCAGGCGATGGCGCGTTGCGGCGAAGACGAGCCGCCGCTGGTCGCGGCGCTGGGACGTTACGTCGCGTGCCACCTTTACGCCGGCGCATCCAGGCCGAAGCAGGCGGCGCCGCAACCTGCATAGACGAAGGAATCCCATGACCCAGCAGTTCCGCCGCCGGCGCTCGGCGCTGCTTCCCGCGCTGCTCGTTGCGGCGCTGGCTTTCGGTGCGAGTGCATGGCCGGCCGATCAGCCGCAGCCCAAGGGCAAGGCGGTCATGGCCTGGCACGTGACGATCCCGCCGAGCTGGTTCGATCCCTCGACCGCGCCGTCCCAGATCACCCCGTTCGGCATGCTCTACGCGATCCATGACGCGCTAGTGCGGCCGTATCCGGGCTACAAGATGGGCCCGAGCCTCGCCGAGAAATGGGAGGAGAGCGAGGACGGCAAGACTTACGAATTCACGCTGCGGCCGAATTTGAAGTTCCACAACGGCGATCCGCTGACCGCGGAAGACGTCAAGTTCAGCTTCGACCGGTACAAGGGCGCCGGGGCCTCGACCATCCGCGAGCACGTCGAGTCGGTGGAGATCGTCAATCCGCTTGTGGTCCGGTTTCATCTCAAGGAGCCGTGGCCCGATTTCATGACGTTTTACGGCACCACCGCCAGCGCCGTGGGTATCGTCCTGCCCAAGCATTACATCGAGCAAGTCGGCGACGACGCGTTCAAGAAGCACCCTGTCGGCGCCGGCCCCTATAAATTCGTCAGCACCACGCCGGGCATCGAAGTCGTGCTGGAAGCCAACACCGATTATTGGCGGCGGGTGCCGAGCATCAAGACGCTGGTGATGCGCAGCGTTCCGGAACCGACCACGCGGGCGCTGATGGTGAAGACCGGCGAGGCCGATATCGGCTACGCGCTCGACGGGCCGGACGCGGAAGGCCTCAAGGGGCTTCCGGGCATCCAGATTGTTGCGACCAAGCACGCCTCGATCTTTTGGCTCGATTTCTCCGAGCAGTGGAACGAGAAATCGCCGTGGCACGACAAGCGCGTGCGCTTGGCAGCCAACTACGCGCTGGACCGCCAGGCGATCAACGAGGCCGGCTGCCTGGGCTTTTGTCCACCGGCTGGGGTGATCGTGCCGCGCGTCATGGATTTCGCGCTTCAGGCGGAACCGCTGCCCTATGACCCGGACAAGGCTAAGAAGCTGCTCGCGGAGGCCGGTTATCCCGAGGGCTTCGATGCCGGCCAATTCACCCCGAACCCCGGCTTCCCCACCGTCGCCGACGCGACGATGAATTACCTCAACGCGGTGGGCATCCGGCTGACGATGAAGCAGATGGAGCGGGCCACGTTCACCTCCGATTGGCAAGCGCACAAATTGAAGGGCGTCTTCATGGCCGCGGCCGGCAATTCCGGCAATGCCGCGAGCCGGGTCGAGGCGTTCATCCAGTCGAAGGGCGCATACGCCTATGGCGGCTATCCCGATATCGACGAGCTGTTCCTCGAGCAAGCTGGGGAACGCGATGTCAAGAAGCGCGAGGCGATCCTCGACAAGATCCAGCAACTGACGATCGACCGGGTGATGTACGCGCCGATCATGGATTTGCGCGCGCTGATGGGGGTCGGGCCGCGCGTCACCAAACATACCATCACCGATGTATGGATGAGCCCGTTCCCATCCTATGAGGATATGGAGATCAGGGATTAAGCAGGATGTCCGTAAAGTGGTTCGGTAAATCTCTGTAAAACATTATCGTTATCAAACGGTGCGGAAACCATAATGGCCAAGTTATTGTCTGTTCCAATTATGAAATAAACTGGTCATAAGAATCCTATGCGTAACTATTTTATTTGGTGGTTAGTCGCGCGCGACGCGCATGGGTTGCCGCCGCGCGGCGGAATCGACGATGGCTTCGAACACGGCGACGGAGTGGAGGATTTCGCCGTGGTTGATCGGGTAGGCCGGGCCACCCCCGATCGCGTCGGCGAACGCCTCCAACTCGGCGAGCAGCCCGTTGAAGGCGCCGTATTCGACGATCTGTGGCGGCAACGCGGCGTGGCGCCCGCTCGGCGGGCCGTCCGGGGTCGGGGTGAAGTGGAAGTCGAGGTTCGGCGTGCGCAATTCGGCGCAGCCCTTGGCGCCGAAGACCGCGAGCCGGTAGCTGACCGCCGTCACCAGCGAGCACACCATGCTCGCCGACATGCCGCTTTTCATTGAAAACATGACGCTGGTGGTGTCCTCGGAATCATAGGCGACGGCGCGCCTGAGGCTCGACGCATAGACCTCGTCGATCTCGCCGAACAAATGGATCATCGCGTCGACATTGTGGACGCCGAGCGCGGTCATCGCGCCGCCGGGCGCCTCCCGCGCGGTCGCGCGCCACGATTGCGCCGCCATGAAAAGACCGGCCGGCGTGTTCTGCTCGCCGTGGCAATGCGCGACCGTGCCGAGGCTGCCGCTGTCGACCCGCGATTTGAGCTCGCGCATCCCCGGATGAAAGCGCCGCGGATAGGCGACGCCGAGCGTCACCCCGGCCTTCGCCACCGCATCGAGCGCGACGGCGGCGCCGCGGCGATCGAGGGTGAACGGCTTTTCCATGAAGACGTGCTTGCCGGCGGCGGCGGCGCGCTCGACCTGGCCGCCATGCTCGCTGTGCGGGGTCGCGAAATAGACCGCGTCGATCGCCGGATCGGCGAGGATCGCGTCGATGCTGTCGTAGAGCGCGATACCCTTTTCGGCGCAGAACGCCGCGGCCCGGGCGGGGGTGTGGGTGTGCCCGGCGGTGAAGCCGATCTTGTCGCTGTTGCCTTGCACGGCATTGACCAGCGTGCGACCCCAATGGCCGATTCCCACGATTGCCGCCCGGATCATCGCCCGCGTCCTCCCGCCGATGCGCCGCAGTTCTACACCGCCGCCGCGTTCGCGGCCACGCTACGCCGCGTCGAGCAGCTCTGCCACCAGGGCGTCGATCCTCTGTGCGATGCCGGCCTCGCTGAGAGCTGTGCGAATGAGGGCGCGGGCCCGTTGAAAGCGCACGGTCTCAGGCAGCTCCGGGATCGCTGCAACTTCCTCGGCCTCGGCCGCAAGCGCGGAAAGGTCAAAATGGAGTCGTTGCTCAACATCGAAACGCGGGATCGGAAGATTGAACATAACCTTGTCGAAGTCGCGCGCGCCCCACTGGCCGCGAGACTGGTACTGTGCCGCACGAGCCCGCGCGGTTTCGCTGTTGAGGACGGCGATCAGATAACGCGCCTCCCCTTCGCTGTCGGGTGTCATCCAATAGAGTTTGTGTTCGATTACAGCCTTCCGGTCGCGCAGCAGGCAAGCAGCAGGGTTCGTGCCGGAGGCGGCGTAGACGACCCGCAAGGGCGCGATAGGGAATTGTACCTCCAGCTCGTTGTGATAATTCCACCTACCCGTCAACGTCATCGCGCCGCTGTCGGCATTAGCATTCCAAACAATCTCCGCTTGCCTCATCCAGCCGCGAAGACCATCGAAGCCCCGGTTTGCGGCTGCTTCGGCGTCTAATACATGCCCGTGCTGGCTGGCCGGTATGACCCCCTCGAAGGGCCGGAAAATCCGGTAGGGCAAAATGCTTTCACCCAACAGGACTGGGCGAAGAAATTCGGCTTCAACTGGGTTCTCGATTCCCGGTAATTCGCGCCACGGCCGCTTCTCCTGACTATTTCGGCGGCTGACAACCAAAGGAGCGCTGGGGTTAACGCCAAGGCGGTCCATTTGGCGTCGCTCCACGAGGCACAGCATCCGCGGGACCAGAGTAGCACCCTGCCTGAAGAGCCGGCGATACGCCGATCCGCCTTCGAATGTCCCCACCGACGGCGCCGGAGCCCCTTCGGTCACTTGCAGATTTGCGTCCGCTATCTCTTCGGGCGCGTCGCGAAGGGGCAAAGTTCCCGAATAGGCCCGCACGGTGTGGGGAAGGGCGCGCGATCGGGCCTGCTTGCGTCCGAACACGGCACAGGACGGAACCGGGAACAGTGGTTGAACCGCGTCGTCCATAGTCCACGCCTCGTCCCAGGCGATGCGCGCCGATCGGAGCGAGCCGGTTCGCAAATGCTCGAATTGGCCGCGGGTCAGCGCCGCCAACGGCAGAACCAGCCCGAGCCGCCCGCCGGAACGCAGATAAAGATGCGCGGCTCGTACCGAAAAAAGCGCGCAAAGGTCGTTCTGCGTGGCGAACCTGCCGCCGACATAGACCCTCTCGTCGCGCGCCAAGTCCCTAAAGCGTTTCTGCAAGTCCGCGCTCATGTGGCGGAAGGCGAGCCAGGGCGGGTTGCCGACCACCACGTTCGCCCACCCGCCGGCCGCCGAATAGGCGAGCGGGCGCGACAGGTTGCGCGCCACGTAAGCCCAGATCGTGTCGCGTCTGTCCCGCCGCAGCCGGTCGAAAGTGACGTAAGTTTTTCCGAGATCTTCAATCGCCAGCTGTTGCTCGTTGGTGACGTCGGCGCGGTAGTGCTGCTCGGTGATGCGATAGAGGGCCGCCTCGATCTGGGCGCGCGTCAGGCCCTCGATGGAGCCGGTTCGCATCCGCTCGATCGCCTTGTCGAACAGCGCTGGATCGCGGCAGAACGTCTCGGGAAAATCGAGCTGCTCGCGGCCGTTGCCGTTGCTCTCGCCGCTTTTGCCGTCGCCGGCGGGTGGCGGCGGCACGCGGATCGACAATTCCTTGCCGGCCAAGAACTCGGAGATCGAGAGCTGCATGGCGTCGCCGAGATAGACCGGGATCGATAAAGCCCCGCGCTGGGACAGCGCCGGGACCAACGCCAGCAAATAGGTGACGCGCGCGATGATCACCGCGACGGGATGGATGTCGGTGCCGGCGATGTGGGCGCAGACCTCCGCCGCGCGCCGCTCGCGGGCCATGTCGGCGTCTTTGGCTTCCGCGAGGAAATTCCGGATGGCGTGAAACAGAAAGGTGCCCGAACCGCAACCGGGGTCGAGCACGCGCTGTTCGAGCGGACGATCGACCGCGCGCCGGACGATCTTCGCCGCCAGCCAATCGGGCGTGTAATATTCGCCCAGACCATGCCGCTCCTCGCGGTCGATCAGCGATTCGTAGAGGATTTTGAGAACATCGCTCTCCACCTCCGCAAGCCGGAAGCGGCGGACATGATTCATCACCCGGCGCACCAAAGCCTCGCCCTCGGCAGCGGCGACAACCCAATCGAAAAAATCGCTTTCGACGGCGCCGTTGATCCCGGCCGAGGTGAATGCCTCGCCCGAGAGAAGCCGCTTCGGATCGTCCTCGTCCATTTGCATCACCGCGAGGGCGATGCACTTCGCGACGATGACGAGAAAGGTGTGCTGGAACCAAAGGGTGTCGCTTTCGACCTCTCTCCCGTAAACGAGCTTTAGCAGATCGGCCCATAGTTGGCGTTTGAGGGCGACGACTGGACTCGATTTCAGCTTTTCCCAGAGCGACTGCAATTGCGTGTTGACGCAATGGTAGGCGACCGAATCTTCACCGAGTTCGGCCCGGATTGTCAGCGGATTGGGCGGCAAGGAAGTTTTGAGCGCCACCGCGCCGTCGAGCCAGGCGAGAAAAACCTCCGGCCGTTCCGGGTCCAGCACGGTCCGCTTGACGACATTGAGCTTTCCACCCGCCAGTTCGAACACGGCCCATTTGTGGCCATCCGAACCTATTCCGACGAAATGTTCTTTTTCCTCGCGTTCGCGGTCGGCGAGGTAGTCGGGCATTCGTCGCTCGACATCCTGCCATTCTCGGTCGAGATCGCTCTTGGCCTCGAACACCGTGCGGCCGATGAGCGCGTCGAGTCGCCCGCGTACCTCCGGGACCCGGCGCTCGAAATCGAGTGCGCCAAGCTCGACTCCGAATTCTTCCACCAGCAGTTGACGGAAATCCGCCTTGACTTCGTCGTGCCCGGGGCGCCCGGCGAGATGTCGCAAAAGATCGGTCGTTGCTGGGGATGTAGGCATTTTGGCTGGATCGGCATCCGATCAGGTGGCGTGCGAACAGTCTAGCGGAGTTTTCGATTTCTCGGGTCCTTGACCGCCCGCGCATGACAGCGCCGCGACCGCGCGGTAGAATCGCGGCGCTGGGCTGCCCCGCGCGGGGATTGCCGGAGGAACGGCCATGGATACGGGCGCACAAATCGTCGAGATGCGGCCGGCGGACATGGCGTCGCCGGCGCGGTTCATCAATCGCGAGCTGTCGTGGCTCGCCTTCAACGAGCGGGTCCTGGCCGAGGCCGACAACGAGCGGCATCCGCTGCTGGAGCGGTTGCGCTTCGTGTCGATCTCGGCGGCCAACCTCGACGAATTCCTGATGGTCCGGGTCGCCGGGCTCAAGGGCCACGTCCAGGGCGGCATCATGTCGGTGAGCCAGGACGGGCTGACCCCGGCGCAGCAATTGGAGGCGATCGAGAAGCGCGCCACCAAGCTGATGCAGGATCAGCAGGTGTCGTGGCTGGCGATGCGGGAAAAGCTCGCCGCCGCCGGCATCGCCGTGGCCGAGCCGACCGAACTGGAGCCGGGCGACCGCAGCTGGCTCGAAAGGCGGTTCCTCGCCGACATCTTCCCGGTGCTGACGCCGCTGGCGATGGACCCGGCGCACCCGTTTCCGTTTGTCGCCAATCGCGGCTTCGGGCTGGCGCTGCAGCTGGAACGGGTCAGCGACAATGTGCGCTTGCAGGCGCTGATCCAGATTCCGGCCGCGGTCGACCGCTTTGTCCGCCTGCCCGGCGACCGGCTGCGCTTTATCCTGGTCGAGCAGGTGATCGGATTGTTTCTCGACCATCTGTTCCCGGGGTTCGCGGTGGTGGCGCAAGGCGTCTTCCGGGTGCTGCGCGACAGCGAGGTCGAGATCGAGGAGGAGGCGGAAGACCTCGTTCAGCTGTTCGAGACCGCGCTCAAGCAGCGCCGCCGCGGCCATGTGATCCATCTCGGCGTCGACTCGCGGATGCCGGACGAACTGCGGCAATTCCTCTCGGAAAAGCTCGACGCGGCGCCGGGCGACGTGTTCGCCTCGGCCGGCCTTTTGGGGCTCGACGATACCTCCGAGCTGATCACCGACGAGCGGCCCGACCTGCTGTTCACGCCGTACAACGCGCGGTTCCCCGAGCGCATCCGCGATTTCGGCGGCGATTGCTTCGCCGCGATCCGCCAGAAGGACATCGTCGTCCACCATCCCTACGAGAGCTTCGATGTCGTCGTGCAGTTCCTGCGGCAGGCGGCGCGAGACCCGGCGGTGGTGGCGATCAAGCAGACGCTCTACCGCACCAGCAACGACAGCCCGATCGTGCGCGCGCTCGCCGAGGCGGCCGAGGCCGGGAAATCGGTCACCGCGATGATCGAACTGAAGGCGCGGTTCGACGAGGAGGCGAATATCCGCTGGGCGCGCGACCTCGAACGCGCCGGGGTTCAGGTGGTCTACGGCTTCCTGCAGTTGAAGACCCACGCCAAGGTCTCGCTAGCGGTGCGGCGCGAGGGCGGCGAATTGCGCTCCTACGTGCATTTCGGCACCGGCAACTACCATCCCTATACGGCGCGGGTTTACACCGATCTGTCGTTTTTCACCTGCGATGCCGGGCTGTGCCACGACGCGGCGCGCCTCTTCAACTTCATGACCGGCTATGCCCAGCCGTCGCATCTCGAAAAGATCGCGGTGGCGCCGATCAATCTGCGCGAGCGGTTGGAGAGCCTCATCGAAGCGGAGATCGCCCATGCCAAGGCGGGCCGCCCAGCGCAGATCTGGGCCAAGCTCAACGCGCTGGTCGACCCCCGGATCATCGACCAGCTCTACACCGCGTCGCAGGCGGGGGTGTCGATCGATCTGGTGGTGCGCGGGATTTGTTGCCTGCGCCCGGGCGTTTCCGGAATGTCGGAGAACATCCGAGTCAAGAGCATCGTGGGGCGCTTTCTCGAACATGGCCGCGTCGTCTGCTTCGGCAACGGCAACAAGCTGCCGTCCGACCAGGCGCTGGTGTTCATCAGCTCGGCCGACTGGATGCCGCGCAACCTCAATGGCCGCGTCGAGGCGCTGGTGCCGATCGAGAACCCGACCGTGCATCGCCAGGTGCTCGACGAGATCATGGTGGCCAATCTGCGCGACACGCTGCAAAGCTGGCGCCTCGCCGCGGACGGCGCCTATACGCGCGCGCCGGCCGGCGAGGAGTTTTCCGCGCACACCTACTTCATGACCAATCCCAGCCTCTCGGGGCGGGGAAGGGCGACGCGGCGGCGCCAACCGCGGCTGGTCGCGCGATGAGCCGGGCGCGATGAGGCGATTGCGCCGCTGATGCCCGACCGCAACACGACTGTCTCGTTCGACCGGATCGCGGTCATCGATATCGGCTCGAACTCGCTGCGCCTGGTGGTCTTCGAGCGGCTGGGCGCGACCCTGCTGCCGCTGCTCAACGAAAAGGTCATGTGCGGGCTCGGCCGCGGCATCGCCCGCACCGGCAGGCTAAACCGCGAAGGTGTCGAGCTCGCCTACGCCAATCTGCAGCGCTTTGTCGCGCTGGCGCGAGCGCTCGACGTCGATCACCTGACGGCGATCGCCACCGCGGCGGTGCGCGAGGCAAGCAACGGCGCGGAATTCGCCGCCGAGATCGAGCGGCAATGCGGACTGCCGGTGCGGATCGTCGACGGGCCGGAAGAGGCGCGGCTGTCGGCGGCGGGCGTGCTCGCCGGCATCCCCGACGCCGACGGCGTGGTCGGCGACCTCGGCGGCGGATCGGTCGAGCTGGTGCGGATCGGCGGCAGCGCGGCGAAGGGCCGCGGCGAGCCGGCGATCGGCGACGGCATCTCGCTGCCGCTGGGACCGCTGCGCCTCGCCGAGCTCGGCGACAACCCGCGCGCCATCCGCGACGCGGTCAGGCGCAGCGTCCAGGGCGCCCGGCTGCTGCGCGAGGCGGCCGGCAAGACGCTGTTCCTGGTCGGCGGCGCCTGGCGGGCGATCGCCCGACTGCACATGGAGCAGGCGCGCTATCCGCTGCACATCATCCACCAGTACGCGGTGCATCGCCGCTCGGCCGACGCCTTCCTCGAAATCGTCGCCGGGATGTCGCGGCGCTCGCTGGAGCGCATCGTTACGGTCAACCGCAAGCGCCTCGAACTGGTGCCGCTGGCGGCGCTGATCCTGTACGAGCTGGTCGAGGCCGGCGCGCCCGAGCGGATCATGTTTTCCGCCTACGGCCTGCGCGAAGGCTACGCTTACGGGCTGCTGCCGCCGCAGCCGGGCATCGACCCGCTGACCGCCGCCTGCATCGGCGTCGCGGTCAGCCAGAGCCGCGGGCGCAGCGACGGCGACCGACTCGCGGCCTGGACCGCGCCGGTGTTCGGCGAACTGTCGCCGCACTCGCGGCGGCTGCACCGGGCGGCGTGCTGGCTGAGCGACATCGCGTGGACCGAGCATCCCGACTACCGCGCCGAGCAGGCCTTCACCCGCAGCCTGCGGATGCCGATCGGCGCGATCAGCCACCGGGAACGCGTGTTCATCGCCCAGGCGCTGCACGCGCGCTACGGCGGCCCGCCGGACGACCCGATCAAGGCGGCGACCCGCCCGCTGCTCGACGACCGCGAGGCGGCCGACGCGCGCGTTCTCGGATTGGCGCTGCGCCTCGCCTATACGCTGTGCGGCGGGGCGCTCGACCTGCTCGACGAGGTGCGCTTGTCGCGCAACGGCGCCGCGCTGGTGCTCGAAGTGCCGCCGAGCGGCAGTCTGTTCCAGGGCGAGGCGGTCGAACGCCGGCTCGCCGCACTGGGGCGCGCGCTCGGGCTCGCCCCGCAGACGACGCGCCGCCGCGCCCGCAAGACAGCCTTGGCGTAGAAGATTACCCGACAGTCTTTTCGGGCAGCGGCACCAGCTCGATGCGGTTGCGGCCGGCGGTCAGCGCCAGCGTGCCGTGCTTCAGGGCCAGCGCGTCGGCGCCGAAGACCTCGCGCCGCCAGCCATGCAGGGCGACGATTTCGGCGTTGTCGTCGGCGGCGATCGCTTCGAGGTCGTCGGTCGAGGCGACGAGCTTTTGCGCGACCTCGAAATCCTCGCAGCGCTGCTTCAAGAGCACGCGCAGCAGCTCGATCAGCGGCCCGAGGCCGGGTGGGTTCTGCGCCTTTTGCGCGATCGCCGGCGGCGGGTTCGGGTCGGCGAGGCCGGCGGCGACCGCGTCGAGGATCTCCTTGCCGAGCTTGCCTTCGGCGATGCCCTTGGCAAGCCCGCGGGTGCGCGCCAGCGTTTCGACACGCTGCGGCGCGTGGCTGGCGATCTCAATCAGCGCCTCGTCGCGCAGGATGCGGCCGCGCGGCAGGTCGCGCTGCTGCGCCGCCGCCTCGCGCCACCCGGCGAGCGCCCGCAGCACTCCGAGAAAGCGCGAATCGGCCCGGCCGCGCAGCCGAAACCGCCGCCACGCCGCTTCCGGCTCGGCGCGGTAGAGCGCCGGGTCGGCGAGCGCCGCCATCTCCTCGGCGAACCAGCTCGCACGGCCGTTCTTGGCCAGGCGCTGCTGCAGCCGGTCATACACCGTGCGCAGATGCACGACGTCGCCGAGCGCATACTCGATCTGGCGCTCGGTCAGCGGGCGGTGCGACCAGTCGGTAAAGCGCGAGGCCTTGTCGAGCTGCGCCCCGGCGAGCTTGCGCACCAGCGTCTCGTAGCTCGCCGAATCGCCAAAGCCGCAGACCATCGCGGCGACCTGCGTGTCGAACAGCGGCTGCGGCACCGCGCCCGACAGGTGGAAGAAGATTTCGAGGTCCTGGCGCGCCGCGTGGAACACCTTGAGGCTCGCCGGGTCGTTCATCAGCGCCAGCAGCGGCGCGAGGTCGATGCCCGGCGCCAGCGCGTCGATCGCTACGGCGTCGCCGGGTCCGGCGACCTGTACCAGGCAGAGGATCGGCCAATAGGTCCGTTCGCGCATGAACTCGGTGTCGACGGTGATGAACTCGGCGCCCTTCTGGCGCGCACAGAATTCCGCGAGCGCGGCGCTGTCGGTGATCAGGGTCATGGGCGAGGCTATAGCGCGAAACCCTAGCCGGCGGGAAGCAGCGCCGCCGCTTCCCGCCACAGCCGGGCGACCAGCTCGCCGGCCGGCTCGGCGCGGGCCAGCGCCGCCGCCTGGCCCGCCCAGGCTTGCAGGCGATGGACATCGCCGACCTTGGCGCCGGCCTCGCGCATCGCCGTCGCGAGACCGCGCTGGACCGGATAGGGCGCCGGCTCCGGCGCGTCCGGCGCGGCGGCGGCGCGGACGTAGTCGGTGGCGACCGCGCGGCCTAGTCGGCCGGAGAAGCCCCGCGTCGGCATCGTCGCCTCGGGTTCGAGCTCGACCAGCGCGCCGGCCCAAGCCGGATGGATGTTGGCCTCGGGGGTGCGCAGCAGCGCGGTGCCGAGCTGCGCCGCGCTGGCGCCGAGCGTCAGCGCGGCGGCGATCCCGCGCGCGTCGCCGATGCCGCCGGTCGCGACGATCGGCAGCGCGATCTTGTCGGCGAGGCGCGGCACCAACGCGAACAGGCCGACGAGCTGCTGCTCGGCCTTGCCGGCGTCGAAGGCGCCGCGGTGGCCGCCCGCCTCGGCGCCCTGCGCGACGATGACGTCGGCGCCGGCGGCCTCGGCTTCGCGCGCTTCCGCAAGGGTGGTCACAGTGGCGAACCAGGCGATGCCGCGCGCCTTCGCCGCGGTGACGAATTTTTCCGGGAAAATTCCCATGATCGATGAAACGGCGCGCGGGCGGGCGGCAAGCAGCGCCTCGCACTGCGCGTCAAAATCCTGCAGCGGTGCGTCGCCCGCGGTCTCGGCAACCGGCGGACCCCACTGGCCGAGAAAGCCGCGCACCCGCGCCTCATGCGCCGTGTCGCGCACCGGTGGCGGGTCGGGAACCCAAAGATTGATCTGGAACCCGCCGTTGCTGCCGTCGCGAAAATCTCGAGCCCAGGCGGCGATAGCGGCAGAATTCGAGGTCAGCGCCCCGAAGGCGCCCATGCCGCCGGCATTGGCGACCGCTGCGCCGAGCGCCACCGGACAGGCCCCGGCCATCGGCGCCATCAGGATCGGCACGCGCAGCCCGAAGCGGCGGCAGAACTCAGCGGCGCGGGCGCGGGCGGTAGCGGCGGTGTCCGGCATGATCCCTCGATTAAAAATGAGGCAGCGAGAGACTAGGCCCGGCGGCGGCGGGAGACAATTCACCTCCCCAAGGGCGCTCGGCTTGACAACGGCAGGGGGTTCGTGCCGTCTTCGGCGCGCTTTTTCCACATGCGGCGGGATTTTACGGCGATGCACGCCTATCGCACCCATGACTGCGGCGCGCTGCGCCTTGCCGATGCCGGGCCGAGCGCGCGGCTGTCGGGCTGGGTGCATAGGAAGCGCGACCACGGGCAGCTGCTTTTTGTCGATCTGCGCGACCATTACGGGGTGACGCAATGCGTGATCGACGTGTCGTCGCCGCTGTTCGCGGCGGTCGACGCGCTGCGGCTCGAAAGCGTCGTCACCGTGACCGGCAAAATCGTCGCCCGCTCGGACGACACGGTGAACCCGAACCTGCCGACCGGCGAGGTCGAGCTGGTCATCGCCGAGCTGGTGGTGCAGTCGGCCGCCGACCCGCTGCCGCTGCCGGTCAACAGCGACGCCGACTATCCCGAGGAGATCCGGCTCGCCTACCGCTTCCTCGACCTGCGGCGCGAGCGGGTGCATGCCAACATCATGCTGCGCTCGCATGTCATCGCCTCGATCCGGCGGCGCATGATCGAGCAGGGCTTCACCGAGTTCCAGACGCCGATCCTCACCGCCGACTCGCCCGAGGGCGCGCGGCCCTATTACGTGCCGAGCCGGCTGCATCCGGGCCAGTTCTATGCGCTGCCGCAGGCGCCGCAGCAGTTCAAGCAATTGCTGATGGTCGCCGGGTTCGACCGCTATTTCCAGATCGCGCCGTGCTTCCGCGACGAGGCCAGCCGCGCCGACCGCGCCCCCGGCGAGTTCTACCAGCTCGATTTCGAGATGAGCTTCGTGACCCAAGAGGACGTCTTCGCGGCGATCGAGCCGGTGCTGCACGGCGTCTTCGAGGAATTCGCCGCCGGCCGCGCCGTGAGCCCGGCGCCGTTCCGCCGCATCCCCTACGCCGACGCGCTGTTGCGCTACGCGACCGACAAGCCCGACCTGCGCAACCCGGTCGAGATCATCGACGCGACCGAGACGTTCCGGGGCTCGGGATTTCGCATCTTCGCCGGGATGATCGAGGAGGACGCCAACGTCCGGGTGCGGGCGATCCCGGCGCCGGGTGGCGGCAACCGCGCGTTCTGCGACCGGATGAATTCCTGGGCGCAGGGCGAAGGCCAGCCCGGGCTCGGCTACATCTTCTTCCGCGACGGCGAGGGGGCGGGGCCGGTGGCGCGCAACCTGGGCCCCGAGCGCACCGCGGCGCTGCGCCGGGAATTGGCGCTGAAGGACGGCGACGCGGTGTTCTTTGTCGCCGGCGTGCCGAGCGCGTTTCTGCCGTTCGCCAGCGCGGCGCGGCTCAGGATCGGCCACGAGCTGGGGCTCGGCGCCAAGGGTTGCTTCGAGTTCTGCTGGATCACCGATTTTCCGATGTACGAGGTGAACGAGGAGACGCGGAAGATCGAGTTCAGCCACAACCCGTTCTCGATGCCGCAGGGCGGGCTCGAAGCGCTCGAAACCCAGGACCCGCTGACGATCAACGCGTACCAGTACGACATCGTGTGCAACGGCACGGAACTGTCGTCGGGCGCTATCCGTAACCATCGACCGGACATCATGTACAAGGCGTTCGCCATCGCCGGCTATTCCAAGGAAGAGGTCGAGGCGCGGTTCGGCGGCATGCTCAACGCGTTCAAATACGGCGCGCCGCCGCACGGCGGTTCGGCGCCTGGCATCGACCGCATCGTCATGCTGCTGGCCGACGAGCCGAACCTGCGCGAAATCGTCGCCTTCCCGATGAACCAGCAGGCCCAGGACCTGCTGATGCAGGCGCCGGCGCCGATTTCGGCCGAGCGGCTGAAGGAACTGCACATTCGGCTCGACCTGCCCCCGGCGCGCGGGGTGCGGCCGTAAATGCTGGCGCCGCCCCGCGGTTGGCGGCAAAGATGACGCGCTGCGGCGAACAAGGGGTCCCCGATTGATGATCGAAGGATGGCGTAAGGCGAGCGGCGTGGCGGTGCTGGCGCTGGCGTGCGTAGGGGCGGGCTCGGCCAAGGCCGAGATCGCGGCGCACCGCGCCCTCTACACGATGAGCCTCGACGCCGCCAAAACGGATTCCGGCGTCACCGGCGCCAACGGCACCATGGGCTACCAATGGGGCGAGACCTGCGATGGCTGGACCGTCGAGCAAAGCTACAAGCTGATGCTCAATTATGCCGAATCTCAGGATGTCGAGATCGTCTCCAACTTCGTCACCTGGGAATCGAAGGACGGTCTGCGCTACCGCTTCAACCAGAAGGAGTCGCGCAACGGCACGGTCGACGAGGAGATCCGCGGCTCGGCGCAGCTCGACGGCCCCGGCAAGGGCGGCACGATCACTTTCGAGAAGCCGAAGCCGCAGACGATGAAGCTGCCGGCGGGGGCGATGTTCCCGAGCGCCCACACCATCCTGCTGATCCAGCGGGCGCAGGCCGGCGACAATTTCATATCGCGCCAGGTCTTCGACGGCGCGACGGCCGACGGCGCGGTGCTGGTATCGGGCGTGATCGGGCCCAAGATCGAGCCCGACCCCAAGGATCCGATCAAAAACCCGATCCTGCAGCGGCCGGGGTGGCGCATCCGGCTGGCGTTTTTTCCGGCCGACCCGAACACCGAGAAGCCCGATTACGAACTCGGCATGCTGCTGCTCGACAACGGCATCTCGCGTGACATGACGATCGATTACGGCGACTACACGATCAAGGCCAAGCTCGACACGATCGAAGGCCTCGGCAAGCCGCATTGCTGACAGACCTCCAGGCGGTCAAAGCGCCTCTGGCGGATTGATGCGAATGGTACATATTCACCTCAAATATTGAGGTGAATATGTACATCTGGGAGTTGCCAGATTGGCCGCATTTCCGTTGAGATGCGGAAACGCTGGCGCGACCACTCGCCGATGCGCATTTGAAGCAGGGACGGTTGCTCGGACGCATGGAGCAGCTCAGTATTGCCTTGACCAATGGCGATTGACGGGATCGTGCACGCGGCCATTGCCCATTTGTGGTTTGTCACAATTCATCCTTTCGAGGATGGAAATGGCCGTATCGCTCGCGTCCTCGCGGACCTGAGGCTGGCCCGTTCGGAAAGGGCGTCTCAGCGGTTCTACAGCCTTTCAGGCCAAATCCGGCGCGACAGAAGCAAATATTACGGGTCGCTCGAACTTGCTCAGAAAGGCGATCTTGACGTCACGCGCAGGCTCCTTTGGTTCGTCGACTGTTTCACCAAGACGCTGACGGCGGCTGAAGTTGCTTGCGCCGTTGTGCTTCGCAAGGTGGATTTCTGGCAGCGGCATTCGCTGACAAAGCTCAATCAACGCCGCCAGAAGACGATGCTGAACCGTTATCTCGACGGTTAGGGAAAAGCTCACGGCCCCGAAATGGGCCACGATTGCGCGGTGTTCATTGCCGACCGCCCAGCGTGATATCCGAAACCTTATGCAGCGCGATATCCTGGTTCGCAATGAAGGGGGAAGCAAAAACACGAGCTACGATCTTGCTCCTTTCGGGGAGACATTGGGTTGAAGCGGCCTTCCGAGCCGCACCGCGCCGCTGCCGTGGCGGGTCCTGATGTCGTCGAGCGCCCGTTCCAGGCGGCGCGGTTTGCCGTCCTCGCGGTCGAACAGGGTTGGCAGGTCGGCGGCGGCGGCGCTGACGAGGGCATCGGCGCCGATACCGATCAGGCGAAATCGTGTCGCGCCGTCGGCTTCGCCCGCGAGCAGGTGGCGGGCGGTGCGGAACAGCGTGTCGGCCAACTGGCTCGGGTCGGCGAGCTTGCGCGAGCGGGTGCGGAGGCGGAAATCGCTGGTCTTGAGCTTCAAGGTCGCGGTGCCGGCGGCCAGCCCAGCGCTCTTGAGCCGGCCCGAGACTTCCTCGCACAGCGGCCAGAGCGTGCGGGCGAGCGCCTCCGCGTCGCTTTCGTCGCGGGCCAAGGTGGTTTCCGCCGAGATCGATTTCGTGCGTGAGTCCGGCTCGACAGGGCGCGCGTCGTCGCCGCGCGCGAGCCGGGCGAGGCGTGCGCCCATCTTGCCGTAACGCCGGGCCATTTCGCGCTCGTCGATCGTCCGGAGCTGGCCGATCACGGCGATCCCGTCGGCGGCGAGCCGGCGCTGCATCGCCGCGCCGACACCCCATAGGAGGCCGACCGGCTTGTCGGCGAGGAAAGCGGCGGCATCGGCGCGGCCGATCACCGCGAAGCCGCGCGGCTTGTCGAGGTCGGAGGCGATCTTGGCGAGGAACTTGTTGTAACTGAGCCCGATCGACGCGGTGACGCCGAGCGCGGCCTCGATATGCCGCACCAGACCGGCGAGCGCCTGCGCCGGCGCCATGCCGCTCGCCGTCGCGGTGCCGGTGAGGTCGAGAAACGCCTCGTCAATCGACAGCGGCTCGACGAGCGGCGTCAGCCGGCGCATCTCGGCGCGCACGGCGCGGCCGACCTCGCGGTACTTCGCCATGTCGGGGCGGATCACGATCGCGTGCGGGCAGGCGGCCAGCGCCTTGAACATCGGCATCGCCGAGCGCACGCCGTAGAGCCGCGCGACATAGCAGCAGGCGAGCACCACGCCGCGCTCGCGGCCGCCGACGATGACCGGCTGCTCGGCGAGCTCGGGCCGGTCGCGCTTCTCGACCGTCGCATAGAAGGCGTCGCAATCGACATGGGCGATCGCCAGCGCGTCGATCTCGGGATGCGAGAGGATGCGCGGCGAGCCGCAGGCGGCGCAGCGCCCGGCATCGGGTGGGGCGGCGGCGAGCGCGGCGCAATCGCGGCAGAGCGCGCTCACGAGGGCGCCTCGGCGGCCTCGTCCGGACCCCACAACCAGGCGGCGCCGCGCACCCCGCTCGAAGCGCCGTGGCGCGGCGGCAACAGTTTGGTGACCACCTCGTCGGAGAATACGAACTCGCCCCAGAGGCGCGGCACCGCGTCGTAAAGCCCGGTGATCGCGGACAGGCCGCCGCCCAGCACGATCGCATCGGGATCGAGGATGTTGACGACATGAGCGAGCGCGCGGGCAAGCCCGCCGGCATAGCGGTCGAGGGTCGCGCGGCAGGCGGCGTCGCCGCAGGCCGCGCCCGCGACGATGCGCTCGCCGTCGCTATCGCCGCCGCCGTGCCGGTGATGGTCGGCGGCAAGGCCCGGCCCCGACAGGAATGTTTCGATGCAGCCGTGACGGCCGCAATAGCAGGCCGGTCCCGGCAATTCGTCCTGGCTTGGCCAGGGCAGGGGGTTGTGCCCCCACTCGCCGGCGATCGCATTGGCGCCGACGACGATCCTGCCGTCGATCACGATGCCGCCGCCGACCCCGGTCCCCAGGATGACGCCGAAAACGCTTTTGCATCCGGCAGCGGCGCCGTCGCTCGCTTCGGACAGCGCGAAGCAATTGGCGTCGTTGGCGAGCCGCACCCGGCGGCCGAGCGCCACCGCCAGGTCGCGGCCGAGCGGGCGGCCGATCAGGCAGGTCGAGTTGGCGTTCTTGACGAGGCCGGTGCGCGCGGCGAGCGTCCCCGGAATACCGACCCCGACCGTCAGGCGGCCGCCGAACTCGGCGTCGATGCCGCGAACCAGCGCCGCCACGGCTTCGACCGTAGCGACGTAGTCGCCAGCCGGGGTGGCGACGCGCCGGCGGGCGTGCATCTGGCCGTCCCGGTCGATGGCGACGGCCTCGATCTTGGTGCCGCCGAGATCGACGCCGATGCGAAATCCTGAAATCATGGTCGGCTCGCCCCTGAACAGCTTGGGGGTCGCTCTTTGTTCTCCTAAATCATCCGGGGCCAGACTGCAAACTCGGACATCGAAAGGCCCGACGGGAAAAGAACGCCCCATCGTTACCCTTTCTTAAGTCGGCGACCGTAAGAATGGCGGCTGGATCGTGGCGGGGCACACTGCCGGTTGCGTTCAGCATCCCCGAACGGCGCCAATTTGGGGTCAGATGAGAATGACGTTCGAACTGATTAACGCCGATCACGTTGCCGGCAAGCAGTGCTCCAAGAAGAAGGTGCTGATCGTCGAGGACAACGATCTCAATATGAAGCTTTTCAACGATCTGTTGGAAGCTCACGGCTACCACACGCTGCAGACGCGCGATGGGGTCGAGGCGCTGAAGATGGCGCGCGAGCACCGCCCCGATTTGATCCTGATGGATATCCAGCTTCCCGAGATCTCCGGCCTCGAAGTCACCAAATGGCTGAAAGAGGATGACGATTTGCGGGCGATTCCGGTTATCGCGGTGACCGCCTTCGCGATGAAGGGCGACGAGGAAAAGATCCGCAGCGGCGGCTGCGAGGCTTATATCGCCAAGCCGATCTCGGTCACCGGCTTTCTGCGCACGGTCGAGCGATTCCTGGCGTGAGCGGACCGCTTTTCCTCCCCTTCAGATCGGCAGCCTTGCCATGACCGCCCGCGTGCTCGTCGTCGACGACGTCGAACTCAACGTCAAGCTGCTCGAGGCCAAGCTTTCGAGCGAATATTTCCAGGTGATCCCCGCCTTCAACGGCCCAACCGCGCTGGAACTCGCGGAATCAGAGCTGCCCGACATCGTCCTCCTTGACGTGATGATGCCGCGGATGGACGGGTTCGAAGTGTGCCGCCGCCTGAAGGCGAACCCGCGCACCACCGACATCCCGGTCGTCATGGTCACCGCGCTGTCGGACATCGCCGACCGGCTGCGCGGCCTCGAAGCCGGGGCCGACGATTTTCTCACCAAGCCCGTCAACGACATCGCGCTGTTCGCCCGCGTCCGCTCGCTTATCCGGCTGAAGCGGATGATGGAAGAATTGCGGCTGCGCGAGGAAATCTGCGGCCGCTTCGGCAGCCAGGAGGAGCGCGACGATCGTCCCGAGGCGGTTCGCGGCGCGCATATCCTGCTTGTCGAGCAGCAGGGATTCGGCGCCTCGCGGATCGCCGAAACGCTGGCCCCCATGGCCGAGTCGGTCCGTCAGGTCGGCAGCGGCGAGGAGGCGCAGGCGACGATCGACGGATCGATCGAGTTGATCATCCTCAGCCTGTCGATGCCCGACGGCGATCCGCTGCGCCTCGTGTCGCAATGGCGCGCGGCGGAGCCGTACCGCCAATTGCCCATCCTGCTCCTGGCCGACGAAGGCGAGCTGCCGCGGCTGGCCAAGGGGCTCGACCTCGGCGCCAACGATTACCTGATCCGTCCGGTCGACCGCAACGAGCTGCTGGCGCGCGTGCGCAGCCAGGTGCGGCGCAAGCGGTTGCAGGACCGGCTGCACGAAAATTATCATCGCAGCCTGTCGCTCGCGCTCACCGACGAGCTGACCGGGCTCTACAACCGGCGCTATGTCATCGCCCATCTCGAAGAACTGGTCGCGCGGGTCAACAACGTCGGCGCCACGGACACCTCGCTGATGATGTTCGATGTCGATCACTTCAAGCAGGTCAACGACCAATTCGGTCACCCCGGCGGCGACGACGCGCTGCGCCAACTTGCCGACCGGGCGTTGCGCGGCGTGCGCAGCATCGATCTGGTCGCGCGGCTGGGCGGCGAGGAATTTGTCGTGGTGATGCCGGAAACCAATTTGGCCGCGGCCGTCACCGTGGCGGAGCGCCTGCGCCAGTCGGTCGCCGCGGAGCCGTTCTTCATCCATACGGCAGGCGAGCGCCGGCCGATCACGATCAGCGTCGGGGTCGCGGTCGCGCAGACCGGCGACACGGTCGACACACTGCTGCAGCGCGCCGACGATGCGCTCTATCAGGCCAAGGACGCGGGCCGGAACAAGGTAGTGGCGCAAAACGGCCAGATGCTCCCGGCGCCGCTCGCGGTCGCTTCGTAAGACAGCCGGTCGGCCAGCCGGTCAGCCAGACACCCGGACTTACTTGATCTTCGCTTCGCGGAAGACGACGTGCTTGCGCGCGACCGGATCGAACTTCTTCAGTTCGAGCTTATTGGTCTTTGTCCGCGGGTTCTTTTTGGTGACGTAGTAGTAGCCGGTGTCGGCGCTGCTGACGAGCTTGATCTGGACGGTGCTGCTTTTGGCCATTGCCGGGTCCTACGGGGTCTCAGGGCGATCGCGGATTGGAAGATAGTCCGCCGTCGACCGCTGTCAAGCCGGCGGGGCCGGCGGAGGCCGGCGGGGCGAGCGCCGACATCGTGGCCGGATGGATCGCGCCGAGCGCGGCGCTGTAGCGCGCCGGGTCGGACAAGACCCGCTCGGCGAGCTTGAGGTCGAGCGCCGGGCTTGTCTGCTGCGCCGGGCAGGTGCGGCGCAGCGCCGCCCAACCCGGGTCGTCGAGCGAGGCGCGCGGCCGCGACACGTCGACGGCGACAGCGGCCCCCGGATGGTGCAGCGCGGCATCGAGCGCGGCGTCGCCGTCGCCGAGGCCGCTAGTGCACAGTGTCGGCACCACGCCGTGCTGCTGCAGGAAATAGCCCGACGGGGTGACGAGCCGGGCCCAGGTAAGGGTCAGTTCGCCGTCGTTCGGCAGGCGCATCACCGTCTGCACCGTGCCCTTGCCGTAGGACGAGCTGCCGACCACGACGGCGCGCCCGACATCCTGCAGCGCCGCGGCGACGATTTCCGACGCCGAGGCCGAGCCGCCGTTGATCAGCACGACGAGCGGCGTGGTGGGAGCGATGCCGCGCCCGGTCGCGGCGAAATATTGGTGGCTCGCCGGGTGGCGGCCGACGGTCGCGATGATCGGGCCCTTGGCGATGAACAGATCGGAAAGGCTCACCGCCTGGTCGAGCAGCCCGCCCGGGTCGCCCCGCAGGTCGAGGACGATCCCGGCAAGATGCCCGTTTGCCTCGCGCTGTTCCTCCAACAGGCCCTCGGTAACCCGTTGCGTCGTGCTCTGATTGAAGCTCGCGACCTTGAAGATCGCGATATTGCCGTCGCGCAAAGCGGTCACCGTTGGCACCACGACGAGGGCGCGCTCGATGCGAAACTCGCGCGTTCCCGCGAGGCCGGGCCGCGCGATGGTCAAGCCGACGATAGTGCCGATCGGTCCGCGCAAATCGTGGACGATGTCGGTCGCGCGGCGGCCGGCGACCGGAATCCCGTTGATCGCCACGATCTTATCGCCGATCCGGATGCCGGCGCGCTCGGCCGGGCTCTGCTCGGAGACCGCGGTGATTCCGTAATCGTTGGTGTTCGTCTCGAGGGTGATGCCGATGCCGCCAAAGCCGTCGCGCGACGCCCGCTGGTCGCGCGCCTCGTCCGGCGGCGCGTAGCGCGAGAAGCGGTCGAGCGCCCCGGTCATGCCGTCGAACACCGCCTCGTCGATCGTCTCCTCGGGCAGCGCGGCGACGCGCCCCGAAGCCTTCTTGGCGGCGCCGATCAGACCGGCGACGATCTCGCCGCCGTCATGCCCGTCGATGGCGGGTGGAACCTGGTAATTGGCCGCCACGATGCCGTCATAGGTCAGCGTCACCTGGTCGCGGTCGCGCACGTCGCCGCCGACCGCAACCGCGAGCCGGGGGTCCAGCTTCGCCAGGTTCTTGGCGCCGGCAAAGACCAACTTCTGGCCCGAGATCGGCTCGATATAGAGATCGGTGATCTGGTCGATCCCGCGCGCGAAGAGCCGGCCCGCAGCCGCGTCCTGCCGGGCATCGTGCATGCCGCACGCGGCGAGGGCGAGTAGGGCGGCCGCCGGACCCAGCCGCCACCACGACAATAACCGCGCTTTTTTCGGCAATCCCTGGTGTTCCCTGGCTCGCCGATGACGGCGCTTGCGGGCGTCCCGCGCCCCTCAGTGGCGGGCGCACAGTAGTTTTTTGCTGCGCCGCAATCAACATGGCTGCGTCAGCGCCGGCGGTCGAACCGGCCGCGCCGCCGCATCCGCCCGATTGGCGGCGCGTCGGCGATATCCTCCTCAAGCCGAAAGACCAGCCGGCCGCCGAGCGGGTCGGCTTCGGCAAGGCGCACCGAAAGCGCGTCGCCCAGCCCAAAGCTGCGCCGCGAATGCCGCCCGCTCAACCGCATCCGCCGCGGGTCGAAGCGGTAGAAATCGCCCGGCAGGCTGGTGACCGGCAGCAGTCCGTCGGCGCCGCTGTCGGCCAGGGTAACGAACAGGCCGAAGCGCGCGACGCCGTTGACCCGGCCGGCAAACACCTCGCCGATCCGGTTGCCGAGCAGCCGCGCGCGGTAGCGCTCGAGCGCGGCGCGCTCGGCGGCGGTGGCTTGCCGCTCGGTCGCCGATATGTGCTTGGCAGCCTCGTCAAGCTCGGGCGGCAGGGCTTCGCCGAGGAGCGCGCGGTGGACAAGCAGGTCGGCGTAGCGCCGGATCGGCGAGGTGAAATGCGCGTAGCGCTGCAGCGCCAGCCCGAAATGGCCGATATTGGCCGGGCTGTAGGCGGCCTGCGCCTGAGCCCGCAGCACCAGATCGTTGACCACCGGCGCCTCCGGCCGCCCGGTGACCCGCGCCAGGACGCGGTTGAACAGCTCCGGCCGCAGCACCTGGCCTTTCGCCAGCGAGAGGCCGGGCACCTCGATATCGGCGAGCGCCTGGCGCAGCGCGTCCACCCGCTCCGGGTCGGGCGCGTCGTGGACGCGATAGACGCAGGGGCGCCGCCGCGCCTCCAGTTCCTCGGCGGCGGCGACGTTGGCGAGGATCATGAATTCCTCGATCAGTTTGTGGCTGTCGAGCCGCCGGCGCGGTTCGACCGCGGCGGGCGTGCCGGCGACGTCGAGCACGACGCGGTACTCGGCAAGGTCGAGCGCCAGGGCGCCGCGCGCAACGCGCCCCCGGTCGAGCGCCGCGAAGGCGCCATAGAGCGCGTCGAGCCGCTCCCGGGCGATCGGGGGCTGCTGTTTGGCGTCGCGCGCCGCCTGCGTCTCCTCATAGGTCAGCCGCGCCGCGGAGCGCATGATCGCGCGCTCGAACCGGTGGTGGCGCTTGCGGCCGTGGGCGTCGATCCACAGATGCGCCGCGAGACAGGCGCGGTCCTCGTCGGGTTTCAGCGAACACAGACCGTTCGACAGCGCCTCCGGCAGCATCGGCACGACCCGGTCGGGGAAATAGACCGAATTGCCGCGCAGCGCCGCCTCGCGATCGAGCACGCTGCCCGGCGTCACGTACCAGGCCACATCGGCGATCGCCACGACAAGATGCCAGCCCTCGCTATTGGCCGGGTCGGGGTCGGGCTCGGCCCAGACCGCGTCGTCGAAATCGCGCGCGTCGCTGCCGTCGATCGTCACCAACGCTAGCTCGCGCAGGTCGGCGCGTCCGCTCGGGTCCGCCGGCTGCGCCGCCGCGGCCTCGGCGAGCGCCGCGGCGGGAAAGACATGCGGGATGCCGAACGCCGCGATCGAGATCAGGCTGATCGCGCCCGGCGCGTCGGGCGAACCCAGCCGCTCGACGATCCTGAGGCGCGGTGGACCGTAGCGGCGCGCGGGAAGGGCCTCGGCGGCGACCAGCTCGCCGTCGGCCGCGCCGCCGGCCTGGGCGAGGTCGATGAGATATTCGGCGCGGTCGCGGCGGTCCGTGGGAACCAGCCGCCCGCCGTTAGGCTCGCGGCGAAAAACGCCGACGACGCGGCCTAAGGATTCGGGGGCCGGCTCGATGTGGCTCGCCTCGACTTAGCCGGAGCGGCTTTGGCCTTGGCCGTCGTCCGCTGCGCGGGCTTTTTCGCCGTGGCGCGGCGTGCCGAGCCGTTGGCGGCGGCGCGGGCCGGGCGCGGCTTCCGTGCGGTCTTGCCCTTGGCCTTCTGCGCTTCGAGCAGCGGCAGCGCTTCGGCCAGCGTGAACTGGTCGGGATCCGCGGCCTTGGGGAGCGACGCGAACAGACCGCCATGGCTCACATAGGGCCCGTACCGGCCGCGATAGAGCCCGACCGTGCCGCCCGCCGGATGCGCGCCAAGCTCGCGCAGCAATTGCGGGCCGCGGCGCCCGGCGCCGGTTTTGGCTTCGGCGAGCACCGTTACGGCGCGGTTGAGGCCGATGTTCAACACGTCGTCGTCGCCGCCGAGCGAGGCGTACGTGCCGCCCAGCTTGAGGTAGGCGCCGAACTTGCCGATCCCGGCGACGATCGTCTCGCCGCTGTCGGGATGCCGGCCGATTTCGCGCGGCAAGGCCAGCAGTTTGAGGGCGATCTCCAGGGTGACGCTGGCGGGCTCCATGCCGCGCGGCAACGAGACGCGCTTGGGCCGCTCGCCGTTGTCGCCGCCGCCGCCGAGCTGGATATACTGCCCGTAGGGGCCTTTTTTGAGCGCCACCGGCAGCCCGGTCGCCGGGTCGGTGCCGAGTTCCATATCGGGGATGGCGG
The DNA here is from genome assembly GCA_035648415.1 of Allostellaceae bacterium. Lineage (GTDB taxonomy): Bacteria > Pseudomonadota > Alphaproteobacteria > ATCC43930 > CGMCC-115725 > DATARH01. The sequence continues at coordinate 32,555 of DASRLO010000152.1, forward strand.
AAGCCTTGCCGTCGCCCTCGGCTTCGAGCCCGAGCGCGCGGGTGTAGCGGCAATTGGGATAATTCGAGCAGCCGATAAACGCGCCGAACCGGCCGAGCTTCAGCGACAGGCTGCCGCCTTCGCAAACCGGACAGCGGCGCACATCCTTGCCCGAGCCGTCATCGGGAAAGAAATGCCGGCCGAGCTCCAGGTCGAGCGCCTTCAGCACATCGCCGATCTTCAGATCCTTGGTGCCGTCGACCGCGTTCGAGAAGTCGCGCCAGAAATTGCGCAGCACCTCTTTCCAATCAATCCGCCCGCCGGAAATGTCGTCGAGCTGGTTTTCGAGGTCGGCGGTGAAATTGTATTCGACGTAGCGCTCGAAAAAGCTGGTGAGGAAGGCGGTCACCAGCCGGCCGCGGTCCTCCGGCACGAAGCGGCGCTTGTCGAGCCGGACATAATCGCGGTCCTGCAGCACCTGGATGATCGAGGCGTAGGTCGAGGGCCGGCCGATGCCCAGTTCCTCGAGCTTCTTGACGAGGCTCGCCTCGCTGTAGCGCGGCGGCGGCTGGGTGAAATGCTGGCTCGGGGTCACCCCGTCGCGCGCCAGGCGCTCCTTGTCCTTCATCGCCGGGAGGCGGCGGTTCTCGTCGTCGTCCGCGGCGTCGTCGCGGTCTTCCTGGTAGAGCGCGAGGAAGCCGTCGAACTGGATCGTCGTGCCGGTCGCGTGGAGGCCGATGCGGGCAGTGGGATCGGCGATGTCGACGCCGACCTGGTCGAGCACCGCGGATTCCATCTGGCTGGCGACGGTGCGCTTCCAGATCAGCTCATAGAGGCGGCGGTGGTCGGCGTCGAGGTGGCGGCCGATTTCGGCTGGCTTGCGCGCCATCTCGGTCGGGCGGATTGCCTCGTGCGCCTCCTGCGCGTTCTTCGCCGGGCTGCGGTAGACCCTTGGGGCTTGCGGCAAATAGCGGTCGCCGAAATCGCCGGCGATCAGCTTGCGCACGTCGGCGATCGCCTCGCCGGCGATCGCGACGCCGTCGGTGCGCATATAGGTGATGAGGCCGACCGTGTCGCCGTCGAGATCGATGCCTTCGTAGAGCCGCTGCGCGAGGCGCATCGTGCGGCTCGCGCCAAAGCCGAGCTTACGCGAGGCCTCCTGCTGCAAGGTCGAGGTGGTGAACGGCGGAAACGGGTTGCGCCGCGTCTGCCGGCGCTCGACCGACGTGACCGAGAAGCCCGGCGCGGCGAGGATCGCACCGGCGGCGGCGCGCGCCTTCTGTTCGCTGTCGAGGTCGTAGCGGTCGAGCTTCTTGCCGTCGAACCGGGTCAACCGCGCCGTGAAGCGCTCGCCGGCCTCGGTGGCGAATTCGACCTCGACGGTCCAATACTCGCGCGCCTTGAAGGCCTCGATCTCGCTCTCGCGCTCGCAGATGAGGCGCAGCGCGACAGACTGCACGCGTCCCGCCGAGCGGCTGCCGGGCAGCTTGCGCCACAGCACCGGCGACAGGGTGAACCCCACCAGGTAATCGAGCGCGCGGCGCGCCAGATAGGCGTCGACCAGCTCGATATCGATATCGCGCGGCTTGCGGAAGGCTTCGGTGATGGCGTTGCGGGTGACCTCGTTGAAGACGACGCGCTTGACCTCGACACCCTTGAGCACGTGGCGCGCGTTGAGCACGGCTTGCAGATGCCAGGAAATTGCTTCGCCTTCCCGGTCGGGGTCGGTGGCGAGGAACAGCTTGTCGGCGCCGCGCACCGCGTCGGCCATCGCCTTGACGTGCTTTTCCGATTTGCCGTCGACCTCCCAGGACATGGCAAAATCGGAATCGGGTAGGACCGAACCGTCTTTGGAGGGCAGGTCGCGGACATGGCCGTAGCTCGCCACGACCTTGTAGTCGCGGCCGAGATATTTGTTGATGGTCTTCGCCTTGGCGGGCGATTCGACGATGACGACGTTCATGCAACCGTTTGAGTAGACGCGGTCTCAACCACCGCTTATCGGCGCGAGACGAGGTTGCCGGGATGACGCTCGATGCGGCCCGCGAGTTCCAATTCAAGCAACAAGGTAGCGACGGCGGCGGCTGACAATTGGCATTGGCGCACCAGTTCGTCAACCGCCACCGGTGTTGGGCTCAGCTTTTCGAGGACCAGATCGAGTCCGGAATCGTCGTCGATGGCGACGGGCGGCGGCGCCGGCGGCGGCGCGGCCAGCGGCAAGTCGCGGTCGACGGCGACCCGGCGCGGCGGCGGTGCGGCGCCGTGCAGCAGCGGGCCGAGCTGGGTGACGATGTCGTCGGCGGTCTCGGTGAGGGTCGCGCCGTTGCGCAGGAGATCGTTGGCGCCGCGGCTGCGCGGATCGAGCGGCGAGCCGGGTACGGCGAACACCTCGCGGCCTTGTTCGAGGGCGAATCGCGCGGTGATCAGCGAACCCGATTTCGCCGCCGCCTCGACCACGACGATGCCGAGCGCCATTCCCGAGATGATGCGGTTGCGGCGCGGGAAGTGGCGCGCCTGCGGCTCGGTGCCGAACGGCAATTCGGCGACGACCGCGCCCTGTTGCGCCAGCGCCTGGTAGAGGCCGCGATTCTCCTCGGGGTAGACGATGTCGATGCCGCCGGCGACGACCGCGACCGAGCCGGTCGCGAGCGCGCCGGCATGCGCCGCGGCGTCGATGCCGCGGGCCATGCCGGAGGCGACGACGATCCCCGCCTCGCCAAGCCCCGCGGCCAGGTCGTGCGCCAGCCGTCGGCCGTTGGCCGAGGCGTTGCGCGCGCCGACCACGGCGACGATCGGCGCGGCGAGCAGCTCGCCTTGGCCGAGCAGGGTCAGCACCGGCGGCGAATCCTCCACCGCGGCGAGCCGCTCGGGATAGCCGGGCTCGCCCCAGCACACCAGGCGCGCGCCGAGCCGAGCGAGCGCGGCCAGTTCGCGCTCGGCGGCGGCGCGACCATGGACGGCGACATCGCGCCGGCCGAGCCGCGGCACGGCCTGCAGCGCCGCCCGCGCCGAGCCGAACCGGCGCAACAGCGCATAGAAGGTGACCGGGCCGATCGTCTCGGTGCGGCTCAGGCGCAGCCAGTCGAGGCGCTCCTCGGGGGCGAGCTCGCGCGCGGCCAGGGTCCGCCTCAGCCTTTCCTCAGCGAGACGCGGCTTTCGGTGCCGGCGAGGAGGCGCCGGATGTTCTCGTGATGGCGGGCGATGACGGCAAGCGAGATGGCCGCGATGATCAGCGCGCTCCGCGCGTCCACGACAAAGCCGACATAGGCCGCCGCCGCCACCGTGGCGACCAGCGTGGCGAGCGAGGAGTAGCGGAAGAGGATCAGTACCGCGAGCCAGAGGAGCGCGGCGACGAGCGCCACCGGCCAGGCCACCGCGATCAGCACGCCGAGCCCGGTGGCGCCGCCCTTGCCGCCGCGAAACCCGATCCACACCGGGAACAAATGGCCAAGAACCACCGCCGCGGCCGCGGCGAGCATCGCGTCCTCACCCCATCTCGCCGCGATCAGCGGCGCCGCGACGCCCTTGGCGAGGTCGAGCAACAGGGTCAGCGCGGCCAGCGCCTTGCTGCCGGTGCGCAGCACGTTGGTGGCGCCGATATTGCCGGAACCGATCTTGCGCACATCGCCGAGCCCGGCAAGGCGCGTCAGCACCACCCCAAACGGGATCGAGCCGAGCAGGTAGCCGATCGCGACGGCGGCGAGGATGATCATGCGCCGCGCTCGAAGATGGTGCGGCCGTCGACGACTGTGCGTTCGACGCGGCCCTGCACCGGCCGGCCGTCGAACGGCGCGTTCTTCGATTTGGAGCGAAAATTCTCGGTCTGGACGCGGCCCCTGGCGACGGGATCGAAGATCACGAAATCGGCCGGCGCGCCCGCCGCCAGTCGGCCGACCCCGAGGCCGAGGATGCGCGCGGGCGCGACCGTCAGCCGCCGCAGCAATTCGATCAGCGTCATATGGCGGTTGTGGTAAAGCTCCAGCGACAGCGGCAGCAGCGTCTCCAGCCCGACGATGCCGCAGCTCGCCGAGCTGAACGGCAGCCGCTTCGAATCCTGGTCCCACGGCGCATGGTCGCTGGCGATCGCGTCGATCGTGCCGTCGGCGAGGCCGGCGACGACCGCCTGGCGGTCGCACTCGGCGCGCAGCGGCGGCGACAGCTTGGCGAAGGTGCGGTAGTCGCCGATCGCGGTCTCGTTGAGCGCGAAATAGGGCGGGGCGGTGTCGCAGGTGACCGGCAGCCCGTCGATCTTGGCGCGGCGGATCGCGTCCACCGCCGCGGCGGTGGAGACATGCGCGACGTGGTAGCGTGCGCCGGTGATCGCGACGAGGCGCAAATCGCGCTCGATGATGATGATCTCGGCCGCCGGGGTGATGCCCGGAAGGCCGAGCCGGGTCGCGATCTCGCCCTCGGTGACCTCGCCGGCGCCGCCGAGGCTCGGCTCCTCGGGATGCTGGATGATCAGCTGATCGAAGGTGCGGGCGTAGGCGAGGACGCGCCGCATGACCAGCGCATCGGCGATCGCCGTTACGCCGTCGGTGAAGCCGAGCACGCCGTTGGCCGCGAGCAGACCGATCTCGGTCAGCTCCTTGCCCTTGAGGCCCTTGGTCGCCGCGGCGTAGGTATGAACCTTGGTCAGCCTGACCTCGCGGGCCCGGCGGGCGAGGAACTCGACGACCGACACATTGTCGACCGGCGGCTCGGTGTTGGGCAGCGCCACCATCGTCGTGACGCCGCCGGCGGCCGCCGCCTGGCTGCCGCTCTCGATCGATTCGATATGCTCGGCGCCGGGCTCGCGCAGCTGCACCCGCATATCGACGAGGCCGGGCGCCAGGCACAGCCCCGCGGCGTCGATCACCTCGACATCGGGGCCGAGGCCTTCGGCGCTGATATTGGCCCCGGTCGCGGCGATGCGGTCATCGACGACGATGACGTCACCGACCCCATCGCGCCCGCTATCGGGGTCGAGGAGGCGGGCGCCGCGGAACAGCCGGCGCAGGCTCACGTTCGGGCAATCATGTTTTTCCGCTCACGTTACCGGCGGCCCGTTGCCGGGGTTGCGCGCCATGATCTCGAGGCAGGCCATACGCACCGCGACCCCCATCTCGACCTGTTGGCGGATGAGGCTGCGGTCGATGTCGTCCGCCACTTCGCTGCCGATCTCGACGCCGCGGTTCATCGGCCCCGGGTGCATGATGAGGGCGTCGGGCTTGGCCGCCTTGAGCTTGGCGTAGTCGAGGCCGAAGAAGTGGAAATATTCGCGCGTCGACGGCACGAACGAGCCGTGCATGCGCTCGCTCTGCAGCCGCAGCATCATCACGATGTCGACATCGGCGAGCCCCGCCGCCATGTCGTGAAAGACCTCGACGCCGAGATGCTCGACCGCCGCCGGCAGCAGCGTGCGCGGCGCGACGACCCGCACCCGCGCGCCCATCGCGTTCAACAGCGCGATGTTGGAGCGGGCGACCCGGCTGTGCAGCACGTCGCCGCAGATCGCCACGGTGAGCCCGCCGAGCGTGCCCTTGCGGCGGCGGATCGTCAGCGCGTCCAACAGCGCCTGGGTCGGGTGCTCGTGGCTGCCGTCGCCGGCGTTGATGACCGCGCAATCGACTTTTTCCGACAGCAGCTGCACCGCCCCCGATTCGGGGTGGCGCACCACCAGCACGTCGGGGTGCATCGCGTTGAGGGTCATCGCCGTGTCGATCAGGGTCTCGCCCTTGCGCATCGACGAGACCGCGACCGCCATGTTGATGACATCGGCGCCAAGGCGTTTCCCGGCGACCTCGAACGAGGTGCGGGTGCGGGTCGAATTCTCGAAAAAACAGTTGATCAGGGTGCGGCCGCGCAGCAGCGATTTCTTCTTTTCGGCCTGCCGATTGACGTCGACGTAGGTGTCGGCGCGGTCGAGGACGTAGGTGATGTCCTCGGGCGTCAGACCTTCGATGCCGAGGAGATGCCGGTGCCGATAGGCATGGGGGTCCATAAGCCCGGAACTATAAGGAGGCCCCCCCTTGGTGGCAAGATAGGGCGGGCAGCAAGGGGAGGGAGTGGGTCCGCCCGACACGTCCGGTTTGGCGTGGTGCGCGGCCGTTCCCGATCTATGGGCGTTCAGCCTCTGCCGCCAGCTTGGAAATCGGGTGCTGTCCTAATTCGAGACACGGTGTCCTAAGCTGACCGAATGGTGTCCCAATGAGGATAGACGGCGCTCCAATTGCGCCAAAAGCTCTAGGTGCTGAGAGGTCGAAAGGTTAGCAAATGAAAAATAGCGGTTTTGCGATGGTAGTGAATTCGCGCGCCGTTCAAGCCTGAATTCAAATGACATAAATCGCGGGAGTACCGCAGGGTCAATCGAAAATGCAATGCGAGAAGCTGTAGGCGCGGCAGTTATGCCTTGTTCATCTTGAATTATGCGCGAGAACTGATCTACCAATTCTTGAAACGGTGTCAAAATACTGTCTACTGAAAAGTCAAACTCAATGATCACAGAACTTTGGAAGCGTCTAGGCCGTAAAAAGATGGGTTGGCGAAAACCCAACGACTCTACTGTCCACGACGCAAAATCATCCAGGACAGTATTTGAGTCATCGGTATTCCACGTAATGACAATTATTCCATCAGAATAGACATTGAATTCTTTTATTTCGATAAGTTTTCCGTCTCGAATAAGCCGTCCATGTGCAAATTTAGCTCCATCTTTTAGTATTTCGTCCATGCTTGGAGACACGACAAACCCGTAACGGTCTATAATCAATCGAGAAAAGTCTGGCCAGTATAAGCCAGAAGGCGGCCTTACGTCCTCGGTAGCTAGTAACTGGAAAGTCTGTCCGTTTTCTGTTGAAATCAGCTTCATTATTCGCCCTCTACGCCGCTTTGCTCGCCGCGTCGACGGGCGCAGGTAGAGAGTCGACGGGCGCAGGTAGAGAATTGAATGCGCTGTTTCCCGGATTATCGTAGTCTAGCCGATTACGTAATTGATAAATTTGCGCGGCATGTTCGGTATTCGGTTGAAGGGATGCTTCTTGTGCAGCAGCGGCAGCGGCGGCGGCAGACGGGTGCGCGCTATCCTGTTTCGCCAGCACGGCAAGGTAGTCCAGATCAAAACTGCGTCGGCACAAGACGCGAGCGTCTAAATCCCTCATGTTCTTTAGCCAGTCGCCCCACTCCAGAAAATCAATGTAAAGCGGGAGATCAAAGGCTGCCGCCATGTCAAACAGGGTTTGCAGCGTTAATTGTCCGTAGTCCGGATTTTCGATCCGCGAAATAACATTTTGCGGCTTCCCGGCTCGCCTTCCGAGTTCAGTTTGCGACCAGCGTCGGTCAATCTGATCGCGAAGTGCTTTAATTTGCAGCGCTATGCGCGTTCTAACCTGATCGGCCATATAGGCATGCCTAACCTCGCGCTCGCCCAACTGCCGAACGAAGTCCTCACTCCAAGACGAGCCAGAGGGCATGAGATAGCTCCCTATCGTTTTCGATAGCCGCCTTGCGCTCTAGCGCGGTAGCGCAAGCGTTTCGGGGCACAAATCGGTCATTCACTTCCCGCGCACACAGAACCAATGTGAAAACCAAGCCCGGGCCTTGGAACCCAAGAGGTCGGTGCTGGGTCTTCATCATCTCGAAGCGGACTTCGCCAATTCCTTCGCACTCTCCGTGCAGCCATCGAAAGTAGGGCGGCACCCACTCATGCGGCTGAAACTGACCAAGCGTCTTGAGCCTGGACAGAAATTTGCCCCTGACCTTCGGCGGCTGTTGATCAAACCACGCCCTGACTTCATCAACTTCACGCTCCGTCCGGTAACACCGGAAGGCCCAAATTTGAGCCATGCGAATCCTATCTCAATTTTGGAATGGAAGCATTACTTTTCAATTGACAGCCCTATTCCAATTTTGCGATATTAGGACACCAGAGCAATGAAAAGGCCCATTCCAGAACCACTTAGCTCTGACATGGGCCTGATCGTCGCAACGGTGCGGGGGTAGCAGGTTTGCCGGGGAACCCCTTACAAGTGTGCCCCGGTCGGTTCAATGCCGACTACCTCCACCTGAGCGGACCTGGTCGCCGCGCCAACGGCGACCAGCTCCTAGACCACAACCCAGGGATCGCCCCCTGAAGCAATGATCCTAGACGCCAATATAGGCTCACGGCGCTTCAGGGACAATTCCGCAATCATGGATTGCCCCATGAACATTCTCACTCGCGAAAAGCAAGTTGCCGTTATCTCTGCTCCTACCGAAGGCTGCTCAATCCGCAGCGTTGAGCGGCTAACCAACATTCATCGCGACACGATCATGCGCCTTGGCGTTCGGATCGGCGATGGCTGCGCCGCGCTCCACAACGACATGATGCAGTTCGTTCAGGTCAACCGGCTCGAACTCGACGAACTGTGGAGCTATGTCGGAAAGAAGCAGCGCCAGCTAAAGCCAACTGATCCCGCCGACTTGGGTGATCAGTATGTCTTTCTAGGCATCGATGGCACGCGCAAGGCGATCATCTCTTACCGAGTCGGCAAGCGCGACAGCTATAACACTCATGCGTTCCTGGCCGATTTTCGCCAGCGGATCGTGAACAAACCGGAAATCTCATCCGATGGCTTCTTCGCGTATCCCAATGCGGTCGAAAGCGCCTTTGGAGCCGATTGCACCTTCGGACAGATTATCAAGCAGTACCACGGTGAGCCGGCCATCGACACGGCGCGGCGGTACTCGCCGGGCGTAGTAGTAGGGGTAGAGTATCGCCGGGTCGTAGGCGCGCAGGCGAAGATCAGCACGTCCTATGTCGAGCGCACCAATCTCAGCGTCCGCATGGGGTCGCGCCGGTTCACGCGGCTCACGAATGCGTTCAGCAAGAAGCTCGCAAACCACGTTGCCGCCGTGAGCCTGTACGTCGCTCACTTCAACCTCTGCCGGGTGCATGAAGCTCTGCGGATTACCCCGGCATTGGCGATGGGGATTACCGATCATATTTGGAGCATCGGCGAGCTGGTCGATGCCGCGACGATGATGGAGACCGCCGAACAGCAAGCGGCCTAAATGGTGGAGTGTTCTAGTTCGGATATGCGAGTGTCCGAATTAGGACAGCACCGAAAATCGGGTAGTGGGTCAGTTTGATTGTAACGGCCCCGCCAAGCAGTTGACCGCCGGTTTGCGATCAGCCCGTGCCATGCCATATTACCGGCATGGTCAATAGTCCACCGCGCGATGAAACCGACGAAGACTTCCGCGACCGAATTCGCCGCGAGGCCGATGAGCAAACGCGAAAAGACTTCCGCGACAAAGGGCTCTCGGAACAGGTAATTGAAAAGCTAGTCCCCGAAAGACTACCGCTGATCCGAAGGAGGCCGCGTGCCTAAGCGTCTCCCTCGCCCTCGCGACCCGATCCAGCTGGGCAAGCTGATCGTCGATATCGCGACTGGCCAGGTCGAGGATCGCGTTGATGATGGGAAAAGCCCCGTCGCGGTATCTCGCGGCAAGCTTGGTGGCGATAAGGGTGGCCCGGCCCGCGCTAATCGGCTTACGCCGGAACGTCGCGCAGAAATAGCGAAGAAAGCCGCTAGAACTCGATGGAAAGACCTGGTTCATAATAGCTAGCAGCCAGTTCATCCACCTGTTGTCGAGTTATTAACTTGCTCCGCAGGCCGTTCATTAAGATGAATGGTTGCATCATTGGTTCGGAAAATCGGTATCGATATTTTCGGTCAGTACCTGTCTGTTCAAGAATTTTTCCGTGATCAGGGTCGCATAGGTTTTTTAAATGTTGGCCAAATAGAGAAACCTTCGCAGGTCGTTCCAATATCTCCGATAGTGACTTTTGAAGCGCTGAGGGGGCAAAATATCCCAAATCGTCCACGGACGCGAGAGCCGCCGCTAGCAAGACTTCTTTATAAAGATTGTCCTGTCGAGGACTGAGGGTAGCTGCGTGGTATTGTTCGCGAACCGATTGGTCTGTATCGGCAATGCAGGCAGGCAATGCCGCCTCAACATGTTCCGGTTCGATTATCAACTGTTGGGCTTCCAACGTCTTTTTGGCTGCCTGCTGCCCAAAAAGATGCGTGTAGTGGGGAAGGCCGCGCGAGAGAGCAACCAAATGAGCCATGGCCTCTGGCTGTATATCCATGCCAAGCGTGGGCAGGCGACTAGAGATAATTTCTCGCAGCTCGGAAGGAAACATTCGGTGCATTGGAATTTGCTTTAAACAACGCATTACTGACTCATTCTCATCGATTAAATCGCCTACATTATCAGCCACCCCAACAACAATAATTGTAGCTCTTGCGTTCCTATCTGAGAGCGTTTTTATGGTGTGAGCGGTTAGATTGCGCGCACTCCTATCTCTAAGTTCATTGAATTCATCGAGTATTATTATTGGTATGGTGTTCAAGGAAAATTCGGCGACCTCCCTTAAGATGTCATCTGGATATATTTCATTTGGGTATGCGTCAGAGACTGGCTTGTCATCACGGGACAACCTGCGGAACACTTTCCTCCATATACTGCTATAGTCATCGCTGGGGTCACAATTTACTGTTATGAAACTAAGGGTTCTTATGCCTCCTAAGAGTTTGGTAGAAAAAGTGTTGGCAAGAGATGATTTACCTACTCCACGTTCACCAAATATGATCGCATGATGACCTTTTTGCATTACTATATCGACTAGTCTGTCTAATTGCTTCTTTCGGCCAGCTAACATATTTACGTCGTCTAAAGGTGTACCGGGACTGAAAACCTCCATCGCATCCCAAATCCGGTGCGTCCAATCTTCAGGGGTTTGAGGCCGAAAGCCGGAGGGTGGAATGAAAGAGTTCATCGCGTAACGCCGCCGTATTATAACGAACTAACGCTGCGTGTAACACACTCCGGGCCATTTTCACACACTCATCGCAAAACCGCGTTGACGCCGCCTCTATTCTCAAGCATAATGGTCAGTATGAACAGGCTGACCACACAACGCCGCGCCCAAATCCTCGGAATGATGGTCGAGGGCAATAGCATCCGCGCGATCAGCCGCATGTCTGGCGCGAGCAAGAACACGATTATCAAGCTGCTAGCCGGGATAATTCACCGGGGTCGGCGGGCATAGCGCAAACCATTGGCAACACGTAGGATTC
>DASRLO010000153.1:0-63169 GCA_035648415.1 Allostellaceae bacterium
GGCACGGCGGCGGCGGACATCGCCGCTAGGCACGGCTAGCCCGCGTCGGCGATCGCCGACGCAAACGGGCGACAACCGGCCGATCGCGCAAGCGGGTCGGCCGGTTTTCGCTTGCGCGGTTTCCCCTCGCCGCGGCGCGGGCTATACCAGCCGGGCAGCCGCTCCGGACCTTGTCGATGCTCGACCCGTCACTCCTCGCCGCGCGCCTCGACCTCGTGCTCGACGACGCGACCATCCCCGAGCTTCCCAACCATTACCGCGGCAAGGTTCGCGACAATTACGATCTCGCCGACGGCCGGCGCATCATCGTCGCGACCGACCGCCTGTCGGCTTTCGATCGCAGCATCGCCGCGATCCCCTGCAAGGGGCAGGTGCTGACCCAGATCGCGCGGTTCTGGTTCGACGAGACCGCCGATCTGTGCCCCAACCACGTAATCGAATACCCCGATCCCAACGTCCTGGTCTGCCGCCGGCTCGACATCATGCCGGTCGAGATCGTCGTGCGCGACTACCTCGCCGGCGCCACCGCGACCTCGGTATGGTCGATGTACAAGGCGGGGCGGCGCGACATTTACGGCGTACGCTTTTCCGACGGTCTGCGGGAAAACCAGAAGCTGCCGCGGACTATCCTGACGCCCACCACCAAGGCGCGCGACGGCGAGCATGACGCGCCGGTGACGCCGGCCGAAATCGTCGCGCGCGGGCTGTTGACCGCCGCGCGGTGGGACGAGGTGGCGCGGATCGCGCTTGCCCTGTTCGCGCGCGGACGCGAGGTCGCCGCCGCGCGCGGCCTTATCCTGGTCGACACCAAGTACGAGTTCGGCCTCGATCCCGGCGGCCGCATCATCCTCGCCGACGAAATTCACACGCCCGACAGCAGCCGCTACTGGTTCGCCCAAACCTACCCGGCGCGCTTCGCTGCCGGCGAGCCGCCCGACGCGTTCGACAAGGACGTGCTGCGCCGCTGGGTCGCGGCGCGCTGCGACCCTTATCGCGACGCCATCCCGCCGATCCCGCCGCTGGTCATCGGCGAAACCGCCGCCGTCTATATCGACGCCTGCGAGCGGATCACCGGCAAGCGCTTCACCGTGCCGCCGCCGGGGGAGAAAATGCTCGACCGCATCCGCGCCAACCTCGCGCGGTATGTCTGAACTCTGGTTTGCCCTTTGAAAAAATCGCAATCAATGATTACATTGATTGCGCGAAATGGGAATGCCGATGAGTAGCATTACAATTCGAAAACTTGATCCAACGGTTAAAGAGCGTCTGCGCGTCCGCGCCGCCGAGCACGGGCAATCGATGGAGGCCGAAGTGCGGCAGATTTTACAGACCGTACTCGTCGCACCGCGAGACGAGTTGACGGGAGCTGATCTTGCCGCCCGCATTCGGTTACGTTTCGCTCCCTTTGGGAGAATCGATCTGGAACTGCCGTCGCGTAAGGGGCTCCGCGAGCCGCCAAAATTTGACTGATGTTCCTGCTCGATACGAACGTTCTCTCGACAATGATGGACGAGCCGCTTCCGGCGCCGGTGGCAGCCTGGCTGGCGGGCACGCCTATTCGCTTCCTATTTACGGCGTCCATCTGCCAGGCTGAAGTCCTGGCTGGGATAGCAGTTTTGCCCGCTGGGCGTCGCCGGCTTGGCCTCGAGGCCGCGGCGCGGGCGATTTTCAAGGAGAATTTCTCAGAGAAATTGTGGCCTTTCGACTCTGCGGCAGCGGAGGCCTACCCCGAAATTTTCGCCGGCCGCCAACGCGCCGGTCGACACACGGAGCCCACGGATTTGATGATCGCCGCGGTGGCTCTCACACACGATGCCAGCATCGTGACCCGCAATATCCGCGATTTCGACGGTTGCGGGGTTGCCGTGATCGATCCGTGGGACGAATAGGAGTGCCGCCATGCTCGAAGCCACCATCGCCGGCAGCCTGCCCAAGCCGTCATGGCTGGCCGAGCCGCGCAAGCTCTGGGCGCCATGGCGGCAGGAGGGCGCGGCGCTCGCCGACGCCAAGCGCGACGCCACGATCCTCGCGCTGAAGCTCCAGGAGGATGCCGGCATCGACATCGTCAGCGACGGCGAGCAGTCGCGCCAGCATTTCGTTCACGGCTTCCTTGAAAACCTCGACGGTATCGACTTCTCCAAGCGTGTCACGATGGGCATCCGCAACAACCGCTACGAGGCCGAGGTGCCGACCGTCACCGGCGCGCTGCGGCGGCGCGGCGGCGTGCATGCGGCCGAGGCCCGGCTCGCCCGCGCCCACACCGCGCGGGCGCTCAAATTCACCCTGCCCGGGCCGATGACGATCATCGACACGATCGCCGACGCGCATTACGGCGACCGCGTCGCGATGGCGATGGCGTTCGCCGATCTACTCAACGAGGAGGCGCGCGAGCTCGCGGCAATCGGCGTCGATGTGATCCAGTTCGACGAGCCCGCCTTCAACGTCTATCTCGACGAGGTCGCGGGGTGGGGAATTGAGGCCCTGCACCGGGCGATCGACGGGCTTTCGTGCAAGACCGCAATCCATATCTGCTACGGCTACGGCATCAAGGCGAACATCGATTGGAAGGCCGGGCTCGGCGCCGAATGGCGGCAATACGAGCGGATCTTCCCGGCGCTCGCGGCGAGCCGGATCGATCAGGTTTCGCTCGAATGCGCCAACAGCCGCGTGCCGATCGAGCTGTTGAGCCTGCTGGCGGGCAAGGATGTGCTGGTCGGCGCGATCGATGTCGCGACCGACCAGGTCGAGACGCCGGAAGAGGTTGCCGCGACCATCGACCGGGCGCTGCGCCACGTCCCGGCCGAGCGGCTTTTCCCCTGCACCAATTGCGGCATGGCCCCGCTCGATCAAGGGCTGGCCTACAAAAAGCTCGAAGCCCTCTCCGCCGGCGCGGCGCTGGTGCGGGGACGGTTGTAGACGCAACCGTCATTGCGAGGAGCCCAAAGGGCGACGCGGCAATCTCGTTGGGAGGAGCCTCCTTCGGATCGAGATTGCTTCGCTCCGCTCGCAATGACGATGGTGATTATCCCTTTACCGCCACGATGAACATCCGGCGGAACGGAAATAGCGTCTTGCCGTCGGGGCGGCGCGGGTAGGCGGCGTCGACCAGCTTCGTGTAGGTTTCCTCGAACCGGCTGCGCTGCGGCTCGTCGAGCGCGCCGAGAAGCGGCTGGAGCCAGGTCGATTTGGTGTATTCCTTGACCGCGTGCTCGCCGTCGAGCACCTGCAGGTACTCGGTCTCCCACATGTCGAGCTTGGCGGCGAGCGGGGCCAGCAAATTGTAGTAGAACGCCGGTTCGGCGACCGGCGCCGGGCGTAGCAGCGGCTCCAGGGTCGCGCGCCACGGCCCCATGCGCACCGCCTCGCCCATCGAGGTGTGCGACGGCGCGCCGAAATTGCGCGGGATCTGCACCGCGAGGGTTCCGCCCGGCGCTAGGCTTTTGAACAGCGCGACAAAGACCGGCGCATGGTCCTCGATCCAGTGCAGCGCCGCGTTCGAATAGATCACGTCCGGCGGCGTCGGCGGCCTCCAGGTCGCGAGCTCGGCCTGTTGCCATTCGAGCTGCGGCAGCTCGGTCTTGGCTTGGGCCAGCATCTCGGCCGAGCTGTCGACGCCGACGATGCGCGCCGCGGGCCAGCGCCCGGCGATAAGCCGGGTGACGTTGCCGGCGCCGGCGCCGAGATCGTAGACGAGGCGGGGCGCCTCGTTTTCGATGCGCGCCAGGAGGTCGATCGCGGGGCGCAGCCGAGGGCCGGCGAATTTCAGGTATTGCGCGGGATCCCAAGCCATTGCACCTACCAAGCTGCGGATGTCGACCGGATCAATCATATTGATTCGTCATCCCGGCGAAAGCCGGAATCCAAGGCAATCGCTACGTCAGGCGCAGGGCCGCCGCTTCCACGGGGGTGACGACGCTGTTCGGCGGCAGCGGGTAGAGGCCCTTCTCAAGGCGCTCGACAAATACCGGAAGCGCTGCTTCCCGCGCGTCGCGGGTATGCCAGCCGCCCTTGACCTGTGTCGCGCCGACCAGCGCGCGCAGGAAGGCGTCGGCCAGCGCCGGATCGGGCGGCCGCGGCGCCCGCCAGAACCGATCGAGGTCGCCCCGATGGGTGAGGCCGGGCACCTCGTAGATCGCGGAGCCCAGCGTCTTCACCGGCACGCCCCGGCCGAGCGCGGCAAGACCGAGCGTGCTGTTGACGGTGACCATTCCGGCGGCCCCGGCGAGCAAAGCGTCGGGGACGCCGCCCGCGAGAAAGATCAGCCGGTCGTCGCCGGCATCGCGAACCAGGCGGCGCCAATCGATCAGCCCCTCGTCGAGCGGATGACCGACGATGATCAGCCGGGTTTTGCCGGGGCTTTTGGCGAACGACCGCAGCACCGTCCGCAACGCGTCGCGCGCATCGGCGAAGGGCGAATGGGCGCGCAATTGAAAGTCGCTCGCCAATTGCAGCGGGTAGAGAAAATAGTCGCCCGGCGCGGCCGCGAGCCGCGCCTTGGCCGCCTCGGTCGCGCGCCGCGTCGCGAGCCGGCGCGGCGCGTTCCACACCCAGGCGGCATATTCCGCGAAGGGATGATGGAGCCCGTGACGCCGGTAATGCGGGTAAAGCGGCCGGCCCAAGACCGCCGCCCCGTGATAGCTCACATCTGCGACCGCCAGCCGCCAAAACGGGGTGTGAAAGCGCCGCGTCAAATCGGGTTCGGGAAAATTTTCCGCGAGCGCGCGGATCGCCGCCGGATCGCGCGGAAAGCGCGAGCAGGTCGTCATGCCGTCCGCTTCGAGCGTCAGCCAATCCGGCCGGACATAGCCGAGATCGGCGACGACGACCGCGATGCCGCGTTCGCGCGCCGCCCCGGCGGCCGCGATGTGGTAGGGCCGCCGGTCGCCGAGCAGGACCAAATCGGTGACGCGCCGCTCTTCGAGCAGCCCGGCGATAAATCCCGGCCACTGCTCAAACCGGCCGCGATACTCGGTCGCCGGCAGCCGCCAAAACAGCTGGTCGCCGAGATTGAGGTTGACGCGATGGACGCGATGCCCGCGCGCCCTCAGCGCCCGACCGGCATGCTCGAAGAAATACGATTGCGGGCCTTGCAGGAAGAGGAACGAGCGCGGCACGAAAATCAGATCGGGCGCACCCGTCCCGGAATGCCGATCGGGCATTCCAGAGCCGCCCGGTCCCAGCCTCCCGCGTCGGCCGCGGCCGCATAGGTAGTGGACAGGAAATCGAGCAGCAAGGCGTCGGGGTCCGCGGCGGTCCGCACCGTCTCGTAGGGCAGGATGAACTCGCCGAGCGCGGTGTCGAAATGGGCCGCCGGCGTGACGGGCCGGTCGCGGAACCCCACAGGTTCCGGATAAGCGTAGGAGTAGAACGCCGCCTGCGGGAAGCCGGCGTTTCCGGGCCAGAACCCGGCGCTGCTTTCCTCGTGCGAGTAGGCTTCGCAGGTGACCGCGTCGGGCAGCCCAGGGACGCCGCCCGGATGGCGCGGCGCCGACCGCCCCGAAAAGCGGCTCGCCGCGAGATCGAAGCTGCCCCAAAAGAAATGGACCGGGCTCGCCTTGCCGAGAAAGCCGCTGCGAAACAGCTTGAATACGCGATCGATCTGGACAAGCGCGCGCCAAAAACGGTGAGCCGCCGCGGCGTCGTAGCTGGCATGGCGGCGATCCTGCGAAAAGCGGGTCGCGTTTGTCATTTCGCTCGGCGTGTCGTCGATCGCGACCGTGACGCCGAGGCCATGTACAAGATCGAGAACGCGGCGGTAGAAGTCGGCGACCGTCTGCGGCTCGAGCGGAAAGCCTTGTTCCTCCCCGCGACTGGTGCGCGTTGCCAGACGGTGGCCGATGAAGTCGAAATCGATTTCAAGGATTTCGTTACCGATCGGGATCGGCGACGTGCCGAGGCCGCGGGCAGTGACGTAAAGTGGCACGTGCCAGCTGTGGTTGAGCCACGGCGTCAACGCCAGGCGGATTTTGCCGACAATTTGGGTCCACAGCTGCAACGTCTCGGCAGTATCGCGCCAGCTCGCATACGGCAGGTCAGGCCATAATGGGACCGCATCGTCCATGAGCGTCTCCTTCTGGGGGGCGGCCGCCTATGGAGCCGTCAAACCACTTTCGCTTCGCGCAACCCGGCGATCGCCGCGCGGTCGTAGCCGAGCTCGCCCAGCACCGCATCGGTGTCGGCGCCCATCTCGCGCGGCGCGTGCTCGATCGAGGGGCCGCCATGGGCGAATTTGAACGCCGCCAGCGGCACCCCCACCGGTCCGTCGATCCCCGGCACGCCGCCTGCGAAATGGTGAAACACGCCGCGCTCCTTGAAATGCGGGTCGGCGAGCGCCTCGGCCATCGTGCGCACCCGTGCGGCGGGGACGTGGCGGGCCTGGAAATAGACCTCCCACTCGTCGGCGGTCTTGGATTTGATGATGTCCGCGATCACTCCGGCTTCCCGCTCGCGGTCGTCGATTCGCGCCTCGTTGTCGGTCTTGATCATGTCGGGCCGCTCGACCGCGCGCCAGAACCGCTCCTGCTGGCGGATATTGCTGGCGCCGATCATCACCATGCCTTGCCGGGCGTCATAGGCGCTGTTGGTGGCGAAGGGCTGCTTGTTGCCGTGCGGCTTGGGTTCGCTGCCGTTGCGGAAATAGCCGGCCATCAGCGAGGCCTGCATCATCATCGTGACCCCGAGCATTGCGAGGTCGATGTGCTGGCCCCTGCCGGTGCGCTCGCGCTGAAAGAGCGCGCTGGCGAGCGCGAAGGCGCCCATCGTGCCGGTCGCGTAATCGACCGCCGGCGCGCCGATCTTGATCGGGTTGACCTCCTCGGTGCCGGTCGCGGCCATGATCCCTGAGGTCGCCTGGATCACATGGTCGTAGGCGGTCTGCTCGCACCGCGTCCCGTCCTGCCCGAACGCCGAAATCGAGCAATAGATGAGGCGCGGGTTGATCTTCAGCATCGCCTCGTAACCGAGCCCCAGCGCCTCGAACGCGCCCGGCCGGTAGTTCTGCACCAGCACATCGGACCCGGCGACGAGCTTCTTCAGAATCTCTCGGCCATCCTCCGTCTTCAAGTCGAGCGTGATCGACCGCTTGTTCGACCCTTGCGTGAGAAAGGAGGTGCCCATGTTGCGACGGTTGAGCGCGCGGTCGGTGCCGCCCTCGCGGCTCTGGTCGGGTTCGTCGGGATGCTCGACCTTGATCACGTCGGCGCCGAGCACTGCCAGCTGATAGGCCGCGAACGGCCCCGCCAGCACATGGGTGATGTCGATGATGCGGATGCCTTCGAACGGACGCACGGACGCCTCCCCGAGAAATGTTTCCCGATCGTCGCACTCAACCGCGCACGAGGCAAAGCCTGACGGTCAAAAAAGCCTGACGGTCAAAAAAGGTTGACAGCAATCGGATCGCCGACCGAAACCTGTGCGCGGGGGAATGGAGCAAGGAGTGGGCGTCATCGCGTCTCTGGGGATTTTGTTCCGGGGTTGCGCTTGGGGGATCGCGCTGGCGGCCGCGGCGCTCTGCTGCGGCCCAAGCCCGGCCGTTGCCGGGGACGCGCCGGCGACCGGGGGAGCGCTGAACGCCCCATCCAACCAGGTCGAAACCGTGAGCTTCGCCGATCCGCGCTGGCCGGCGGTGCGGGTCGTGCGCGGCGCGCCCAAGACCGCGCCGACAGCGGTGATTCGGCCGTCGCCGCCGATCCCGCCGCCGCCCGTCGCGGCGGCCCTGCCCGCGGTCCCGCCAGCGCCGGTCTTCCCTGCGACCGCCGTCAACACCGAGCTGGTGACCTTTGGCGATGGGCGCGGCGCGAGGGTGCAGGTCGTGCGTGGCGCCGGCGTCGAACCGCCGGGCGCCGGGAGCCTCGCCACGCCGCAGCCCGGTGGCAGGGTCGAGATCGTGCGGTTCGACGATCGCGGCGCGCCGCCGGTCAGCATCGTGCGCGGCGCCGCGCCCAGCGACGGGATCGAGCTGTTCGGCGCGGCGCAGGGCGGCGACCTCGAGCGCGTCGCCTTTGCGGTCGATGGCGCCGAATCGGGCCATGGCGGCAATCTGGCGATGTGGCGCCCCGAGCTCGACGGGCCGCAGGGGCCGATGCAGGTGAGCGCCGCCGCGGCGCTCGATGTCGGTGGCGGCGACCGCTTCGACATGCGCCAGAACCGGCTGATGGGACGCGCCTATCTGGCGCAGCTCTACCAGCGCTACGGCAACTGGCCCGATGCGATCGCGGCGTATAATTGGGGGCCGGGCAATCTCGACCAGTGGATCGCCGCCGGCCGCCCCGTCGCCCGGCTGCCGCTCGAAACCGCCCGCTACCTGCTCCGGGTCCTGCACGACGCGCTGCTGCTCAGACCGTCGTGAGAGGCTGGCCGACAACGCATCGTCTTTCCCGCGATCCCCGGAACGGCCCGCAAGGGCCGGCCGTCCGGGGAGGGAACCCAGGGGCGAGTGGCGAGACCCTCATATTCCAACCTCGCTGGTTTAAGCCATTGATCTGGCAGAGCGGTTGCCTGGGCCCCGCTGTCGCGGGGGAGACGACAACTTTCTGATTTCGTTGGCTCCTTTTTAAGTCAGACCCTCAGCATGGCGGACTTTCTTTATGCCCCGCTATAACCAAACCTCTCAGGAGCGCTTGAAAAGCGCGTCTCGAAGGACGCAGGCTGGTTCGGCGGTCTAGAGGCAGGACATTCAACCAAGGCAATTTTCAGATGGCCCAAGCCCATTCCAATCGCAAAATCCTCGTGCTGCCGGGCGACGGCATCGGCCCCGAGATCATGCGCGAGGTGATGCGCGTGATGGAGTTCTTCGACCAGCGCCGCATCGCCAGCTTCGAGGTCAGCGAGGGCCTCGTCGGCGGCTCGGCCTGCGATGCCGACGGCGTGCCGCTGACCGATGCGACGCTGGCGCGGGCGCAGGCGAGCGATGCGGTGCTGTTCGGCTCGGTCGGCGGGCCGAAATGGGAGACGTTGCCGTTCGAACTGCAGCCCGAGCGCGGCCTTTTGAAGCTGCGCAAGGAGATGGACCTCTTCGCCAATCTGCGTCCGGCGCAGGTCTTCGAGGCGCTGGCCGACGCCTCCAGCCTCAAGCGCGAGCTGGTCGCCGGGCTCGACCTGCTGATCGTGCGCGAATTGACCGGCGGCATCTATTTCGGCGACCCGCGCGGCATCGAGACGCTGCCCGACGGCACCCGCCGCGGCATCAACACCGAGGTCTATACCGAGGCCGAGATCGAGCGCGTCACCCGCGCCGCGTTCGAGCTGGCGCGCAAGCGGCAGAAGCGCCTATGCGAGGTCGACAAGGCCAATGTCATGGAATCGGGCCTGTTGTGGCGCGACATCGCCAACCGGGTAAAGTCCGACTACCCCGATGTCGAATTGAGCTTCATGTACGCCGACAATTGCGCGATGCAGCTGGTGCGCCAGCCCAAGCAGTTCGATGTCATCGTCACCAGCAATCTGTTCGGCGACCTTTTGTCCGATTGCGCGGCGATGTTGACAGGGTCGCTCGGCATGCTGCCCTCGGCCTCGCTCGGCGCGGCCGACCCCAGCGGGAAGCGCAAGGCGCTCTACGAGCCGGTGCACGGCAGCGCCCCCGACATCGCCGGGCAGAACGTCGCCAACCCGCTCGCCTCGATCCTCTCCTTCGCGATGATGCTGCGCTATTCGTTCGACCTCGGCGAGGAAGCCGACCTCGTCGAGAACGCGGTGCGCCAGACCTTGGGATCGGGGGTGCGCACCGGCGACATCGCCCGCGCCGGGCAGACCCGCGTCTCGACCCGCTCGATGGGCGACGCGGTGCTCGGCGAGCTGGCGAAGGCGGTCTGAACCCGCCGGGCCGGCGGGGTTGCGCGTCGCCGGCTTGCCAAATACGCGCACAATCGCTCCGCGGCGCGAGCCAGACCGCCTTTGTGCCCCGGCCTATTCACGGCGGGGTTGCTTTCTGCCGCGCGTTCGGCCCTGCCGGAACCAACCTCGCCCAGTTTCGTTGGGGGATTGTCATCAGAGCCGAGGAAGGATTTCCCAATGCACAAATCAGCACCTATCGCCCTTGCGATCCTGTTAGGCGCAGCGCCGCTCGCCTACGCGCAAACCATGAGCCAGCCGGCGCCGGCGTCTTCCCAACCGTCGCACGCAACATCCGCCACATTCACCACGCAATCGGGCGAATTGCGGGCCAGCAAATTGATCGGCAGCAGTGTCTACGACGTGCAGAACCAAGACATCGGCAGCGTCAAGGACATCATCCTCGACAAGAGCGGCCGGGTCGCCGGCGTGGTTGTCGACGTTGGTACGTTCCTCGGGATGGGCGGAAAATACGTTTCCGTTTCCCTCAACGACATGAAGATGAACAACGATCGCATTACCCTCGACCGTACCAAGGACCAGCTCAAGTCGGCCCCCGCCTACCAGTTGTCGTCAAACAAGTCGTAATTTGCCGCCCTGTCGACTTTATCTAAACGGCCGCCCTGGGTAACCGAGGCGGCCGTTTCTATTAAGAGCCTTAACGCATCACCTCGCGCCGGCTGGCGTGGAGGTTGCCTGCGCGAAGGAAATTAGCATCGCGTGATCGCCGGCGATGGGTCAGGCGATCAAGGGCGGCAGGCCGATCCCGCGGCATCGCGCCCGGCGGCATCGCGCCCGGGCGTTTCTCGGCCGGGCTGGTCACGTTCGTTGGTCGCCTGTGACGGGCCTTGTCGCGAAACCCTCTTCTAACCAGTTGAAAAAATTGGCGCGCCCGAGAGGAGTCGAACCCCTAACCCCCAGATCCGTAGTCTGGTGCTCTATCCAGTTGAGCTACGGGCGCATTGGGCCGCCAGGCGGCCGTGAGGGCGGGAACAACTACTCTACCGAAGCCCCTGAAGGCAAGATCGAACGGCCCGGATCGGTATTTGGGCGGCGATGGCGTTTGACACCGGCGCGGCGTTGGCCTAATCGCCGCGCTCCGCCGCGAACGCCCGGATGACGAACTTGGACACTGTTGCAACCGCTGCCGACCCGGCAGCGGGGCCGGACGACGATCCCGCGTCGCGCCCGTTGGTCATGCTGCTGCCCGGCGGGCACCGCCGCGCCGAGGGCGGGCACCCGTGGGTGTATTCCAACGAAATTCAGATGGATGCGGCGGCAAAGGCGTTGGCGCCCGGCGTTCTCGTCACCCTGAAGCGGGCCGACAGCCGCCCGCTCGGCGTCGCGATGTTCAACCCGCACACGCTGCTCGCCGCGCGTCTTTTCGACCGCGACCCGGCGCGGCCGATCGGCCGCCGTTTCCTGCTGCGCCGGCTCGAGCGGGCGTTGAAGCTGCGCGAGCGGCTCTACCGCACGCCCTATTACCGGCTCGTCCATGCCGAGGCCGACGGGCTCCCCGGTCTTGTCGTCGACCGGTTCGGGCCGGTGCTTGTCATCCAAACCAACACCGCCGGCATGGCGCTGCTGCAGCCGCTCGTCGTCGATGCGCTCCGCTCGCTGGTCGCGCCCGACGCTGTCGTGCTGCGCGACGACAGCCCGGCGCGCGCGATGGAGGGGTTGGCCGCGGCGGTGCGGGTCGCGCTCGGCCGGGTCGACGGCCCGGTGCCGGTCGAGGAGAACGGCGCCTTGTTCGGCGCCGATGTGCTCGCCGGCCAGAAAACCGGGTGGTTTTTCGACCAGCGCGACAACCGCGCCTTTGTCGCCGGCCTCGCAGGCGGCGCGCGGGTCATCGACCTTTATTGCTATTCCGGCGGCTTCGCGATCGCGGCGGCGCTCGGCGGGGCCGCATCGGTCAGCGGCATCGACCGGTCGGAAGGCGCGCTCGCGCTGGCCTCGCAAGCGGCCGAGCGCAACGGCGTCGCCGGCATCTGCGAGTTCCGCCGCGCCGAGGTCTTCGCCGAGACCGCCGCGCGCGCCAGCGCCGGCGAGCGCTTCGATGTCGTGATCGCCGACCCGCCCGCCTTCGCGCGCGCGAAACGCGACGTGCCGGCGGCGTTGCGCGGCTACCGCAAGCTGGCGCGGCTCGCGGCGGGGCTTTGCGCGCCGGGGGGCTTCACCTTCCTCGCCTCGTGCTCGCACAATGTCGGCGCCGCCGAGTTCGCCGAGGCGGTGCGGCGCGGTCTTGCCGATGCGGGTCGCGTCGGCCGCATCCTGCGCGAGGCCGGGGCCGGACCAGACCACCCGATCCACCCGGCGCTGCCCGAAAGCGCCTATCTCAAGTCGCTGACGCTTTCACTCGACTAGGGGTCTTGGCGGCGGATTTCTTCGCCGCCGGCACCGTGACCTGGAACACCGTGCCGGCGCCGGTCGAGGCGACCAGCACGAGGTCGCCGCCGTGCAGTCGCGTCAGCTCGCGGGCAATCGCCAGGCCCAGCCCGCTGCCGCCGGGACGCGCCGAGCCGGCGAACGGGCGGAACAAATTCTCCCGCGCCCGCGGCGCCAGGCCCGGCCCGTCGTCGGCGATTTCGATCGCCACCACGCCGTCCTCCGTGCCGTCCCCTGGCGCGGCGGCGATGCGCAGCCGATGCGCTCCGGCCTCGACCGCGTTGCGCGCCAGGTTGAGGAACATCCGGTAGATCTGGTCGCGGTCGGCCATGACCGCGAGTTCGGCCGGCAGATCGAGCGCGATCGCGAAATCCTCGCCGGAGACCGCGAGACCGGGGCCGATTTCCTCCAGCAGCGAGCGCAGCACGAAGCGGCTCGGCGCGAAGGGCGGCGCGCCCTCGCGCGAAAAATCGAGCGTGCGGCTGCACAGCGCGACCGCGCGGTCGATGGCGTCGATGAGGCGCGGCGCCACCTTGCGCACCTCCGACGCGGCGCTCGTCGTCAACCCATCGGTGACGAGGCGCGCGGTCGCCAGAATGTTGCGCAGATCGTGGTTGATCTTGGTGACCGCGGTGCCGAGCGCGGCAAGCCGCGCGCGCTGGCCCAGCGCCTGGCGCACCGTCTCCTGCATCGCCGCCAGCTCCTTCTCGGCCACGCCGATCTCGTCGCGCCCGCCACGCGGCACGATGACGCGCGATGCGTCCTCGGGGTCGCGGCTGAACAGCGCCATGCTTTCGGTGATGCGACGCATCGGCCGCACCAGCAGCCACTGCAGGCTGAGATAGACGAGCGCCGCCGCGATCAGCGAGAGAATGATCGAAAGCTGAAAGATCCGGCCACCGAATTTCCACATCTCGTCGCGCAGGGGAGCTTCATCGAGCAGGATC
Organism: Allostellaceae bacterium; assembly: GCA_035648415.1. Lineage (GTDB taxonomy): Bacteria > Pseudomonadota > Alphaproteobacteria > ATCC43930 > CGMCC-115725 > DATARH01. The sequence goes on from DASRLO010000153.1 coordinate 13,161, forward strand.
TCGATCTTGGTGCCGGGGTCGAAGGGCGATGTGCCGAACACGCGCATCACCCGATTGCCGCTGCTGAACAAGGTCTCGAACGAGCGCTGGATCCAGATCGGCGGGCTGCCGCCGCCGAGCGCGAAGGTGATGTCGGGCTTGGGCGGCTGGGGGCCGTCGAGCATCTGCAGCATGCCGTCGGGCCGGTGCAGCGTGATCGAATGGGCGCCGACCTCGGCCAGAAGCTCATCGGTCAGCGCCTGGTCGAGCTTGCCGGTCGGGCTGGCGATCAACGCCAAGGTCGCGATATGTGCTGCGGCGATGTGGTCGTCGAAATAAGTCATCCGGTATCGCGCGACCGAGGGCACGAAGATCAGCACTTCGCCCAGCATCACGAAGAACACCGTCAGCACCAGGAGGCGGGCGGATAGGCTGCGCGGGAACATTGCCGTACTCCTCAACCGAAGCGCGCGAGCAGGCGGACCAGCCGGCGCGTGCGCGGCGAGAACAGGGTCGGGGTATAAAAGCTGCCGGCGGCGCGCTTGCCGGCCTCGCCCCGGGTCGGGTAGGGCATGATCAGATTGGCGACGGCGCCGATCTTCAGCCGTTGCGAGATCGCCAGCGCCCAGGCCGCGATCTGGTCGCCGGCCCCGGCCCCGAGGATCGCCGCGCCGAGAATGCGCCCGTTGGCCGCGGCGACCACCTTGACCATGCCGGCGGTGTCGCGCTCGGTCTGGGCGCGGTCGTTCTCGGCGAAACTCCAGCGCAGCACGCGGATTTTGTCGCCATGCGCGTCGCGCGCGGTCGCCTCGCTCATGCCGGCTTGCGCCAGCTCGGGATCGGTATAGGTGACCCAGGGCAGCGCGCGGTAATCGACCCGCGCCGGCAGACGGAACAGTGCATTCCGGATCACGATCCCGGCGTGATAGAGCGCGACATGGGTGAATTGCGGCCCGCCCGCGACATCGCCGATGGCGTAGACCGCCCGGTTGCTTGTGCGCAGCCGGGCGTCGACGGTGACGCCATGCCGGGTCGCCGCGATCCCGCCGGCGGCGAGGTCGAGCGCCGCAATGTTGGGCTGCCGCCCGGCGGCCGCCAGCAGATGCGAGCCGGCGATGCGCTCGCCGCTCGCCATGACTATCGCGACGCCGCTCGCATCGGGTTCGACCGCGGCGATCGCCGTCGAGGGGCGCAGCGCGATACCCTCCGCGGCCAGCCGCTCGGCCAGCAGCGCCGCCAGCTCGGGATCGTCGCGCGGCAACAATGGCCCCATGTCGATCACCGTCACCTCGGCGCCGAGCCGGCGGTGCGCCTGCGCGAGCTCGATGCCGACTGCGCCGCCGCCGATCACCAGCAAGTGCCGCAGCGCCGCCCGGTTGGCGAAGATCGTCTCATTGGTGAAATAGGGGACAGTATCGAGCCCGGCGATCGGCGGGACCGCCGGCGCCGAGCCGGTCGCGATCACGAAGCGCCGGGCGCTGATCGCCGCATCGCCGGCGCGGACCGTTCGCGGGTCGGCGAACTTCGCCTCGGCACGCAAGATCCTGACACCAAGCCCTTCGAATCGCTCGACCGAGTCGTTCGGGGCGAGGCGGGCGACGACCCGCGCCACGCTGTCGCTTACCGCCGCGACATCGACCCGCGGCGCCGTACAGAGCACGCCCATATCGGCGCCTCGCCGCCAGCCATGCGCGAGCCTTGCCGACGCGAGCAATGATTTCGACGGGACGCAGCCGACATTGAGGCAATCGCCGCCCATCTGCCCGCGCTCGATGAGGACGACGCTCGCGCCCATCTGCGCCGCGCCGGCGGCGACCGCGAGCCCGCCGGCGCCGCCGCCGATCACGCACAGATCGGGCGTCAGCGGCGTCATCGCGCCGCCTCCCGCCGGCGTCCGTTTCCAGTGCTTGTAGGCGACCGGCAGCAGCGCCAGCGCGGCGAGGCCGATCAGCGGCAACAGGATGGCGGGCCGCAGGATCGCGTTGTGGTCGGGATGCTGCCCGGTCTCGATCAGGGCGCCGACGCCGCTGCCGATGCTGGCGTAGACAAAGGTGCCGGGAATCATCCCCAAAAATGTCGCGGCCACGTAGGTCCCGAGCCGTATTCCGGTCGCGCCGGCGACCAGGTTGACGAGCCAGAATGGAAAGAGCGGCACCAGCCGCAGGCACAAAAGGTAGCTGAACGCATCCTGGCGAAATCCGGCTTCGAGGCGCCGGAAGCGCGCGCCGGCGCGCTCGGCGAGGCCTGCCAAGCCGGCGCGCGCGCCCAGAAACACCGCGCTCGCGCCAAGGGTCGCGCCGATGAGGGCGTAAAGCGTGCCGAGCCAGGGCCCGAACAGGAAACCGCTCGCCAGCGTCATCAGCATCGCCCCCGGCACCGACAGCGCGGTCAGCCCGGCATAGAGGAGGACAAAGCCGATGGCGGCGAAGACACCGCCCCGCGCGACCAGCGCGACGAGAAACTCGCGATGCTCCGCCAGCGACGCGAAGGGCAAATAGCGGTGCCCGCCACCCAGGACGAACGCGCCGCCGGCCGCGACCAACAGGCCGAGCGGGATCAGGCGGCAAACCGAAAAGCGGCGCGGGCTGGGGTCGGCCATGGCGGCATTGTTGAGGCGATCGCCGGCCAATTGCTACTTTTTGCGAGCGGCGCGGCTCATTTTCGCGTGAGCGGGCGCACCGTGCTCAGCGCGAGAGTCCGAACCGAATGGTCACCGACACCTCGATCTCCGGCTCGGTCATGCTGGCCGGGAAAGGCGGCATCGTCGCGCCGCGCATCATGTTTTCCACCGCCGCATCGAGATCGGCGAACCCGGTGCTGCTGACCACCGCGTAATCGATCACCCGCCCGTACCGATCGACGCGGAACCGCAGCACGGCGCGCCCTTGCTCGCCGCGCTGGCGTGCGTCGTCGGGGTAGCGCTTGTGCGCTTCGAGCCAGCCGCTCAGCACCGTGCGGTAATCCGGGCTGATCGTCGGCCCCGGAGAGGGGGCGGGCGGCAGGCGCGGGACCGCGGCGACCTGCGATGCCGGCGCGGGAGCCGCCGACTGTGTCGATTGGGTCGGCAGCGGCAGTTGCGGCATCGGCTGCTCGACGGGCTTCACGGGTCGCGGCCGCGGCTTCGGCACGGGCTTCGGTTCGGGCTTGCGCGGCGCCGGCGGGGGAGTTTCGCCCACCGAGGCGAGCGGCGGCGGCGGCTCGATCGGCAGCGGCGGCGGCGGCTGCTCCGCGGCCGGCCGCGGCGGTGGCGGCGCCGGCGCCGGCGCCGGCATCGCGAACACCACCTCGACCGCATTCGACAGGTCGATCCTCGGCGGCGCGGGCACCGCCGCGGGCAGCAGAAGCAGCAGCGCGACGATCGCGAAATGTCCGGCGGCGGAAAGGGGCAGCGCTGCCTTCAACATCGGCCCCTAGAAATGCTGGGTCAGCCCGGCGAGGATCGTCCGCCGCGGCCCGAATTGCGGCGCGCCGACGCCGACGCCGGTGCCGTTGCGGATTTCATAGACCTCATCGAACAGGTTGATCACGTCGAGCCGCGCCTCCGCGCCCTTCAGCCAGCCGGTATCGATCTTTTGCACGATGCTGAGATTGACCTGGTGGTAGTCGGGCAGGCTGTTGCCGTTCGGCGCGCTGCCCTCCGCCCTCAGCCCGCTGCCATAGATCAGCTCGGTCGACACCCGGGTTTTCGTCGTCGGAAAGGTATACGCGATCCCGGCCGAGGCCGTGTATGTCTGATCGTGGTCGAGATGGATGTAGTTGTCGGCGATATAGGCGAGATCGGCTGGCGAAAAGTTGAACTGGGCCGAATCGATGTCCTCGCCCTGCGCCTTCGACGCTGCGAAATTGCCGTAAAGCAACAAATTGTCCCGGTCGTAGGTCACCGACAATTCGGCTCCGCGTACCCGGCCTTTGGCGTAGTTGAATGGCGTAAGCAGGATCGGCGCGCCGAACTGGCCTTCGTCGAGCAGGTTGCGCGCGATCTTGTAATAGCCGTCGACGACGACCCTGAGGCCCGGCAGCACGATCTGGGTCGCGCCGATGTCGAAGTAATGGTCCCGCTCGGCTTTGGCGACGCTGTCCCGGGTCACGGCGGGTGCGGCGCTGGTGTTCGCGAACGGCGCGATGTCGGTGGGGCCGATCAGCTCAAACGGCGGCGGCACGAAATAGCGCGCATAGCCGGCGATGATCGTCATCGTGTCGGTCGGCTCCCAGACGATGTTGAGCCGCGGGCTAATCTGGTTCTCGTGCGTATATTCGTCGACGAGATCGAAGCGGGCGCCGAAATTGAGCGTAACCTTCGGCGTCATCTTCCATTCGTCCTGCAGGTAGACGCCGTAGAGCCAGCCGGTCTTGCCGCTGCTGTCGAGGATCGAGACCGCACTGTCCGAAACCTGCGAGCCGTCGGGATTGAGCGCGATCGCCAGCGAGGCGGTGGCCGAGGTCGAGCGCTCGCCCTGGATGAAATACCCGGCGCGCAGCGTGTGCTCGTCGTTGATCCTGTAGCTGCCGTCGCCTTGCGTTCCGGTCGCGACGCTGCGGCGATAGGCGGTCTGCGCGATGCCGTTGAACAAGATGTCGCCGAGTGGATCGGGGCTGAAATAAACGCTCGAATAGCGGCTGAACGCGGAGACCTGGAAGTCGACATCGTCGAGCTTTTTCTGTAGCGCGAGGATGCCGTAATGCGTGATCTCGCGCTGGTTCTCGTCGAGGTCCGTTGAGTCGAAAGTCGTCACCCCGTTGACCGTCAGGCCCAGACCGGGCATCTGACCCGGATTGTTCGGGATTTGGTATTGCCCGCGCGAGGTGCCGAGGATCGCGGAGACGCGCGTCGTCTGGTCGACGATGCCGGAAAGAAAGGCGAACGCGCGCTTCTGGTCGGTCTCGTCGTGGACCGCGTTGAAGCTGCCGGTGGGGTTCTCGATGCCGATCGAGTTGTGGAGGAAATCGCCGCTGATAAAATAGTTCACCTGCCCGACATATTCGATGCTTGGTTGCAGCCAGCCCTGCTGCCCGCCATACATCGAGATCGAGCCGCCGGGATCGAGCAGCCCGGTCTTGGTCTGGATGTCGACGATCCCCGCGGTGCGGAAGCCGTATTGCGCCGGCAGCGCGCCGGTGATCAGCGATACCGAGTCGGCGAGCCGCGTCTCCAGCGCCTGGCCGAAGACGTTGATGCCTTCGGGCAACTGCACGCCGTCGATGCGGAATTGCAGATTGGCGTGGTCGCCGCGCACATGGACCTGCCCGAACGAATCCTGCGCCACGCCCGGCGCCTGCAGCAGCACCTGGTTGAAGGGCGCGTCGTCGCCCTGCGTCTGGCTCTCGATGGTCTCTCGCTTGAGTTGGTAGACCGTCGCGCCGAGGCTCGGCTGGATCTGCCCGCGCGCCTCGTCCAGCGCTTTGGCGATCACGTCGATCTCCAGCGAAGTGCCCGGTTTGAGGTCCGGACCCGGAGACACGTCGTCCGCGACTGCGGGCATCGCCATTGCAGCAGGAAGGCAGAGGCCGAAAAAGGCGACGCCGGCGCTGTGCCGCGCCGCGAGGCGGTTGCGCATGAGATTTACCTCATTCTTAAAGTTGGCCGCGTGAATTCGGGGGGAGTGAACGCCGCTAGCGTCCGGCCGGCGCCACGGCATTTGCCTCGGCGTGGTATCGGTCGCGGGCCGCTTGGTAGGCCGCCTTCTCGGCCGCGCAAGGCGATGGCGGCCGATGCGGTTGGTTCCGGCATGCTTCGTAATCCGCCTCGGCGGCGACGTAGCTGTGCCAAGCGCTCTTGAGGCCGGGAGGCGGTGCGCAGCCGGCAAGGACGCCGGAAATGAGCATGGCGGCAGAGCCGGCAGCGGCGCCAAAGCCGCGCCGGCCCGCACGATTGCGGTGGGTCATAAAACACCTCGTCTTGAAACTGCGCCGCGGCGTCACCGCGGCCTCGGTCAATCAGCCGATGGCAGCGTCAAGCGAGCGGGGGCGCCCGCGCCCGAAAGGGACGGGCAACCGCAGGTATGAAAAAGCTAGCGGTGCCGAAGGCCGGAGCGGCCGTCACGTTGAGAGACGGCGGGGCGACGGCGAAGTCGACGCTTGCCACGGCCTGGTTATGCAGGACCTGACAGATCTCGCAGCCGTCTTCGTCGTCGGCCGGTTGCGGCGAGGCCGCGGGATTTTCTACGACCGCCGCCGGAAGATGCTGCGGAAAAACCAGATCGTGATGATGCCAACCGAACAGGATCGCCTGGAACAGCGCCGCAAAAAGGCCGAGCCTTGCGGCCAGGTTTCGGCGCTGTTCCCGGCTCATGCGCACGCCCTCACGGCACGCGGCAATCGCGGCAGAAGCCGCTCAGAATGAGGTGGTGGTCGCGCACCGCGACGCCGGTCGCCCGCTCGAGCCGAGCTATATCGGCTCGACCGACAGGGCATGGCACCGGCACCAACTCGCCGCAGTTCGTGCAGTGGAGATGGTCGTGGTGCGCCTGGGCCAGCTCGAACCTGACGCCGCCGCCGTCCACAATCACCTTGCGGATGTGCCCGGCGGCGGCGAGCTTTTCGGCGGCCCGAAAGATGGAGGAAAAATTCGCCGCCCTGTTGCCCTCCGCGAGCGCGGCTTGCAGGTGTTCAAGCGTCCACGCGTGCTGCTCGCGCTTATGCATCAGCGCCAGCATCGCGTTCGAGACGAGGGGCTTGCGGGCCATTCGGTGAGGCTAGCGGCGCCGCCGCTGATACGCAAGTTGTTTGCGTTATCCCATCTTCATCTGCATCGCCTCGATCGCCGGCGGCCAGGTGCCGAGCACCGCGACGACCGCGAGGATCGCTAGGCCCAGCGCCTGCTCGCCGACCACCGAGCGATAGAGCGCGCGCAGCGCCGCCGGCGTCGCGGCCGGGTCACGCAGGCTCGGCATCAGCCGGTATCGGTTGACCAGCGCCAGCCCGACCATCACGAGAAACAGCGCGATCTTGAGCGCCAGCAGCCGCCCGTACGGCGTCCCGGCCAGCGCGTCGAAGCTGCCGACCAGCAGGATGCTGTTGACCGCGCCGGTCAGCGCCAGCAGCGCCACCGCGGCGTAGCCGACCTGCGAGAAGTGCGGCAAGACGGCGCGGGCCAGCGCGATATAGGCCGCGCCGCCCGGCCCCCTCGCACGGCTGAGCAGCAGTCCGAGCGGCACGAGCCCGCCGAGCCATAGCCCGGCCGCGGCCAGATGCGCCATCTGGTTGATTTCGTGGGCGACGCCTCCGCCGTTGTCCATCGCCGCGTGGCCGACCCAACCGAGGCTCGCCAGCAGCAACAACGCGGCGAGCGTCGCGGCGGCTTCTCGCCGATGCCCTCGCGGCGCGGCGCAAAGCGCCGCCAGCGCGGCGGCGAAGCCGATATGCCAGCACCAGGCATGGCCGAACCCGGTATCGGCCAGCACCGCGTGCCAAGTCGCCGGATCGAAACCGGCGGCGGCCGAGCCGGCCATCCCGGCGGCGACGCACGGCACCATCGCCAGCGCCGTCAGCAGCGCGAGGATCGCGCAGCCCGCCATCGCGCGCGCCAGGATCGCCCGGAGCTCGGCGCGCGCGGGCCCGTCCTGCGGCGCCGGCGCGCCGGCGAAGGCGTAGAGCCGGAACGCGCCGATGCCGAATGCCGCCATCGCCGCCAGGAAATGCACAAAGCGGGTGGCGACCAGCGCCTCAGCCACAAGCGGCGCTCACGGCCGGATCTCGAAGGTGAAATCGCCTTCGGTGCGATGCGTGTCGGTCGAGACCGCGTGCCAGCTCACCTTGTACTTCCCCGGCGCCAGCGGCGGCATGCTCAGCACCATCTCCATCGGGTTCCGCGCATCGAGGACGGCCGTGTCGGTGGCGACCGCTTGGCCGCCGGCGGCGCTGAGCGTCGCGCCCGAGAAATGCGGTTCCAATTCCTCGGTGAAGAACATCCGCACCTGCTTTGGCGCCGCCGCGACGGTGCTGCCGACCGCCGGCACGGCGTGGTCGAGAAAGGCGTGCGCCAGCGCCGGCTTGCCGACAAATCCGGCCGCCAGCAACGCGGCAAGGATCAGGACGCCGATGCTGCTCATTGTCCGAAAACCGGGCGGCCGAACGTGTTGGGGAAAATGTCGTCGAGATAAAAATGCAACTGCACGACTCCGCCGAAGCCGTGGCCGGAGGCGCGGTTCAGCGGGATGATCGCCTCGGCGCCGATCTGGATATATTGCCCGGCCCAGATGATGCCGGGCTGGATCGTGCCGACCGTTTGGCCCGCCTGGCCGCGGTTGAGCGCGGTCGAATACGCCACCTCGACCAGCGGCGCCATGCGGTCGAACGGCGCGCCGAGCCCGACATCCTTCACGTGATGCTGCAGGTATTCCAGGCTGTATTCGAACGCGAAGCCGTAGTTGAAATTGTTCGGGTGGGGGTTGTCGGCGCTTTCGGTCTTGGTCGGGAAGTCGACGCTCAGGTTGCCGGTGATCGCGATCGGCCGGAGCCACGGTAGGCTGTCCGGCAGATCGCCGAACCCCTTGCCGAAATCGATGAGCGGCGACAGCGTGGTAAAATCGTCGGCGCCGAGGGCCTGCACCCGTCCGGTATGCGCCCAGCTCGAATGGAGCCCGACCATCGCCGCCGCCTCGTGCGGCCCGTTCTGGAAGAGCTGGTAGTCGAGTTCGCTGGAAAACCCGGTGAGCCCGGTCACCCCCGGCATGCCGAGCGGCTTCAGATGCTGCCAGCCCTGCGACAGCTGGATCCCGATATCCGGGGTCAACCGCTTCGAGATGCTCAAATCGAAACCGAAAATCTGGCTGCCGTCGGGGCCGGTCGGGTCGCGGGTGAAGGTCGGCAGCGACATCTCGTCGGCGACAAACGGGTCGTCGGTCAAGATCGTCGCCGGAAAGAACCGGTCTCCGGCGAAACCGTGGGCGTAGGCGATGGAAGGCGCGGCGAGCGCCGCCGCCAGCGCGGCGATGCGGATCGGATGCATAACGATGTCCCCTGATCGGAGATGCGGCGACCGCCCGGTCAGGCTTGGCCGGCCGGCCCGGACGCCGTTGCGGGGTATGCGTCTCAGATCAGGGTCGGCGGAGCGCGCGCGTTGGCCGGACCGCGCCGCGGGCCGCCGGTGAACGGTGCGTCGCCGATGCTGCCGCGGTCGATGTCGGCATAGGCGACGGGAAGCGGCGCCGCCGCCGCCAACGGCTGAATGCCCGGCAGCGAATGCCACAGGCAGCACACCGCGCCGTGGTCGTGCGTCGGCGCGGCGGGGGAGGGGACGGGCGCGGCTGGCTGCGCCGCGCCGTCGGGCGCGGCAAGGCATAGCGCATGGCCGCCCAAAACATCGCCGGGGTCGCCTTGCGTCGCCAGCGCCAGCATGCCCCCGCCGGCGACAGCGAGCTGCACATAGAGCGCGACGCCGGCCAACGCCGCGCCGAACCGCCGCCAGTGTCTATCCCGCAAGCCGAGCATCGCGCCGCAACGTTACGCCGGTTCAGTCGGAGATTGAATCAGTTCTTGTGAATTCTCTTAGTCTCGGCCCACGAGCGGCGGCGCCGCCGGCGCTTTCGCCGACACCCTGCGCCAGATCCTGCCGCCCTCGATCGCCTGCCACAGCGCGAGCACTGGCAGCCCGATCACCAGATCGCGCGCCCGCTTCAGGAACGACAGCGCCAGCGCCATCTCGGGGCTCAGCCCGAACGCGCCGCCCAAAAGGATATAGGCGCCTTCCTGCACGCCCACCGAGTTCGGCACGAAAAACGCGGTGGAGCGGATCGCGTAGACGAGGCTCTCGATCACCATCACGCTGCCGAACGGCAGGGGCTGCCCGGCGAACCACAGCGCGACCCAGACCTCGCTGGCGCTGGCGATCCAGCAAGCGAGATGCAGCAGGAAGCTCAGCCAGATCCCGCCGCGCCGGCGGTAGATCGCCTCGAGCGCCAGGTGCAGCGTCGCCGCGCCGGCGGCGGTGCGCTCGGCCCAGCCCTGTCCCAGGATGCCGGCGATGCGGTCGACATAGCGAATGCCGCGCCGCTGCACCACGATAAACGCGAGCGCGAGGCTGGCCGCGACGGCGAGCCCGAGCACGACGAACCCCGGTGCGATCCCCGAGGCATGGAGATGCAAGAGCCAGACGAGCCCGAGGGCGGCATAGACGAGTTGGCTGACGAATTCCACTGTGACGTCGATAATGGTGCTGGCAACGCCTTGCGTCGCCGGCACCCCGGCGAGCGCGAGCGCTCGGGTGCCCAATACGTAGCCGCCGACCTGCGACAGCGGCAGCACCTCCGACGCCGAGTCGCGCACGAAACGGCCCCAGACCGCGACCCACGGCGGCACACGAGGCAGCAGCGCGGCCCAGGCCAGGCCCATGAGCGCGATCAGCGCGGTGTGGATCGCGGTGACCGATGCAAAACCGAGGAAGCCCACCGCGACCAGCGCCGCCGCCACCGCGCCGGCGCCGAAATGCACCACGAGCGCCGCCATCGCCGCGATCCCCGCGGCGATCAGCAGGACCGGGACCAGCTTCACGCCTTGGCCGTGTTGGCGCCCCGGACCGGCATCAGCCGCAGCCCCGAAAGCGCCGCGCCGGCGAGCGAGGGCAGAAAGCGCGGGCGCAACAGATCGGTGCCGAAATCGGCCATGCGCCGCGCGTTCTCGGCGTAGCATTCCTCGACAAAGCGGCGGAAGGTGAACCCGTCGAGGAAAATGCTCGCCTGCGTCGCCGAGAAATCCTTGCCGTCATTCTCCTTCCGGCCGCGCCGGATGGTTCCGACGAGGCGGCCGATCGCCCGCCCGTAATAGCGCGCCGAGACCAGCGCGCGCCACCAGCCGGCGCCGCGCCCTTTCGTCGCCTCCTGCCAGGCCATCCAATTGATGAAAAAAACGATATGCCGCGTCTCCTCGAGCATCAGCGTGTCGAAGATTTCGAACAGAGAGTCGGGAAGGAATTCGGATTGCCGGGCGATCTTGAAGGCGCCGAAGCCGAGAAACGAATCGAGGCATTCGCCATAGCCGAAATCGGCGAAGGCGGTGTAGAGGTCGGGGCCGATCGGCTCCAGCGCGCGCTCCTCGACGGTAATGCCGTAGCGCCGGATCATCACCTCGAGCAACTGCGCGTGGCGATCTTCTTCCACTCCCTGCAGATCGACCGCCTCGCGCACCAGCGGGTCGCCGATGGTCGTGGCGAAGGCCCGCACGATGGCGCCGGCGCGCCGCTCGGTGTGCAGCACCTCCTGCCAGAACGGCACCGCCCGCATGCGGCCGAGCGCCGCCTCATCGAGGCCCGGCCACGGCAGGGTTTCCGGATCGAACCGCAGATGGCTGTCGATGAACTGGCGGCAGAACCGTTCCTTGTGCGCCTCGGTGCCGATCCGCATCACGCCGCCGCCGCGACTGGAGGCGGGGTGCGCATGAAGCGGCGGGCGAGGCGCACCAGCCGCGGCACCGCCAGCGGCCGCAGCAGCCGCTTGTCGTAGCCCGCCATGCGCCGGTCGTTCTCGGCGAGGCAGATGTCGATCAGCGCCGCGACCGGGAGATCGACATCGGCCACCGCCTTGCTCCCCGTCACGGTGAAATTGTTGTCGTGCTTCTTCTCGCCCTTGCCCGCGCCGATGCCGCGGGCGAAGCCGATGCGCTCGCGCACGAGCCGTATCCACACCGCCGCGATCCGCGCCCACCACCACGGCTTCTGCCACCAGGCGAGGTTGCGGTAGTGCCAGGCGACCCAGTTGACGAAAAACAGGATGTGCCGCGCCTCTTCCTGGATCACCGGCTCGAAGGTCTCGACCAGCTCGGGCGGGAAGAATGCCGATTGTTTGGCGACCGCGAACAGGCCGAAGGCGAAGAAGCTGTCGATGCACTCGCTGAAGCCGAGGGTCATCCAGGCCCATTCCGGGTGGCGCGGCCGCTTGTATTCGGGCTCGGGTTCGAGCGCGATGCCGTAGGCGGTGACCAGCTTCGCCAGCACCTCCTTGTGGCGGCCCTCCTCGAACGCGTCGAGGGTGATCGCCTCGCGCAACAGCGGATCGGGGCGGGAATCCGCGTAGCTCTGCGCGCGGATTTTGGCCTTGCCCTCGGTCTGCACCGCGATGTCCCAGATCGGCAGCCCCGTCAGCCGCTGGCGTGCCTCGTCCTCGAGCGGTGGCCAGTCGAGCACCGCCGGCTTATAGGGGTTGTGCGTGTCGAGCAGCATCCGGCAGAACGCCGCCTTGTGCGCGTCGCTGCCCGGCCGGATCGCGCCGGTGACCGGCGCCGCCCAATGCCGGAATGCGATCTCGGCCGCATCTAATGTCGCTTGGTCGGTCAACAGGCGTTCCTTCCGTCGATGTCGGCACGGTGCGGAACCCAGCCATTCGTTGACTTGGCCGGGGCGCTCCCGTATACAGCGGCCTCCGCCAAAACCAGGCAGTTTCCGTCGGAGCCGGTGCCGTGAAGCGCACTTACCAGCCCAGCAGGCTCATCCGCAAGCGTCGGCATGGCTTTCGTGCACGAATGGCCACGACCGGCGGCCGCCGGGTACTGGCCGCGCGCCGCGCGAAGGGCCGCAAGCGCCTGTCAGCCTAGTTCCCTTGGCTGCGCGCCCGGGCACCGCTCGTTGCGGCTTGGCGGTGCACGCGACGATATGACCATTCGATTGACCCGGCTCACGACCCGCGGCGAGTTTCTTCGCGTCGCCGGCGCCCGCGTCCGCGCGGTGCGCCCGGGCCTCGTCCTGCAAGCCGCGCCGCGGCAGCCGGACGAGGGCAAGGCGCCGCTTCGCGTCGGCTACACCGCCAGCAAGCGGGTCGGCAACGCGGTCGCGCGCAACCGCGCGAAGCGGCGGCTGCGCGCGGCGGCCGCTTCGGTGCTTGCCGCGCGCGGCAAGCCCGGCACCGATTATGTACTGATCGCCCGCGGCGAGACCGGCGCGCGGCGTTATGCCGAGCTTCTCGCCGACCTTGAAGGCGCGCTGCGCCAGCTCGCCCGGCCGCGCCGCGGCGAGGCGTGAGATGGCGGTGGTGAACTGCATGCTTGGTCTCATCCTGCAGGCGGCGATCCGCGCCTGGCAGTTGCTCGCCGCACCGCTGCTGCCGCCGTCCTGCCGCTATTTGCCGAGCTGTTCGCACTACGCCGAGGAAGCCATCGCGACGCACGGCCCGTGGCGCGGCGGCGTCCTCGCCGCCCGGCGCCTCTGCCGCTGCCACCCCTGGGGCGCCCACGGCTATGACCCGGTGCCCGAGGCCGAATTCGCCCGCGCGACTGCGGCGCCGTCCCGCGGCGAGGGCCTGACCCGATGATGGACCAGAAAAACCTGCTGGTCGCGATCGTGCTGTCGGTCGCGATCCTGTTCGGGTTCCAATACGTCTTCGAGAAATTCCTGCCGCACCCGGCGCCGAGCCACGCCGTCCCGGCGCAGACGACACCGGCGGAGCCGTCGGCCGGCGCGGCCAACCCGCCGCCCGCCGCCGAGGCGGCCGCCAGCGGGACCGCGCCGGTCGGCGCCGCCAGCGCCGCGCTGGCCGAGACCCGCGAGGCCGCGATCGCCGCCCAGCCGCGCATCAGGATCGACACCCCGCGTCTGCACGGCTCGGTCGCGCTCACCGGCGGCCGGATCGACGATCTGACGCTGGCGACCTACCACGAGACTGTCGATCCGACGAGCCCCGAGGTCGTGCTGCTCTGGCCGACCGGAACCCAGGACCCCTATTTCGCCGAATTCGGCTGGGTCGGCCCGGCGGGCGGCAATGTCAAAGTGCCCGACGCCGAGACCAAATGGACCGCGTCGGGCGGGCCGCTGTCGCCCGGCCATCCGCTGACGCTGACCTGGGACAACGGCGCCGGCCTCACCTTCACCCGCACCATATCGATCGACGAGAACTATATGTTCACGGTCGACGACGCGGTGAACAACGCCGGCTCGGCGCCGGTCAGCCTGACGCCTTACGGCCTCATCAGCCGCACCGGCACGCCGCCGGTTTCGGGCTATTACATCCTGTTCGAGGGGCCGATAGGCTTTCTCGACGGCGGCTTGCAGGAGGTCAAATACGCTTCGCTGCTCCCCGACAAGCCGGCCGATTTCAGCTCGACCGGCGGCTGGCTCGGCTTCACCGACAAATACTGGCTGACCGCGCTGATCCCGCCGCAGAGCGACGCGGTCAAGGCGCAGTTCCGCCATGCCGTCGACGCCAACAAGCTCGACCGCTACCAGGCCGACTATACCGGCGCGCCGCTTACCGTACCGGCGAACGGCGCCGCCTCGACCTCGACCCGCTTCTTCGCCGGCGCCAAGGAGGTCGGGCTGCTCGACGCCTACGCCAATTCCGGCATCCCGCGCTTCGACCGGGCGATCGATTTCGGCTGGTTCTACTTCCTCACCAAGCCGATCTTCTTGGTGCTGGTGTTCTTCCACGGGCTGCTCGGCAATTTCGGCCTGGCGATCCTGTTGCTGACCTTCCTCATCAAGCTCGCCTTCTTCCCGCTCGCCAACAAATCCTACGTGGCGATGAGCAAGATGAAGCTGATGCAGCCCGAAGTCGCCAAGGCGCGCGAGAAATACCCCGACGACAAGGCCAGGCAGCAGCAGGAGATCATGACGCTCTACAAGAAGGTCGGCGCCAACCCGCTTGCCGGCTGCCTGCCGATGGTCCTCCAGATACCGGTGTTTTTCTCGCTCTACAAGGTGCTGTTCGTCACCATCGAGATGCGCCACGCGCCGTTCTACGGCTGGATCCACGATCTGTCGGCGCCCGACCCCACCTCGTTCGCCAATCTGTTCGGGCTCTTGCCGTTTGCCGCGCCGCACATGCTGATGATCGGCGCGTGGCCCCTGATCATGGGCGTGACGATGTTCCTCCAGCAAAAGCTCAACCCGCAGCCGGTCGATCCGATGCAGGCGCGCATGTTCATGTTCCTGCCGATCGTCTTCACCTACATGCTGTCGGCGTTTCCCGCGGGGCTGGTGATCTATTGGAGCTGGAACAACCTGCTCAGCATCGCCCAGCAATGGGCGATCATGCACCGGCGGGGCGCGGCCTGAGCGCCGCTGCCGGCGACCTCTTTCCGGCGCGGGAGATCGATCCCGGCGAATTGGAAGCCGGCCGCCTGCTGTTCGCCAAGGAATGCCGCTTTGTCGCCGGCGCCGGCAACCCGGCCGCGCTGCCGCCCGAGACCCTGCCCGAGATCGCCTTTATCGGCCGCTCGAACGTCGGCAAGTCGAGCCTCGTCAACGCGCTGACCGGGCGCCGCACGCTGGCGCGCACCTCGAACACGCCGGGCCGCACGCAGCAGATCAACTTCTTCGATCTCGGCGGCCGGCTGATGCTGGTCGACCTGCCGGGCTACGGCTATGCCGACGCGTCGAAGGGCGCGATCAGGGCGTGGACCGCGCTGGTGCAGCATTACCTCGGCGCCCGCGCGAGCCTGCGCCGCGCCTGCCTCTTGATCGACGCCCGGCGCGGCATCACCGACACCGACCGCCCGACGATGGCGCTGTGCGACGAGGCGGCTTTGTCCTACCAGATCGTGCTGACCAAGAGCGACGAAATGAAGCCGCCGGCGCTCGCCGAAATCGCGCAGGCGGTCGCCACCGAGCTGAAGCGGCGCCGCGCCGCCCATCCCGAGATCCACCTCACCAGCGCCGAGAAGCGCACCGGCATCGCCGCGCTGCGCGCAACCCTCACCGGCTTTGCCGAGGTGGAACAGCCTTGGAGTGCGCGGTAGAGTGCGGCCGCCATGAATAATGTCCCGCCCTCCCCATCCACCGTCGAGCCGGCGCTGATCGCCAAGGTGCTGGCCGAGGCGGTGCCGCATTGGGTGCGCTATGCCGGCAAGACCGTTGTCGTCAAATATGGCGGGCACGCGATGGGCGCCGGCGGCGCGACCTTCGCGCAGGATGTCGTGCTGCTGCGCCAACTCGGCATGCACCCGATCGTCGTCCACGGCGGCGGCCCACAGATCAACCGCATGCTCGACCGGCTCGGCATCAAGAGCCGCTTCGTCAACGGCCTGCGCGTCACCGATGCCGAGACGATGGAGGTGGTCGAGATGGTGCTCGCCGGCACCATCAACAAGCAACTCGTCGCCGCGATCAACGCCGTCGGCGGCTGCGCGATCGGCGTCTGCGGCAAGGACGGCAATCTGATCCGCGCCGCGCAGGTGACGCGCAACGGCGATATCGGCTTTGTCGGCGAGCCGACCCAGATCGCCAAGGGAGTCATTGCCGGGTTCGAGACCGCCGGGATGATTCCGGTCATCGCGCCGATCGGCGTCGGCGACGCGGGCGAGACCTACAACATCAATTCCGACACGGTCGCCGGCGCGGTCGCCGCCGCGGCCCAGGCGGCGCGCTTCCTGCTGCTGACCGACGTGCCGGGCGTGCTCGACGCCGAGAAAAAGCTGATCCCCGAGCTATCCGCTCCAGATGCGCGCCGGATGATCGCCGACGGCACGATCTCCGGCGGCATGATCCCCAAGGTCGAGACCTGCCTCGACGCGGTCGACAAGGGGGTCGAGGCCGCGGTCATCCTCGACGGCCGGGTGCCGCACGCGATCCTCCTCGAACTCTTCACCGCGGGGGCCGGCACCCTGATCCGCGGCGGCTAGGGTTTTACGATGCTGAACGCCTTTCAAGCTCGTCTCCCCCGCGAAAGCGGGGGTCCAGGGCAATCGACGCATCGGTCGCTCTGGATTCCCGCTTTCGCGGGAAAGACGAAATAATCATGTCCTTTACACTCCGCCGCGAAGGCTGCCCGCTCGGCGCGGTCGAGACCTGGGTGTTCGACCTCGACAACACCCTCTACCCGGCGTCGTGCGGCCTCTTCCCGCAGGTCCAGTCGCGGATGAACGACTACATCCGCGCCCGGCTCGGCGTCACGATGGACGAGGCGAAGGCGCTGCGCGCCCAGTATTTCCGCGAGCACGGCACGACAATGCACGGGTTGATGGCGGTCCACCGCGTCGACCCGCACGAGTTCATGGCGTTCGTCCACGATGTCGATTTGAGCGTCGTTCCGGCCAATCCAAAGCTGGCCGAGGCGCTGCAACGGCTGTCCGGGCGCAAGCTCATCTACACCAACGGCTCGGTGCCGCATGCCGAGAACCTGCTGCGGCACCTCGGGATCGGTCACCATTTCGACGACATCTTCGATATCGTCGCCTCAGATTTCGCGCCCAAGCCGGCGATGACCGCGCTGCGTCTCTTCGTCGATCGTTTCGGCATCGAGCCGGCGCGGGCGCTGATGGTCGAGGACATGGCGAAGAACCTCGCCCCGGCCGCCGAGCTCGGCATGACCACGGCCTGGGTGAAGACCGCTGTCGATTGGGCGGCGGTCGCCTCCGACGCCGGCCACATCAATTACGTTGTCGACGACCTCGCCGGGTTTCTTGCCGCCGCGGTCGAGGCAGAACGCGAGGCCCGCCGATGACCGTTGCCGAGACCATGTCCCGCAAGCTGACCGAGCGGTTCGCCCCGGCCCGGCTCGACATCGTCGACGATTCGGCGCACCACGCCGGGCACCCGGGTCATCCGGGCGGGGCGGGGCAGGGTGGCGAAACGCATTTCTCGGTGACCCTGGTGTCGTCGGCGTTCGCCGGAATGGGCCGGGTCGCGCGCCAGCGTCTGGTCTACGAAACCCTGGCCGAGGAGCTTAAGGGCGGCGTTCACGCCCTGGCCCTGACCACGCTGGCTCCCGACGAGGAGCGCGGCTGAACGGGCAACATCACGTACCATAATATGATTATTAAATTTTACTTACACCAACTGATTGCAAATATGCAATCGTCGGTTAAACTGGCGCCATGGCATCGGTATCGCCGCGCCGCCCGTTGCGCCCGCCTCAACCTTCACCCTCGTCGCTGACGATCCGCAACATCGTCGTCGCCGGACACCGCACCAGCGTCCGGCTCGAGCCGCTGATGTGGGAATCGCTGCGCGACATCGCCCGCGCCCGCGGCATGGCGGTCAACGACCTCGTCACCGAGATCGATCGGGAGCGCTCGGCGTCGAGCCTCACCGCCGCCATCCGGGTCTATATCGTCGGCTTCTACCGCACCGCCGCCGCGGTCAACGGAGCAGCGCAACACCCGACATTGCCGATGTGAACGAGTGTAGGAGGGTATCCCCGTCCTATCCGTGAGCAGGTCATGCGGCGTCGGCGAGAAACGCCCGTAAATCCTCGGCCTCGGCGTCGCGCATCACATAGGCGTCGCCGATCCGCCGCGGCAGGATCAGTGTGATGCGGCCGTCCCGCACCTTCTTGTCCTTGCCCATATGCGCTAGCAGCGCGTCGGGCTTGGCGGCGAGCCCGACCGCGCCGAGTTCGGTCGGCAGTCCCATCCGGCCGATGTGGCGGCGCACCCGCGTCGCGTCCTGGCCGGACGCGATGCCGAGCCGCACCGCGAAGTCGAACGCCAGCACCATGCCGAGCGCCACCGCCTCGCCGTGCAGCAGCGCGTCGCCAAACCCGGTCTCGGCCTCCAGCGCATGCCCGAAAGTGTGGCCGAAATTGAGCAGCGCCCGCGAGTCGCCGGTCTCGCGCTCGTCGCCGGCGACGATCTGCGCCTTCATCCGGCAGCTCGTCAGCACCGCACGGGTCAGCGCAGCGGGTTCGAGGTCGCACACCTTGCCGCCCGCGGCGTCGAGCCAGTCGAAGAACCCGGCATCGGCGATGAGCCCGTATTTCACCACCTCGCCATAGCCGGCGAGCATCTCGCGGCGCGGCAGGGTGGCGAGCGCGCCGGTGTCGGCCAGCACCAGGCGCGGCTGGTAGAACGCGCCCAAGAGGTTCTTGCCGGCGGCGGTGTTGATCGCGGTCTTGCCGCCGACCGAGCTGTCGACTTGCGCCAGCAAGGTCGTCGGGATCTGCACGAAATCGATGCCGCGCAGCAGCGTCGCCGCGGCGAAGCCGCTGATGTCGCCGACCACCCCGCCGCCCAGCGCCACCAGCATCGTGCCGCGCTCGATGCCGCAGGCGAGGATTTCGTCGACGAGCCGGCCGAAATGGCCGAGATCCTTGGTGCCCTCGCCGGGTGGCAGGACGATGGTATCGTGCGCGATCCCCGCCGCGCCGAGGCTCGCCTGGAGCGGCGCCAGATGCGCCGCGGCGACGGTCGCGTCGGTGACGATCACCGCCTGCTTGCGCCGCACCAGCGGCAGGATGTGCGCCCCGGCCGCGGCGATCAGGCCGGGTCCGATCAGGATGTCGTAGCCGCGCTCGCCGAGTTCGACGCGCAGCCGTTCGAACCCGCCGGTCATCGCCCGCAAATCTCCTCGGGCGCCAGCATCGCGCGCTCGCATCGCAAGAGCGCATTGATCGCCCGGCTCGCCGTCGCGTCGGGCGGCCCCTCGCCGCTGTCGATCGCGATGTCGGCCTCGGCATAGATCGGGTAGCGCCGCTCGACCAGTTCGGCGAGCACCGCGCGCGGGTCGGGCGTCTGCAGCAGCGGGCGGTTGGTGCGCCGCGACACGCGCGCGAACAGCACGTCAAGCTCGGCGCGCAGCCACACCGAAACCCCCTGGGCGGCGATGATCCGGCGCGTCGCCGGGTCCATGAAGGCGCCGCCGCCGGTGGCGAGAACATGCACCGGCCCGGCGAGCAGCCGCGCGATGACCCGCCGCTCGCCGTCGCGAAACACCGCCTCGCCGCGATTGGCGAAGATTTCCTCGACGCTCTCGCGCGCCGCGGCTTCGATCGCCTCGTCCGAATCGAAGAACGGCAGATCGAGCCGAGCGGCGAGCCGTCGGCCGATCTTGGTCTTGCCGGCGCCCATCAGCCCGACCAGGACGATCGAGCGCGCGGGCTGTAAATTGCCCGGCGCGGCGCGCTGCGCCGCCATCCGCTCGGTTTGCGCCTCCATCTCGTGCTGTCCTTCGTCGCGCCTCTTGTCGCGCCAAATGTCGCGGCTGTTTCTCGCCGCGCCAACACAGGGTACTAAACCATTTTCCGCGTCGGCGGAAACGGTTCGCGGCGGCAGTGGGAGCGGGGGACGCGAGTTCGAGCATGGCAAGGGTGACCCTGGTCCTGGTTTTGGTGGTGCTGCTGGCGGTGATCGGCGGCGCGGTGTTTCTCGCCTCCTGGAACTTCAGCGTGCCGCGCGTTGCGGTCGAGAAGGTCCTGCCCGATGCCCGCTTCCCGAAGTGAGGCCCGCGGGAAGATGCCGGCCGCGGTCGCCGTGTCGCCGCGTCTCGAGGCGTTTCTCGAAATGCTCGCGGCCGAACGCGGCGCCGCGCGGCTGACGCTTGCCGCCTATCGCAACGACCTCGTCGACCTCGCCGGCTTCCTCGCCGCGCGCGACATCGCGCTCGATCAAGCCGATGCCGGCGCGCTGCACGATTACCTGACCGCCGCCGCGACGCGCCGACTCGCGCCGCGCACCTTGGCGCGCCGCCTCTCGGCGATCCGCCAGTTCTATCGCTTCCTGCTGACCGACGCGGTGCGCGGCGACGACCCGACCAGCGGCCTCGACGCGCCGCGCCTCGGCCGGCCGCTGCCAAAGCTCTTGAGCGAGGCCGAGATTGCCCGCCTGATCGCCGCCGCCGCGGCGTGGCCCGACGAGGAAGGGGTGCGGCTGCGCTGCATCCTCGAATTGCTTTACGCGACGGGGTTGCGCGTTTCGGAGCTGGTGACCCTGCCGCTCGCCGCGGCGCAGCGCGACCCGCGCTTCCTGTTGGTGCGCGGCAAAGGCGGCAAGGAACGGATCGTGCCGCTGAGCCCGCCGTCGCGCGTGGCGCTGGCCGAATACCTGCCCTGCCGCCCGCGCTTTCTGCCCGAGGGCCAGAATTCGCGCTTCCTGTTTCCGTCGCGCGGCCGCGAGGGCTACCTGACCCGCCAGCGCTGCGGCCAGCTTCTCAAGGAATTGGCGCTCGCCGCCGGCCTCGATCCGGCGCGGCTGTCGCCGCATGTCCTGCGCCATGCCTTCGCCAGCCACCTCCTGGATCACGGCGCCGATCTGCGCAGCGTGCAGCAGATGCTCGGCCACGCCGACATCGCGACGACGCAGATCTATACCCACGTCCAAAGCGACCGGCTGCGCCGCCTGGTCGAGCGCGCACACCCGCTGGCGCGGCGGAAAACAAGCGAAGCTTAATGCGGCATTTCCTCGATTTCGAACGCCCGGTCGCCGAGCTCGAAAACAAGATCGAGGAGCTGCGCCATCTCTCCGCCGAGAACGGGCTCAACATCGCCGAGGAGGTCGGGCGGCTCACCGGCCAGACCGACCGGCTGCTGCGCCAGACCTATGCCAGGCTGACGCCATGGCAGAAGGTGTTGGTGGCGCGCCATCCCGAGCGTCCGCATTGCCGCGATTTCCTCGCCGGCCTCGTCGACGACCTGGTGCCGCTGGCCGGCGATCGCACCTTCGGCGAGGACCACGCGGTCATCGGCGGCATCGCCCGGTTCCGCGGGCGCAGCGTCGTCGTGCTCGGCACCGAAAAAGGCGCCGACACCGAGGCGCGGGTAAGGCACAATTTCGGCATGGCGCGGCCCGAGGGCTACCGCAAGGCCAAGCGGCTGATGAGCCTCGCCGAGCATTTCCAATTGCCGCTCCTCACCTTCGTCGACACCGCGGGCGCCTATCCCGGCATCGACGCGGAAGCGCGCGGCCAGAGCGAGGCGATCGCCCGGGCGATCGAGACCTGTCTCGACATCCGCGTGCCGGTCGTGGCGACGGTGATCGGCGAGGGCGGCTCGGGCGGCGCGATCGCGCTCGCCGTCGGCAACGCGGTCTTGATGCTGGAGCACGCGATCTATTCGGTGATCTCGCCCGAGGGCTGCGCTTCGATCCTGTGGCGCAATGGCGAGAACGCGCAGGACGCCGCCGAGGCGCTGCGCCTCACCGCGCAGGAGATGCTGCGCCTCGGAATCATCGACCGGATCGTGCCCGAACCGCTGGGCGGCGCCCACCGCGCGCCGCAGGAGGCGATCGGCCGGCTCGGCGAGGAGATCGACGAAGCCTTGCGCCAGTGCGGCGGGCAGGACGGCGCTGCGCTGCGCCGCCAGCGCCGTCAGAAGTTTCTCGGAATGGGGGCAATTATCTCGTAATTTAGGAAATTAACCGTACTGGCGTTCAACCAACCTTTAGGAATTGCCGGTAATAACCGTGCGGTCATGAGCACGGTAACGCAGTTTCGCGCCGCCATTATGGCGTTCTTCCGCTCGCCGGAGGGCAACGGGTGGATCGGTATCCTCCTGTTCTCGGCGGCGCTGTCGTTTGTCGCGGCCTATGGCTTCTATCAGGCGAGCATGCGGGCCTTCGTCGCCAACAAGAGCGATGAGACCACCACCGCGATGCGGCTCGTCGATGCTTTCGTCACCGATTATTCCAACGTCCGCCATGAGCTGGGCAAGAGCGAGGCGCCGGTGCCGGCAACCTTCCGCGCCCATTCGATCGAGCTGTTCAACAAGTCGCGCGGCCAGCAATCCGCCCTGCGACTGCGCTGGATCGGCCGCGAGGGCAAGGCCATTGTCACCGGCCCCTCCGACCCGGCGATGGCGAATGCGATCGAATCGTTTGTCGGCAAGCCCGATCCGTCGCCCGTGCTGCAATTTCTCAGCGTCGACAACGAGCCGATCTTCAGGACGATCTATCCCTCGGTGGCCAACGATCAAAGCTGCGTCGATTGCCACAACAACCTCCAGGCGGGCGAGAACTGGAAGCTCGGGGACATAATGGGCGCATTCTCGATCGACGCGCCCGCCGGCGCGTTCTTCGCGACGCTCAAATGGGAATGCATCGGCATTGCCGCGTTCGTGTTCGCGTTTATCGGCGGCGTCGGTCTATGGATGTCGATCGAATACTATCGCGGCATCCGCGAGCGCGAGCGCGCCAAGCAGCAGGCGGAGGCGGCGAACCGGGCGAAGTCCGATTTCCTCGCCAATATGAGCCATGAGCTGCGCACGCCCTTGAACGCGATCATCGGCTTTTCCGAGATGATGCAGCGCGAGGTGCTGGGCGCGCTCGGCAACGACCAGTACCGCAATTACGTCACCGACATCCACACCAGCGGCACGCATCTCTTGCAGATCATCAACGACATCCTCGACCTCTCCAAGGCCGAGGCCGGCAAGCTGACGCTCGAGGAAGCGGTGTTCGATGTCCGCGACCCGATCCGCTCGGTCAGTCAGATCGCCAGCGTCCGCATCCGCGAGGGCGGGCTCAGCGAAGCGATCGACATCCCGGCGGACATTCCGCTGCTGCGCGGCGACGAGCGCAAGACGATGCAGATGGTGCTCAACCTGGTTACCAACGCGGTCAAGTTCAGCCCGGATGGCGGCCGCATCGACATCATCTGCCGGGCCGACCCGCAGACCGGCTTTTCGATCACCGTCGCCGACACCGGGATCGGCATCGCCGAAGCGGATCTCGGCCGCGTCCTCGAAGCCTTCGAGCAGGTCGACTCGTCGTTTTCCCGCAAGCAGCAAGGGACCGGTCTCGGCCTGCCGCTGGTGCGCGCGATGATGGAGCTGCACGGCGGCACCTTCGCGCTGACCAGCGCCGAGGGCGTCGGGACGCGGGCCACGATCAGCTTCCCGGCCGACCGTCTCGTCTACCCCGCCGGCGCGAGCGCGGTCGGCATCGCCGCGTAGTCCGCCGAGCCGGCGCTGGCGCGCCTCGCCGCCAATACCCTAACATCGCCCTTGCCGCGCGGCGCCCAGCCGGTGCCGCCGATCGGGAGCGATCATGGCCGACAACCCGTTCCGTCTCGAAGAAGCGACGATCGACGATCTGCATCGGGCGATCCGGGCCGGCCGCACCACCTGCGTCGCGGTGGTCGAGCATTATCTCGCGCGGGTCCGCGCCTATAACGGCGTCGCCAGTCTGCTCGTCACCGAGGACGGCGCGAGCGTGCCCGCGGTTGCCGGCACAATCCGCGGCGGAGCGCCGCTGCGCTTCCCGACCGCGACCGTGCCCGCCGCGAGCGTGTTTCCCGACCTCGCCAAGTATCGGGGGAAGCCGCTCGAGTTCGGCCGCATGGAGCCGACCGCCTCCGACCCGTCGGCGCGGCAGCAATACGGCATGATCGTCGGCAAGGATGGCGCCGGGCAGTTGAACGCGCTGGCGACGCTCAACATCCGCGGCGAGCGCTCGGTGACCTGCAAGGGCGAGTTCGACCGCCATCCGTCCGCGGGGCCTCTGCCGCCGGGCGCGCCGCCGGTCTGCGACGAGTTCCGCCGCCAGCCCGATGGGCTCGAACGCGCCGCCGAGCTCGACGCCCTCTACGCGAGCAACCCGCCGCTCGACGAGCTGCCGATGTACGGCGTCGTGTTCTCGTTCAAGGACCCGTTCGACACCACGGACATGCGCACCACAGCCGGCGGCGACGCGGCCTACGACATCGATTTTCCGGCGCGCGACCACATTCTCGTCGGGCAGCTCCGCGCCAAGGGGGCGATCATCTTCGCCAAGGCGGTGTGCACCGAATACAACGGCCGCGCCGGCAACCCCGGCGGCCGCCACCAGCCCGGCAAAGTGCTGCCCTCGACCCTCGGCTACCAGCGCAGCACCTGGGCGGGGAACCCGGCGAACCCCTACGACACGACCCGCGCCGCCTCGCTCGGGTCGAGCTCGGGTTCCGGCGTCTCGGTCAGCGCCAATCTGGTGATGTGCAGCCTCGGCGAGGAGACCCGCGCCTCGTGCCGCGGCCCGGCCAACCACAACGCCGTCGCGCTGATCCTGCCGCACAAGGCGATGCTCGGCTTCGACGGCGGCGCGATCGGCGCCGACATCTATTGCGACCGCAGCGGCATCCTCGCCCGCACCCTCGCCGACTGCGCCCAGGTGCTCGACGCGCTGCGAGACCCCGGCATCGGCTATTACGACCCGCGCGACGTCTACACGACCGTGCCGCGCTCGTCGGTGCTGGCGAATTACGCGAGCCACGCGGCGCCCGCGCCCTCGCTCAAGGGCATGCGGATCGGCATCGTCCGCGAATCGATGCTGCTCCGTCCCGGCGACCAGTCGGCCGAGCCGATCTCGCGCGCCGCCGCCGCCGAGATCAAGGCCGTGCTCGGCGGGAAACTCGGCGCCACCCTCGTCGAATCCGGCGACCCGCTGTGGGAACCCGACCGCGACCTCGAGCCGATGAACCCCGATTTCCGCCGCGCGCTGGCCCGGCTGGCGCCGGTGTTCATGCCCGACCTCCTGTTTCGCCTCGGCCGCGACGGCGCGCCAATGTTCCCGGAATTCGCCGCCGCGATCCGCCGCACCGAATTCGCCCCCGGCAAGTTCTTCGGCGCCGGCGATATGGCGCCGATCGACTATTGCGTCGCGCTCGCCGAAGGACAGGTCGCGCCGCCGCGCAACCTCGATATCGCCACCATCCAGGACCAGGAGCTGGCGATGAGCTTCCGTTTCCATGTCCCGCAATATCTGTCGCGCCGCGCCGCCGATTGGGCCGCGCGCGGTTTCCCGGAAACCCCCGACGATTTCGCCAAGCTTAACGCCCGCTCGAAATTCTGGGGCGACGACGGCCGCGCCGCCTTCCGCAACTGGGAGGAGGTCGCCGACCCGCGCAACCGGCTCGGCGGCCGCCAAGGCGTCGACGAGCGCATCATGCTGCGCGAATTGCTGCGCCGGCTCGACATGATGGTGATCCTCGAAAACCGGCTCGACGCGCTGGTGCGGCTGCACGCCCCGCTGCCGCCCGCCAAGATCGGCGGCGCCCACGACCCGCTCGGAGGTGCTGGCAACCTGCGGCCGGAATCGCTGTACGGCCCCAATGCCGGCCTCAGCGAAATCCTGGTGCCCGCGGGCTATGTGACGACCGCCTACGACGCCGTCTTCAAGCTCAGCGACGACGGCGCCCGTTATGTCTCCGCCCCGGCCGCGGCGCCGACGATCCTCCCCGAACCCGGCCTGCCGTTCTCGCTCGTCTTCCGCGCCGAGCCCGGCCGCGAGGATGTCGTGTTGAAGATCGCCGCTTCCTACGAAGCCGCTTCGCGCCGCCGCATTCCGCCGCCCGCCTTCGGGCCGCTCTAGGGAGGGCCCGCCGATGCCCGCGAGTTACCTGCGCCCCACCATCTCGCTGCCGCCGGAGTTTCCGCCGCTGCTCGCGCCGCAGCCGCCGATCGCGCCGCTGACCCCGCCGGCGCATGTCGTCGATCTGATGACCGCGGCGGGCTCGGCCGCGTTCGGCGCGGTCTGGCGCGGGAGGGAGGCGAGGCTCGTCGAGTGCCCGGCGCTCTCCGATTCGCGGCCCGAGTTCAAGACCACCTACGATGTCGAACCGCATGCCGAGTTGGCCGGCTTTGACGATTCGTCCTGGGCGGTGGTTCCCGCCGACGATCTCGGCGGACGCCGCGGCGGCGGCATGGTCTCGTTCTTCTGGTATCGCGCCACCCTGACGATCCCCGCCGAAGCGCTGGGCTTCGCCACCGACGGCGCCAAGGCGGTGCTGCGGGTCAATGTCGACGACTACGCCGAGATCTGGGTCAATGGAGAGCTGCCGCGCGCCGCCGGCCGGCCGA
Source organism: Allostellaceae bacterium (assembly GCA_035648415.1). Classification (GTDB taxonomy): domain Bacteria; phylum Pseudomonadota; class Alphaproteobacteria; order ATCC43930; family CGMCC-115725; genus DATARH01. The sequence continues at coordinate 39,539 of DASRLO010000153.1, forward strand.
GCCCCTCTTGCATCCAGGGCTTCAACATGCCCAACCGCCTGGTGCTCGGCGACAACGTCGTCCACCCTGGAGAGAGATTCGAGATCGCCGTCTTCGCCATCAACGGCCCGATCTCCGCCGCTCCCGCCAATTTCCTCTGGTTCCGCGAAGCCAAGGTCGAATTCTACCGGTAGCGCCGTCTGGGATGAGATCGATCGGTCGCCTGCCCCATGCGGAACTCGCGGTGATCGCGGAGGTCAAGATCACCCGCTATCTGCTGGCGACGGACCACCCGGTGGGCCGGGCCAAGGCCGCTCTGTTCAAGCGCTTCGGATACGATACGGCCGATTGGCAGACCTTGCGCGATGCGCTTCTGCTTCATGCGCGCACCGCTCGGGTCATGTCGAGCGGCGACACCGAATTCGGCAAGAAGTATATCCTGGAAGGAATTTTACGGGCGCGAAGCGGTCGCGGGCTGCGGCTTCGGGCAATCTGGTTTGTCGGCAACGGCGAGATCGTGCCGCGATTGGTCACGGCGTATGCCGTCCGGGGAGTGCAAGAATGATCAAGGAACTGGATCCCGTCGTGCTTACCCACGACTTGGCCGACAGCGGTTTGCGGGCGGGGGATGTGGGCTGGATCGTCACAATCCATCGCGGCGGCGCGGGGTACGAAGTGGAGTTTCTGACCCTGGGAGGTGAGACGATATCGGTCGAAACCGTGCCGGCGGATCAGGTTAGACCCGTCGGGCGCAAGGAGATTGCGCACGCGCGAATGGTGGCGTAGCACCGCCAATGGCCCAACAAATCGAAGCTCTCGCCAATTTCGTCGCTACGACGCGGCTGGACGACATCCCCGCGCCGGTGCGGGCCCACGCCAAGCTTGTCTGGCTCGACACGCTGGGGGTGATCCTTGCCGGGCACGAGCGGCCGGAGGTGGCGGCGCTGCGCCGACGGCTCGCGCCGGCCGCCGGGGGCGGCGCCACGGTCTACGCGCGCGGCTGGCCGGCCCAAGACCCGCGCACCGCCGCGCTCCTCAACGGCATCGCCGGACGGGCGATCGAGTTGTGCGAGGGGCTGCGGCTGGTCTCGGGCCAGGCGGCGATGCAGGTGCTGCCGGGTGTGCTGGCGGTCGGCGAGCAGGCGGGCAGCTCCGGCGCGGAAATGCTGGCGGCGCTGATCCTCGGCTACGACCTCGCCGGGCGGCTCGCCGGCGGGTTCACGCCGCGCCCGCTGGCGCATCAGAACGGGCAGGTGTCGCTGCTCGCCGCCGCGGCGGCGGGCGCGCGGCTGCGGGGTCTCGACGCGGCGGGGGTCAGCCTGGCGATGCGCATCGCCACGACCCTGGTCCTCACCCCGAGCTACACCAACGCCGTTGCCGGCGCGACCGCGCTCAACGTCGCCGGCGGGATGAGCGGCTTTGCCGCGTCGCTGGCGCCCGAGCTGGCGCTCGCCGGCTTTGCCGCCCAGGAAGACGCGGTCGAGGAGGCGCTCGGCGAGCTGGTCGGCGGCGGCTTCGCGACCGGCCGCCTCACCGAGAGGCTCGGCGCCGAGTGGCAGATCACCCGCAACTATTTCCGGCTCTACGCCTGCTGCAACCCGATCCACCCGGCGCTCGATTGCCTCGCCGCCGCCCTCGCCGAGCTGAAGCCGCGGCCGGACGAGGTGGCGCGCATCGATGTCACGACCTACCGCTTCGCGTCGGTGATGCGCAACCCCGACCCGCCCAACTATTTCGCCTCGAAATACTCGCTGCCGCACGCCGCTGCGGCGATGGTGGCGCGCGGCGGAGCCGGCTATGCCGCGCTCGACGACAGCGCGCTCGCCGACCCGCAAATCGCCGCGCTGCGCCGCAAGGTGCACATCGAGGAAGACCCGGCGATGAGCGCGCTCGCGCCCAAACTGCGCCCGGCCCGCGTCACCGTGACCCTCGCCGACGGCCGCTCGGCGACCCACGCGCGCGACAGCCACCGCGGCGATTTCAACGACCCGTTCGGCGAGGACGAGCTGCGCGCCAAGTTCCGCGAGCTCGCCGGCGTGGCGCTGACCGCCGAAGGCGCCGCCGCCGTCGAAGGCGCGGTCGACCGCATCGAGCAATGGCCGGATATCGGCGAACTGACCGGGCTGTTGCGCCATCATGGAAGGGAGTGAGATGCAGTCGATTATCGGGACATGGCGGCTGGTCAAGGCCGAGGCGCACGATGCGGGCGGCAAACCGCTGCCGGCGCCGTATGGCGGCAAGGGAATGGGAAGGGTGACGTTCAACGCCGACGGGCGGATGGCGGCGGTGGTCGTCGACGGGCAGCCGGAGCTGCCGTCCGGCGCGGCGCGCGACTACTCGTCCTATTGCGGCAACTACGCATTCGACGGCAAACGGCTGGTGACGCGGGTCGATGCCGCATCCGATCCGGCGCGGCTCGGCTCCGATCAGGTGCGCGAGGTCAGCCATGACGGCGATCTCATGGTGCTGCGGCCCCCACCGCGCCCTTCGGGCGAGTTCCGCGTACTGACCTGGGAGAAAATCTCGGAATTATAGGGTGGGTTAGCGCAGCGTAACCCGCCATTTTCGGGTGGCGGCGGTGGTTTGGTGGGTTTCGCTTCGCTCTACCCACCCTACGCCGCCCGTGCCTACTCCCCCGCCATCGCCTGCCGCGCCGCGCCCGCGGCCGGCGCCGGGGCGAGACCGAAATGCTCGCGCAGGGTCGTGCCCTGGTAGTCGCGGCGGAACAACCCGCGGCGCTGCAGTTCCGGCACGACGAGGTCGACGAAATCGGCGAACCCGCCCGGAAAATAGGGCGGCAGGATGTTGAACCCGTCGGCCGCCCCGCCGGCGAACCATTCCTCGAGCGTGTCGGCGATCTTTTGCGGCGTCCCGCAGACGACCCAATGCCCGCGCGCCGCCGCGGTCAGATTGTAGAGCTCGCGCAAGGTCATGTTCTCGCGCCGCGCGGTTTCGTAGAGCACCCGGTGGAAGGTCCGCCCGCCGTCGCTTTCGGGCGGCGGCGGCACCGGCCCGTCGAGATCGTGGCCCGAAACGTCGTAGCCGATCCGGCTGGCGACCAGAGTCGCCGCGTTGGTCGGCGTGATCCAGCTCTGCAGTTTCGCCAGCTTCTCGCGTGCCTCGGCGTCGCTCGCGCCGATGATCGGCATCACCCCCGGCAGCACCGCGATCTCCTCTGGCGCCCGGCCGTAGCGAGCCATGCGGCCCTTGAGGTCGGCATAGGCGGCCTTGGCCGGTTCAAGTTCCTGCACCACCGAGAACACCACGTCGGCGGTGCGCGCCGCCAGCTCCAGCCCGGACGGCGAGCCGCCGGCCTGGATGATAACCGGATGTCCCTGCGGCGGGCGCGCCTGGTTGAGCGGGCCGCGCACCTGGAAGAAGCGGCCCTTGTGGTTGAGCGGCCGCACCTTGCCGGCGTCGATGTATTGCCCGCTCGCCTTGTCGGCGACGATGGCGCCGTCCTCCCAGCAATCCCAGAGGCTCTTCACGACATCGACGAATTCCTGCGCCCGGGCATAGCGCAGCTCGTGCTCGATATGCTCGTCGCGGCCGAAATTCTGCGCCACCTTGGTGTTGGAGGTGGTGACGACGTTCCACGCCGCGCGGCCGCCGCTCAGATGGTCGATCGAACCGAAAAGGCGGGCGACATTGAACGGCTCGGCGAAACTCGTCGACACCGTCGCGCCGAGGCCGATATGCGTCGTGCAGGCGGAGAGCGCGGTGATCAGGGTGGTCGGCTCGAAACGGCAGAGGAACGAGGGATGGTCGGTCGGATCCATCACCATCGAGTCGGAGATGAAGAGGAGGTCGAACTTGCCGCGCTCCGCGATGCGGGCGATCTCCTGCATCACTGGCAGCTGCATGTGGCTGGTCGCCGCGCCCTCGTAGCGCCAGCCGGCCGAATGGTTGCCGGTGCCGAGGACGAAGACCCCGAGATGCATCTGCCGAGTGGTCGAACTCATACGCCCTCCTGCTCGTCCGCCACTCCAATATGCACCAGAGGGCCGAGAACAGATCGCGCTCTAATGCGAAATCTCTTCGAGGCGCATCCGGGCGGTGCGCGGCCCCATCCCCGCGATCACCACGCAGCATGCGACCATCGCCGCGGCGATAAAGGCGAAGACCCCGACCGTGCCGTAATTGCGCAGGAAGAACGCCACCATGAAGCCGACGAAGATCGTGCTGAACCGGCTCCAGGCATAGGTGAAGCCGATCGCCCGCGAGCGGATGCGGGTCGGGTAGAGTTCGGCCTGATAGGCGTGGAACGCGTAGGACAGATTGCTAGTCGAGAAGGTTATCAGCACGCCGAAGATGATGATGCCGACGGGGTTCCTCATCTGCGAGAAGAGGATGCCGAACACCGCGAGCCCGGCGCAGGCGCCGACGAGCTGCCATTTGCGGTGGACGCGGTCGGCGAGGAACGAGGCGAGCAGCGGCCCGGTCGGGTTCGCCAGCGCGATGATGAAGGTATAGAGCAGCGATTTGGTGACCGTGATCCCCTGCGACACCAAGAGGGTCGGGACCCAGCTCGCCACGCCGTAATAGCCGATCGATTGCAACAGGTTGAAGATGATCAGCATGATCGTGCGGGACCGGTATTCGCCGTGCCACATCTCCACCCAGGCGCCGCGCCCGGCTTCGACCTCGTCGGGCAGGCTCTTCGGCGGCGGCAGCGGGCGGCCGCTCTCGGCCTCGACCTTCGCCTCCATGATCGCGGTGATGCGCTCGGCCTCGGCGACGTTGCCGTGGATCGCGAGCCAGCGCGGCGATTCCGGCAGCGCCAGCCGGATCCACCAGACGACGATCGCGCCGGCCGCGGCGATGATTGTCACCCAGCGCCAGCCCTCGTACCCGAACGGCATGCGCGGCACGAGGCCGAGAGCGAGCAGCGACACCATCGGGTAGGCGAGGAACTGGAATGACTGGTTGAAGGCGAAGGCCTGGCCGCGGCGGTCCTTCGGCATCAGTTCGGAGAGGTAGGTGTCGACGGTGATCAGCTCGACCCCGATCCCGAGCCCCGCCAGGAATCGCCAGAAATCGATCGCCCACGGGGTCGACTGAAACGCCATCGCGAAGGTCGCCAGCGAGTACCAGACGAGCGCAAAGGTGAAGATCGTGCGCCGCCCGAACAGATCGGAGAGCGAACTGAACAGCAGCGTCCCGGCGAACATGCCGATAAAAGTCGAGGCGACCAGGCTGGCAAAGCCGTTGATGTCGAAAAAGCCCTGCGTCGTCGGCGTGAAGATCTTCGCCGCGAACAGCCCGGGCGCGATATAGGCGATGAGCCCATTGTCGAAGACGTCGAAGAAGCCGCCGAGCGACAGCAGCAGCACGAGATGCCAGATGTATCGGGTGCTCGGCAGGCGGTCGATCCGCGCGGCGATCGTCGCGGCGCTGCGCCGGGCGGTCGAGGCGGTGGAAATCGTGGCGGCGTTGGCGGTGATGTCGGTCACGGCGGTCCCTCGATCTTGAGCCGGAAATCCGGCTGGGTCCCGACGCGATGCCTCCCCGACGATGCGCGCGACGCCGCGCGACAAGGTTTTGTCGCCACTTAACCACCTTGTCGCCCGCAGCGGCAACCCGGCATTTTGGCCCGGGCCGGCGGCAGGCCCCGTCGATCTGAAGAAAATGACAAGCTGCCCTTAAGGGAAAATCAGGGTGGCGGCAAAGTCTTCCGCAGGCCCCGGATGTATCTCGGTTGCAGTGGCTTGGAGGGCAACCGATGATCGATGACGCTCTTACCGCACTCGTTTCGGCCTGGCGCGTGAGCCTGGTGGCCTCTGTGCTGCTGTTCACCGCCTTGGCGATCGCGCCGATTTGGGACAGCGCGATCTATGTCAAGGCGCTGCGCGAAGCGCTGGTGATGGACCACCAGTAGTCGGGCGAGCGCTTTCGCCCCCCACCCGGATGATCTCCCCTCCAAAGGCCCGTCAGATGCGCTCCCCGATGCCAAACTTCCCGTGCGAGTTCGAACTCCCTGACGAGTGGTGGGCCGAGGCCGGCATGGCGGCCTTCACCCCGCAAGGACCCGCCTATCTGTCGGCCGGCGGCGCGCAGCTCGTGCCGCTGGGCGAGATCGAGCCGCCCTACGGCAAACATTTGAAGCCGCGGGATTGGTGCGGCTTCGACCGCGCCCGGATGAACCACATCCTCACGAGCTTCGCGACCGGGGTCGCGCTGAAGCCGGTGCCGCTACTCGCGTTGCCGTTCAGCGATCTGCCGTCGAGCACGACGTACTCGTACCGCGCGCTTGACGGCTACCACCGTTTCTACGCGTCGATCGCCGCCGGTTTCGAATTCCTGCCGGCTCTGGTGCTGCGCTGAGGCGGCAGCTTCTCGCCCGCTATCCTTGCCGCGGGCGCACGGCCAACATCGCGCGATCGGCGGCCGAGGAGCGGCGATGGCAACGGAACGTCAGTTGCGGCTGGGCGCCTTTATGCGCCCGGTCGGCATCCACACCGCGTGGTGGCGTTATCCCGGCGCCTGGCCGGACGCCAACTTCAACCTCCAGCACCTGATCCGCTTCGCGCAAAAGCTCGAGGCCGGGCGGTTCGACGCCTGGTTCATGGCCGACCATCTCGCCGTCCTCAACATGCCGATGGCGGCGCTGAAGCGCAGCGCGACGGTGACCTCGTTCGACCCGCTCATCCTCTTGCCGGCGCTGGCGATGGTGACCCGGCATATCGGCCTCATCGCCACCGCCTCGTCGACCTTCGAGCCGGCCTACATGATCGCCCGCCGCTTCGCCTCGCTCGACCATATCAGCGGCGGCCGGGCGGGCTGGAACCTCGTCACCACCTCGAACCCCGACGCGGCGCTCAATTTCGGCCTCACCGAGCACATGGAGCACGGCGAGCGCTATCGCCGCGCCCGCGAGTTCTACGACGTCGTCACCGGCCTCTGGGACAGCTGGGCCGAGGACGCCTTTGTCCGCGATGTCGAGGCGGGCGTCTATTTCGACCCGGCCCGGATGCACGTGCTCGACCACCAGGGCGAGTTCCTCTCGGTGCGCGGGCCCTTGAACATCGCGCGGCCGATCCAGGGCTGGCCGGTCATCGTCCAGGCCGGCGCGTCGGACGCCGGGCGCCAGCTCGCCGCCGAGACCGCCGAGATGGTGTTCGCCAGCGGCGGCCGCTTCGAGGACGCGCAGGCGACCTACGCCGACATCAAGGGCCGCGCCAAGGCCGCCGGCCGCGACCCCGGCCACGTCAAAATCCTGCCCGGCTGCCTGGTCGTCGTCGGCGACAGCGAGGACGAGGCGAAGGCGAAGCGCGCGCTGCTCGACAGCCGCGTCCACCCCGACAGCGGCATCGCCTCGCTGTCGATCGCGCTCGGCTGCGACGCCTCGCAATTCGACCTCGACGGCCCGCTCCCCGATATTCCCGAAAGCAACGCCAGCAAAAGCGGCCGCGAGCGGGTCATCGCCCGCGCCCGGCGCGACAACCTCACCGTGCGCCAGCTGGCGCAGATCGCCGGCAGCTACGGCGGCCTGGCGATGGTCGGCACGCCAAAGATGATCGCCGACCGGATGGAGGAATGGCTCTTGGGCGACGCCTGCGACGGGTTCAACATCATGTTCCCGTGGGTGCCGGGCGGGCTCGACGAGTTTGTCGACCGCGTCGTCCCCGAGCTGCAGCGCCGCAACCTCTTCCGCCGCGAATACGAGGGCCGCACCCTGCGCGAGAACCTCGGCCTGCCGCGCCCGGAAAACCGTTTTTTCCCGAAGCGCCAGACCGGCCTCGCGGCAGAAGGATAATATAGCTGCGCTTCCCGGCGAAAGCCGGGACCCACTTTTCAGCCGCTTCTGCAACGGATAAGTGGATACCGGCTTTCGCCGGTAAGCGGAGAAACTGTAAACCTGACAATCATCAACTCAGCGGGAGACACGCAATGGCCTTCTACGAACTGCGGCAATACCACGTCCGCCCCGGCAAGATGGACGAATGGGTCAAGATCATGGAGGAGGAGATCATCCCCTTCCAGGTGTCGAAGGGCATGGTGATCACCGGCAGCTTCCGCGGCGAGACCGACGAGTCCAAGTATGTCTGGCTGCGCCGCTTCGAGAGCGAGGCCGAACGCGAGGCGCTCTACAAAGCGGTCTACGAGACCGATTACTGGAAATCGAAGATCGCCCCGCGCGTCCCCGCATGCCTCGACCGCGACAAGATGGTCATCACCCGCCTCGTCCCGACGCCAAAATCGGCGGTAGTCTAGGCAGCAAAGCGCGGCGGCGGGGGAGGGCGACTGCAGTTAAGCAGCCAGCTTACTGACTTCCCGACTTGGCCGCCGCTTTCAGAAGGTCCGATTTGGTCGTCTCGATGAGGGTCCTTTGCGACGACAGCAGGTCGTCGGTTTCGATCCCCGCGGGCTCGCTGACGGCTCTGTCGGTCGCGCGTGCTACCAACGCCTGCCCCAGCGGCCGCCCCAGCCGTTGCCCCAGCCGCCGCCCCAGCCGCGGGCGCCGGCGACGACCCTGATGATCACCAGCAGGACGATGGCGCCGATCGTCGCGTTGGCGATCAGCGCGATCATCCCGATACCGAAATGAATGTTCAACCGGGGTAGCAGCCAGTCTCCGATGAACGCCCCGATAATCCCCACCACCAGATCGCCGATGAAGCCAAATCCGCCGCCGTCCACGATCTTTCCCGCCAGCCAGCCGGCGATCACGCCGACCACGACGATGACAAGCAGGCTCTCGTTCGACATGTACATGGGTTTAGCCCGGCACTGAGGGTTTAGCGGTCAGGACTGAAACACGCGCGCGGCGCGCGGGTTCCCTTCCTCCGCGCCGCCGGAGCGGAGCCGGCGCCGCAAGCCGATTTGCTTTCATTAACCGGAGTTCAAAGATGTTGTAGAAAGGTGGCGTGTTCGCGTCACGATGAGGATCGAACCCATGCGCTGGTCGATTGCCCCGATGCTCGCGTTGTCTCTTGTCTGCTGGTCGGTCGGCAGCGAGGCATGCGATTGCCTCGACCATCCTCATCCGATCAAGCATCGGGCGTGGATTCGTCACGTCTTCCGGGAGCATTCGGTCGTGCACGCTTATCACGCCTACGCGGACTGCCCCATCGCTCTGGCGCAGGAGATCAGGCCGGGCTGCAACAGCTATTCTCGGTTGATCATCGGTTTTCGCTAGCCGAGGACCCTCACTGCTGGACAGGAGCGCTGCGCCGCCGCCCATTGCAAGCCCAAGCGGACGCTGACGGACCGCGTCCCTGGGTCGCTCGCCGGTAGCCACTGCTCGCCTCAAATCGTGTCCGAGTACCCAAAGCTGCCGATCGGCGCATCGATCGATTGCGGCGAATTCATGCTGGCGATGTTCGCCAAAGGGTGGGATTCTGCAGGCGTCGCAAGTCAGAGGGAGGGGATCATGCGTAAACTCGTCATCGCCGCCGCTATCACCGCCGCCGTCGCGCTGGGCGGGTCCGCAGCCTGGCGGGCGAATGCCGCCGCGCCGGCCGCGCCGGTGCCGCAAATCGGGCAATATTCACCGATCCATCCCGTCGCTTGCGGGCGCCCGGGGCGCTTTTGCGGACCGTACAGGCATCACGTGTGTGGCCCCTACGGTCGTCATTGCTGGTGCGCTCCCTGCTGATCGATTCGCCCAAAGCTCTGGCGTTCCGGATGGGGCTCGGCTAATCGAGACCTGTCTGGAACGGCGGGGTTGCGCATGAGCGACAGCGGACCGGGACCCGGCGCGATCGAGCGGCCGGCGCTGGCCAACGAGACCGGCGACTACTGGGGCAGCGACGTGATGGCGTTGATGCTCCGGGAAGTCGGCTTGCCTTATGTCGCGCTCAATCCCGGCGCCTCCTATCGCGGTCTGCACGACAGCCTCGTCAACCTGCTCGGCAACACCGCGCCGCAGATGCTGCTGTGCCTGCATGAGGAGCATGCGGTGGCGATCGCGCATGGCTACGCCAAGGTCGCCGGCAAGCCGATGGGGGCGATCGTCCACAGCAATGTCGGACTGATGCACGCGACGATGGCGGTGTTCAACGCCTGGTGCGACCGCGTGCCGGTGGTATTGCTGGGCGCCACCGGGCCGGTCGCCGCCGACCAGCGCCGGCCGTGGATCGACTGGATCCACACCGCCGCCGACCAGGGCGCGCTCGTCCGCAACTACACCAAATGGGACGACCAGCCGGCCTCGGTCGCCGCCGTGCCCGAGTCAGTGCTGCGCGCCTACAAGATGGCGACGACCGCGCCGTGCGGGCCGGTCTATGTCTGCTTCGACGCGGCCTTGCAGGAGGCGAAGATCGGCGATTTGCCGGCCCTGCCGAGCGCCGGCCGCTTCCAGCCGCCGGCGCCCGCCGCGCCCGATCCGGCGGCGCTCCAGGCCGCCGCCGATCTGCTGACCCGCGCCGAGCGGCCGGTGATCCTGGTCGGCCGCACCGGGCGCGGCGAGGCCGCCTGGGCGCGCCGCGTCCAGTTCGCCGAGGCGCTTGACGCCGTCGTGCTGACCGACCCTAAGACCGGCTCCGGCTTTCCCACCCGGCACCCGTTGCAAGGACCGCCGGCCGGCAACAACCCGAGCCCCGAGGCCTGCGCGCTGCTGCGCGAGGCCGACGTCATCCTCAGCCTCGACTGGGTCGATCTCGGCGGGGCGCTCAAGGCCGCGTGGGAGGGCGAAGAGGTCAACAGCAAAATCATCCTCGCCTCGCTCGACCACCAGCTGCACAACGGCTGGAGCATGGATTACCAGGGCCTGCCGCCGGCCGATATCCATCTGGCGGTGGCGCCTGATGTCGCGGTCGCGGCGCTCCTGCCGCTGATCAAGCCGCGCGCGCCGCGCCCCGCCACGGCGCCGGAGCCGGCCGCCGTACCGCCGGAAGCTCCTAACGACGTCATCACCCCGGTCTCGCTCGCTGGCGCGCTGCGCGAGGCGATCGGCGGCCGCACCACCTGCCTCATCCGCACGCCGCTCGCCTGGGGTGGCCACGCCTGGGAGACCAGCCACCCGCTCGACATGTTGGGCGGAGACGGCGGCGGCGGGATCGGCGGCGGGCCGGGGATGGCGGTCGGCGCCGCCTTGGCGCTGCGCGGCTCAGGCCGGCTGCCGATCGCGGTGCTCGGCGACGGCGACACGCTGATGGGCGTCACCGCGCTGTGGACGGCGGTGCATTACCGCATCCCGGTGCTGATCGTCGTCGCCAACAACAACTCGTTCTTCAACGACGAATTGCACCAGGACCGCATGGCGCGGCAGCGCAGCCGCCCGGTCGCCAATCGCTGGATCGGCCAGCGCATCGCCGACCCCGAGCCCGACATCGCCACCCTCGCGCGCGGCCAGGGCGCGACAGGGTTCGGCCCCGTGCGCGACCCGGGCGAGCTGGTGCGCACCCTGCGCAGCGCGATCGAGACGGTCGAGGCCGGCGGGGTGGCCCTCGTCGATGTCCGCGTCGAGCCGGGCTACGCGACCAATATGGGCGCCCATTTCACCCGGAAGGGGTGACATACGAAGAGTGTTAAACACATATAGTGTGGCTCAAGAGGCTCCCGTTCACTTGCGCTAAACGCCAGTGCGGACGATGCCGGGCTTGACAAGGCGCTCACCGATTACGTCGCCACCGGTCGGCGCAAAGGCCGAGGAAGGATTTAGGACATGGCAGAGCCCAGCCTCGATTTCATTGGGCGACAACTGCAATCGATCCAAACCGACCTGCAGCAGATCAAATTCGCGGCCGATGTCGACCGTCGCAACGCGGTATCGCAATACGACAATCTCGTGGTCGCAGTCGGCGTCAAGATCGGCGCCTTCGAAGCGACGACCGAGCACCGTCTTAACGCGCTTAGCGACGAGCTTAACGCGCTTAGCGACGAGCTTAACGTGCTGCGCGGGGAACTTTTCGGCCGCTTCGATCGGATCGAGCAACTCCTCAACAAAGCGTAAGCGCTGCCCAAATCCCAAGCCGAAACCCGCCATGCCCGACACCACCATCATCTCCCGCGTGCCCGCGGGCATCGACCTCGTCGAATGGTATTTCGAACAAGGTTGGACCGACGGGCTGCCGGTCGTGCCGCCGACCGGCGAGCGGGTCGCGGCCTGCGTCGCCGCGCTGGGCGGCGAGCCCCAGTTCCTCGAATGCCGGGTGCCGCCGCGTTATGGCGGCCTCACCCGCGAGGTGCTCGCGGTCAACATGGTGATGGCCGGGTGCAAGCCCGACTACGCGCCGGTGGTGCGCGCGGCGCTGCTGGCGCTGACCGCCAACGCCTTCAACCTCAACGGCGTGCAGGCGACGACCCACATGGCGGGGCCGCTGCTCGTCGTCAACGGGCCGATCGCGCGCGAGATCGGGATGAATGGCGGGGTCAACGCGTTCGGCTCGGGCAACCGCGCCAACGCGACGATCGGCCGGGCGATCCGCCTCGTTCTCCTCAATGTCGGCGGCGGCACGCCGGGCGACCTCGACAAATCGACGCTCGGCCATCCCGGCAAATACACCTATTGCGTCGCCGAGAACGAGGTCGAGAGCCCGTTCGCGCCGTACCATGTCGAGAAGGGGTTCGCCCCCGGCGACTCGACCGTGTTCGTCATCGCCGCCGAGCCGCCGCACAGCGTCACCAACCACGTCGCCGACGATCCGCAAGGCATTCTCGACAGCATCTGCTCGGCGATGAGCACGATCGCCAACAACAACGCGGTGTCGAGCGGCCATTGCGCGGTCGTCATCGGCCCCGAGCACGCCCGAACCATCGCGTCCAAGGGCTGGACCCGCCACGACATCCGCAACTACCTGCACATGAACTCGGGCAATCCGTTCGGAAAGCTCGCGTTCGACCACCGCTACGGCAAGGTCTACAACCGCAACCTGCCGCGCTGGTACAGGCGCGAGACCGATTCCCGCATCCCGATCGTGCCGAGCCCGGATCACATCCACCTCTTCGTGATCGGCGGCGCCGCCGGCCGGTTCTCGGCCTTCATCCCCGGCTGGGGGCACATGTCGTCGCCGGTGCTGCGCGGCATCGAGGGCGGCGGCCCGTCCGGCCCGGTCTGCGTCGACGGGACGTGTTATCTGTGAGCGCTGGACGCTAAAATTGCCGCATTCATCTCTTAGAATTTACCATCGTGGTTTCGGGCGCGGCCCGGCTTAGCTGTAGATTCCCTGTAAATATCAGCGGGAACAGTAAAAGCGACAGGAGGACCATGAGCATGACGGACGATGTAACCGTCTTCGATCCGCGCGGCCGGGTCGACGCCGAGCGGATGGAGCTGGCGCCGCGCGCCGGGGCGCTCAAGGGCCTGCGGCTCGGCATCCTCGACAACACCAAGTGGAACGCCAACCGCTTGCTGCGCAAGACCGCCGCGCTGCTCGCGGCGGAGCACGGTATCGCCGCGATCACCTATTACAAAAAGGAAAGCTTCTCGAAACCGGCCGACCCGGCGCTGCTCGCCGCGGTCGCCGCGGGCAACGACATCGTGCTGACCGCGATCGGCGATTGAGGGTCTTGCACGTCGTGCTGTACGCATGACGGCATTGCTCTCGAGGCGCTGGGCCGGCCGGTCGCGGTGGTGGTAACGACCGAATTTCTGCACGAAGCCAACATGCAGCGCGACGCGCTCGGCATGCCCGACCTCGCGCCGGTGGTGATCGACCACCCGCTCTCGACGCTGTCGGACGCCGAGATCGGCGCGCGGGCCGAGCAGACGGCGGCGCAGGCGGTCAAGGTTTGGCTAAGTCGCGCGACTTAGGAAGGACTGATAGGCGCATGCCAAAGAAACCATTCACATTCGCGAGTTCGGATGAGGAGCCATTCGCCTTCTTGGCCCAGCTTTCACCAGCCCAGCGGGAGAAGTTTCGGGAGGCTTTCACCGCCGACTTGCGAGAGGCTGAAAGCGGAAGCAGACCGCGACGGCTGGTTCACTTTAGAAGAAGTGGTCGCGGAATGTGACGCTATTATCGCGGAGGCTAAAAGGAGCCGAAACAGGTGATCGACGGCGCCTACACCGGCCTCAAGGTGCTCGATCTCGGGCAGGGGATCGCCGCGCCCTATTGCGGCATGTTGCTGGCGATGCACGGCGCCGACATCGTCAAGCTCGAGCCGCCGGGCGGCGACTGGTCGCGCGGGCTCGGCCGGCGCTACGGCGACCACACCGCGATGTCGGCGCATTTCAACCGCGGCAAGAGAGGTTTGGCGCTCGATCTGCGAGCGCCGGCGGGGCGCGACATTGCGCTGAAATTGGCGACCCAGGCGGATATCGTCATCGAGGGGTTCCGGCCCGGCGTCGCCGCGCGGCTCGGGCTCGGTTACGAGGCGCTCGCCGGGCTCAACCCGCGCCTCATCTACGTGTCGGTCAGCGGGTTCGGTCAGGAAGGTCCGCATATCGGCCTGCCCTGTACCGATTCGGTGGCGCAGGCGTTCTCCGGCCTCGCCGCGCTCAACATCGGCAATGACGGCGCGCCGCACCGGGTCGGCGCTTTGATCGTCGACGCGCTGACCGGGCTCTATGCGGCGCAGTCGGTCGGCGTCGCGCTCTACGCCCGCGAGCGGCGCGGCACGGGCGCGCGGCTCGACCTCAGCCTCACTCAAAGCGCCGCCGCGATGCTCGGCCACAAGCTCGCCGAGCACGTGTTGGAGGACGGCAGCCCGCAAATCATCAACGTGCCGACCGGCGCGCATCGCACCAGTGACGGCTGGGTGATGATCGCGCTGCTGCGCGAGGCGGATTTTGTTCGATTGGTCGCCGCGCTCGGCCGGCCGGAACTGGCGGCCGACCCGCGCTTTTCGAGCTTCGCCGCGCGCGCTCGGAATTCGCCGGCGATCTTCGCCGCGCTGGGCGCGGCATTCGCGCGCGAGACGACGGCGCATTGGCTCGCAATCCTGCGCGCCGCCGACATCCTCTGCGACCGGATCAACGGCTTCGACGACTGGCTCGCCGACCCGCACATCGTGGCGACCGGCGGAGCGGTTTCGGTCGCGCCCGCCGGCATGCCGGCGTTCAGGGTGCCGCGCACGCCGGGCATTTCCGCCGCGGCCGACGCCGCGCTGTCGCCGGCGCCTGGCATCGGCGAGCACGGGCGGGAGGTTCTGGGCGAACTCGGCCTCGACGGTGCGGCGATCGCCCGGCTTGTCGCGGAAAAGGCGCTGTTCCTGCCGTGAGCGCGGAATTCGATCGCCGCAACCACCGCTTCCCCGCAAGCAAATTCTTTGAGGATTTGCGGGTCGGCGACAGTTTCTACATCCCCAGCCGCACCGTCACCGACGCTAATTTCGCCGCGTTCCAGACCGTGTCGGGCGACAACCACCCGATCCATTACGACATCGAATACTGCCGCGAGCGCGGCTATCCCGGCCCGCTCGCGCACGGTTTCCAGGTGCTGTGCTTCACCGCCGCCGGGGCGGGCAATTTCGCGCATGTGATTGGCGATTCTCTGGTCGCCTTTATCGAGCAATCGTCGAAGTTCCTGAAGCCGGTATATCCCGGCGACACGCTCTACCCGACGCTGACGATTGTGGACTTGACACCGCAACGCACCACCGGCGTGGTGACGGTCGCGGTGACGGTGCACAACCAGAAGAACGAGTTGGTGCTGTCCGGCGAGCAGAAATATCTGCTGAAAAAACGGGGCGGTTAGCCGCCGCGGACAATCTTGGAGATTTCCTCGCCCGCTCGCTCACACTCCTCGCGGCGAACATCCATGTGCGTCACCGCGCGCATCGTTCGCACGCCGAGGGCGGAGATCAGGATTCCAGCGACCTTGGCCTTGGCGACGATTGTCGCCGCATCGGGCGAGCCCGGCGCCATCTCCCAGATCACGATGTTGCTTTGCACCGTCGCAAGGTCGAGCGCGATGCCGGGAAGCGCGGCGATCCGCTCGGCGAAGAGGCGGGCGTTGGCGTGATCTTCGGCGAGCCGCGCGACATTGTGGTCGAGCGCGTAAAGCCCGGCGGCGGCGAGGATGCCCGATTGCCGCATCGCCCCGCCAAACCGGCGGCGCGCGGTGACGGCGCGCGCGATCAGCGCCTCGCCGCCGGCCAGCACGCTGCCGACCGGGCAGCCGAGCCCCTTCGACAGCGCCACCGAGACAAGATCGAACGGCCGCGCCAGCTCGGCGATCCTGAGACCGCTCGCGACCGCGGCGTTGAACAGCCGCGCCCCGTCAAGGTAGCTGGCGATGGCCGCGTCGCGCGCCGCGGCGCAGATCGCGACGGCATCGGCCTGCGGGAAGACGATGCCGCCGCCCATGTTGTGCGTGTTCTCGATCGCGACCAGGCCGGTCGGGGGCAGCACGATGTGGCCCGGCGGCTTGACCGCGCCGCGGAACTCGCCGGCGGTGAACTTGCCGCCGGTGCCGATCGCGGTGAACTGCACCCCGGAATTGGCGGCGGCGGCGCCGGCCTCGTGCCACATCATGTGCGCGTTGTGGCCGACGATCACGTCGTCGCCCGGCCGGGTCAGCAGCTTCAGCGCGATCTGGTTCGCCATTGTGCCGCTCGGCACGAAAAGCGCGGCTTCCTTGCCGAGCAAGGCGGCAATCCGCTGCTGCAACAGATTGACCGACGGGTCCTCGCCGTACTGGTCGTCGCCGACCGGGGCTTCGGCCATCGCCCGCCGCATCGCCGGCGAGGGCCGGGTAACGGTATCCGAGCGAAGGTCGATCGTGCGATCGGGCTGGAGCATGAAATTTCCGGCATTCAGGACGACAACCCGCCTAGTTTGGCGTATCCGCGTCTTACCGTCAGGTCGGAAATCGACGATGAGGCGGGAATCAATAACAAAAATTATCTGTTGATTTTACTAAACTACGCCCCGGAAAGCGGGTTGAAATCGCTGGACAGGCATGGTGTCATTTCCCATGGCTGTCTCACCGGGTGAGACGAGGAGTTGGGTTCTAAACCACTGTTGGCGCGGCCTCGTCTGCGCCAGTTTGCTTCTTGCCGCCGGGAGTTCCGGCGTCGCGGCGCAGACCGAGACGCGCTTCTTCCGGATCGGCACTGCGTCGACCGGCGGCAGTTTCTTCGAGGTCGGCGGGCTCGTCGCCAGCGCGATCTCGAGCCCGGTCGACGGCGGTTCGGCCTGCGGCCCGGGTGGTGGATGCGGCGTGCCGGGGCTGGTGGCGGTGGCGGTGGCAACGCAGGGGTCGATGGAGAATTTGCGCCTCGTCAACAACCAGCAGCTTGAATCCGGGTTCGCCCAGGCGGACCTCGCGTCAATGGCTTATGACGGCGCCGGCGCCTTTGCCGCGGACGGCCCGATGCCGCGGCTGCGCGCCGTCGCCAGCCTCTTTCCGGAAGCGCTGCATGTCGTGGTGCGTAGCGACAGCCCGATCCGCTCGGTCGCCGAGCTCGCGGGCAAAATCGTGGCGATCGGCGAGTCCGGCTCGGGCACCGCGGCCAACGCCAAGATGCTGCTGACGGCGGCCGGGTTCGGCGAGAACGATGTGACGCGCAAGAATTTGCGCCCGTCGCAGGCGGCGGAGGAGATCAAGGCCGGCACGGTCGACGCGCTGATCATCGCCGGCAGCTATCCGGTGCCGGCGATCCAGGAATTGGCGACGGCGACGCCGATCCGTCTCGTCCCGGTCACCGGCGCGGTCGCGGCGAAGCTCGAACAAGAGTTCAGCGCCTACGCGCCGACGGCAATCCCTGCCGGCAGCTATCATAACGTCGATACCGATACGCCGTCCGTCGGCTTCTCGGCGCTCTGGGTCGTCGGCGCCGATGCCGACGCCGACCTCGTCCACGGCATCACCCAGGCGGTGTGGAGCGAGGGCGCGGCAAAGCTGTTCGGCGGGATCGCCCCGATCGGCAAGCAGATAAAACTGGCCGACGCGCTCAAGGGCATTTCCGTGCCGCTGCACCCCGGCGCGGAGCGCTTTTATCGCGAGCAAGGCATGGAAATCGATAAGCTGCCGGTCGCCCAAGGCCGGGCAGGGGGAACGCCGCAATGAACAGCACCAGCTGGCGCGAGCGCTGGCGGGATTATTGGCGACCGCAGGAGGCGGTCGATACCTCGCCGGTCATTTCCGACGAGGTCAAGACCACGACCTGCTACATGTGCGCCGGGCGCTGCGGCATCAAGGTTCATCTGAAGAACGGCGGCATCCGCTACATCGAGGGCAACAAGGCCCACCCGGTAAACCGCGGCGTCATCTGCGGCAAGGGCGCCGCCGGGATCATGCAGCAGCAATCGCCGGCGAAACTCCGGAAGCCGCTGATGCGGGTCGGCGAGCGCGGCGCCGGCGAGTTTCGCGAGATCGAATGGGACGAAGCGATCGCCACCGCGGTCGAATGGCTGTCGCGGATCCGGACGGACGATCCGAAAAAACTCGCCTTCTTCACCGGGCGCGACCAGAGCCAATCCCTGACCGGGTTCTGGGCGACGCAGTTCGGCACCCCGAATTTCGCCGCGCATGGCGGGTTTTGCTCGGTCAACATGGCCGCAGCGGGCATGTACACGATCGGCGGCAGCTTCTGGGAATTTGGCGAGCCCGACTGGGAGCACGCCAGGCTGGTGCTGATGTTCGGGCTTGCCGAGGACCACGATTCGAACCCGATCAAGATTTCGCTGTCGGCGATGAAGCGGCGCGGCGCGAAGTCGATCTCGATCAACCCGGTGCGCACCGGCTATTCGGCGATCGCCGACGAGTGGATCGGCATCCGGCCGGGCACCGACGGCGCCTTCGTGCTGGCGCTGATCCACGAGCTGCTGCGCGCCGACCGGGTCGATCTCGACTATCTGGCGCGCTATACCAATGCCGGGTGGCTGGTGGTCCAGGCGCCGGGCGCGGCCGATGACGGCCTCTTCGCACGCGACGTGGCCGGCAACCCGCTGGTGCTCGACCGCAAGGGCGCGGTCGCGGGCGCGCTCGACGCGGGGGTCGAGATGCGGATGGTCGGCGAGGCGAGGCTCGCCGATGGCCGCCGCGCGGTGCCGGTGTTCCAGCTGATCGCCGACCGCTACCTCGATCCGCAATACGCGCCCGAAGCGGTCGCCGCGACCTGCGGTGTGCCGGCTGTGCGGATCCGGCAACTCGCCGATGAAATCGGCCGCGTCGCTTTCGAGGAAGCGATCGAGCTGCCGGTGCCGTGGATCGACTGGGCCGGACGACGGCACGAGACGATGCGCGGCCGGCCGGTCGGGATGCACGCGATGCGCGGCATTTCGGCGCATTCCAACGGGTTCCAGACCTGCCGCTCGCTGCATCTTTTGCAGTTGCTGCTCGGCACGATCGATGTGCCGGGCGGGTGGCGCTACAAGGCGCCGCATCCGAAACCCTGCCCGCCGGGACCGAAGCCGGCCGGCAAGCCGGGTCAGGTCGAGGCCGGCAAGCCGCTCGCCGGCGCCCCGCTCGGCTACCCGATGGGGCCGGAGGATTTGATCGTCGATGCCGACGGCACCCCGCTGCGCATCGACAAGGCGTTCTCGTGGGAGGCGCCGCTAGCCAATCATGGCATGATGCACATGCTGGTGAAGAACGCCTGGGCGGGCGACCCCTACAAGATCGACACCCTCTTTATGTACATGGCCAACATGGCGTGGAACTCGGCGATGAACACCGCCGAGACCATGCGCATGCTGACCGACAAGGACCCGGCCAGCGGCGAGTACAAGATCCCGCGCATCATCTATTCGGACGCGTTCTATTCGGAGATGGTCGCCTACGCCGACCTGATCCTGCCGGACACGACTTATTTCGAGCGCTGGGACGCCATCTCGATCCTCGACCGGCCGATCGGCAATGTGAACGGCCCCGCCGACTCGATCCGCCAGCCGATCCTGACGCCCGACCGCGACGTGCGGCCGTTTCAGGACGTGCTGATCGATCTGGGCGCCCGGCTCGGCCTGCCGGCTTTCGTCAACGCCGATGGCGGGCCGCGCTACCCCGCCGGCTACAAGGACTATCTGACCTATCACGAGCGCGCCCCGGGCATCGGTCCGCTCGCCGGCTGGCGAGGCGCCGACGGCGAGTCGCACGGCAAGGGCGCGCCCAATCCCGATCAGCTGCAGCGCTATATCGACAACGGCTGCTTCTGGAAATACGAGCTGCCGCCGGAGCAGCACTATTACAAGCACGCCAACCGCGCCTATCTCGACAATGCGGTGGCGATGGGGCTCATTGGCAACGCCGACCCGATCGTGCTGCAGCTTTATGTCGAGCCGCTGCAGCGCTTCCGGCTCGCCGCCCAGGGCCACGGAGCCGCCCAGCCGCCGGACCGCCTGCGCGCGCGGATCGAGACCCATTTCGACCCGTTGCCGATCTGGAATCCACCGTTCGAGGGCGCGCGGGTCGATACCGAGGCCTTTCCGCTCAACGCGGTCACCCAGCGGCCGATGCCGATGTACCATTCCTGGCACTCGCAAAATGCCTGGCTGCGTCAAATCCTGGGTGCTAACCGGTTGTTTATGAACCGGGTGACCGCGAACAGCCTCGGCCTCTTGGACGACGATTGGGTGTGGGTGTCGAGCCATGCCGGGCGCATCAAGGCGCAGTTGAAGCTGATGGACGGGGTCAACCCCAACACGGTGTGGACCTGGAATGCGATCGGCAAACGCACCGGCGCGTGGAACCTCGGCGCCAAATCGCCGGAGTTCAGCCGCGGCTTTTTGCTCAATCATCTGATCGCCGAGACCCTGCCTGCGAATGGCAGGGCCGCCGAAGGCAACGCCGATCCCATCACCGGACAGGCGGCTTGGTACGATCTTCGCGTGCGGGTGGAGAAGGCGGCGGCCGACGAAGCCGGCGAGAGCGCGCCGCATTTCGCTGCGCTGGGCCATCCGGCGTCGCTGCCGGGCCTGCCCGAGATCCTGCGCTATGGAAAGCAGTTCCGATGACCGATCTGCCGACGCCCGTCGCGGCCGGCAAAAAACTCGGCCTCGTCATCGACCTCGATGTCTGCGTCGGCTGCCATGCCTGCGCGACCGCCTGCAAGGAATGGAACAGCGGCGGCCACTCGGCGCCGCTGCCCGATTTCAACCCCTATGGCGAGGATGCCTGGGGCGTGTGGTTCAACCGCGTGCACTCCTTCGAGGAAGGCGACGGCGAGGGCGCGCGCACCGTGCACTTCCCGCGCTCCTGCCTGCATTGCGAGGAGCCGGCCTGCGTCACCGTCTGTCCCACCGGCGCGTCCTACAAGCGTGCCGAGGATGGGATCGTGCTGGTCAATGCCGATATCTGCATCGGCTGCAAGCTGTGTTCCTGGGCCTGTCCCTACGGCGCGCGCGAGTTCGACGAGGATGCGGGGGTGATGAAGAAATGCACCCTGTGCATCGACCGCATCTACAACGACAACCTCGCCGAAGAGGAGCGGGTGCCGGCTTGCGTGATGGTTTGCCCGACCAGCGCCCGTCATTACGGCGATCTCGGCGACCCCAACTCGGCCGTGTCGGAGATGGTCGCGGCGCGAGGCGGCAAGGATTTGATGCCGGAGCTCGGCTACCGGCCGGTCAACAAGTACCTGCCGCCGCGCCGCACGCCGGGCGAGAGCCTAGCCGCGATTGCCGCGCGCGCCCCAGCGCCGGAGCCCCCGCCCACCGGCGACAACCGGCTGCTGCGCTGGGTGGACCGGCTGCTGTCGCGCTGATCCGCCCGCGATGAACCCCGCCTTCTCGATCGTCTTCTTCACTACGGCGTCCGGCGCCGGGTTCGGCCTGTTGACCCTGATCGGCGTCGCCGCGCCGGTCGGGCTGGTGCCGCAGACCCCCTGGTTCGGCTTTGTCGCGCTGGCGACGGCGACGGTGCTCGCGGCGGCCGGGCTTCTGGCGTCGTTTCTGCACCTCGGCCGGCCGGAGCGGGCGTGGCGGGCGTTTTCGCAGTGGCGCACCTCATGGCTGTCGCGCGAGGGCGCGCTGTCGGTGCTGACCTTTGTGCCGTCGGCGATTTTCGCGATCGGCTGGCTGCTGTTGGGCCGCACGGGTGGCCTCTTCGGCCTCTGCGGCATCCTCGCCGCGGCGCTCGCGGTCGGCACGCTCTATTGCACCGGCATGATCTATCGGTCGCTAAAGCCGATCCAGCAATGGCACAACCGCTGGGTCGTGCCGAACTACCTGGCGCTAGGATTGATGAGCGGGCTGTTGCTGCTCGACCTCATCGTGCGCTTCTGGGCGTGGCCGACGGGGATCCCCTTGATAACCCTGGTGGCCATTGCGCTCGCCTGGTTGATCAAGGAGCGCTACTGGCGGTTCATCGATACGGCGTCGGCCCCGAGCACGGTGGCGAGCGCGACCGGGCTGGGACGACGCGGCAAGGTCCGCATGCTCGAGCCGCCCAACACCGAAGAAAATTACCTCCTGAAGGAAATGGGCTTCCGGATCGCCCGCAAGCACCGTATCCGGCTTCGCCTCGTCGCCCGCGTCGCCGGGTTCGCGGTGCCGCTGCTGGCGACCCTGGTCGCGCTCCTCGCAACCTCGGCGCTGGCGGCGGCGCTGGCGGTGCTGAGCGCCGCCTTGGGTCTGGTCGCCGAGCGCTGGCTGTTCTTTGCCGAGGCGAAGCACACGGTGATGCTCTACTACGGCGCCGAGACCGTTTGAAGCGCCTTAATAATTTCGCCGAAAATCTCCTTATTACAATATCTTAGGGAGGGTCTGACAAATCTTCGGAAAACGCGAGGAAAAGCGGTTGACGGTGGGGGGTGAAGGGACTACATACCGCTCCCCTTGCGGCGGCGAACCTCGCCGGGCGTGAGTTTGCTAATTGACATTGTGGGATAGAGGAAGGGATGCGTGGGCGGCGGCGTCTGCAAGGATGCTGGCTGTTCGCGCAAATGGGTCGCGGCTTGTCCGCGGCCTCGATGAGTAGAGTAGTCAGTGTCCTTTGATGATTGCGATGTCTCGGGCCTTAGCCGGCTCGGGGCGCCGTTGTCAGGATGAACATGAGAGTTTGATCCTGGCTCAGAACGAACGCTGGCGGCATGCCTCATACATGCAAGTCGAACGAGACCCCAAGGTTCGCCGACGGGTCTAGTGGCGCACGGGTGAGTAGCGCGTGGGAACCTACCCTTTTGTGGGGGATAACCGAGGGAAACTTCGGCTAATACCGCATGCGCCCGGAGCAATCCGGGGAAAGATTTATCGCAGAAGGATGGGCCCGCGTCGGATTAGCTAGTTGGTGGGGTAACGGCCCACCAAGGCTATGATCCGTAGCTGGTCTGAGAGGATGATCAGCCACACTGGGACTGAGACACGGCCCAGACTCCTACGGGAGGCAGCAGTAGGGAATATTGGACAATGGGCGAAAGCCTGATCCAGCAATGCCGCGTGAGTGAGGAAGGCCTTAGGGTTGTAAAGCTCTTTCGGCGGGGACGATGATGACGGTACCCGCAGAAGAAGCCCCGGCTAACTTCGTGCCAGCAGCCGCGGTAATACGAAGGGGGCGAGCGTTGTTCGGAATTACTGGGCGTAAAGGGCGCGTAGGCGGGTGTTTAAGTCAGAGGTTAAATCCCAGGGCTCAACCCTGGAACTGCCTTTGATACTGGACATCTTGAGTACGGGAGAGGTGAGTGGAACTCCGAGTGTAGAGGTGAAATTCGTAGATATTCGGAAGAACACCAGTGGCGAAGGCGACTCACTGGCCCGTTACTGACGCTGAGGCGCGAAAGCGTGGGGAGCAAACAGGATTAGATACCCTGGTAGTCCACGCTGTAAACGATGAGTGCTAGTTGTCGGCATGCATGCATGTCGGTGACGCAGCTAACGCATTAAGCACT
>DASRLO010000154.1:0-19408 GCA_035648415.1 Allostellaceae bacterium
GGCCCCAGCCGAAATTGACGCCGAGCGGGTAATACGGATAGCCGTAGCCGTAAGAGGGATAGCCGCCGTAGCCATAATACGAATCGCCGTACCCGTAATTCGGATAGGGGTAAGAATACGGGTAAGCCGAGTATGGGTACGCCGAGTACGGGTAGGCCGGGTACGGATAGGCAGCGGCGGCAGGAGCAGCTGCAGCGGGCGCCGCGGAGAGCCGGGTCATCTCGCCGCGGTTCAGGTCTTCCGCGGTTTGCGCCAAAGCCGGTGTGGCGACGGCAAGGACGACGGCGATACCGACCCCGTTCAGCAGATGTTTCATGCGGTCCCCTTTCACAATGGCGCCGTTAGTTGAAGTTTTTACGTGGCAGGCGTCGAACCGGTTTCCTCGGGGCCTGGGTCGACATGCCAATCGAGCTGCGGCGCTGAGCCGCCGACCGGACCGTCGCCGGGCGCCCATTTGCCACCTGAGCGCAGCAAGGGGGCCATTTCAAGCGCGCTTTCGAAATGGGCGGCCCATTCGTAGCAATTGATCCGCCGGATGTCGGGGTAAGTCGCTTCGATCGCCGCAATTGCCTCGGCGAGGGAACCGAAATCGCCGGTATAGAGCATGCGCGTGTTCCACATGCTCGCCGGCACGCGCGACAGCCGGCCGAAATCGGCCTCGTTGTCGTCGGGCGCGCGGTCGATATAGGCCGTCACGTCGATCGAGACTCCGCCCGGCGCGGGGGCCTCGCCCCGGATAATTTCCACCCGGAAGACGACTCCCAACCCGCTATCCCGCATGTTGATCCCGTCGCGCCCTGGCATCCGCGATCAGCAGATCGAGCTCGCCGCGGTCGACGCGATCGGCGGCCATCAGCGCCATCATCATCGGATCGCTCAGCAGCTCCGACAGGTTTGGCTCCAGCGCGTGCAGGCACCGGCGTTTCGCGGAAACCCGCTGGAACGAGCTCTGGTTTAGCATGGCGAGCGCTCCCCAACCCTTGTTCGATACCGCAAAGACTAGGCCCCGAATTCCCCGCGCCAGTGTGTGCTACGTCACACTCCGCAATTTTTTTTCGTTCGGGCGGCGCCGGGCTAAAGTGGCGGCGACTTTCGGCGGCGCGGGAGCGATTGATGCAAGGCAAGGCGAATGGCCCGGAAATCCGCCAAACCGGGATTGGCCGGCCGGTGCGCCGGCGCGAGGATCTGCGGCTCGTC
This sequence comes from Allostellaceae bacterium, assembly GCA_035648415.1. Classification (GTDB taxonomy): domain Bacteria; phylum Pseudomonadota; class Alphaproteobacteria; order ATCC43930; family CGMCC-115725; genus DATARH01. The sequence continues at coordinate 1,198 of DASRLO010000154.1, forward strand.
ACCGGCCGCGGGCGTTACAGCGACGATCTCAACCTGCCGGGCCAAGCCTACGCCTGCATGGTTCGGTCGCCGCATGCGCATGCCCTGATCCGCCGCCTCGACATTTCGGCCGCCAAGGCGGCGCCCGGCGTGCTGGCGGTGCTGACCTCGGATGAGGTGCGGCAGGATGGGCTGAACCCGCTGCCGCATATCAGCAACAGCCATCCGGCCGACATCGCGATCAAGAACAAGGACGGATCGCCGATCGAGCGGCCAACGCAACAGCCGATCGTCTTTCCCGAAATCTGTCATGTCGGCGAGATCGTCGCGGTGGTGGCGGCGGAAAGTGTCGCGGCGGCCAAAGACGCCGCCGAGCTGGTAGAGATCGAGTGGGAAGTGCTGCCGGCGATCGCCCGCGGTCTCGCGGCCGCCGCGCCGGACGCGCCGCGCGCCCGGCTCGACAGCCAAAACATCATCCTCGACGGCGAGGTCGGCGACAGGGAAGCGACCGACTCGGCCTTCGCCAAAGCGGCGCATATCGTCAAGTTCGACACCTGGGTGCAGCGCGTCGCCGGAGTGCCGATGGAGCCGCGCGCCGCGGTCGGCGAATACGACCCGGCGAGCGGGCTCCATACGCTGCACGCCGGCGCCGGCGGCGCGGTGAGCCCCAGGCGCGACCTGGCGATGGTGCTCGGCATCCCGCCCGAAGCGGCGCGCATGGTGATGCACGATATCGGCGGCAATTTCGGCACGCGCGGCTCATTCAACGTCGAGTTCGCGCTAGTGGTGTGGGCGGCGAAGCGGCTTGGGCGCCCGGTCAAATGGACCTGCGAGCGCAGCGAATACTTCATCGCCGACTACCAGGCGCGCGACCTCGCCTGCACCGCCGAACTGGCGCTCGACCGGGACGGCGCCTTCCTCGCGATGCGCGGCTCGAACCTGGTCAACCAGGGCGCCTACGCGATCGCCTTCGGCTCGCTCAACAAGGGCGTCGAGATCATGTCGAGCATCTACCACGTGCCCGTCGTGCATTTCCGCGCGCGGGCGGCGCTGACCAACACCTTGCCGACGCGGCCCTACCGCAGCTCGGGCCGGCCGGAGGTCATGTTCGTGATGGAGCGGCTGATCGACCTCGCGGCGCGGCAGACCGGCATCGGCCGCATCGAATTGCGCCGCCGCAACCTCGTCCCCGAAAGCGCGATGCCCTACACCAACCCTTTCGGCATGGTCTACGACAGCGGCGAATACCACGACTGTATGGAGCGGGCGCTGCGGCTCGGCGACTGGACCGGCTTCCCGGCCCGCCGCGCCGAGGCCAGGGCGCGCGGCAAATGCCGCGGGATCGGCGTCGCCAACTATGTCGACACCGCCACCGGCGCCCCGCGCGAGAAGGCCGAGATGGTGGTGAAGCCCGAGGGTATTGTCGAAATCGCGATCGGCACCGTCAGCCAAGGCCAGGGCCACGAGACCAGCTTCGCCCAGCTCGTCACCGAATTTCTCGGCGTGCCGCTCGAGAGCGTGCGCCTCGTCACCGGCGACACCGCGCGCGTGTCGGTCGGCGGCGGCGCGCATTCAGGGCGCGCGCTGAGGCTCGGCAGCATCGTCATGCTCAACGCGTCGAAGGCGATCATCGAGAAGGGGCTGCGGATCGCCAGCCATGTGCTCGAGGCGGACGTCGCCGACCTCGAATTCACCGGCGGCGATTTCACCGTGAAGGGCACCGACCGCGCGATCGGCATCTTCGAGACCGCGCGCGCCGCGCTCGAGCGCAACGACCTGCCCGACGAGTTGCGCGGACCCTTGGGCGGCGAGAGCGACGAGACCGTCAACCTCGCCGCCTTCCCCTATGGCTCGCACGTCTGCGAGGTCGAGATCGACCCCGAGACCGGGGTGCTCGACATCGTGCGCTACAGCGCGGTCGACGATGTCGGGCGCGCGGTCAACCCGATGATCGTGCACGGCCAGGTGCATGGTGGCATCGTCCAGGGGGTCGGCCAGGCGATCATGGAGAACGCCTGTTACAACCCCGAGAGCGGGCAGCTTCTGGCCGGCTCGTTCATGGATTACGCGATGCCGCGCGCCGACCGGATGCCGTTCTTCGACTGCGAGCTCTCCGAAGTGCCGAGCCCGACCCACCCGCTCGGCATCCGCCCCGGCGGCGAAGGCGGCACCACTCCGGCGCTCGGCGTGGTGATCAACGCGGTGGTCGATGCGCTAACCGAATTCGGCGTGACTCATGTCGAGATGCCCGCCACGTCAGAGCGCATCTGGCGGGCGATTCACGGAAGGGCGGAAGCCTGACCCGTCCGCTGTTGCCCCTTTGCGGCTGTCGCTTCGATAGCACTTTTCCGCAGTCTGTCGGGTTGCGAGCGCTCATTCTTCGATGACCTTGTCGGCCTGCGCCAGCAGCACTTGCGGCACGGTAAGGCCGAGCGCCTTGGCGGTCTTCATGTTGATCACCAGCTCAAACTTGGTGGGCTGTTCGATCGGCAGGTCGCCCGGTTTCGCGCCCTTCAGTATGCGGTCTACATAGCTGGCGGCGCGAACATAGATGTCGAAGATGTTGGCGCCATAGCTCATCAAACAGCCTGCCTCGGCGAATTCGGGGCCGCCGCAGATCGTCGGCAGGCCGTCGGCAAGGGCGAAGACCCGCGCTGCGATCGAGGCCAGGAGCGGAGTGTTGTCGACGACCAGCGCATCCGGCTTGGTGCGGAGCATTGCGGCAAAGGTCGAGGAAAGCTCGCTTGCATCGCCGAACAAATACTGCTCGACCGCGACGCCGGCGCCCAAGCTCTGCGCCGCAGCGCGCATCTGTGTCATCTCGCTGAGGAAATAAGTGCTCGGCGCGCCCCCCGACAGCACCGCGATGCGTCGCGTGTTGGGCGTCATCTCGCGGAGAAGCTGGATCCATTTCCCGGCCAGTTCATAGCTGACCTGCACCGACAGCCCGGTGATGTTGCCGCCGGGATGGGCAAGGCTGGCGGCAAACCCCAAACCCACCGGATCGCCGTTGACCGTAACGATGGGGATCGTGCTGGTCGCCTTGGCGGGGGCTGTGGTCGCGAGACCGCCCGCCGTGACGATCACGTCCGGATGCAGGCGACCGCAGCGGCGGCCAATTCGGCCAGCCGGGCGGGGTCTCCGCCGGCATAATAATAATCGATGACGAGGTTGCGGCCTTCCTGGTAGCCGAGGTCGTGCAGGCCGGACAACAATCCCTTTAGGGTATCGCCGCCGCTGCCGGCCGCGCCGAACCACAAAAAAGCAAGGTGCGGTACCCGGCCCTGCGCCGCGGCGAGCCGTGCCACACCGGCCAGAGCGCCGGCAAACGCGACCATGAATTCGCGCCGCCTCATTGGATGATTGGGCCGGTACGGACGAGAGGTCAAGTCCACCAGATCATGCCCCGCTAACCCCTCCATCCCTAGGCTATCACGGAAAGGTTGCCCCGTGGATCAGCGCGGTGAGGTGAGCAACGCTTTGTGGTCCTGCTTTCGGCGTCGCGGGCCAACGGCTGGTTCCGGCGCACAAGCGACAGCGGCACCGCGTCGAAGTCGGCCGAGCCTGAACGGGAGCGGTTAATACCCCATCGACTTGTCGATCTCCTGCAGCAGCCGGCCGCCCGCTTCGATGCTGCTTATGTTGGCGGCGATTTCGGTCACCAGCTGGCGGACGGTCGGGCGGCGGGCGACGTGCGGCATCACGGTGATTTTGGGGTGGTCCCAGAGCGGGCTTTCGGGAGGCAGCGGCTCGGGCTTCAGCGCGTCGAGCGCGGCGTAGGAGAGCTGCCCGGAATCGAGCGCGGCGATCAGATCGTCGTCCACCACGTGCCCGCCGCGGCCGACATTGATCAGCATCGCGCCCTTGGGCATCATCGCGAAGGTGCGGGCGCAGAAGATGCCCTCGGTCTCCCTGGTCAGCGGCAGCAGGCAGACCGCGATATCGGTTTGGCCGAGAAACCGCTCAAGCTGGTCGCTGCCGTGAAAGATCGGCACCTCGGCGTCGTTGCGCGCGGTGCGCACCCAGGCCGAGACCTGGAAGCCCAATGATTGCAGCACCAGCGCCGGCGCCTTCGCCATCATGCCGTAGCCGAGAAACCCGACGCGCCGCTCCTCGGGCCGCACGATCCCGGTGCGGCGCCACTCATGGTTGGCCTGCGCCGCCGCGTAGCCGGGCAGGTCGCGGTGGAAGCGCAGCACGTGCATGACGACGTACTCGGTCATCATCGGGTCGCCGCCCGGCGGCTCCATCTTGCCGAGCGGGACCTTGGGCAGCCTGGGGTGGTTGACGAACGCTTCGACGCCGGCCGAACGACTGAACATCGCCTTCAGATTGGGCAATTCGGGAAGCGCGTCGAAATCGGGGTGCATAAAGGCGAGATATTCGATGTCCGCCAGCTCGCCCGCCTCGGGCCAAACGCGGATTTCCAGATCGGGAAGCTGCTCGGCGAAATTGTCGCGCCACGCCCGCGCGTTGCCGATGCGTTTGTCGAGATCGACCAGAAGCAGCGCCATTCCTCTCTCCCAAGCCAAGGCGCCGACTGTTGTAGTTGAAATCGGCCGGCTTGAAGAGGGGTCGCCGCCGAAACGGCGCAAACGGCTCAGCCGACGCTGGCGAGGGCGATCCCGATCATGACATAGGCGAGCGTGCCGAGCGCGGTCAGCGTGATGCCGAGCAGTATCCGTTTCATGCGCTCATCTCCATTGCGCCCGTCGAAGCGGTCGCTTCTCGGCTGCATCGCGGCGGCGTTCGTGGTTACAGGATCAACCAACCGTCGATTGATCTTGCCAGGCCAACGATTTTGCCGACGCAAGCGTTCCGCCAGCCATGCAAGCTAAGCCGGGCTGATGATCAGCCCATGCACAGAGCGCGGGTAGGCGCGCCCGAGCCGCATGCTACACTCACCGCAGCGAACGAGCTTCGGGAGGATGGCGATGGCGTACGATCTGTTGGTCAAGAACGGGCTCATCGTCGACGGCTCGGGGATGCCGGCGTTCCGCGGCGATGTCGGGGTCAAGGACGGCAAGATCGCCGAGATCGGCAAGCTCTCCAGCCCGGCCGAGAAGACCGTCGACGCCGACGGCCGCGCCGTCGCCCCCGGCTTTATCGACAACCATTGCCATTACGACGCCCAGGTCACCTGGGACCCGCTATGCACCTTCTCGCCCGAGCACGGCGCGACGAGCGTGATCTTCGGCAATTGTTCGCTGAGCCTCGCGCCGGTGCGCAAGGGCACCGAGGAGCGGCTCGCCGAGTTTCTCTCCTATGTCGAAGCGATCCCGATGTCGGTGCTGCGCACGGTCGATTTCGACTGGGAGACGATCCCGCAATACATGGACCATCTCGACAAGCGCCTCGGCGTCAATGTCGGCAATCTGATCGGCCACACCGCGGTGCGCCATTACGTGATGCGCGACGACTGCCAGAAGCCGGGCGCCAGCGACGACCAGGTCAAGGCGATGCAGGACGTCGTCCGCCAGGGCATGCAGGCCGGCGCGCTCGGCCTGTCGGTGTCGCGCGAGAAGGGGCATTTCGACCCGCAGGGCGTGCCGATCCCGGCGCTGTGGGCAGACGAGGCGGAGATTTTCGCGCTCGCCGATGTGCTGCGCGAGCTCGGCACCGGCACGATCCAGGCCGGCGGCGGCCAGTATGTCGAATTGAAGGACGGCATGATGCGCCGCCTCGCCGAGGCGAGCGGCCGGATGGTCGTCTACAACAGCCTGTCGCAGACCATGCGCCGCCCCGACGAGTGGAAAATCCACATGGCGCGGGTCGAGGAAACTGCGGCGCTGGGCATCCGCGCCTACCCGATGTGCAGCCCGAACCGGGTGACACAGGACTTCACGATGAAAAACAGCCAGGTATTCCGCGGCCTGCCGACCTGGCACCCGATCCTGTTGATGGCGGACGACGAGAAGCTGCGGCTTTACGCCGACCCGGAAATCCGCGCCAAGCTGCACGAGGAAGCAGTCGTCAACAAGCCCGACAGCGCGGTCGGCATCTCGAAGACCTGGTGGAACTATATCTGGGTCAACGAGCCGGCCCTGCCCAAGAACCAGTGGATGCAGTTCAAATCGATCGGCGAGATCGCCGAGAAAGAGGGCAAGCGGGTGATCGACGCCTTCCTCGATCTCGTCGTCGAGGAAAAGCTCGAAACCCGTTTCCTGCAGGCCGAGAACAACATCGACGACGAGGCGCTGCGGAAGATTCTCACCCACCCGAACGCGGTGATCGGGCTCGGCGACGGCGGCGCGCACGTCCAGTTCCACGGCGGCTACGGCTACCTCACCAAGCTGCTCGGCGAATGGGTGCGCGAAAAGCAGGCGATGACCCTGGAACAGGCGGTGCGACGGCTCACCTTCGACTCGGCCTCGACCTTCGGGCTTTACGACCGCGGGCTGCTGCGCCCCGGCATGGCGGCCGACATTACGATGTTCGATCCCGCCACGGTCAAATGCGGACAGGAGACGGTGGTGCACGACTTCCCGGCCGGCGGCTGGCGCATCAAGGAGGCGGCCGAGGGCATCTTCGCTACGGTGGTCAACGGCCGGGTGCTTTATGAAGAGGGCAAGCACACCGGGGCGCTGCCGGGCCGCGTGCTGCGCAACAGCTATTACGAGCAGAACCGGCGCAGCAATGCGTAGCCGGTTTCGCTAGACGAAAGGGGCCGCAGATGCGGCCCCTTTTCAAACGATCGAAGCGTTATTCGGCGGGTGCGACTTCGGCCATGAGTTCCGCCTTGCGCTCGGCGAGCTTGGCGCCGACGCTGGCCAGGTTCATCTTCGATCGCTCGATCTCGGGGAAGAGTTCTTCTTCCTCCTCCTTGACGTGGTGCTTGACCTGCTCGCCGAGCACCCGGATCTTGGCGTCGTAGAGGTCGTCGCCAACCTCCATCGCCTCGATTTCAGCGATCAGGTGCTTCGCGCCGGCGTGTTCGACCAGCGCCTCGTCGAGCAGGTCGTTATCGCCGGTCGCGGCGCGCGCCTGCGGATAAAACACCTCCTCCTCGATTTGGGTGTGAACCTTCAACGCAGCGCAGATTTTTTCGGCAAGCTCGGCCTTGGCATCGTCGTCTTCGAGGTCTTCGTACTCTTCGAAGTAGTCCTCCACCTCGCGATGATCTTCCTTCAACAGCGCGATTGCCGAACCCGGCTCGGTGGCGGACGAACGCTTGGTTTTGCGGTCGGCGGCGCGCTTGGACTTGGTTTTGGCATTGGTCGGCATGCTCGATCTCCAGCGGTGGACGGAAGGGGTTCGCCTAGCGATAACTCCCGCCGTTTAAAGCGGTTCCAGACTGTTATCGAATGTCCGATTTGACCAAAATTCGCAATCTCTCGTCTCCTCAGGGAACCTGGCGAAAAGCGAAATGTTGGCTCATCGCCCAAAAGGCGAACTTTGCCGCCGGTTAGAACGGCGGCTCGATCTTAATGGAGGAACACCATGGGCCGCGGAATTCTGCTTTGGCTGCTCGGAGTGCCCATTCCCATCATCATCCTGCTCGCGCTGGTCTGGCACTAACCGGGAGACCGAACATGGCGACCACATCGGCGACGATTGTCGATCGGCAAGGCGGAGCGGTTGAGATCGCAAGCACGACGGAATCGTCGCGCTCCGCCGTCTCATGGGGCGCGGTGATTGGCGGCGCCTTCGCCGCCGGGTCGATCTCGGTCATCCTGGTCATCCTCGGGTCGGGACTGGGGTTGGCCTCGGTCTCGCCCTGGTCGAACCAGGGCGCCTCGGCCGGCACGCTGACGGTGATGACGGTCATCTGGATCATCGTGGGGCAGTGGCTTTCGGCCGCGCTCGGCGGTTACCTCACCGGCCGATTTCGCACTCGATGGACCGGAATCCACGCGCACGAAGAATATTTCCGCGACAGTGCGAACGGGTTCGTGGCCTGGGCCGTGGCGACGGTTGTCGTGGCGGTGCTGCTGTCTTCAGCCCTTACCTCGCTGACCGGCGGGGCGTTGCGCGGCGCGGCCACCGTCGCCGGCGGCGCAGCCCAGGGTACAACGCAAGCGGCCGGCACGAACGGCAACCGGATGGCTGGCGGATCGGCGACCGATCCTTCGGCCTATTTCATCGACACGATGTTCCGCTCCGACACGCCCACTGCCAACGCCACCGGGGCCAACGCCACCGGGGCCAACGCCAGCGGGGCCAACGCCAGCGCACAGGACGTCAAGGCCGAGAGCGGCCGCATCATGGCGAAGAGCCTAAAGGACGGCCAGCTTGCCGCCCCCGACAAGACCTATTTGGCGAAGCTGGTGGCGGCGCGCACCGGGCTCTCCCAGGCGGACGCGGAAAAGCGGGTCGACGAGGTCTACGCTCAGGCCAAGGACGCCGAGGCCAAAGCCAAGCAGGCCGCGGACGACGCCCGCCGGGCTGCCGCCAAACTGGCGATCTGGACCGCGCTGTCGATGATCATCGGCGCCTTTATCGCGGCGGTCGCGGCAGCGCTCGGCGGAGCCCACCGCGACGAAGGCTGGGGCTATCCGCGCTAGCGAAGCAGCTCAAACGGGCGTCAATTGGGAACCCAGCTGACCGCGCGGATTTCGGTGAATTCGCGCGGCAGCTTTTTCCAGGTGTCGCCGGCGTTCTCGCTGGCGTAGAGCTCGCCGTAATGGCTGCAGGTGACGATGCGGTCGGGGTTCGCGGGATGCACCGCGAAGGTCCAGATCGGCGAGTTCGGTTCGACCGGCAGCGTCGCCATCTCCCAGCTCCTGCCGCCGTCGCGCGAGCGCTGGATCGCGCCGGTCTTGCCGACCGCGCCGTCGCCGGTCGCGACGAAGAGGGTCTTCGGGTCGTCGGTCTTTTGCGTCAGCGCGCGGCAATAAGGCAGCCGGAACTGCTCGCCGACCCCGAGCGGCGTCCAATGCTCGCCGGCATCGCTGCTGGCGAAAATTTCGCGCGGCGTGGTGGTCAGCACCTTGCGCGAGCCGTTGATATTAATCGTCACGTCGTGGATGTCGGGGTCGGGCACGCCCTCCGCGATCCGCGTCCAGCTATCGCCGCCATCGAGGCTGCGGCGGACGCCATCGACCTCGACGCCGGCCCAGACGATCTTCGGGTCTGTCGGGTCGACGGCCAGGGCGGTTACCCGCGGGACGCGGACATTGGGGCATTCGTCGGCCATCTCGACTGCGAGTTGTTTCCAGCTTTGGCCGCCATCCGTCGAGCGGTAGAGCGCCGCCGGCCGCGTCCCGGCGAAGATGATGGCGGGGTTCGACGGATCGACCGCGATCTTCCACACTTCGCGCGAATTCATCGGCGAATCGAGCCGGGCGAAGCTCTCGCCGCCGTCGGTGCTCTTGTAGAGGCCGTCATCGGCGCCGGCAAAGATCGTGCGCGGCTCCTTGGGATGCACGGTGAGGCCGTAGACGCAGCTCTCGCTCCACAAGCCTTTCTGCACGCGCTTCCAGCTATCGCCGCCGTCCGGGCTGAGCCATGCGCCGCTGCCGATCGTGCCGATGCATATCGAATAGTTGGCTGACATGTCGTGTCCTCCCTGTTCAGTAGCGTCGCCTTTCCCGCGGAAGCAGGAACCCAGAGTAATGCCGGATCGCTCGCCCTGGGCCCCCGCTTGCGCGGGGGTGACGAGAACGGTTAGTGCGTGCCTTCCCAGCCGGTGTGGGAGATGTCGATGACGACGCCGTCCGGCCCCGACCATTTCATCTCGAAATTGGCGTGGCCGCCACCGGCCATTGCCTCATCGACCCCGTCCTTGTGGGTCAGCTGGGTCGCCTCGGCCTTGTTCAACAGGCGTTGTGCCTCGTCGAGGTCGTCGACCTCGAAGCCGAAATGGTGGATGCCGCTGAAATTTTCGCCGTGCGCGCCGACATCGGCGGATTTATCGGTCTTCCAGTTGAGGATCGCCAGGTTGATGTGGCCGTCGGTCAGGAACACCGCGCCGTTCGGGCTGCGGCGAATTTCGGTGAGGCCGAAGGCTTCCTTGAAAAACAGCGCGGTCTTGGCCGGGTCCTTGGTGGTCAAGGCGATGTGCCGGATACGAGGCATGTTCTCCTCCCGCAGGGCGGCCGCGGAAGGCCCGCGACATTCTGTCAGATTAAATCCACGGACGGTCGGTTGTCACTCGCCGCGCGGCGCCATCGGGAATAGAGTTTTCGCCATCACCCTGGGAGACGCGACATGGCACGCGACGGCTACCTGATCCTCGACAGCGATTTGCACATGATGGAGCCGGGCGACCTCTGGGCCCGCTATCTCGACGCGCCGTTCGACAAGAACCCGCCGCAATTCTTCGGCGGGCAGCAACAGCAGCTCAAGGAATCGAAGGAAGACAAAGCCAATACCGACTCCATCATGGGCATGAACGTGCAGGGCCTGGCGATCCCGGCGCATGGCATGCAGCAGGGGGCCACCGTCTCCAGCCGCGAGTTGCGCCGCCGCAGTCGTTCCCGGCATCCGCATTTCAATATCGCCCGAGCCAACGCGTTCGACGCGCCCTCGACCCTGACCGCGATGGATATCGAGGGCATCGACGTCGCGGTGATGTACGGCACCCGCGGCCGGCAGGTCCTGATGCACGACGACCTCGCGCCGGATTACGCCGCCGCACTCGCCCGCGCCTACAACAACTGGGCCTACGATTACTGCAAGACCGACCCGACGCGGCTCAAATTCGCCGCGCAGCTGGCGATGCACGATATCGGCCTCGCGGTCGAGGAAGCACGGCGCTGCGTCGACGAATTGGGCGCGGTCGCGGTGATCGGCACGCCCAACCCGGTCAAAGGCCAGCATTTGCACGACGACGCGGTCGAGCCGCTGTGGAACGCGCTCGAGGAATTGGACGTGCCGATCGGCTTCCACCCGACGGGCAATACCGCGCTCAAGGACGACGCCGGGCGGCGCTATGTCGGCCACGCCAATTTCCACCCGATCGCCCATGCGATCCGCAATCCGGTGGAGCTGATGGGGGCGATCGCCAGCCTGACGACGGGCGGCGTGCTGGAGCGGCACCCCAAGGTGCGGGCGGCGTTTCTCGAAGGCACCGCCGGGTGGCTGCATTGGTGGCTGTGGCGATTGGACGACCAGTGGGAAAAGTTCGGCCCGGGTTGCGAACGGCAATTGTCGATGCCGCCGAGCGACTATTTCCGCCGGCAATGCTACATCGCGCTCGATGTCGACGAGGAGCCGGCGGTCGAGGTGGTCAACCAGATGGGCCCCGACTATTTCGTCGTGTCGAGCGACTACCCGCATTCCGACGGCGCGTTCCCGGAGGCGATGGAGCAGTTCCTCGGCCTCAAGCTCAACGACGAGCAGCGCCGCAAGATCCTGTGGGACAATTGCGCCCGGCTTTACGGCATCCCGACCCCGGCCGGCGCGCTGAGCCGCGAGGTGAAGGAAGCGTCGGCGGCGGAGTAGCCCCGCGCTCATGGGGTACCTCTCCCCCAGCCAAACCCTCAACGCGCTTCCCGGCGAAAGCCGGGATCCGCATATCGGCGTCCAGGGCGGCTGAAGCGTGGGTCCCGGCTTTCGCCGGGAGCGACAATCGACCTAAGCCGGGAAGCTGAGGAAGCATTTGTCCGAGGCCAGGATGTAGGTCTCCATGTAGTCCTGGATGACGGGCTTGCGGTCGAGCGCCTCCATCGCGCCGATGAGACACATCCAGTTCAGCATTTCGTGCTGGCCGGCGAATTCCATCTCGGCCAGCGAGCGTTTGCGCCAGGTGGTGTAATCGGCGCGGCTGACCGCGTCGAAGAGGATGCGGTCACCTTCGTGGTCGGGCCACAGCCAGCCGTTCTTCGGCGACAGGAAGGCGTGCGACCAGCTGGATGACGCAATAAGTGCGACACGATACGGGGAGCGCGCCAGCACCTCGGCGACCTTGGCGCCAACTTCCATGCAGCGCCACGGATGCGGCGAGGACGGGTCTTCGCCTTCCTCGGCCGGGCGCGGCGGCGCGAACAGATGGCCGAGCCCGCCTTTGGCGTAAAGCAGGTTGCGGCCATAGCAGTTCACCGCGAACGGGATCACCGGGTAGGGAAACCCCTTCCGGTCCCAATCGAGGTAGAGGAAGGTATTGGTGAAGGCGTGCGCCATCGGGTGGTGCAGCGGCTTATAGGCATAGGCCATGTCGATGCCGGCTTCGATGAGGCCGGTCGTCAGGTACTTCGCCGCCTCGCGGTGGCCCTTGAGTTTCAGGTTCCAGTCGCCCTTTTCGCCCCAGCGATTGGGCTTGCCGCCCCCCTTTGTCCCGTTGGTGCCGTTATGCCACGGCTGAAGCGCGATTTCGTCGTCGTAGCCGGCGACGCAAAACGCCGGGACGATGTCTTCCTTGAAGTTCTCGTACTGGTCGTCGCCCCAGACCAGCACGAAATCCGGGTTGAAATCGTCGAGTATCTTGCGGATCGCGCGGAAATCGTCGCCGAAGCGCTCGCCGCAGCGATTGGCGGCGCCGAGCCCGTCGTCGTTGCCGAGCTCGGCCAGCATCTCCTTCGGCCAGTTGGCCGGGTCCTTGCGCGCCGGATCGACATTGGGCGCCTCCAGCGTGCGCTTGAAGACGCCGGTCAGCCCTTCGTTGGGCAAGCACAAAGTCGGCCAATGGGTGACGCCGAGACCGAGGATTTCCGCCATCTTCCCGTTCCTTTCCTAGCTCTTCGTCTCCCCCGCGAAGGCGGGGGCCCAGAGCAACGGCTGGTTCGCTTGCCATGGGTTCCCGCTTTCGCGGGAAAGACGATAAGAAATGCTCATGCTGTCGATCAATACTGCCCCTTCGGCTCGAGGCCGAAGGCGTGCTGCCCATACATCGTGCCGACCGCGTCCCAATTGAGGCTGACGTGCCGCGCCACGGCGTTGACGTCGCGCCAGGCGCGCTGCACCGGGTTCGACAGGAGGAGGCCATAACCGCCGGTTGACGCGTTGAGCGCCTCCACCGCCTGCACCGCCAGCCGCGTCACATAAGCCTGGTTGCGGCGGCAGCGGATGCGGTCGGCGACGGTGATCTCCTCGCCGGCATTGAGCTTCGCGGTCATGTTGTGCATGTCGCCAAGGAGGATGAGCTCGGCCGCCTCGACATGGGCGGCGGCCTCGGCATAGCGCAGCTGGATCGTGGCGAACTCGACCATCGGCATTTGCCCGCCGGCGAGCGCGCCGCGGGTCTTGCGCCCGCCGGTCATCTCCAGATAAGCGTCGAGCGCGCCGCGCGCCGCGCCGACCGCGGTCGAGGCTAGCATCGACGCGCCGTGGATCAGCAGCGGCATTTTGTAGAGCGGGTTCTTGTAGTATTTCGCGCCCGGGGTCGTGCCGGCCCGCGCGTCCGAAAACATCAGCACGCGATACGCCGGCACGAACAAATCATGCGCCGCGATGTCCTTGCTGCCGGTGCCCGCCAGCCCATTGACGAACCAGGTGTCGATGATCTCGACATCGCCGATCGGCAGCAAGAAGAACGCGCCCTCGAACGGCGGCGCGCCGCCGTCCGGCGTTATGAAGGCGCCGAGATAAATCCAGCTCGACCGGTCGCAGCCGCTGGCGAACGACCAGCGGCCGCTCAGGGTATAGCCACCCGGGACCGGCGTCGCCTTGCCGGTCGGGGCGAAGCAGGCGCAGGTGAAGGGGTCTTCGTCGCCGCCCCACACCTCGCGCTGCGCCTCGATCGGGAAATGCGCCAGCGAGCGCCCGTTCGACACCGCGCCGTTGACCGACCAGCCGGTCGAGGCGCAGGCCGCCGAGATCGTCATCGCGATCCTGAGCGCGGTTTCGCCGTCATGCTCGAACCCGCCGAACTCCTTGGGCCGGCAGGTGCGCAATAGCTCGGCGTCGCGGATCTTGTCGATAATGTGCGGGAAGACGTTGCGGTGCTTCTCGGTCTCTTCGGCGAGGTCGCGGATCTCGGGCACCATCGCGCGGGCGCGCTCGACCAGCTCGTCGGGCGAGGGAATGCTGAGGCGGCGTATCGCGGCGGCCGTCATCCAATTCTCCCTGGGCGCCGGACCTCCCTGGCGCGTGCGTCGGCGTCAGGGCAGAATGCCCCGCGGGCAAGGCCGAGACAATGGGGAACGACCTTCGGGGGAGAGCCTGTCATGAAGCTGCGCCGCCATTTCTTTCTTTGCCTCGCCGCGGGTCTCGCGGTCTGCCCGTGCGGTGCGGCGGCTTACGCGCAGGATGCGGCGCTGCAGCCGATCCCCGCCGCCGCATGCCAAAAATTCGCCGGCCAGGCGCAGGACGCGACCGGCTTCCCGATGAAAGCCTCGGAAGACGATTTTACCGACCTCACCGACGGCAGCGACGGCCGCTCTTGCCACATCTCGGGCAGCGCCTCCGATCAGGCGTTCGCCGGGCCGGCCGATCTGATGGGCAAGCTCGGCAAGGTGTTCGGCGATTGGCGCGACGAACCGGCGCGCGCCGCCGACGGGCCGGACGGCGCCGAAAAGGGTTATGTCAGCGGCAACCGCATCGCGACGATCGAGGTCAGCTGGGAGCCGGCGCCGGGCGTCGTGTGCTCCGACAAACAGCCGCTGTCGGCGTGCAAGATATTGCCGCAGCAGAAATTGTGGTCGGCGATCGTGGATATCGTGATGAAGCCGGGGAAGTAGCCTTACCCCCGCGCATCGCGGATCGCGCGCCACAGCACTTCGGGGGTCGCGGGCATCGCGATTTCGCGGATGCCGAGCGGCGCCAGCGCATCGACTAAGGCGTTGCCGACCGCGGGCATCGCGCCGACCGCGCCGGCTTCGCCGGCGCCCTTGACGCCCAGCGGGTTGGTTTTGGTCGGCACCGGATTCGACTCGCAGTGGATCGCGCAGAAATTGTCGGCGCGCGGCATCGCGTAATCCATGAAGGAGCCGGTAACGAGTTGGCCGGACTCGGTGTCGAAGCGGATGTCCTCGAGCAGAAGCTGGCCGACGCCTTGCGCGATCCCGCCGACGATCTGGCCTTCGAGCAATAGCGGGTTCATCACCGCCCCGACATCGTCGACCACGCTGTAGCGGCAGAGTTCGACCGTGCCGGTGTCGGGATCGATCTCTAATTCGCAGATATGGCAGCCATTGGGAAAATTCTGCTCCTTGGCGCTGTAGGCGGCGCTGCTGACCAGGCCCGGTTCCATATCGGGCGGCAGGCTCGCCGGAATCCACGCCTCGCCCGCGACATCGCCGATCGACAGCGCGCGGTTGGAGCGCGGCGCGGTGAACATGCCGTCCTCGAACTTCACCTCGTCCACCGGGCTGCCGAGCATATGCGCGGCGATCGCCCGCGCCTTGGTGACGATCTTCTCGGTCGCGAGCATCACCGCCGAGCCGCCCAGCGCCGCCGAGCGCGAACCGCCGGTGCCCTCGCCGATCGCCACCTTGTCGGTGTCGCCCTGGAGGTATTGCACCTGGTCGGGATGGATGCCGAGCCGGTCGCACAGCAGCTGCTTGTAGACCGTCTCGTGCCCCATTCCCTGGGTAATCGAGCCGGAGAGCAAGGTCGCGGTGCCGCCCTTGTCGAAGCGCACTTCGGCCGCCTCGAACCCGCCGGCGGCGGCGCGCTCGATGGTGTTCGAGAGGCCGATGCCGCGCAGCCTGCCGCGGGCTTTGGCCTCGGCGCGGCGCGCCTCGAACCCGGCGAAATCGGCGAGCTTCAAGGCGAGGTCGAGGTTCTGGGCGAACTCGCCGCAATCGTAGGTGAAGGTGAGGCCGGATTTGAACGGCATCGCCTCAGGCGGGATCATGTTGCGGCGGCGCAACTCGATGCCGCCGATGCCGAGCTCGGCCGCCGCTTCGTCGACCATACGCTCGATGACATAAGCGAATTCAGGCCGGCCGTTGCCGCGATAGGGCCGCATCGGGTTGGTGTTGGTGAAGACCGCGGTGACCTCGGCAAAGATCGCCGGCGTGCGATAAACCCCGGCGAGCGTGCCGAGGTTCATCACGAAGACATTGGAGTTCGCCTGCGCATAGGCGCCGACCGCCGCGGTGACCTTGACCCGGAAGCCGATAAAATGCCCGTCCTTGTCAAGCGCCAGCTCGGCCTCGGTGACATGGTCGCGCGCCTGCGCGTCGGAGAGGAACGCCTCCGACCGCGTGCTGGTCCACTTCACCGGGCGGCCGAGCAGCTTCGCGGCGAGCGTCACCAGCGCCACCTCGTTGTAGACCGCCGATTTCATCCCGAAGCTGCCGCCGATATCGCCGGCGACGACGCGGATCTTGCTCTCCGGCACCTTGATGATCCCGGCCAAATCGGCGCGGTAGCCGTGCGCGCGCTGCAGCACGGTGTAGACCGTGTAGCGGTCCTCGGCCTGGTTGTAGTCGGCCACGGCGCCGCGCGGCTCCATCGCGGCGGCGGTGACGCGGTTGATCACAAACCGCCGCTTGACGATGCGGTCGGCCTTCGCCAGCGCCGCCTCGGTCGCCGCCCGGTTCCCTTCCGGGTGGACGAAGCAGATGTTGTCGGCGCGGTCGTCCCACACCAGCGGGGCGCCGGGCTCCGCCGCCGCTTCGTTCGAGACCACCGCGGGCAGCGTCTCGTAATCGACCTCGATCAGCTCGGCCGCGTCTTGCGCCTGATGCAGCGTCTCGGCGACGACAAAGGCGACGTAGTCGCCCACCCAGCGCACCTTGTCGCGGGTCAGCGCCGGAAAGCGGATTTTGCCCGCCGGCGCACCGCCGCGGCGCTTGAGGCCGCCAGGAGTCGGCAGATCGTTCCACCCCAAGGCCGCCCAATCCTCGCCGGTCAGCACCAGCAGCACACCGGGCGCCGCCTTGGCCGCATTCGTGTCGATGGAGCGGAGGCGGGCATGCGCGTGCGGCGAGCGCAGCACATAGGAATAGGCCATGCGCGGCAGCGCCAGATCGTCGACATAGCGCCCGCCGCCGCGGATGAGCCGCGGGTCCTCGAACCGCGGCACCGGCTGCCCCAAGGCGAATTCACCCATTCCTATTTTCCCTCGGATATCGCTCGCGTCAGCTTAGCCGCATTCGCCTATCGCGCGCAGCGGCATCGACGCCGCGCCGCTGTTTGTGCAGCGAAGCAGCAGCAAAAGACAGCACCGTGGGTTGAGCGGCGGCTTCCCTCGTCGCCGCCGGCCTCGGTGTCCGCCGGTGCCGGATTGTTCGCATCGGCACGAAACTTACGACAAGAATTTAGCGATTTTCCGGCGGCTTCCTCATCCCCGCCGTCTTCGTCAATCATGGGGCATCGGCGCACTCACCAATCGGAGAAAATTTTTACACAATATTCCTACAAGGCGACCCCATCCCGGCGCCGCGCGACTTCGAGGCCATCACCCGAGACGCCGAGCTCGCGGAGGAAATCGAGGGGGCGGTCTTGTCGCAAATCCCGCTATTGCCGTCGCGCGGCCGCGCCGTCCGCATCCAGGTCAGCATCGACAATCAGCTCCTCGCCGCGATCGATGCGGAAGCCGAGCGCCGCCATGTCAGCCGCAGCGCTTTTCTGGCAGAGGCCGCGCAATTGGTGCTGGCGCCATCGTGACGCGGGAGAGGCGCACGCTGCCGGGGTGTCGCAACAGGCGCTTCAAGCGGAGCAGGCCGAGCGCCGCCACAGTGGTGGCGTCCTTGATCACCCCGCCAACGATCATCGCCTCGACCTCCGACAAAGGGAAAGCCCGGGTCAGGAGATCTTGCTCCTCGTGCTCGGGCCTCGGGGTTCCCCGCCGCAGCCCTGTCGCGAGAAAGATGTGATAGCCCTGCGCGGCGTAACCGCAAGCCTCGAAAAGATGACCGGCATAGATCATTTCGTCCGCCTCAATGCCGGTCTCCTCGCGCAATTCCCCACGGGCCACGTCAAGCGGGTCGGCCGTCGGCTGGTGCTGCCAGGAGCCTTGGGGCAATTCCCAATAGCGACCCTGGATCGGGTAGCGATACTGCTCAACGAGATGAAGCAGTCCGGACTCGACGGCGGCGATCGTCACAAAATCCGGCTTTTCGACAACACTGTAAATGCCGGGCGTTCCGTCGCGCCGTTTGATGGCGTCCTCTCTCACTCGCATCCATCGGTTCTGGTAAACAATCCGGGTGCCTGTCGCCGTGATATCCGGCGGCGTCAAAGCGAGCTCGCCCATTCATCCACTCCCGATGCCGCCGCTCTTGAAAGCTGGGCAAACTGAGCTGCATTAAGGTCCGTGCGCCCTTCGAGACGCGCCCTGGCGGTCGCACCTCAGAGCCTGACTTGAAATGAATTGGGTGATTTCAGTGAGTTGTGATTCCTTGTTGTTGTCAGACAAACAGGGGGCCACAACATGTGGACTGAAATCACCCGGGCGGAGTAT
>DASRLO010000155.1:0-39641 GCA_035648415.1 Allostellaceae bacterium
TCAGGAGTCGACCTTGCGGCGTCAGCCGCGCATTCTTGTGCATGTTCATCCGGGGCTCCGGCATTGGGTTGGCTGGTCTCGCAACCCCAGCCTCATACCACCGACCCGGATGAACAACCTTCATAGCTTCGACAGCTAGGCGGATCGCGCACCGCCGGCCGCCGCGAATGTTCGTCTCGCTGGACCTCCTCATCAACGCGATCGTCGCCGGGATTTTGCTCGGCGGGTTTTACGCCGCGGTCAGCGTCGGCGTGACGATCTCGTTCGGCATGCTCGACATCGCCAACATCTCGCAGCCGGCCTTCATCCTCCTCGGCTCCTACGCGGCCTATGTGATGAACGGGCTCGTGGGGCTCGACCCGATCCTGACCGGCGTGGTGATGACGCCGGCGTTTTTCGTGCTCGGAATGGCGGTCTACCGGCTCTACTACTACGCCTTCGAGCGGCGCGGCGAGCAGGCGATCCAAGGCCTCGCATTCTTCTTCGGCCTGTTGTTCGTCGGCGAGGTGTCGCTG
The DNA here is from genome assembly GCA_035648415.1 of Allostellaceae bacterium. Classification (GTDB taxonomy): domain Bacteria; phylum Pseudomonadota; class Alphaproteobacteria; order ATCC43930; family CGMCC-115725; genus DATARH01. Next base: position 516 of record DASRLO010000155.1, read on the forward strand.
GTGCTGATCTTCGGGGTCGACTACCGCTTTGTCGAGGCGAGCTATATCGGCCCCAGCATCCATCTCGGCTTTGTCGAGCTGCCGCTGCGGATGCTGCTGCCCTGCGTGTGCTCGCTGATCATGATCGGAGCCTTGCAGCTCTACCTCTCCCGCAGCTTTATCGGGCGCGCGATCCAAGCGGTGTCGCAGGATGGGCTGGCGCTGCAGCTGATGGCGGCGAGCCCGACCAAGATCAAGCAGATCGCGTTCGGCATCTCGATCGCGACCTGCGCCATCGCCGGCTCGTTCCTCATCATCATCCAGCCGGTCGAGCCCTCGATCGGCCGCGACTATATCGGCCGCATCTTCGCGATTTGCGTGCTCGGCGGCATGAGCAGCATGCCGGGGATGCTGCTCGCAGCGGTATTGCTCGGCGTCGTCGAGAGCATTACCGCGACGTTCTACGGACCGTCCTGGGCGCCGGCGGTCGGCTTCGGCCTGTTGTTGATCACGCTGGCGGTGCGCCCCGCCGGTCTGATGGGCCGCTGAGACCCGCCGGCATGCGCAACAGCGTCTTTTGGGGGGTGATCCTGCTCGTCGGCATCGCCTTCATCGCGGCCTCGCGCCTTTTGATCGTTAACGAGTATTTCTATTTCGCCGGCTACGTGGTGCTCGAATACATCGTGCTGTCGACCGCCTGGAACATCCTCGGCGGCTATACCGGCTACACCAATTTCGGCACCGGGGCGTTCTTCGCGGTCGGCGCCTACAGCTCGGCGGTGCTGCACAAGCTGCCGGCGCTGCTGCACGGCGTCTTCGGCTGGACGATACCGCCGGTGCCGCTGCCGGCGATGATCGTCGTCGGCGGGATAGTCTCGGGCGCGATCGGGCTCGGCACCGGCTATCTGACGCTGCGGCTGCGCGGCGTGTTCTTCGCGATCGCCACCTTGGCGATGTCGATCGTCATCCAGACCCTGATCGTCAACTGGGATTTTGTCGGCGGCTCGCGCGGCATCTACATCATCCGTCCCGCCAACGCGCCGCTGGGCGGCGGCTATATCCAGTATTTGTTCTCGCTGATGACCTTGCTGGTCGTCGTTTCGATCGGCATTGCCCGCTCGATCGAGAGGTCGCGGCTGGGGCTCGGCCTTGCCGCGATCCGTGACGACGAGCAGGCCGCCGAGGCGAGCGGCGTGCCGACGCTGCGCCTCAAGCTGATCTCGACGACCATCTCGGGCGGTTTGATGGGCATGGCCGGCGCGCCCCTGCCCTATTACGTGACCTATCTCGACCCCACTTCTAGCTTCAACCTTTCTTACGCGGTCAACAGCGTGGCGATGCCGGTGATCGGCGGGATGCAGAGCTGGGTCGGCCCGCTGATCGGCTCGATCCTCTTGGGCACCATCCAGCAATTGGCGACGGTGACGATCTCCTCCGCTCTGAACCTGCTGATCGTCGGGGTGCTGCTGATCCTGTTCGTGATCATCGCGCCCAACGGCATCGTCGGGCTGGTGCAATCGTGGCGGCGGAAGCGCGAGGCGGCGTGATGATGCCAGGGGGTGTGATGCCAGGGGGCGTGATGCCAGGGGGCGTGATGCCGGGACAGACGACCGAGCCGCTGCTCGAGGTCAAGGGGCTCGGCAAGCGCTTCGGCGGGTTTGTCGCGCTCGACGGCATCGACCTCACTATCGCGCGCGGCGAGCGGCTTGGCCTCATCGGCCCCAACGGCTCGGGCAAATCGACCCTGGTCAATTGCCTCTGCGGCACCTTGCACAACGAGACCGGCAGCATCGTCTTCGCGGGGAAGCCGCTCGCCGGCCTCATCGCCCACGAGCGCACCCGCATGGGGCTCGCCCGCAGCTTCCAGCTGCCCAAGCCGTTCCACTCGATGAACCTCATCGACAACATCCGCATCCCGCTGCTCTACACCGTCAACGCGCGGCCCGGCCACCATCTGACCGACGCGGCAATCGCCGAGCGCTGCGACGAATTGCTGACCCATGTGAACCTCGCCGACAAGGCGCGGCGGCGGCCGCGCGACCTGACCCAGGTCGAGATGCGCAAGCTCGAACTGGCCCGCGCGGTGGCGACCCAGCCGACGCTGCTCTTCGCCGACGAGGCGATGGCCGGGCTGTCGCATTCCGAGATCGAGGAAATCCTCGTGGTGCTGATGCGGTTGAACGAGCAAGGCATCACCATCGTCCTTATCGAGCACATCATGAGCGCGGTGATGAGCTTCTCGACCCGGCTCGTCGTGCTGGTGGCCGGCCACAAGATCGCCGACGGACCGCCGCAGGAGGCGATCCGCAACCCCGAAGTCGAAAAAGCCTACCTTGGCGAGTAGCCTTACCCTCTCCGGGATCAATGCCGGCTACGGCTTGGTGCGGGTGATCGACAACGTCTCGCTGTCGGTCGGCTCGGCGGAGACGGTGGCGCTGCTCGGCACCAACGGCAACGGCAAGAGCACGCTGATGAAATGCATCATGGGCATGCTGCGGCCGAGCTCGGGCAGCATCGTCGCCGAGATCGACGGCGAGAGCTTCGACCTCATCGGCCGCACCACCGAGCAGATCGTCGATCTCGGCATCGGCCTCGTGCCGGAGGGGCGGCGCCTCTTCCCCAAGCTGACGGTCGAGGAGAATTTGCTGCTCGGCGCGTTCCGCCGCAAGGCGCGCGGCGAGTTGCAGCGCAACCTCGATTCGTCCTACGCCACCTTTCCGGTGCTGCTGGAGCGCCGTCGCCAGATGGCCGGCAGCATGTCGGGCGGCGAGCAGCAGATGCTGGCCTTGGCCCGCGCGCTGATGTCGGCGCCGCGCATCCTGCTCATCGACGAGCCCTCGGTCGGCCTCGCCCCGATCCTGGTCAGCCGCACCATCGACAAGATCAAGGAATTGAAGGAGCGCTTCCAGCTCACTGTGCTGATGGCCGAGCAGAACTTCAACCAGGCGGTGCGCATCGCCGACCGCGGCTATGTCATCGTCCACGGCCAGATCGCTTTCGAGGGCCGCAACGCCGACGAACTCAACAACAACGAGCTAGTGCGGAAATTCTATCTGGGACTTTAGGGCATGATCGGCTCAGGTTCGAACGCTCCCGCAAAACGCCCTCTCCCAGGCTTGACCCGGGGGGCTACGTCTTGCTCGCAACCGGCCGAGACCGAAGCCGTGGATGGCCGGAACGGGTTCCGTTTTAGCATAACCCAGCGGTCGCGCCGTCGGCTTGCCGCCGCCTTTGGCCTGCTGGGCTGGGCCGCGGTTGCCCAGGCGCAACCGGCGACGACGGCAAATACCCTCGACGACACCGGCGGTGCGCTTGCCGGGCAGCCGATGGCCGGCCTCGTCGTGATGGGGAAGTCCTGCACCTTCGGCGACATTTTCCATTATCAGGTGACCAGCTTGGGCGAGCTGCGGCTCGAAGGCCCGATCTCCTGCCCGGCGATGGTCACCGGCAGCAAGGTGAACGGCAACGAGCTGCTGTGCCGCCTCGATCCGAAGCTGCGCTGCACGGTCCAGCGCCACGGCGCCCCCGCTCCGGTCGACTACGCCGTCGACGACGGCGGCGTCACGGTCGACGACAACAAGGTCCATGGCTGGGCCGATCAGCAACAGGCGGCCGCGCTGCTCTTACTGGTCCGGCAGCGGGGCGAGAAAAAAGAAGATCGGTAGCGGCGGCTTTATTTAAATAATTAACTATAGACCCAGCGGCTCTGCCACGCAAAATCCCTCGCATTCTGCAATAATCCGACACGACCCGATATAACATTAACTACATTTGGCTAGAGAATGCCTCAAATTGATTGATCGTCTCAGGCGGCACGTCTCTTGAAGAAGATCGACTGCGGCAGTTTTTGCCGAGTTGGTTTTTTTTGCGGAGACGACAATGAAGCTGATCACCAAATTTGCCTTTGGCGCGGTCGCCCTGGTCACCGCCACCGCCGCCACCTTCCCGCACGGGATCGGCGACATGTTGGGCACCTATCCCCAGAGCATCCAGCAGCGCGAAGCGCTCAAGCTCTGCCAGGCGAACAACCCGGCTTTCCTGCGCTTCCTCGCCAGCGAGCGCGACCAGTGCTTCCGGCAGATGCGGCCGCTCGCCGGCATGCCGGCGACGTTCAGCGGCGTGTGGAGCAAGCCAGACCGCATGCACATGGCGCTAACGCAAGCGGATTAAAACTCCGATGCATAGCCGCCATCGACCGGGATCGCCGCGCCGGTCACGAAATTCGAGGCGGCGCTGGCGAGGAATACGGCGATGCCCGAGAGGTCCTCGGGCACGCCCCAGCGGCCGGCCGGGGTGCGGGCGAGCACCCGCTCGTTCAATCCCTTGACCTGATCTCGCGCGTCGCGGGTCAGTTCGGTGTCGATCCAGCCGGGGAGCACCGAATTGACCTGGATGTTGTCCCGGGCCCAAGCGGTGGCGAGCGATTTCGACAACTGTACGATCCCGCCCTTGCTGGTCGAATAGGGCGCCGCGTAGGCGCCGCCGAAGATCGACATCATCGAGCCGATATTGATGATCTTGCCGCTGCCCTGGCGCTTCATCGGCACGTGTGCCGCCTGGCACAGCACGAAGACGCCGTTGAGGTTGGTGTCGATCACCTTGAGCCATTCGCCGAGCTCGTAACTCTCGGGCGGCTTGCGGATCGACATCCCGGCATTGTTGACGAGGATGTCGAGTCCGCCAAAGCGGTCGAGCACCTGGCCCACCGTCGCCCGGCACGATTCCGGATCGGCGACATCGAGCGCGACAAAGGCGCTCCTGACCCCGAGCGCTTCCAGTGCGCCGACCGCAATGGCCGATTTCTCGGCGTTGCGCGCGGCGATGACAACCGTCGCGCCCGCCCCGGCCAGCCCCTTCGCCATGCCGAGCCCGATCCCGCCATTGCCGCCGGTGACGACGGCAACCCGCCCGCTCAGGTCGAACAAATCCATCATCGCGTCCCCCACGGCCATCCTCGAGATGCCGTTTTAGCCGATCGGCGCCAAATTGCGACCGGTAAGGCCGGTGACGCCGCGTCGGTGAAGCGGAGGCTAGTTCCCATCGCCGACGACGGCGAACGGCGCCCGGTACGCGGGGTCAAGCCTGGGCGCCGCCGCCGTCGATCATCGCCAGCATCGCGCGGCGCAGGGCCTCGGCGCGGCCGATCGCCGGACCGGCCGAGCCGCCTCGAGTTGCTCAAATCCATCACCGCCTGCTTGGTCGCGCGCCCGCCCAACAGCACATCGGCCGCCGCCGCCCCCGCTCCGTTACGTCCCCGGCGTGCGCGACGGCCCGACCAGGGTCGCGCCGCCATCGACGACCAGAATCTGCCCGGTGATGTAGCGCGCCTGCTCGCTGAGCAGGAACCGCACCGCCTGGCCGATATCCCAGCCGAGCCCTTCGCGCCCCAGCACCGAGGCCAGGCGCCGCGCCTCGCGCCCGGCCGGGGTCATCTGCCCGGTATACATGCGCGGCGTATAGATCGGCCCCGGCGCGACGCAATTGACCCGGATCTGCTGCGGCCCGTGATCGACCGCCATCGCCCGGGTCAGCGCAATCACCGCGCCCTTCGAGGTCGAGTACGCGGTGAGGCCGCGCGGCCGCAGCGCCGAGATCGACGACACGTTGACGATCGCGCCGCCGCCGGCGGTCTCGATCATCGCCGGGATCGCGTATTTCGAGACGTAGAACATGCTGTCGACATTGACCTGCATGATCTTGCGCCACAGATCGGAGGGCGTGTCGACGACGCTGCCGCGCCCGCCGATGCCGACATTGTTGTCGATCAGGTCAAGCCGCCCGAACGCCTTCAGCGCCGCCTCGACCAGCGCCTTGCATTGGGCCTCGTCGACGACATCGGCGACATGGGCCAGCGCCGTGCCGCCCTCGTCGGCGATCATCTGCGCGGTCTGCTCGGCCGGCTCGCGTTCGATGTCGACGACCAGCACCTTGGCGCCCGAGCGCGCGAGCAGCAGCGCCGCCGCGCGGCCGTTGCCGATGCCGTCGTCGGGTGCGCCGCCGCCGGTGACGATCGCCACCTTGCCGGCCAGCCCGAATTCGTCGCTCATGTCGCCTCCCGCTCAACGCCGGGTAACGATAGCCGCGGCGCTCGCCCGGCGCCATATCGCCGCGGCGCTTTCCCTTGGCGGCAATGCGCAGTATCCTAAAAAATATAACGAGGGGAGATTGTCTCGATGCCGTGTCGGGTTTTTGTCGCCGGCTTTGCCTTGCTCGTCGCCGTAACCGGCTGCACCGCCGGCGCGCGAGCCGACGATGTCGTCGTCTTCGCCGCGGCGAGCCTCAAGAACGCGCTCGATGCAATCGACGCCGACTGGCGCAACGCAAGCGGCAAGCATGCGACGATCTCCTATGCCGCGAGTTCGGCGCTCGCCAAGCAGATCGAGGCGGACGCGCCGGCCGATGTCTTTATCTCGGCGGACCTCGACTGGATGGATTACCTCGACAAGAAGCACCTGATCGCGCCGGGCAGCCGTCACAATTTGCTCGGCAACAGCCTGGTGCTGATCGCGCCCGCCGACGCCAAGGCGGCCAATGTCGATATCGCCCAGGGTTTCCCGCTCGCCAAGCTGCTCAACGGCGGCAAGCTGGCGATGGCCGACTCGAACGCCGTCCCGGCCGGCAAATACGGCAAGGCGGCGCTGACCAAGCTCGGGGTGTGGGGTTCCGTGTCCGGCCAGGTCGCCGCCGCCGAGAATGTGCGCGCCTGCCTGCTGCTGGTGGCGCGCGGCGAGGCGCCCTACGGCATCGTCTACAAGACCGACGCCGCGATCGAGCCCAAGGTCCAGATCGTCGGCGCCTTCCCGGCCGACAGCCATCCGGCGATCATCTACCCGACCGGCCTCGTCGCGTCGTCGAAGAACCCCGACGCGCCCGCTTTCGCCGCCTATCTGAGCGGCCCCGATGCGACCAGAGAGTTCAACCGTTACGGTTTCACCGTGCTCGGCGCGGCGCATTGATGTTCCCAAAATTTTCATGATCGGCGGCTTTACGCCCGAGGAGCTGACCGCGATCAGGCTGTCGCTGCGGGTCGGCGCCTGGGCGATGCTGGGGAGCCTGCCGGTCGCGCTGGCGGTGGCGATGCTGCTGGCGCGAGGCCGGTTCTGGGGCCGCTCGCTGCTCAACGTGTTCGTCCACCTGCCGCTCGTCATGCCGCCGGTGGTGACCGGCTACATGCTCTTGATCCTGTTCGGCCGGCGCGGCGTGCTCGGCGCGTTTCTCGCCGATTGCTGCGGCATTGTCTTCGCGTTCCGCTGGACCGGGGCGGCGCTCGCCTCGGCGGTGATGGGGTTTCCGCTGATGGTGCGCTCGATGCGGCTGTCGATCGACGCGGTCGATCGCCGGCTCGAAGCCGCCGCCGCGACATTGGGCGCCAACCGCGCCTGGGTGTGGCTCACCGTGACCCTGCCGCTGATCCTCCCCGGCATCGTCGCCGGGATGATCCTCTCCTTCGCGCGCGCGCTCGGCGAATTCGGCGCGACGATCACCTTTGTCTCCAACATCCCCGGCGAGACGCAGACCCTGCCGACCGCGATCTACACTTTCCTGCAGGTGCCGGGCGGCGAAGCCGGCGCCTTTCGTCTGACCCTGGTCTCGGTCGCGATCTCGGTCGCCGCCCTCTTCGCCTCCGAAGCCATCGCGCAGCGCGCCAGCCGCCGCGCGGCGGGGCTATGACGTGAACGGTACAGACCGCCCGTACGCCTCCATCAACCGATCAAACACATCCCACGGAACCCCCTGCAAAACCGCGTGAAAGACGCTATTCTACATGCAGCACGTCTATGTGCAGCACGGCGTTGCTCCTCTCGTGTCCGGATCGTCGCCAAACGTCCCGAACCGAGTGGAATCAATGCCGTGCGCCGTGTCCACCAAAACTAAACCGGACAGCCGTGGGGCAAGCCCGGCCAAGGGCGATAAAGGGATTTAAGGAGCGCCCATGCCAGATGCTTCCGGTTTCGATCCGAGCCGCCGGCCCGCGCCGCCGAAGAATGTGTTCGGCGAGACGCTGACCGAGTGCTGCGCCAAGCCGCTGACCGGGTTCTATCGCGACGGAAGCTGCAACACCGGCCCCGAAGATGTCGGCGTGCACACGGTCTGCACCCGGGTCGATGCCGAGTTTCTCGCGTTCTCGAAGGCGGCGGGCAACGATCTGTCGACGCCGATGCCGCAATTCGGCTTCGCGGGGTTAAAGCCGGGGGATTGCTGGTGCCTGTGCGCGGCGCGCTGGAAGGAAGCATTCGACGCCGGCCACCCGCCGCGCATCCTCCTCGCCGCGACGCATGAGGCGACGCTTGAGATCGTGCCGCTCGACACGCTGAAAAAATATGCGCTGGATATAAGCTGACCGCCGATGCGCAATCCTCTGGGCCGCCTGTTCCGCAAGCCCGCGCCCGCCCCGCGCTGGGTCGATGTCGCCGGGTTGCGCCGGCTGATGGCCGGCGAGGCCGCGCCGCTGATCGTCGATGTCCGCGGGGTAGACGAATTCGATGGCACGCTCGGCCATATCGAGGGCGCGCGCAACATCCCGCTGCCGGAACTCGCCGCGCATGCGGCCGAGATCGCCGGAGCGGGACAGCCGGTCGTCTGCGTTTGCCTCACCGACAAGCGTTCCGGCGCCGCTGCGGTGCAGCTTGCCGCTGCGGGAATCGCCGATGTCGCGGTGCTGCGCGGCGGCATGACGGCGTGGCGCGACGCCGGCTGATGCGGATCACGATCTGCGGCATCGCCGAGCTCGGCGGGCACGGGGCGGCCGGGGTCACGCATGTGCTGTCGATCCTCGATCCGGGCTGGCCGGAGCCGGAGGCGTTCGCCGGGTTTCCACCGCATCGCCGGGTGGCGCTGCGCTTCCATGACGTGGTCGACGACGATCCGGGCGCCATCGCGCCGACCCGCGAGGATGTCGCGGCCCTGCTCGATTTCGGCCGAGAGGTGGACGCGGCGGGACCAGACGCGCATCTGCTGATCCACTGCCATGCCGGGATTTCGCGCTCGACCGCGGCGGCGGCCCTTCTGTTGGCGCAGGCCGACGCCGCGCGATTCCCGGCGGAGATTTTCACCGAGATCGTGCGGCAGCGGCCGCGCGCCTGGCCCAACCTGCTGCTGCTCGAATTCGGCGAGGCGGCGCTCGGGCGACCCGGCGAGATCGTTTCGGCCGTTGCACCCGTCTATCGCCGCGTGCTCGTCGCCGAGCCGCATTTCGCGGCGGCGATGCGCGCTTCCGGCCGCGACCGCGAGGTGGACCTCGCCGAATTCAGCGCTGATAGGCGACCCTGAGCACGACGAACCACGGGTAGTCGGGATCGACCACCGCGCCGCTCGGCCCCACCATGCGGCCGTCGGGCGCGATCGGCACATGCTTCATCGACACCGCATTGTCGACGTTGCCGCCGATCACGTCGAGCGCGGCCGGGTGGCGCGCGACGACGATGTCGCAATGGCCGGGGAACTGCCCGGCCGGCAGCTCCTCGTAGGTGACCTGGTGACCGGCGCGCCACATGCAGACGAGATCGCCCGGAAACGGCGCGTATTGGCTGAGCGCCAGCGCGGTCACGACGAGGCCGGGCTGGGTGCGCGCGGCGTTGATGTAGTCGCTGTGGCTCGGCGAATACGGGAAGCGCGGACCGGCGCCGGCCATCCGCATCACATAGTCGATAAAGGCGGCCGACCAGGCGAACTCGCCGTCCTGGCTGCGGGGAAACTCGATGCCGGCGGCGTCGTGCTTGCCGGTCCAGGCGCTGTCGCGCGCGCCGTAATCGAGACCGAGCCACCAATATTCGCCGACGCGCTGCCACAGGCCTTCGTCGCGCTCTTCGCTGTCGAGGCTTTCGGGGACGTTGGGCGAGATCACCATTTTCTGCCCGAAGGCGCGCCATTCACGGTAGGCGATCTGTACCGCGGCGTCGCGCGAGAACAGTTCGTATGGCTTCTTGGCGAAGGGCGGGATGTGGATGTCGGCCGGGATCGCGGCGGCGGGCCGCGGCGCCGGCCCCGGCGTGCCGGCGCAGGCGGTGAGCAGCGTCGCGGCGGCCGCGAGCAATCCCGCGGCGACGGCCCTAGAAATCATAAAGCCGGGCGGGATTGTCCACGAGGATCTTGTGACGGGTCGCGGCGGTCGGCGCCCAGCGCGGCAATTGCGCGAGGGCGAGCCCGTCGTCGATGTCGAAAGAGGGGGTGAGCTCCGAGCTTTTCTTGCCGGGCTCGGCATGGTGCGGGTGCGGCCAGTCGGTGCCCCAGACGATGCGGTCGGGGTTGGCGGCGATCAACGCGCGGGCGAGCGGCGCGACATCGTCGAAGGCCGGGGCCTTTACTGAACTGCGGTAGTGGCCCGACACCTTGACGTAGGCCTTGCCGGCGCGGACCAGCGCGAGGAGCGCGGCGAACCCGGGCTGGTTGATGCCGCCCGCTGCCTGCGCGCCGCCGAAATGGTCGAAGACGATCGGCACGCCGGAATTTATCACGTCGTCATGCACCGCCTCGACGACCGAGAGCCGCGTATAAACCTGGACGTGCCAGCCGAGCGGCGCGACGCGCTTTACCGCGGCGGCGAGGTTGCGGCGCGACAGCGCGGGATCGGCCACGCCGGAAGTTTCGAGGTTGACCCGGACGCCGCGAATGCCGGCGGCGTGCATGTCCTGCAACGCGGCCGCGGTGGTGTTGTCGTCGATCACCGCGACGCCGCGGGCGCGCTCCGGCCCCAGCCGGCGCATCCCGTCGAGCGTGCACGAATTGTCGGCGCCGTAGACGCTCGGCTGGACGATGACGACACGCGACAGCGACAGCGCGTTCTGCAACTCGAGAAGGTCGTCGGCGCTCGCCGGCGGCGGGGTGTAGCCGCGGCCCGCGACAAACGGGAACTCGGCCGCGGCGCCAAAGACATGGACGTGGCAGTCGCACGCTCCCGGCGGGACGCGAAAGCCGGCCGAGGTGCGCGGCTGCGACGGAGCGATGGTGCGGCCCGCCGCCGATGAGGCGACGGGCTGCTTAGGGCCCGGTTTGGATTTCTCCTTGGCGGCCGGTTTCGCCGCGGGCTTGGCGGCCGCCTTGGCGCGTGGCGCGGCCGCGCGCTTGGCGACCGGCTTGGCGCGCGCCGGAGCCGCCATCTTGACGATATTCTCGGGCCTCGCCGCAGTCGACGTCTCGACGTCGTGCCACAACCGGATGCCGCCGGTCAGCCCGTCGGTGTTGGGCACCACGGTGATGTCGTTGGGAAGATCGAACTTGATCTTCTTGGCGTTGCCGCCGCCGAGATAGAGATGGTCGAAATTGATGACGGTGCGCAGCACCGCAATCGTCTTCTCGACGCGCTTGCTCCATTTCTTCTTGCCCTTGAGCATCAGCGCCGCGTTGCCGAGGAATTGGTCGTAGGTCATCTTGCCGCTGATCGGGTGATGCGCCAGCTCGAAATGCGGCAGGATCCGGCCATTGTCGAACAGCGACGTGCCGGCTCCGGTGCCGAGCGTCAGCACCATCTCGACGCCCTTGCCTTCGATCGCGCCGTAACCCTGCACATCGGCGTCGTTCATCACCTTGACCGGCTTCTTGAGCCGCGCCGTCAGCTCGCCCTGCAGGTCGAAGCCGGACCACAGCTCGGTGCCAAGATTGGGCGCGGTCAGCACCTTGCCGCCGCGCACCATACCGGGAAACCCGACCGAAACCCGGTCGAACGGGCCGACCGTCGCCGATGTCTCTTCGATGATGCCGACAACGGCCGCGGGCTGAACCGGTTTCGGCGGCGTCGGCACGCGCGCCCGCTCGCCGACGATTCGGCCCTCATCGTCGAGCGCGGCGAATTTGATCCCGGTACCGCCGATATCGACGGCGAGCGTGCGTCGGTCGCTCATAACTTGGCCCCTGTCTTGCGCGTTCTTCGGATGACGATAGCGCAGCCGCGCCGTTTCGGCCACTGCGCTCGGCGCTGTTCGCCTCATAGTTTGCGCCGCGGCCGTCACACCCTACATAATGGGGGATCGCCGCCGAGGTTGAGCCGAGGCTCAAGGAGGAACGGTGAACCGGCCACGCGCTGCAGATGATTTTGAAGTGATCCGCGAGCGGCTCGAAGAATTGCGCCGCGAACGCGACGACGTGGCCTCCACCGACAAACCGGGGGAGGCCAATTCGGCCGGCGACGGCGACGAGGAAGCCGAACGGCAGGAGCGCTGCGACGGCGCGCCGCCGGCCTGGGTCCCGACGATCTTCCTGCCGCAGCCGACGGATTAGAATTTCCGGCGCAATCGGCCTTTGCCGATTATGGCGTGTGCTTCTTGAGGAACGCCTTGACCTTGGCTTTGGCCGGGGTAAGCGCCGGTTCGGCCTTCCATTCGGCGACGAACTCGACATTCGGCAGCAGCTTCGACAATTCCTCGGAAATCGGCCACGGATGCGCCTCGTCGTTGCCGGCGAGCACCATGCAGGGGGTCTTGACGCTCTTCACGAAGTCGCGGTCGGCGCAATAGACGAAACCCGGCGCGTAAAGGTTCCGGCAGAACGCGTCGAGCACCGGCTGGGTCGCTTCGGGATGGTCTTTGAGCGTCTCGGCCCAGCCGTCGAAGCGCGCCGGGCGGCCGGCCGCCATCGGACCGACGCGGCCGATCGGCTGCGCCAGCACCGCGCTCTGCACCCGCTCCGAATGGTGCTTGAGCATGTTGATGATAAACGAACCGCCGATGCACTGCCCGTAAAGATGGCATTTGTCGATGCGCAGATGGTCGAGCAGCGCGATATGGTCGGCGGTATAGCTGTCCCAGCCGTCCTTGGCGGTGATCGGCGCGCGCGACTGGCCGCCGGCGTTGCGCTGGTCCATCGCGATGACGCGGTAGTCTGCGGCGAACTCGGTGGTCGGGTTGATCGGCGCCGAGGGCTGGCTCCAGACGTCGATCACCGACTGCAAGCCGGCGGGCGCGAAGGTGAGGATCGGGAAGCCCTTGCCGGACTCCTCGTAATAGATCTGGGCGCCGTGGTGATCAAAGCTCGGCATGACCATGTCCTTTCGTGGCGGAGAGCGGACGCTTGGCGGTGTTGTCCTACAGTATAGTCGGCATTGGCCGGCCCCAGCCAGTCCGAGCGGCAATCCCCCGGGCCGCCGGGAAGCTTGGCCTCGGGCTGCGCCGTTGGCAAAAGTGGGTTAATCTGTTGATGGTAGCTTTTGTGCGATGGGGCTTAGCGGCCCCTCGCGCACAGCCTTCCGCGAACTGAGGATTTATTGGTGGTCGGTACCGTCGAATATCCGTTGGTCAACCCCGACGAGATGGTTGGCGAAGCCTGGGCGGCGATGCAGCGCCAGGATTCGGACGAGGCGCTGCGCCTGTGGCGGGCGCTGCGCCGGGAATTTCCGGAGCGTCCTGACGGCTATGTCTGGCCGATCCAGGTGCTCTGGCAGAACGGCCGACTCGACGAAGCCGAGGTGGTCGCGGCGGAGGCGTTCGCTCGCTTTCCGGAAAATCCGGACGTGCTCGTGCAATACGGCTGGATCGCGACGATGCGGCAGCGCTGGGACGAGGCGCTGCGATGGTGGGCGGCGGTGCGCTCGCAAGCCCCGGACCGGCTGGACGGCTATTTGTGGGCTACCCGCGCCTTGTGGACATCGGCGCGGTTCGACGAAGCCGAGGCGATGGCGAGCGAGGCCCTCGCGCGCTTTCCCGGCAACGCCGACCTCCAAGCGGAACGCGCCTGGATCGCGATCAATCGGAACGACTGGAAAGCGGCGCTGCATTGCTGGGAGCTGGTGCTGGAGGTCGAGCCCGAGCGGCGCGGCGCGCAGGCCGGCGTGATGCAGGCCCTGCGCTGTCTCGGCCATGCCGCCGACGCGGAGGTGATGGCGAGCGAGGCGCTCGCCCGCCATCCGGAGGATCCGGATTTCCTCGCCGAGCATATCTGGTCGGCGGTGGACCGGGGCGACTGGGCGGCGGCGGCATCCCGACTCGAAGCCGCGCGCGGCGGGCTGCAGCAGGCCGGCCGGTTTGAAGAAATCCGCGCCGCGGTCGACGCGCGCCGGCAGACCGCTCTCGGCGGGGTGAACTCCCCGGCTCCGGCGGCTCAGAGCAATGTCGCGAGCGACGAGATTTCCGCTAGCGAACTGATGCTGTCGTTCGAGAGCCTCGGCGAGAAATGCGATTTCGGCGCCGTGCAGCGGCATTACGGGGTCGAACCGCTGGGTCTCCTGCGCTTCAGCTTCAGCCCGTTCGACCCGCTGCTCGCCGCTCTCGAAGACAGGTTCGAAGCCATCGGCGCCCTCGAGGATACCGGCTTCGAACGGTTCCGCGACGAGACGATTCTGATCATGAAGAAATACGGGCTGTTCTTTCACACCTTCGTCTATGAGGGCGAGTTGCCGACGCCGGAGAAGCGCGATGCGTTCCGCGAACAGCAGCGGCGCCGCCTGGCGTTTCTGAAGAGGAAGCTGATCGCCGATCTCGAAGAGCCGCAAAAGATCTGCGTCTATTCGAGCGACGACCGGACGACGGATGACGATGCCGCTCGCCTGTTCGCGGCGCTGCGCGCGTATGGTCCCAATTCGCTGCTCTATGTGCGGCCGTCGGATGCTGACCACCCGGTGGGCACGGTAGAGACGCTGCAAGAGGGACTCTATATCGGCTATTTCACCCGGCTGACGGATTTCATGGCGGAGGAGCAACCGCCCTTCGAATTGTGGCGGCAATTGTGCGAGCGTACCTACCGTCTGGTGCAGGGCGGGCCGGGCCGTTGAACCGATGATCGAGCTTTACTGGCTGCCCAAGGTCGAACCCTGGCGGGAGCGGCTGCGCCGGCTCGGCGATACGGGCGAGGCTCTCTGGGACGAGGCGGTCGCGCTGGCGGGCGCGCGGATCGACGCGGTGCAGACCAACGCGCTCGATACGATGGTGCACCGCGCGGTTCGCGAGGCGCCGGCGGCGCTGACGGATAAGCCCGTCCGCCTGGCGATGCTCGGCTCGGCGACGATGGCGCATCTGCACCCCGCGATCCGGGTCGCCGGGCTGCGGCGGCGCCTCTGGGTCGAGACCTACGAGAACGATTACGGCCAATACTGGCAGGAGCTGAGCGATCCCGCATCGGGGCTGCATTGCTTCAAGCCGACCGCGATCCTGCTGGCGCTCGACGCGCACCACCTCGCCGCCGGAATCAGCGCCGCATCGAGCAGGGCGGATGTCGATGCCGCGCTCGCCGACACCTGCGAGCGCATCCGCACCTGCTGGCGGCTGGCACGCGATAATTTCCGCTGCCTGGTCATCCAGCAGCTTGCCCTGCCGGTGCACCCGCCACTGCTCGGCAGCAACGAGCACCGGCTCGCCGGATCGCGCGCGTCATATATCGCCCGGCTCAACGCCGAACTGCGGCGGGTCGCCGACACGGACGGCGTCGCGCTGTTGGCGCTCGACGCGCGGGCGGCGCGCGACGGGCTCATGGCGTGGCACAACCCCGAACTCTGGCATCGCGCCAAGCAGGAGGTGACGCCCGCGGCGGCGCCGATGTACGGCGAATTGGTCATGCGCCTCGTCGCGGCCGAGCGCGGCCGCTCGTACAAGGCGCTGGTGTTCGATCTCGACAACACGATCTGGGGCGGTGTCGTCGGCGATGACGGGGTCGAAGGCCTCGTTCTCGGCCCCGGCAGCCCGCTCGGCGAAGCGTTCGCCGATTTTCAGCATTACGCGCGGGAATTGTCACGGCGCGGCGTGATCCTCGCGGCATGCTCCAAGAACGACGAAAAGAATGCGCTGGAGCCGTTCGACCGGCACCCCGAGATGGTGCTGAAGCGCAGCGACATCGCCAGCTTCGTCGCCAATTGGAGCGATAAGCCGGCGAATTTGCGCGCGGTCGCCGAGGACCTCAATATCGGCCTCGACGCTTTGGTCTTTGTCGACGACAACCCGTTCGAGCGCGAGCTGGTACGGCGCGAATTGCCGATGGTCGCGGTGCCGGAAATTTCCGAGGATCCCGCCTTCTACGCGCAAACCCTGGCGGACGCTGGCTATTTCGAGGCGGTGGCGATCACCGACGAGGACCGCGCCCGCGCGGGGCAATACCAGGGCAACCGCCAGCGCGCCGAGCTCAAGGCCTCGGCCACCGATCTCGGCTCGTACCTGCGCGGCCTCGACATGCGCCTCCTGTGGCGCCGCTTCGACCGCGTCGGGCTCAACCGAACCGTGCAGCTGATCAACAAGACCAACCAGTTCAACCTGACGACGCGGCGCTACACCGAAGCCGATGTCGTCGGGGTGATGCAGGACGAGCAGGCCTTCGGCGTGCAGCTTCGTCTCGTCGACCGGTTCGGCGACAACGGCATAATCGCGATCGTCATCGGCCGGATGCAGGGCGAAGGGGATTTGCTGATCGACACCTGGCTGATGAGCTGCCGCGTGCTGGGGCGACAGGTCGAGCCGACAACGCTCAACCTGGTCGCCGCGATGGCGAAACGGCTCGACGCGCGTCGCCTGATCGGCGAATACATTCCGAGCGCCAAGAACGGCATGGTGCGGGACCACTACGCGAGGCTGGGCTTCGGCGAGATCGACGGCTCGGGCAACGCGACGCGCCATGCCCTCGATCTCGCCGGTTTCGCGGCACGCGATACTTTTGTCGAGATCGAAGAAGAGAAGGGTCAATGACCGAGCCCGAAATCTACCAAGCGCTGACGACGATCTTTCGCGATGTGTTTCTGCGCGACGACCTCGACCTGAGGCCCGAGCTCAGCGCCAAGGACGTTCCCGATTGGGATTCGTTCAAGCAGATCGAGATCATCATTGCGGTCGAGGAGAATTTCGGCATCAAGTTCCGCACCCGGGAAATGGACAGCCTCAACAACGTCGGCGATCTCGCCCGCTTGGTCGCCAGCAAGACCTGAACGGACGCGCCATGCAGCAAGTCAAGCCGGTCGAGTGGATCTCCGAGAGCAAGTTCATCGTCGACGGGCTTGAGTTCCGCAGCGATCTCGGCTCGTACACCGAGCTGACGCGGCCCGACAGCGTCGTGGTCCTCAAGGACGCGCGGTTGCTTCGCCAATACCTCGATTTCTTTGCTCCGCACCGCACCGACAACATCCTCGAGCTCGGCATCTGGCAAGGCGGCAGCCCGCTGTTCTACGGGATGGCGACCGACGTGCGGAAAGTCGTCGCTCTCGACCACCTCAATCCGGGGCCGCGCCCGCCCGAGGTCGAGCCGGATTCGGCCCTCGCGCTGGCCTACAAGAACCCGGCGCTCGACGAGATCGTCAGCGCGCGTCAAATCGGCGACAAGGTGAAGCTGTATTTCGGCGTGTCGCAGGACGACCGGGCCGCGGTGAGCGACATCATCGATCGGGAATTTGCTGGCGAGGCTCTCGACCTGGTGTTCGACGACGCCTCGCACCATTACGAGCTCAGCCGCAAGAGTTTCGAGATCGTCTTTCCGCGGCTGCGCGAAGGCGGGCTCTACATCATCGAGGATTGGCAATGGGCGCACAGCGCCTATTACCAGAGCGGCGGGGCGTTCGAAGGCAAGCCGGCGCTGACCAACCTCATCTTCGAATTGCTGATCGCCTTTGGCACTCACCCCGATCTGTTCTGGAACATCGTGGTGCGCGACTGGTTTATCGCGGTGCAGAAGGGGTCGAAGCCGCTCGCCGGCAACTTCCGGCTCGACGATCTGATGCTGATGCGCGGCGAGAAGCTGACGCTGATCTAACGCGCTCACCCCTGGGACTAAAACGGAAAGCGTGGAACCGCGATTCCACGCTGTGGTCGTAGGTGCGGCGCGCCGGCTTAGCTGAAGAAGTGCGAGTTGATGCTGGAGATCCCCTTCAGCAGAATGCTCGACCCATCGTTCAGCGTGATCAGCGTGTCGTGACCGCCGTTGACCTGCCTCGAATCGGCGAGCGCATGCGCCACCGTATCGGTGCCGGCCAGCTGGATCCTGTCGCCCGCGCTCTGGTTGAACCCGACCACGGTGTCGGCGTAGCTCGACGCCGCGTCCGCGAAGGTCTCGTGCGAGCCGCCGAAGCTGATGAGCGAACCGCCGCCGTTGCCGGCGGAGACCGTGTCGTGCGATCCGGCGACGTTGACGGTGTCGTGGCCGGTGCCGATGACGACGCCGTCGTGCGCGCCGTAGACATTGATCGTGTCGGCGCCGGAGCCCCCGTTCACCGTGTCGTGCGCGCCGTAAACGTCGATCGTGTCCTGGCCGCTGCCGCCGTTCACGGTGTCGTGCGCGCCGTAAACATTGATCGTGTCGTTCCCGCTGCCGCCGTTCACGGTGTCGTGCGCGCCGTAAACGTTGATCGTGTCGGCGCCGGAGCCGCCATTCACCGTGTCGTGCGCGCCGTAAAGGTTCAGCGAGACCAGCGCGGCGCCGCCCGAAACCGTCTCACCGCTGCCGAAAGCGCTGATCGTGTCGTGGCCGCCGCCGTTATCGGTGGCGGCGAACTTGCCGCTGACCAGATCGAGCTCGTGGCCGCTCGGGCTGAGCACGGCAAGGCCGTTGAAGCCGTGAGCCGCGGTCGTCGGCGCGTTTGCCGCCAAACCGACAAAAACCTCGACATTGAAGTCGCCGCCTACGGCCCCTTGCAGACCCGTTCCGGTCCGCGTCTCGACGGCGTTGACCGTCTCGTGCGCGGTTAGGCGGAACTGTCCACCGGGAATGGTCGCCATCTAAACTCCTCGACGCGCAAAGGGCACTCCCCGCGCTTAAAGCGGGAGCCCCCTCGCAAAATCTGTCGCAGCTTTATGTTTATTCGACAAGCATTTTATATATGAATTTGAGGGAGACCGGCGCGCCGTCTGAAGTCGAAATGTTACGACTTGTTTCGGTGCCGGGAAGGGCGGCGCGGCGGCGCGGCAGACGGCGCCAGCCCATAATATTCGGCGAGGATATCGGCGCACTCGTCGCCGGTCCGAACCGTCCGGGGCCACCGGTCGGCACGGCCGATCTCGGCGAGGATCGCGGCGTTGATTTCGCTCGGCGTGCTGCCGAGCGGCAACAGCGTGCCCACCTTGCTGCCGGCGATGCGTTCCTCGAGCGCGCCGAAGCGCAACGCAAGGGGATAAAGGCCCGCCGCGTAGGCGTCCGACAGCGCGTAGCAATAGGTTTCCGGCCAGATGCTGAGAAACAGCGCTATATCGCAGGGGTTTTCGGCGACCACGCGCGGCAAATCCTGGCGGGCGTACTCGCCCGTCAGGCGGAAATTGCCGAGCTCCCGTAGCCGCGCATCGTCGGCGACGTAGCCGAACAGGTAAAACTGCAGCGGCAGGCCTTGCTTCAGCGCGTCGCGCGCGCACGCCACGAGGAGGTCGTAGCCCTTGTTCGGCCCGATCGCGCCGATGACGGCAACGCGGGCGGCGGCGGTGGAGGCTGGCCGCCGGAGGGTGATTTCGCGCGGCGCTTCGGGATGGCGCCGGACCTCGTATCTGACGCCCGGGATATGCCGTTCCATGCGGGCCGCCGCGTCGCGGCTCGGGGCGAACACCCGTCGCGCCCCGCGCAGCAAGGCGCCGTGCATGCGGAGCCACCCGGCCATCCCGCCGCGGTCGCGATACGCGTCCTCGAGCTGGGGATGCGGCCGATTGAGCGCGATGCAGCGCTCGCAGATTTCGACGACCGGCTCGCCGCAATACTGGGCTCGCTCGTCGATCAGGTCGATCCGCGGGCAGAACGACGAATAATCGTGGATTGTCACGTCGTAGGGGCAGCCAAGCCGGGCGGCCAACTGGGCCCAACGCTCGCCGCCCATGATCTGGTGGATGTGGGCGTGCCAGATGCCGCAACCGCGCAGATCGGCGACCAGCGCGTCGGCGTCGCGCGGCAGGTGGTAGACGCTGAGCGTACCCAGCGCGAGATTGCGGATTGTCGCCACCCCGTGGCTGTCGGAGTTGGCCTCGAGGATCAGCACCTGCTGGCCGCCCTCCGCGAGCCGCCGCGCCATCTCCTCGACATGCACAGCCGTCCCGCCGCCGTGGCGATGCGAGACGAACAGCATGAAGCGGTCGCTCAGTTGCTTGAGCCGCGCCCAATCGATGGCGCGGCGCGCCGCCGCGACAGGATCCTCGCGAATGAACTCCAGCACCCGCGGGATGTAGTCCGGGTAGAGCCGGTCCAGGGTGCGCAGGTTGGTCTCCAGCATCGCCTTGCGCCCGTCGGCGCCGAACGACACCGCGCCGTGATGGACGACGAACAGGTTCGGCGCGAGAACATGCTTCCAGCCGCGCGCGGCTGCGAGGATGCAGAGCTCGTTCTCCTCGCCGTAGCCGCGCTGCCAGCGTTCGGCGTTGAGCGGCCCCACCTCGCGCAGCATCGCCCGGCGCAAATAGGCGCAGAACCCGACCGCGGTCGGGAGCTCGATGGCGGCGCCGCCATTGACCCGGGCGCAGATTTGGTCGAGCGCCTGCCACGGCATGTCGGCCGGCAACTCGTTGTCCTTGTTGATTTCGGGATAGGAGCAGATCGTCGCCCGGTTCGACAGCGGCGTCACCGAGCCGATATTGGCCGAGCGGTAAGCTACCGCGCGCAACCGGTCGATCCAGCCGGGCGGGACCAGCGTGTCGGCGTTGAGCAGGATTACGTCGCGGTCGGGATGCAGCGCCATCCCGGCATTGGCGGCGGCCGGGAAGCCCAGGTTCCGCGGGTTTATCACGAGCGTGACCGCGCCCGCCCGCTCATAGGCGACAAGCGCGGCGCGCAGCCGGTGGTCGGGGCCGCAATCGTCGACGACGACGATCTCGCGGCGCGTCGCATCGGCCGCGCGGATCACCGATTCGATGCAGGCGATAGTCTCGTCGTATCCGGAATAGACCGGGATGACGACATCGACGATATCGGCGACCGCTATCGGCGGTGCGCGAAAGCTCGACAGGTCGAGACGCAGCGAAGCCTCGAACGATCCCGCGTTTGCCTTCGGCGCGCGCAGCGCGGCGATGATTTTAGGCACGATCTCGTCGCGCAGCGCCGAAAAACCGCGCTCGGCGGTCGGCGGGGACACACCCGAATCGTCCGGAACCGCGGCGGCAATCGCCTCGAGCTGCTCGATGACCCGCGACAGCGGGGTGAAGCCGAACGGGCCGGGGATCGCCGGATTGGCGGTGCCGGCGACCAGCAGTTCGAGCTTGAGGTCGCGGTGACGCGACACGGCGGCCGGGATGGCGAACTCGAAACCGCAATTGGCCGAGCCCCGCGCGCCGCGCAGACCGGGGCGGTTGCGGTCGGCGACAACGGTGGCGATCCGCTCGCCGTTGACGACGATGTCGAGGCGGACCGGCCGGCCGGGAGCCTCGCGGCAAGACACCCACCCGCCGCCGCCATGCTGGTCGAGCTGCTCCAGCGCTCCTTCGAAGGTGGCGCGGAAGGGGCGCGGACCGGGCGCAACGATGGTGCCCGAGACGCGGTGGCAAAACTCGATCTGGTGCTCGTCGCCGTCGAGGCATAACGCGGGAAGCGCCTCGGCGAAGCCGAAGCAGCCGTCGCCGATGCCGTGCGTGGTCAATTCCGGGCGCAAGCGGTCGGCAATCACCGATCGCGCCACGCGTCCGTCGATCAGCAGGTCGAGCACAGCGCGGGACGGCTCGCGGACGCGCTCGCGCACCCAGCCCCCGGCAATAGCGCCGCCGATCGGCTCGAAGATGCCGTCGAACTGTTTCGGACCGAGCAGCAGCGGCAGGCTGGCGAGCTCGCTGCCGTCGGCAAAAAGCCGCACCACCGCGCCGGGAACGAATTTCTCCGGCGGGATCGAGCAGACAAAGCCGCTGAAGCCGTCATGGCTGCCGATCCCGACCAGTTCGCGGCGCAGGCCGTTGGCGGTCGTCTCGGCGGCGAGCACGTCGTTGACGTACATCGTGATCTTGACCCGCCGCCGCCCGTAATCGCGGTCGTAGGCCCAGCCGATCACCGCGCTGCCGAGCATCCCGTCGATGGCGCCGACGGTGTTGAAGCGCTGCGCCTGAACGCGCGGCTGGATGAAGCTTACATTAGCCATTCCGCGCGAGACGCTGGCAGACGCGAACGGGTCCGCCGGCAGCGGTTGCGTCGAGGCCGTCTCGTCAGCTTCGAGCGGCGGCTCGCGGTCAGGCATCGTGGGGTTCGATCGACCGCCGCTTGCGGCCGCGTCCGCGCGCCCGCGCCTGCGGCTGGCCGGTCTGCGGCTGGCCGGTCTGCGGCTGGCCGGTCTGCGCTCGGCCGGCGCTCAGCAGCTGGATCCGATAATCCGACCAGACACAGGCCGCCTTCGTGTTGTTGCGGACGCCACAGCCGAGCCGGTAGGTTCCCGGCGGCACGTTGGACACCGAGAACAGCGAGCCGAACCCGCAATTCATCGTATAGGCGCTGTCAAGGTTGTGCCGGGCGAAGGCGACGTCCTGACGCTGCCAATACTGGTAGACGTGGGCGGCGTAGGTATCGTCGGTGTCGATGTCCTGCAGCAGCACGAAGCGCGAGGTGGTCTCGGCATCGGGAGCGACGCCGGGACTGAGCATCCAGCCCTCGATATGCACGGTCGTCCTGACATCGACCGCGATGTGCGCGCGCATCGGGCGTCCGTTGATCCGCTCGAACCAGCACTCGATGTCCTCGCTGCACCCGGCGCCGAAGAGTTCGCCGAGCCGCCGGCCGTGAAACACCGTCGCCTCGCGCTCCTGGCGCAGGCGCTCGACCATCTGCCGCTCGCGGGTGAAGAAATCGACGGTGCGGCCCAGATGCTGGAGCTGCGCGCGGATTTCGCGCGCGTATCCGGCGATCCGCTCGCGCAAATCGGGGTTTCCGATGCTTTGAATTTCGTCGTTCATCAGGCCGAACAAATGTTGCGGGTCGGTCTTGCCGCTCATCGCGTGGAGTGTTGCTTCGAGATAGGCTGAACCGTTTTTCGAATCGGGTTCGAGGTGCGCGCCTTCCGCCCACTCGTTCCAGGCGTTGATGAAGATGATGCGCTGGTCGCCGACCAGGTTCTGCCTTGTATATTCGACGAGCCCGCGCAGCCAGTATTCGTAGCGGTCGGGGTCGGCATTGTGGAAGATCAGCGCGTTGAGGCGCTTGCGCGCGGTGTTGTCCCAGCTGGGGAAAATCCCGCGGTAGAGCGGGTAGTCCGGGGCCGGCGCGGTCAGCGAATGCCGCGCCACCAGCTCGTAGTCGCACACCCAGCCTTTGAAATCGCCGGGCAGGCCGTGGAGACCCTGGGTGATGTGTCCGACGGCGTGCTTGTGCGGCGGGAACTCGCAGGCCGAGTCGAAGCCGTAGGGTCGGGGGTCGCCGACATCGAAGGTCTGCGCGGCGCACAGGTGCAGGCCGGGAAGTCCCGCCTTCTCGCATTCCTCGCGCCAGCCTGCCGCGGTCGCCGCCGGTATCTTGAGCAAATCTGCGCGGTACAGCACCAAAAGCGGCATGCCGTTGATGCGGATATAGCGCGGATCCTTCAATAGCGGGATCACGTCGCGGATAAACCTCATATCCGAGGCGGTGTCGTGCTCCTGGACGAGCAGCAGCTCCTGGTTGCCGCCGTCCCAGCGTCGGCTCCAATTTTCATTGGCCCAGCAGATGCAGAACGGAAAGTCGATCGCCGGATCGGCGACGTAGCGGTCGAGCGGACGTTCGAGGATGCGCCTGCCGTTGAACCAGTAATAATAGTAGCAGAACCCGTAGATGCCATGGGCGCGGGCGAGCTCGACCTGCCGGTGGCGCACCTCGTCGAGGCGCAGATCGTAAAAGCCAAGCGCGCCCGGCAGGCGGGGCTGGTAATGCCCGTCGAAGAGCGGCGCGGCGCGGGCGACGTTTTGCCAATCGGTAAAGCCCGGGCCCCACCAGCGGTCGTTTTCCGGGACGGGATGAAACTGCGGCAGATAGAACGCGATCAAGCGGACATCGAACGGGGCGGCCTCGGCCTCATCACCACCCGGTTTCGAGGGCGCGACCCAATCGACCCGATCCATTTTCCCACCGATCATGCCGTCAGCGCTGGATATCGCGTCGCCAGCCCCGGTTCAGCCTTCCGCATAGGGGTTATTACCCTAATATCCTTAATCGTTATTTGCCAGACGGCCCCGTAAACCCGCATTTCTGGCGGAGACTAGCCGAAGGGAGGATTGCCGAGAAGTGGCGGCGCGCGCGGGTTTGCCGCAGCGCCCCGGTCCGCGCCGGGCGGACCCCCAAACGGGACCTAATAACCCGGGAACGCGCGCTCCCTGATGGATTGCGGCTCGACCGGCACTTGCCCGGATCCGCAGCAGGTCTCGCAGATCATCTCCGGCCATTCGATGTTGTCGAAGCGGTCGGGTTCGCCGTTGGGCAGGCGGCGGCGCGGGCGCGCGACCCTGCCCGAGCCGTCGCAGGTCTTGCAGGGTTCGGTGAGATGCGTTGCCACGTTCGATCCGCCGCGCGGTTGCTACGACCCGTCAACCGCCGAAACCGGCATCGGTTCCGCAATTGCGATTTGATCGAACGTGCATTGCCGCGGCGCCTTGTCGGGGCGCCAACGCACCAGCGTGGCGCCGTGCCGAAAGCGATCGGCCGTGACCTGATCGAAACGCACCTCGACCACCAGCTCGGGGCGCAGCGGTTGCCATTCGGCGCTGCGCTCGGTACTCCAGCGGCTCGGGCCGCCGGGCGCGTTGCCGGTGAAGCCGGGCGGCTCGCGTATCGCTTCGAGCCGGCGCGTCAGCGCGGGCCGCTCGGCAGCCGGGATGGTTGAGGTGAAGCCGACGTGGTTGAGCTTGCCCGCTGCGTCATAAAGCCCCAGCAGCAGCGAGCCGACCTCGCGCCGGCTGCTGAGGTAGCGAAACCCGCCGACGACGCAATCGGCGGTACGCCGGCGTTTGACCTTGACCATCGCCCGCTCGCCGGCGGCGTAGGGACCGTCGAGCCGCTTAGCGACGACGCCATCGAGCGCGCCGCTCCCGGCTTGCGCGAGCCAGGCCTCGGCGACGCGCGGCTCGCGGCTCATCGGCGACAGCACGAATTGCTCCGCGGCGCCGGCGCTTGCCACCAGTTTTTCCAGCGCCGCGCGGCGGCGGTTCAGCGGCGCCGCCATCAGGCTCGACCCGTCGGGCGCGACCAGAATATCGAACACGACGAGGCAGGCCGGGGTCTCGGCGGCCAGCTTGCGGATACGGCTTTCCGCCGGGTGCAGGCGCATCTGCAAGGCGTCGAACGAGAAGCGCCCGTCGCGCTCGATGACCAGCTCGCCATCGACGACAAACCGATCGGGCTTCAGCCCGGCGAGCATCGCGAGGATTTCCGGAAAATTCCGTCCGAGCGGCTTTCCCGATTTGGCGCGCATCTCGACCGTATCGCCGGCCTTGAATGCCAGACAGCGAAACCCGTCCCATTTCGGTTCGTACTGCCAGGGACCGCCGTCGACCGGGATCGCCTCCACGGCGACCGCTTCCATCGGCACGGTGGCGAGCGGAACGCCGTACTGCAAGATAGCCCTGCCGCAAAGTGAGATACTTGGCCAACAAGGCATGAAGCGTCGCGTTCCGGAGCGGGATGCCGCGCGATCCGCGGGCGCGGCGCGGCGACGGGTGAACCTTTCGCCGTCGCCGCCATTCGTCGGGAGATGGACTTGCAACCCCCGCCGCCCACCGCCTCTCGCGGCGTCGCCCCGCCGCAGAGCGTCGAGGACGGGCTGCCGACGCCGCAGCGCTATTGGGCGATGCTCGCCGTCGGCCTCGCCATCACCATGTCGGTGCTCGACAGCTCGATCGCCAATATCGCGCTGCCGACCATCGCCGGAGACATGTCGGCGAGCCCGGCGACCGCGATCTGGATCGTCAACGCCTATCAGCTGGCGATCACCATCAGCCTGCTGCCGCTCGCCTCGCTGGGCGAGATCTACGAATACCGCCGGGTCTACCGGGTCGGGCTCGCGGTGTTCACCGCCGCGTCGCTGGCGTGCGCGCTGTCGCATTCGATCGTCGAGCTGACCGCGGCGCGCATCCTCCAGGGTTTCGGCGCCGCCGGCATCATGGGTGTCAACACCGCGCTGGTGCGCTTCATCTATCCGCGCGCGAAGCTCGGCCATGCGATCGGCATCAACGCCGTCACCGTGTCGGTCGGAGCCGCGGTCGGCCCCACCGTCGCGGCGATGATCCTCTCGGTCGCGTCGTGGCAATGGCTCTTCGCGATCAACGTCCCGATCGGGGTCTTTGCGCTGCTCTTGACTCGGGCGCTGCCGGCGACGCCACGGCGCAGGCACCGCTTCGACCTGATCGGGGCGGCGCTCAATGCCGGCGCCTTCGGGCTGACGATCACCGCGATCGACGGGATCGGCCATCACCAGCCGATCGGCGCGATTGCCGCGGAAGCGGTCGGCGCGGCCGCGATCGGCGTCGCGCTGGTGTGGCGCGAATCGCACCAGGCCTGGCCGATGCTGCCGGTCGACCTGATGCGCATCCGCGAGTTCTCGTTGTCGGTCGCGACGTCGGTCTGCTCGTTCGTCGCGCAGATGATGGCCTATGTGGCGCTGCCGTTTTACCTGCAGACGAATCTGGGCCGTTCGGCGGTCGAGACCGGACTGTTGATGACGCCGTGGCCGCTGATGACGGCGGTCGTCGCGCCGCTCGCCGGCTGGCTCGCCGATAGGCATCCGGCGGGCATTCTGGGCGGGATCGGGCTCGCGGTGTTCGGCGCCGGGGTCGGGCTCTTGGCGCTGCTGCCCGCTGATCCGGCGGCGGCCGACATCGCCTGGCGCATGGCGCTGTGCGGCGCCGGGTTCGGCCTCTTCCAGTCGCCCAACAACCGCGCGATCATCAACGCGGCGCCGCGCGAGCGCAGCGGCGGGGCGAGCGGCATGCTGGGCACCGCGCGGCTGTTCGGCCAGACCACCGGCGCGGCGCTGGTCGCGCTGATCTTCGGGCTGTCGGCAGGGACGACGACCGCGCTCGCCATCGCGTCCGGCATCGCGCTCGTCGCCGCGCTGGTCAGCAGCCTGCGCCTTTTCGGCGAGCGCAAGCCCGCGGTCGCGGTGGAAACGCCGCGCCGCGCCGAGCGTTTGCCCGAGGACACAAGCGGACCAGCTTTGGCGGAGAGGACCATGCCGGAACTACGGATCAGCGCCCTGAAGGTTTGCGACTTTATCGAGGTAGCGCGGGAGGTCGCGGGTCAGGTGCCGCCGACCACCGGGGACCGCACGACAAGCGGCGACGACAGCCCGCTTATGACGATCGAGGATAACCCCGGCACCGACAGCCGGCGCGAGCAGATGCAGGAATTCATCGCCGGGCTCAACATCGCCGAGCAGGTCGATCTCCTGGCGCTGATCTTTATCGGGCGCGGCGATTTCGACATCACCGAATGGAACGACGCGGTGCGCGAGGCGGGAGACCGCATCGCCGACCGCGACCCCGACTACATGATCGGCGATGCGGCGCTGCCCGCCTATCTAGGAGACGGGCTCAACGCGTTCGACATCACCTGCGATTAGTCTTGCTCGCCGCGGCGGGTAGGGCGCGCTCGGCCGGCGGCGGCGGAGAACGCCGATGCAGGTTCCTCGGTTGAGGCCTACGGCGCGGCCGGCTCCTGGTGGCGCACCAGCGTCGCCACGAACTGGGCGAGCTGCTCCTGGCGGTAAGGCTTGGCGAGGCGCGGCAAATCGCCGGGGACATCGCCGGCGAGTTCGGTGTAGCCGCTGATCAACGCCACCGGAAGCGCCGGCCATTCGCGCCGCACCTGCGCCGCGAGTTCCGTTCCGGTCATGCCGGGCATCGCATGGTCGGTGATGACGATGTCGATCGCGCCGTCGGCGCGCAGCACATCGAGCGCGCGCTGCGCCGAATTCGCCTCGACGATCGTGTGGCCGAGATCCTCCAGCATCGCCGCGGTGCTCGCGGCGACGATCGGATCGTCTTCGACCAGGAGCACGCGCCACGGCCCTTCGCGCGCGAGCAGCGTTCCGTTGGTCTCGGCCTCCTCGGGCGGCTCCCCGTCGGCGACCGGAAGGCGAATCTCGACCCGCGTGCCGCCGCCGCCTTGCTCGCTGACGATCCGCATCGCTCCGCTCGATTGCGCGACCAGCCCATCGACCATCGACAGGCCGAGCCCGGTGCCCTGACCGGGGCTCTTGGTGGTGAAGAACGGCTCGGCCGCCCGTTTCAGCGTGGTGGCATCCATGCCGGTGCCGGTGTCGCTGACGGCAATGCAGACATACGCGCCACCGCGCAGGCCGGTAACGTCGCCGTCGCCGACCTGCTCGGCGCGGGTCGAGATGGTCAGCTTTCCGCCGCCCGGCATCGCGTCGCGCGCATTGAGCCCGAGATTGAGGATCGCCAGCTCGAGCTGGTTCGGATCGACCCGCGTCGGCGGGGCGGCGAGATCGAGCGCGGTCGAGATCTGCACCGTTGGGCCCAGCGTGCGGGTCAGCATCTCGACCATGCTTTCCACGAGCTTGGGGATGTAGACCGTCTCGGGGCGCAGCTCCTGGCGCCGGGCGAAGGCGAGCATGCGGTTGGTCAAGGTGGCGCCGCGCTCGGCGCCCCTGATCGCGTTGTCGACGAGGCGAAGCTGCCGGGGATCGCGGACGGCGTATTTGCGCAGCATTTCGAGATTGCCGAGCACCGCCGTCAGCAAATTGTTGAAATCGTGTGCGACGCCCCCGGTCAACTTGCCGAGGCTCTCGACTTTCTGCATCTCGTGGACTTGTGCCAGCGCTGCTCCGCGCTCGCGGGTGCGCGCCTCGACCCGAAGTTCGAGATCGGCATTGGCGAGCTCGAGCTCGGCGGTGCGCTCGGCGACGCGGCGCTCGAGTTCGGCGTTCAGCACTTCGAGCTGCTTGGTCTTGCGATAGAGCTCGGCGAAGACCCGCACCTTGGCGCGCAGCAGGTCCGGAATGACCGGCACCGGCACGTAATCGACCGCTCCCGCCGCATAACCGCGCAAGAGGTCGATATCGGCGACCTGCACCGCCGAGACGAAGATCAGCGCCGTCGTCTGAAAGCGCGGGTGGGCGCGGATCATCGCCGCCAGTTCGAACCCGTCGAGATCCGGCATGCAGACGTCGATCAGCACGACCGCGACGTCATGGCGAAGCAGCAGCTCCAGCGCCTGGTTCGCCGAATTCGCCTTCAGCAGGTTCTCGCCGAGTTCGGCGAGGATCGTCTCGTAGGTCAACAGCTTGGCCGCCTGGTCGTCGACCAGGAGGATGTTGACCATGTCTTCCGCCCGCATCTGTGGCTCCCCCGCTAGCGGTGCAGCCACATGCGCAACGCCGAAAGAAGTTGCTCGGTATTGACCGGTTTCGCCAGGTAGTCCGAGGCGCCGGCTTCGAGGCACTTCTCGCGGTCGCCCTTCATCGCCTTGGCGGTGAGCGCGATGATCGGCAGGCGATGGAATGCCGGGTCGGCGCGGATCGCCTCCATCGTCTGATACCCGTCCATCTCCGGCATCATGATGTCCATCAGCACGATTGCCAACTCCGGCGTCGATTTGACCGCGGCGACCGCCTCTCGGCCGGTGGTCGCCGCCAAGACCCGCATGCCGCGACGCTCCAAGACGCTGCTCAAGGCGAAGATGTTGCGGGCGTCGTCGTCGACCAGCAGCACCGTGCGGCCAACCAGCGCCTCGTCGGAGCTGTGCAGCCGCTCGATCATGCGTTGCTTGTCTTCCGGCAGTTTGGCGACGACGCGGTGCAGGAAGAGCGCGGTTTCGTCGAGCAGCCGTTCGGGCGATTCGACGCCTTTGACGACAACGCTGCGCGCCATGGTGTGAAGCTGGGCGTCTTCTTCGGGCGACAACTCGCGCCCGGTGAAGACGATGACCGGCAGATCCGCCAGCGCCGGGTCGTCGCGGATCTCGTCAAGCAGCTCGAACCCCGACATATCGGGGAGCCGCAGGTCGAGCACGACGCAGTCGGCGCCGTTTGCGCGGATATCGGCGAGCGCCTCGGAGCCGGTGCCGACGGTAGTAAGGTCGATGTCGTCGTGGTCGAGAAGCTCGGCGATGCTGAGCTGCTCGGCCGGGTTATCCTCGACGACGAGCAGGCGCTTGCGCCGCGGCCTGACATAATCGGTGATGCGGCGCAGCGCGGTGCCGAGATCGCCGGTCGAGCTCGGCTTGTTGACGAACGAGAAGGCGCCGCGCGCGAGGCCGTGCTGGCGGTCCTCGTCGAGCGTGACGATCTGCACCGGGATATGCCGGGTCAGCGGGTCCTGCTTCAACTGGCTGAGCACGGTCCAGCCGAGCATGTCGGGCAGGAAGACATCGAGCGAGATCGCGGTAGGCTGGTACTCGCGCGCCAGGGTCAGCGCGTCGGTGCCGCTCATCGCCACCAGCACCTTGAGCCCTTCGTCATGCGCCAGGTCGGCGATGATGCGCGCGTAGTGGGGGTCGTCCTCGACGATGAGGAGGATGGTGTCGCCCGCCTCCAATACCGTGCGGTCGTCCTGAATTTGGGTGACGGCCGGCTCGCTCGGCCGCACTGTCACCAGCGTCTCGGCGAGCGATGGCGGCGGCGCCCTGCTGGGGCGCGTCACCGCCGGCGCAGTGACATAGCGCAGCGGCAGATAGAGGGTGAAGGTGGCGCCGGAACCGGGCGTGCTGCGCAGCTGAATCTCGCCGCCGAGCAGGTTGGAGAGTTCGCGGCTGATCGCGAGGCCGAGCCCGGTGCCGCCGTACTTGCGGTTGGTGCTGGCGTCGGCCTGCTGGAACGCCTCGAAGATGATGCGCTGCTTTTCGGGGAGGATGCCGATGCCGGTGTCGGAGACCTCGAAGGCGACGACGTCGCCGTGGCTCAGGCCGCCGTGTTCCGCGCTCCACCCACCGGTGGCGTGGAAGATGTTGAGCTTTACGCCGCCCTGCTCGGTGAATTTGAAGGCATTCGACAGCAGGTTCTTCAGCACCTGCTGGAGGCGCTTCGAATCGGTGGTGATGCTTTTGGCGAGGTTCGGGTCGAGCACCACCTCGAACGACAGCTTGCGGCTCTCCGCCTCGTGCCGGAAAGGCCGCGCGACCATGTCGACGAGGTTGTTGAAGAAGAGCTCCTCGACATCGACCGACACCGTGCCCGACTCGATCTTCGACAGATCGAGGATGTCGCTGATCAGGTTTAGCAGATCGGTGCCGGCGCTGTGGATCGTGCGTGCGAACTCGACCTGCTTCCCGGTGAGGTTGCCGTCGGGGTTGTCGCCGAGCTGCTGACCCAGGATCAGGATGCTGTTGAGCGGCGTGCGCAGCTCGTGCGACATGTTGGCGAGAAATTCCGATTTGTATTTCGAGGTCAGCGCCAGTTCGGTGGCCTTGTCTTCCAGCGCGCCGCGCGCCTGCTCGATTTCCTGGTTCTTGGCCTCGACCTCGACATTGCGCTCGGCGAGCTGCTGCGCCTTTTGCTCCAGCTGCTCGTTGGTCTGCGTCAGCTCGCGCTGCTGGGTCTGCAACTCGCCCGCGAGCTGTTGCGACTGGGTCAACAAGCTCTCGGTTTGCATCGTCGCTTCGATGCTGTTCAAGACAATGCCGATGCCCGCCGTGAGCTGCTCGAGAAAGGAAATCTGCAGGTCGGTGAAGGCGCCGACCGAGGCGAGCTCGATGACCGCCTTGACCTGACCCTCGAACAGCACCGGCAGGACGATCAGGTTGCGCGGCGGGACTTCGAAAATGCCCGAACGGATGGGAACGACATTTTCGGGAAGCTGGGTGATCAGCATCCGGCGCGCGTCCACGGCGCATTGCCCGACCAGGCCTTGGCCGGGCTGCAGATGCTCGGGGCCGCCGGCATCGGCGTCGGCATAGGCGGAAAGCCGGCGCAGACCGCCTTCCGGCTCGATCAGGTAAATGGCGCCGTTCTGCGCCTCGACCAGCGGCGCCAGTTCTGACAGCAGCATGCGCCCGACTCGCGACAGGTCGCGCTGGCCTTGCAGCATGTTGGTGAATCGCGCGAGGTTGGTCTTGAGCCAGTCCTGCTCGGTGTTCTGCTCCGTGGTGAGGCGCAAATTGCCGATCATCGTGTTGATGTTGTCCTTCAATTCGGCGACCTCGCCGCGCGCCTCGACATCGACTGATCGGGTCAGATCGCCCTTGGTGACCGCGGTCGCGACCTCGGCGATGGCGCGCACCTGCGTCGTCAAATTGGCCGCCAAGAGGTTGACGTTGCCGGTCAAATCCTTCCAGGTTCCGGCGGCGCCGGGCACGTTGGCCTGACCGCCGAGCCGGCCCTCGACGCCGACCTCGCGCGCCACGGTCGTCACCTGGTCGGCGAAGATCGCCAGCGTGTTGGTCATGTTGTTGATGGTTTCGGCGAGCGCGGCGACCTCGCCCATCGATTTGACGGTGAGGTTCTGCTTGAGGTCGCCATTGGCGACCGCGGTCACCACCTTGACGATGCCGCGCACCTGCTCGGTCAGGTTGGCGCCCATCACGTTGACCGTGTCGGTCAAATCCTTCCAGGTGCCGGCGACGCCGGGGACGGTGGCCTGACCGCCGAGCTTGCCCTCGGTGCCGACCTCGCGGGCGACGCGGGTCACCTCCGAGGCAAAGCCGTTGAGCTGATCGACCATCGTGTTGATGGTGTTCTTCAGCTCGAGGATTTCGCCCTTCACGTCGACGGTGATCTTGCGCGACAGGTCCCCGCGCGCCACCGCCGTCGTGACTTCGGCGATGTTGCGGACCTGGGTCGTGAGGTTGGCGGCGAGCAGGTTGACGTTGTCGGTCAAGTCCTTCCAGGTGCCGGCGACGTCGGACACCACCGCCTGGCCGCCGAGGCGGCCCTCGGTGCCGACTTCGCGCGCGACGCGCGTCACCTCCGCCGCGAACGAGCGAAGCTGCTCGACCATCGTGTTCAGCGTTTCCTTCAATTCGAGAATCTCGCCGCGCACGTCGACGGTGATCTTCTTCGACAGATCGCCATTGGCGATCGCGGTCGCCACCTCGGCGATGTTGCGGACCTGGCCGGTCAGGTTCGAGGCCATGAAATTGACGTTGTCGGTCAAATCCTTCCAGGTGCCGGCGACGCCGGGCACGGCGGCCTGGCCGCCGAGCTTGCCCTCGGTGCCGACCTCGCGCGCGACACGGGTCACCTCCGAGGCGAAGGCGTTCAACTGATCGACCATCGTGTTGATGGTGTTCTTCAATTCGAGGATTTCGCCCTTCACGTCGACGGTGATCTTGCGCGACAGGTCGCCGCGCGCGACCGCGGTGGTGACTTCGGCGATGTTGCGAACCTGGCCGGTCAAGTTGCCGGCCATCGAGTTGACCGAGTCGGTGAGGTCCTTCCAGGTGCCCGCGACGCCCGGCACCTGCGCCTGGCCGCCCAGCCGCCCTTCGCTACCGACCTCGCGCGCGACACGCGTCACCTCGCCGGCGAAGCGGTTGAGCTGATCAACCATGGTGTTGAGCGTTTCCTTCAATTCGAGGATTTCGCCCTTCACGTCGACGGTGATCTTGCGCGACAGGTCGCCGCCGGCGATCGCGGTCGCGACCTCGGCGATGTTGCGCACCTGGCCGGTCAAATTGCCGGCCATCGAGTTGACGTTGTCGGTCAGGTCCTTCCAGGTGCCGGCGACGCCCGGCACCTGCGCCTGGCCGCCGAGCCGCCCTTCGGTGCCGACCTCGCGGGCGACGCGGGTCACCTCGCCGGCGAAGCCGTTCAGCTGGTCGACCATCGTGTTGATGGTGTCCTTGAGCTGGAGGATTTCGCCCGACACGTTGACCGTGATCTTCTTCGACAGATCGCCGCGCGCCACGGCGGTGGCGACCTCGGCGATGTTACGCACCTGGTCGGTCAAATTGCCAGCCATGTAGTTGACGCTGTCGGTCAAATCCTTCCAGGTGCCGGCGACGCCCTTTACTTCCGCCTGGCCGCCGAGCTTGCCTTCGGTGCCGACTTCGCGGGCGACCCGCGTCACCTCGCTGGCGAACGCGTTGAGCTGGTCCACCATCGTGTTGATGGTGTCCTTGAGCTGCAGGATTTCGCCCGAGACGTTGACGGTGATCTTCTTCGACAAATCGCCATTGGCGACCGCGGTGGTCACTTCGGCGATGTTGCGGACTTGGCCGGTGAGATTGTTGGCCATCGAATTGACGCTCTCGGTCAAATCCTTCCAGGTGCCGGCGACACCCAGCACGTTGGCCTGGCCGCCCAATCGCCCGTCGGTGCCGACCTCGCGCGCGACGCGGGTCACTTCGCCGGCAAACGCGTTCAATTGATCAACCATCGTGTTAATGGTTTCCTTCAGCTGCAGGATTTCGCCGCTGACGTTGACGGTGATCTTTTTCGACAGATCGCCGCCGGCGATCGCGGTGGCGACCTCGGCGATGTTGCGGACCTGCGCGGTCAGGTTCGACGCCATCGAATTGACGTTGTCGGTGAGGTCTTTCCAGGTGCCGGCGACACCCGGCACCGCCGCCTGGCCGCCGAGCCGGCCTTCGGTGCCGACCTCGCGGGCGACGCGGGTCACCTCCGAGGCGAAGCCGTTGAGCTGATCGACCATGGTGTTCATGGTGTCCTTCAGCTCGAGGATTTCGCCGCGGACATCGACGGTGATCTTGCGCGACAGGTCGCCGCGCGCCACCGCGGTGGTGACCTGGGCGATGTTGCGCACCTGGTCGGTCAGGTTGCCGCACATCGCGTTGACCGAGTCGGTCAAATCCTTCCAGGTGCCGGCGACGCCGGGGACGATCGCCTGGCCGCCGAGCTTGCCCTCGGTGCCGACCTCGCGGGCGACGCGGGTCACCTCGGAAGCGAACGAACGCAGCTGGTCGACCATCGTGTTGATGGCCTCCTTGAGCTGCAAAATCTCGCCGCGCACGTCGACGGTGATTTTTTTCGACAAATCGCCGTTGGCGACCGCGATCGTCACGTCGGCGATGTTGCGGACCTGCGCCGTCAGGTTGTTCGCCATCGAGTTGACGCTGTCGGTCAGGTCGCGCCACACGCCCGAGACCTTGCGCACCTGCGCCTGGCCGCCGAGCTTGCCGTCGGTGCCGACCTCGCGGGCGACGCGGGTCACCTCCGAGGTGAAGACGGAGAGCTGCTCGATCATCGTGTTGACGATGGTCGCGAGCCGGAGGAATTCGCCCTTGAGCGGCCGCCCGTCGACATCGAGCCGCACGGTGCGCAGGAGGTCGCCGCGCGCCACCGCCGCGATCGCCTCGGTGACCGCGGTCGTCGGCCACAAGAGGTCGTCGATCAGCCCGTTGACCGAATTTTCCATCTCGCCCCAGGCGCCGCTGGTCAGGGCGAATTTGACGCGCTGGCGCCGCTTGCCCTCGCGGCCGACCACCTGGCCGACATATTCGAGCTGCTGCGCCATGCGCTCGTTGGCGGCGACGATCTCGTTAAAGGCGTCGGCGATCTTGCCGCTGATCCCGGCCTGGTCCGCCGGCAAGCGGACCGAGAAGTCGCCGACCCTGACCGCCTGCAGCGCCTTCAGCATTTGCCGCAGATCCAGAGGCTCGTCGGGCGCGGCGCGGGCCCTGTCGTGCCCGTTTAGTGCCGGTGGCGCTGCTTCTCCGATCGTGAGCTCGACATTGTCATCGCTAAGGGCTTCGAGACCATCGGCAGTCGGATCCATTTGCCCCCCATAGGCGATGTGGCGATGCAGACGCACGCCAACCGGACAAGCGCAAACGCGGCCAACCTCAGGAAGTTCCCGCCTCACTCAAAAAATAGGGCCGGTTTTCCTTGGCGCGACCAAATGTTACCGTCTCAATTAAAATGATAGCTTAACGAGGGAGTCTGCGGAAGGAATCGCGATGCAGCTCAATGCCGAACAGCGGCGGCAATTCGCTGAGGAAGGCTACCTCTTCCTGCCGGAGTGCTTTGCCGAGGCGGAAATCGCGGTGCTGCGCGACGAGGCCGAAGCGATCTACGCCGTCGACCGCCCCGAGGTCTGGCGCGAGAAGACCGGCGCGCCGCGCACCGCCTTCGCCGCGCATGTTTACAACGAGGCGTTCCGCCTGCTCGGCCACCATCCGCGGCTGATCGGGCCGGTCGAGCAGGTGCTCGGCGAGCAACTCTACATGCACCAGTACAAGATCAACGCCAAGGCGGCGTTCGAGGGCGATGTCTGGCAATGGCACCAGGATTACGGCACCTGGGCGCGCGACGACGGCATGCCCGAACCGCGGGCGATGAACATCGCGGTGTTCATGGACGAGGTGATGCCGATCAACGGGCCGCTGATGCTGGTGCCGCGCAGCCACAAGCACGGCGTGCTGTCGGCGGGGCATGATCTCGAGACGACGTCGTACCCGCTGTGGACGCTCGACAACGAGACGGTGACGCGGCTGGTGTGCGAGGGCGGCATCGTCGCGCCGACCGGCAAGCCGGGCGCGGTGCTGATGTTCCACGGCAACCTCGTGCATGCTTCGGCGCCGAACATCACGCCTTAT
Source organism: Allostellaceae bacterium (assembly GCA_035648415.1). Taxonomy (GTDB): domain Bacteria; phylum Pseudomonadota; class Alphaproteobacteria; order ATCC43930; family CGMCC-115725; genus DATARH01. The sequence goes on from DASRLO010000155.1 coordinate 36,747, forward strand.
CCGCGGCGCATCGTCTACCTGACCTTGTGCGCGGTCTCGAACCATATCCGCACGCCGACCCGGCCCGAGTGGATCGCGCACCGCGACTTCACCCCGATCGAGCCGGTGGCGGACAGCGCGCTCCTCGACTACGCCCGCGCCCACAAGATGGCGGCGGAATAGCGCGCGGTGAGCCTGCATCGCCTGGCGCGGCAGCGCGCCGCCGCCGGACGCCCGGTGAAAATCGGGCTGATCGGCGCCGGGAAGTTCGGCTCGATGTTCCTGAACCAGGCGCCGACGATGGCCGGAATCGAGATCGGGGTCATCGCCGATCTCGACCCCGAGCGGGCGCGCAGCGCGTGCCGCGGGATCGGCTGGGACGCGGCGCGCATCGCACGGACCCGGTTTGTCGCGTCGGGCGCCGAGGCCTGCGCCGATCCCGAAATCGAGATCGTCGTCGAGGCGACCGGTAGCCCGCCCGCCGGCATATCTCATGCGCGCGCCGCGATCGCCGCGGGCAAGCACATCGTCATGGTCAATGTCGAGGCCGACGTCCTGGCCGGGCCGCTACTCGCCGAGGAGGCGCGCGCCAAGGGGGTCGTCTATTCGCTGGCCTACGGCGACCAGCCGGCGTTGACCTGCGAACTGGTCGATTGGGCGCGCGCCTGCGGGTTCGAGGTGGTGGCGGCGGGCAAGGGCACCAAGTACCTGCCGGCCTATCACGCGGTGACCCCGGACGATGTCTGGGCGCATTACGGGCTAACCCCGGACGAGGCGAAGCGCGGCGGGATGAACCCGCAGATGTTCAACTCGTTTCTCGATGGCACCAAATCGGCGATCGAGATGGCGGCGATCGCCAATGCCAGCGGTCTTGGCGTGCCGGCGGACGGGCTGCTGTTCCCGCCTTGCGGGGTCGACGATCTGCCGCAAATGCTGCGCGGCAGAGAAGCCGGCGGCGCGCTCGAGCGCGACGGAATGGTCGAGGTCGTCTCGTCGCTGGAACGCGACGGCCGGCCGGTGTTCCGCGACCTGCGCTGGGGCGTCTATGTAATCTTGAAGGCGCCGAACGAATACGCCCGCATTTGCTTCAAGGAATACGGCCTCAAGACCGACGCCGGCGGCTGGTACGCGGCGATGTACAAGCCGTACCATCTGATCGGGCTGGAACTCGGCGTCTCGGTGCTGTCGGCGGCGCTGCGCGGCGAGCCGACCGGGCAGCCGGAAGGCTGGCGCGGCGACGCGGTGGCGGTCGCCAAGCGGCCGCTGCGCGCCGGCGACACGCTCGACGGCGAGGGCGGCTTCACGGTATGGGGCAAGCTCGTGCCGGCCGAGCGCAGCCTCGCCGAGGGCGCGCTGCCGATCGGCCTCGCGCACAAGGTCGCGCTGCGGCGCGCCGTCGCCGGCGGCGACATCGTGCGCTGGGCCGATGTCGAAATCCCCGACAGCGAGGCGGTGCGCGTGCGCCGCGACATGGAACGCCGCTTTGCCGGCCCGCCGCCGTCGCCGCGCAATAATTGCGGCCGCCGATGAAGCTCTACCTCCTGTCCTACGTCGCGACCGCGGTCGTGTTCCTCGCCTGCGACGTCGTCTGGCTGACGGCGACGGGCAGCACGCTCTACCGGCCGCTGCTCGGCGATCTTTTGATGCCGAGCTTCCGGCCGCTGCCGGCGGTGCTGTTCTACTTGGTCTACATGGCCGGGCTCGTGTTCTTCGCGGTCGCCCCGGCGATCGCCTCCGGGCGGTGGACGAGCGCGCTCGCCAACGGCGCGGCACTGGGGCTTGTCGCCTATGCGACCTACGACCTGACCAACCAGGCGACGCTCAGATCGTGGTCGACGACGATCACCATCCTCGATCTGTGCTGGGGGACCGTGCTGAGCGCGATCGCCGCGACGCTCGGCTATCTCATCGCATCCGCCATCGACCGGGCGACCGGCGGCTAGCGGCGGCTTTCTATCTCGGCGAGGGCGTTCGAGAAGGTCAGCCCGACAAAGGCGATTAGCGTCCCGACGCTCATCGCGTTGAGGCCGAGAAAGGCGGCGTACTCCTCGGCCGAATAGAAATGGACCGGCGCCCCGTAGCGGCCGTGCAGCCCGAGATAGGCGGCGAGGCCGAGCCCGACCAATGTGAGCATGACCAGCCGCTCGGAGCGGCGGAACAGCATCGCCGCAATCATGATGCAGGGCGCGAGAAACAGCTCGACCCCGGCCGCCTCGCCGAACAATTTGGTGCAGAACACGGTGTTGACGATGCCGGTCAGCGGCAGCAGCACCCGTCCGGCGAGCGGATGGCGGCGGGCGACCGCCGGCACCGCGAAAAAGAACGGCGTCGACAGGAAGGTGAGGGCCGAAATCGCGATGTCCTTGCCGACCAGGAAATAAAGGTAGACCGGGTAGAACGGCTGGTTCCAGACGATGACGACCGCGATCAGATTGCCCGCCGCGACCAGCGGATCGGGATGCGAGATGTAGCGGCGGACGATGCGCCATGGCGACATGGCTCAGCCGCCCGTCGGGCGCAGCCGGTAATGGCTGACGCCCCATTCCTCGCCGCCGCGATGGCCGAACAGCCCGGCGGTCGCCAGATAGAACAGCCGCCAGCGCCGCCGCCACAGCGCGGCATCCGCGCCGCAGGCCGCGGCGAGGGTGCGGTCGATCGCCACCCGGTTGGCGTCAAAATTGGCGAGCCAGTCGAGCGCGGTCCGCTCGTAATGTTGGCCGTTCCAGCGCCATTCCTCTTCCACCGTGAAGCAGTCGGGGAAGTGCCGGATGAGGCCGTGGCTCGGCATGATGCCGCCGGTGAAGAAATGCCGGGCGATCCAGTCGGCCGGGTCGCGATGGTCGAAGCGGTAGGGCCGCGCCTTGTGCGCGAAGACATGGACGAAAAGCCGGCCGTGCGGCGCGAGCCAGGCGCCGA
>DASRLO010000156.1:0-25812 GCA_035648415.1 Allostellaceae bacterium
CCTCCCCGCAAGCGGGGGAGGGTTGGGGTGGGGGCCCGAGATCAAGAAGGATAACGCCATGCCCGATACGGCCAACACGGCGATGGGGCAATACTGGAACGAGGTCGCCGGCCCGCGCTGGGTCGGCCGCGCCGGGCTCCAGGAAGCGCGCAACATCGAGGTCGCGCATCTGCTGCAAGAGGCGGCCGGTCCGCGTCCGGGCGAGCGCGTGCTCGATATCGGCTGCGGCACCGGCGCGACCGCGATCCCGTTCGCCGCCGCGGTCGCTCCGGCCGGCCACGTCACCGGCATCGACATCTCCGCGCCGATGCTGGCGCAGGCCCAGCAGAACATCGCCAAGGCGGGCGCCGCCAACCTCACGCTGATCCAGGCCGACGCGCAGGTGCACCGCTTTCCGCCGGACAGCTTCGACCTGTTGATCTCGCGCTTTGGCGTGATGTTCTTCGCCGACCCGGTCGCCGCGTTCGCCAACCTCTACGCCGGGCTGCGCCAAGGCGGGCGGCTGTGCATGGCGGTCTGGGCGTCGATGGGCGAGAATGCGCACTGGCAAATCCCGTTCGATATCGCGATGAAGCATCTCGGGAGCCCGGCGCCGTCTGACCCGCGCGAGCCGGGGCCGATGGCGTTTCGCGATCCCGCCTACCTGCGCGGCATCCTCGAGCAGGCCGGGTTCGCCGAGATCGCGATCGCGCCGCGGGGCTTCAGGATTGCCGGTCGGAGCGCCCAGAGCGAAGCCGAGCACGCTACGATGTTCGGCCCAACCTGGCGGCTGATGGAGGAAAAGCACGCCTCCGAAGCGGCGCGCGCCGCGATCGCCGCCGAGACCGCGGCGGCCTTCGCGCCCTACCTGACGCCCGACGGGCTGCGCCTGCCGGGGACGGTGCTGATCGCCAAGGCGGTGCGCGCGTAGGGCGGATAAGCAAAGCGCAATCCGCCAAAATCCGGCCGTCCAAGCCCACCCATCGGCGGATTACGCTGCGCTCATCCGCCCTACCGGGCTATCACAGCCGCAATTGCTGCTCAAGCAGATCGGGCAGATCGTTTTCGAGCAGCACCACATCGCCGGTCGCGACATTGCGCGCCATCCAAGCCTGGGCCTCGGCAAAACCCGGACAGGAGACGATTTCCGCCGTCGGCGCGGCTTCGGCGAAGGACTGGGCGAGCGGCGCGACGCGGTGCGGCGCCACCGCCACCAACACATCGACATGGGAAGCAGCGAGCCGGCCGATGCGGCGGTGCTCCGCGTCGTGCGCCGCGCCGAGTTCGGCCATGCCGGGGGTGACCAGGATGCGCCGGCCGCCTGGGGTCCGCAGCACGTCGAGCACTTCGAGCGCCGCGGCGAAGCCGACCGGGTTGGAATTGTAGGCGTCGTCGATCAGGGTCGCGCCGCTGGCCTCGCGCTTGACCTCGAGCCGATGGGCGATCTGCGGCGTGCTTCTGAGGCTCGCCACGACATCCTCGGGGGCGAGCCCCAGCGAACAGGCGGCGGTGAAGGCGAGCGCGATGTTGCCGGCCTGCTGCAACCCGAACAGCGGCGCGCGCAGCTCGTACTGCCGCCCCTGCCAGGCGATCGTCACGATGACGCCGTCGATCTCCTGCCGAATCTCGCCGACCGCCACGGCGGCGCCCGCCGCGGCGCCGACCGTCACCAGCGCCTCCGCGTGCGTTTCGGCGAAGCGGCGCGGCGCGATGAAGTCCATCACGGCGGCGGCGGCGATGGTCTTGCCGCCGTTCGCGGCGACCGCCTCGGCCAGCTCGAACTTGGCCGCCGCGACCGTCTCCAGCGTCTTGAAGCGTTCGTAATGCGCCATGCCGATCGCGGTGACGATGCCCATCTTGGGCGGGGTCAGCGCGCAGAGCCGGCGGATCGAACCCGGCCCATACGCCCCCATCTCGACGACGAAATAGCGGTGATGCGGCTGCAACCGCTCGCGGACGACCCGCGCGATGCCCATCGCGGTGTTGATGCTGCCGGGGGTGATCAGCGTCGGCGCGGTGGTTTCGAGCACATGGCCCAGGATGTGCTTGACCGAGGTTTTGCCGTAGGAGCCGGTGATCGCGATGACCATCGGGTCGACGCGGCGCAGCACATCCCGCGCCTCGCGCCAATAGCGCCCCTGGTTCCGCGCCTCGAACGGCGCCAGCAACAGATTGGCGGCGACCAGCGCCAGCGGCACGAATTGCACCATCGCGAGCCACAGCACGATGGGTCCGGTCGCCCGCGCCGCCGCGACCCCCAGCGCCAGGATCAGCACCAGCGCGATGGCGTAAATCCGCGTCGCCCGGGCGGTCATCGCGAGCCGTTTTTTGGCTACCTTGCGCGGATCGCGCTCGAACGCAGCGAGCACGAGGCAGAACACGCCCGCCAGCCCGCCGAACGCCCATTCGGGAATCTGCTGCGGCCGCAAAACCTGGATCAGCCAGATGATCAAGAGCGCGAAGGACAGCCGCTGATCCCACGCCCGACCGCCGACAAGCCAGGCGAGGAACCGCCGGTTATCGTATTCTTCCTGCTGGAAAAGATGCAGGTAGGTGAACAGCCGGCGCAGCGCGAACAGGGCGAACCCGGCAAGCGCGAGATCACCGCTCAAGCGAGGCTCCGCAGCATGTCGTCGAGCAGATGCGTCACCTGGTGCCGGCCGTCAGTGAGGATCGACCAATGGTCGAACCCGCGCAGCAGATGCAGCCGCGAGCCGGCGATCAGCGCGTGGAGGCGCGCCGCGATCTCGGGCGGGCTCTCGGCGTCGGCCTCGCCATGCACCAGCACCACCGGGAGCCGGATGCGCCGCGCAGCCTCGCTCAGATCCTCGTTGACCGCCTTGACCAGCACCGGCCGCATCGCACCGGCGGCGCGGTAGTCGGCGCTGCCGTGGCGCTGGCGCAGCCGGTCGCGCGCCGGTCCCTCGGGCGTCACCGCGCGGAGCAGCCGAAACGCCAGCCGGCGCGGCAGGCGGCGCGCCCGCGCCGCGAGCGTGCGGTGCGGCGGCAGCCCGGCGGCGGCGATCAGGAACAGCCCGTCCACCGCGCCCGGATGCCGCGCGGCGAGCTGCAGCCCGACGCGGCAGCCGAACGAATGCCCGACCCAGATGCGTCGCCGTTGCGGCAGCGTGCCGATCCATTCCGCCATCGCGTCGGCATAGTCCTCGGTGCCCCACGGCCCCGGCGGCGGCGACGCGCCAAACCCCGGCAGGTCGACGAGCCACGAATCGGCCCGTTGTTGCATCGCCTGCGCGAGCGGCGCGAGGGCGGTATGATTGTGCCCCCAGCCATGCGCCCAAATCACCTCCGGCGCCGCCGCCGGCGCCGCGCCGGCCAGCCGATAGGCGGCAAATCCGCCGCCACCCGCCACGATATCGTGGCGCTGCTGGCTGCTCCTGTCCGGCGCCGGGTCCGGGGGCATTCGAAGGCTGGCGGAAGTCATTGGCCTATAGGATAAGGGCGGAGAGAAGATGGGGCGATGAAAACCCGAGTTGCGGTGTTTCTCGGCGGCCGCTCGCCCGAGCACGACGTCAGCGTCGTGACCGGGCTGCAGGCATTGCAGGCGCTAGACCAGTCGCGGTTCGAGGCGATCGTCGTCTATGTGACGCCGCAAGGCGATTGGCTCACCGGGCCCGGGCTCGACGACCGCCGCAACTACCTGCCCGACGCGCAGCTTCGCGCCAAGCTCGGCGAGGTGACGCTCGACATCGCCGCCGCCGGCGGCGGGCGGCTGGTTCCCCGCAAGGCCGGCCTGTTCTCGCGCCGCGGCCCAGTCGAGTTCGATGTCGCGCTGCTCGCCTTTCACGGGCTCGGCGGTGAGGACGGGCAATTCCAGGGTCTCTTCGAGGCCGCCAACATCCCCTATACCGGCATGCGCACCCTAGCCTCGGCGGTGCTGATGGACAAGGTCGCGACCAAGCGGATGCTCGCCGGCAGCGGCATCCCGCTATTGCAGGACGCGGTCGTCGAACGGCCGGAGAGCGGCCTGCCGCCGGCCGGCGCCTTGGCCGCCCCGCTCGCTGAGATCGGTTTCCCGTGTTGCGTCAAGCCGGTGCATCTCGGCAGCAGCATCGGGGTCGGCAAGGCCGAGACTATCGAGGAGGTGCGCGCGCTGCTGGCGGCGATCTTCCGCCTCGACACGCAGGCGCTGATCGAGCCGTTCGTGCCCAACCTCGTCGAATACAACGTCTCGGTCGCCCGCTTCGGCGGGACGCCGCGCTGTTCGGCGATCGAGCAGCCCAAACGGGTCGAGGCGCTCTTGGATTTCCGCCAGAAATACCTGTCCGGCGGCGGCGACAAATCGGGCGGCAAGAACCTCGGGCAGCCGAGCCAGGGCATGCTGTCCTTGACCCGCGACATCAACCCGGTGTTGCCGGGCCAGCAGGCGCCCGACATCCGCCGCTGGGCGCTGGCCGCGTTCGAGGCGGTCGGCGGCAGCGGCGCGCCGCGCGTCGATTTCCTCTGCGACGCGGCGAGCGGCGACATCTGGCTCAACGAGATCAACCCCTGCCCCGGCTCGTTCGGCTTTTATCTGTGGGAGGCGGCGCCAAGTCTGCCCGATGGTACTGGACCGATGGGCTTCACCGCGTTGCTGTCGGCACTGATCGACGAAGCGCGGGCGCGCCACCGCGCGGTCCAGCTCCCCGACGACCCGGTCCCGCAGGACGCCCGCCTGCTGAAACGGCCGTAGAGAGAACCTTCACGCCTCCTGCAGCGCCGCCTCGCGCGCGGCCTCGCCAAAGGCGCTCGGCGGCCAATCGAGCCCGTAATGCTCGCGCAGGGTCGCGCCCTGGTATTCGGTGCGGAAGAGGCCGCGTTTCTGCAGGATCGGGATCACCTCGGCGGTGAACGCGTCGAGCTGCACCGGCAGCAGCGGCGGCATGATGTTGAACCCGTCCGCCGCGCCGTCACCGAACCAGTCCTCGATCAGCTCGGCGATCTGCTCCGGGGTGCCGGCGGTGACGTAATGGCCGCGCGCGCCGGCGAGGTAGCCGAGCAATTGGCGCAGGGTCGGCTGGTCGCGCCGCACCAGGCTGATGATCACTTCGGTGCGGCTGCGCGCCGCCTCGACCGTGCCCGGATCGGGGAAATCCTCGGGCGCCAGCGGGCGGTCGAGCGGCAGATGCGCAAAATCATGCCCGCCGAAGCGGTTCGACAGCCGCTTGCGCCCGACTTCGGGGTCGGTGAGGTCGTTGACCTCGCGCACCAGGCGCTGCGCCTCGGCCTCGGTGCCGGCGATCATCGGGCTCAAGCCGGGGAGGATCAGCACCTGGTCGGGCGCGCGCCCCTCTTCGGCCGCCAGCCGCTTCAGGTCGGCGTAGAATTCCTGCGCCGTCGCCTTCGCCATATGCGCGGTGAACACCGCCTCGGCGTGGCGCGCGGCAAAGCGGCGGCCGGTATCGGAGGAGCCCGCCTGGACCAGCACCGGCCGCCCCTGCGGGCAGCGCGGCATGTTGAGCGGCCCGGCGACGGCATGAAAGTCGCCGCGATGGTCGATCGGCCGGATGCGCTCGGGCTTCGCGTACTGGCCGCTCGCCCGATCGTCGAGCACCGCATCCTCGGCCCAGCTGTCCCACAGCGCCTTGACCACGGTCATGAACTCTTCGCCGCGCGTATAGCGGTCGGCGTGGCTGACCTGCCCATCGCCGCCGAAATTGCCCGCCGCCGTCGCCAGCCATGAGGTGACGATGTTCCATGCCGCGCGCCCGTTGCTGATGTGGTCGATCGAGGCGAACTGGCGCGCCAGGTTGAACGGCTCGGTATAGGTCGTCGAGCAGGTGGCGATGAGGCCGATGCGCCGCGTCGCCACCGCGACCGCCGCCAGCACGGTGATCGGCTCGAGCCAGGTGCGCGCCGCCTGCGCCACATCGCCGCCGAGCGCGAGCTGGTCGGCGAGAAAGATCGAATCAAACAGCCCCGCCTCGGCGCGCTGCGCCAAATCCTGGTAGTAGCGGATATCGGTCAGCGGCAGCGGCGAGGTATCGGGATGCCGCCACGACGCCTCGTGGTGCCCGCGGCTGTGGATGAACAAATTGAGATGCAATTGCCGCTTCATGCCGCCCATCCTCGCTCGTGCCCCGGCTTCCGAGCCAGGGTTATAGCGCGGCCGCGCCCGCTCCTCCACAATGCGGCCGATGTCCTTCGCCCGCGTCATCGCGGCTTCAGGCGCCCTCGCGGCGATCCTGTCGGCCGGACCCGCCGCTTCCGACGAGGTCAAGACGCCCGAATGCCAGCGCGACCTCGCGGCGGCGGTTCAGCTGATCAACGCGATCCAGGCGCGCGAGAAGCGTTTCGTGCGCGGCGACATGGCTCGGAACTGCCAATTGCTGCAGCAGAATCTCGCCGACATGGTCAAGGCGCGCGAGCCGATGGACCGCTGCCTTTCGGGCCACGAGCACGGCGAAACCACCGGCCAGCTCGACGCCTCGCTCGAAGACATCCGCGCCGTCCTCGCCGGCAATTGCCAGAAGTGAAAAGGGCTGGCGGAATTATGTAGTGTCTCACCAACCTTGCGGGAAGGCCGCGCGTCGCGTTAGCGTTCGCTCCCGATGGCGGGGAGCAACATCTTCGGCCCCGGTTTTCTTGAATTTCTCAAGACGTTCGTGGATGTGCGTCACTCGATCTACCCGACGGTTCCTCCGCAGGGCATCTATTTTGAGGCGTTGGTAGAGCGGACCTTTCGAGCAATCCACAAGCCGCTGACCGTCGTCAAATCTGGCGGCGTTAATCAGCCGAGGTACGACATTCAATTCGAGGGTCACCGGATATCTCTCAAAACCGAGACAGGACTGGGCACGAAGCGCGCCTCGATCACATCACCAAACTATGCACGACCGAGCGGGAACCGTGGGACGCACAAACCCTGAAAGCGCGGGCCATCGAGCATCTGAGCCGATATGACACCATTCTGATGCTCAGAGCGGTTTGGGAAACGGGTCGGATGCGATACCAAATCGTCGATATCCCGGTGTCGCTCCTGCAATTGTCGAAAGGCCGCAACCCGCTTCCCGTAGGCACGCGAATCAACCGGCGGAGCCTCGGCGCCGATGTCGTCAGCAACGGCGAGGTTTTGTACCGAGTGCATTTCGATGGATCGGACGGCAAATGCTCGATCCGAAACCTTCGGATGGCGGATTGCGATCTTTTGCTGGAATGGGAAAAGCTACGCGAGCCTGCCGCTGTCGTGCCAGGCCCGGAAACGGCCGAGGTTTGACTTACTCGCAGCGGTTCGATTTCCGGAATACGATCCAATAGGAATGCTGGCGCCGGCTGTGATGCGCCACCTTCCATTTTGGATCGATGATCGGCGCCTTGCGAACCTTGATGATGCAGTCGCACGCCGTGAAGCCCGCGTCCTGACCCGCGCGGAGCAGGTCAACGTGCGCCCATTGGTAGCGGTGATTGTGGACGTAATCGGCGATCTTGCAGAGCAGCACCCCTTCCGCGATCAGCACCCGCCACGCCTCGGACATGAAGGCGGGATAAGTATGAGCGAAACTATAGCCGTGCTCCTTCGCCGACCGCGCGCCTAGACCGAACCGGGTATTGAAATCTTTTGAGCGGTCGCGGCCCTGATTCGGGACGTGGGGCGGATCGTACACGACAACATCGAACACGCCCTCGCCGAACGGCATCGCGGTATTGTTGCCGCAGATCGCTGGGCCATGCCGCGCGTCGATATCGAGGCCGATCACCGGCCGGTCGCTGTCCCGCCAGAAGCGACCGCCATTGATCGTCGCGTCAAGGATCAACCGCGGCTCTCTGCGCGGGTAGAAGCAAAGAAGCTGTTCTAGTAATTCGGCATCTTCCTCGCCATACCAGACAGAATCGAGAGGCGCATACCCGTCTATACGCTCGGCTACCGACATCGCTCAATCCCCACTGTCTAGCTGGAGATTTTTGACCCCAAGCGCGGCCATGACCTGGGGCAGAAAGGCGACGGGGAATGTGCCACGGTTGGTTTTGTTTGACAGGTTGGGCTCGCTTTCTTGACGCCGGTCTCGGCTAACCGGTCCGCAAGCTCCTTGAGGTATTATTATTGAACAAATCGACTTCCCAAGATAATTTCGAAGAACTGGCGGACCCGATACGATTCGAACGTACGACCCCTGCCTTCGGAGGGCAGTGCTCTATCCAGCTGAGCTACGGGTCCGCGCTGCCTGCTAGTTAGCGTCTCGTTGCGTCCGACGCAAGGCGGAGGTAGACCCACTACCAAGGCGGACGGTAGCCGCTCGTCAGCCGCCGGGCGGCCAGGGGCGCTCGGCGGCGGTGGCGTCGGCGTGCGAGGGGAGCGGCGCGCGGCGCTGCAGCACCCAGGCGGCGACGTCGCCGGCGACCTGTTTGCCGTCGAGGTCGCGCAGCAGCATGTGGTAGCCGTTCGGGTAATAGGCGAAGCGGTCGCGCCCGTTGGGCCCGCCCTGGAGGTCGCCCTGGGGGTCGGGCGGCAGCTTGCCGGCGAATTCCTGCACCGGCTGCTTGGGCACCACCGCGTCATGCGCGCCGTACATCAAGAGCACCGGCGCGTCGAGCCGCGGCGCGGCTTCGATCGTCCGGTCCATCAGGTCGACAAGGCCATAGAGGGCATCGACCCGCGCGCCCTTGATCACCATCGGGTCGCGGCCCAAGGCGATCAGCATCGGGATGTTGTCGGAGGCGAGGATGTGCAGGCTCTCGCCGGTGAATACCGCGCCGGGGAACAGCCTTACGCCGGCCCACAGCGCCAGGCGCGGCAGGAACTGCATGGAATCTCGGGTCCACACCGCGGGCGCCGCGAGGATGACCCCGTCGACCGGCGCCTTGTAGACGCCGGTGACCCCGCTCGCGGCGAGGATCGCCACCGCGCCGCCCATGCTTTCGCCGAGCAGGTAAAGCGGCTTGCCGGGATAGACGCGGCGCAGCAGGCTGGCGGCGGTGACCGCGTCGGTCGCGAGCGCGGCGCTGCCGGGCCACAAGGTGCGCCCGGGCGCCCCGCCGAAGCCGCGCTGGTCGTAGGCGTAGGTGGCGATGCCCCGCGCCGCCCAGATCTTGGCCGGCGCGTCGAAGGCATTGCTGTAGTCGTTGAAGCCGTGCAGCGCGAGGATCACCGCCTTCGGCTCGCCCGGCGGCAGCCAGTGGCGCATCGGCAGCATTTCGGCGTCGGTGGTGGTGAACGCGGCCTCGGTGATCGACGGGTGCGCGGCATGCGGCGGGACCGGCTGGATCGCGGCGAACTGGATCCCGGCGAACTGGACCCCGGGTGCGTCGTCGCCGAGGCCGGGGGCACAGGCGGCCAGCGCCGCGGCCAGCAGAACCGCAAGCGCCGACGGCGCTCCTCGCCGGCATAAAAACCGCGCGGGCGAACGACCGCCGAAAACTCTGGTCCCCATATTTAAAACTCCCCGCGCAACGCGTATCATTCGACCGGGCGCGCGGTCAACCCGCCCTTCCGCGGCAAATCTGGGATGGCTTATGGCCCTGTTCGAAACCGTCGAGATCGACGAGATGGTCACCGCGTGCAGCGGCAGCGGCGGCGCGCTCGGCCACCCGCGCGTCTATCTCAACCTGGCGCCGGCCGGCCGCGCCGAGTGCCCCTATTGCTCGCGCCTCTTCGTCAACCGGGCCGTGGCGCATCCGGAGGCGGGCGAGGTCGGGTATTCCGGTGTCGCAACCCCCGGCGCGCACGGCGCCGACGCGGCGTCCGACGAAGACCGGCCGCCGCCGCGCCAATCGCCAGCCTGAGGCAACTCGCGTGAACGACCTCGCTCCTCCCGGCGACAGCGCCGCCGATAATTCAGGCGAGCCTCGACCCGCGCTCGGACGCGACGGGGCGCCCCTGGCGCCGCGCCACGTCTACCTGGTCGACGGTTCCGGGTTCATTTTCCGCGCCTATCACGCGCTGCCGCCGCTCAATCGCTCGGATGGGACGCCGACCAGCGCCGTGCTCGGCTTCTCGAACATGCTGGCGAAGCTGCTGTCCGAGACCGACGCCGACCATATCGCGGTGGTCTTCGACCATTCGGGCCGCTCGTTCCGCAACCAGCTCTACGACCAGTACAAGGCCAACCGCACCGAGCCGCCGTCCGACCTCGTCCCGCAGTTCAAGCTGGTGCGCGAGGCGACCAAGGCGTTCGGCGTCTGCCGCATCGAGATGGCGAATTTCGAGGCCGACGACCTGATCGCGACCTACGCGCGCGAGGCCGAGGAGGCGGGCGCGATCGTCACCATCGTCTCGTCCGACAAGGACATGATGCAGCTCGTGCGCGACCGGGTGACGATGCTCGACCCGATCAAGAACCGGCCGATCGGCGACGCCGAGGTGCGCGAGAAATTCGGCGTCGGGCCGGCCAAGGTCATCGAGGTCCAGGCGCTGTGCGGCGACAGCGTCGACAATGTGCCGGGGGTGCCGGGGATCGGGGTCAAGACCGCGGCGGAGCTGATCAACACCTACGGCGACCTCGAAAACCTGCTGGAGCACGCGTCGGAGATCAAGCAGCCGAAACGGCGCGAGAGCCTGATCGAGCACGCCGCCAAGGCGCGGCTGTCGCGCGAGCTGGTAAAGCTCGACGATCAGGTGCCGCTCCCGTGTTCGCTGGCCGACCTCGCGGTGCAGCCGATCGATCCGGACGTGCTGCTGCCCTGGCTCGCCGAGATGGAGTTCCGCACCCTCGGCACCCGGATGGCGCAGAAGCTGGCGGGAGCGCAGCCAGCGGCCGTCGAAGAGCCGCGCGAGAGCGCGCCGCTCGTGCCGCTGTTTGCGCCGTTCGCCGATGAGCGCACCTACGCCCTGCTCGATACCCTCGAAGGCCTCGACCATTGGATCGAGGCGGCCGAGGAAGCCGGCATCGTCGCGGTGCACCCGGCGCCGGGGTTGGCCGGGATCGCGCTGGCGCTCGCGCCGGGGCTCGCCGGCTACGTGCCGCTGGCGCACCGCGCGCCGGGTGCGCAATCGACGCTCGATTTCGGCGCCGAGCCCGGCGCGAACGCGCTGCAAGCCACCGAGGCGCTGGCGCGCCTCAAGCCGCTGCTGGAAGACCGCGGCGTCCTGAAAGTGGGCCACGACATGAAGGGGACGGCGCGGCTGCTGCTGCGCCACGGCGTCCGCATCGCGCCCTACGATTGCACGATGCTGATGTCGTACGTGCTCGACGGCGGCCAGTACGATCACGCCATCGAGGCACTGGTGGGCCGCGTCGCCGAACACCACCTCAAGCCGGTGAAGGAGCTGGTCGGCAGCGGCAAGAGCCTCATCCCCTTCGCCGAGGTCGCGGCGGAGGCGGCGCGAGATTTCGCCGCCGAGCGCGCCGATGCGGCGCTGCGGCTGCACCCCGTCCTGAAGGCGCGCCTCATCGCCGAGCACATGCTCGCATTCTACGAGACCATCGAGCGCCCGCTGGTTCCGGCGGTCGCGGCGATGGAGCGGGCCGGGATCAAGGTCGACCGCGGCGCGCTCGGCGGCCTCTCGACCGATTTCGCCCGCCGCATCGGCGAGATCGAGGCGGCGATCTACCGCGATGTCGGCAACGATTTCAACATCGGTTCGCCCAAGCAATTGGGCGACGTGCTGTTCGAAAAGCTCAACCTGCCCGGCGGCAGGAAGGGCAAGACCGGCGCCTATGGCACCGACGCCTCGATCCTCGAGCAGTTGCAGCCGCTCCACCCGGTGCCCGGCCATGTGCTCGAATGGCGCCAGCTGACCAAATTGAAATCGACCTATGCCGACGCGCTGTCGGGGCAGATCGATCCCGACGATCAGCGGGTCCATACCACCTACGCGATCACCGCGACCACCACCGGCCGGTTCTCGTCGACCGACCCCAATCTCCAGAACATTCCGATCCGCACCGAGGAAGGCCGCAAGATCCGCCAGGCCTTTATCGCCGAACCCGGCCATGTCCTGCTGTCCGCCGACTACAGCCAGATCGAGTTGCGCCTCGCCGCGCATGTCGCCGACATCGCCGCCTTGAAGGACGCCTTCCGCGCCGGGCACGACATCCACGCCGCGACCGCGAGCGAAGTCTTCAACGTGCCGCTCGACCGCATGGACGCGCTGACGCGGCGGCGCGCCAAGGCGATCAATTTCGGCATCCTCTACGGCATCAGCGCGTTCGGGCTCGGCAACCAGATCGGCGTGCCGCAATCCGAAGCGGCCGATTACATCCGCGCCTATTTCGAGCGCTTCCCCGGCATCCGCACCTATATGGAGCGGATCAAGGCCGAATGCCGCAGCGCGGGCTATGTCGAGACCATCTTCGGTCGCAAATGCTTCATCCCCGGCATCCGCGACCCGAACCCGGCGCGCCGCATGGGGGCCGAGCGCCAGGCGATCAACGCGCCGCTGCAGGGCTCGGCCGCCGACATCATCAAGCGCGCGATGGGTCGCGTGCCGGCCGCCCTCAAAGCGGCGGGCCTCAAGGCGCGAATGCTGTTGCAGGTGCATGACGAACTGCTGTTCGAGGCGCCGGAAGACGAGGTCCAAGCGACTGCCTCACTGGTCAAGGAGGTGATGGAAGGCGCCTGCGCGCCGCATTGCGAGCTGTCGGTGCCTCTCGTCGTCGAGACCGGTTGGGCCGCCACCTGGGACGCGGCGCACTAGACTAGGGGATAACGATCTCCCCCGCCCGATACCCCTGCACATATAGCAGCGCGGTGAGATCGGCATGGTCGATCCGCCACCGCGAGGCGGCGGCGACCGCGGGCTTGGCGTGAAAGGCGATGCCGAGCCCGGCGGTTTGCAGCATCGGCACATCGTTGGCGCCGTCGCCGACCGCCAGCGTCTCGTCGAGCCGCAGCCCGAACTCGGCGGCGAGCGCGATCAGCGTCGCGCGCTTGGTGGCCGCGCCGACGACCGGCGGCGTCACCGTTCCCGCGAGCTTCCCGTCGGCGATGTCGAGCCGGTTGGCGACGACCCGCTCGAAACCGAGCGCGGTCGCGACCCGCTCGGCGAACACCGTGAACCCGCCCGACACCAGCGCGGTTCTCACTCCGGCCCGCCCGAGCGTCGCGATCAGCGCCGTGGCGCCGGGCATCAGCCGGATGCGCGCGGCGGCCTCATCGAGCACCGATATTGGCAGCCCGCGCAGCAGCGCCACCCGCTCGGTGAGGGCGCCGACGAAATCGATCTCGCCATTCATCGCCCGCCTTGTCATCTCGGCGACATGGGCGCGCATCCCGAGGAAATCCGCCAGCTCCTCGAGCATCTCGTTCTCGATGACCGTCGATTCGAGGTCGGCGATCAGCAGCCGCTTGCGGCGTCCGGCGGCGGGCTGGATCACCGCGTCGATCGACTGACCGCCGAGCGCCGCCCGCACCGCCGCCTCGTCCTCGGCCGCGAAGGCGATGTCGCACGCCGTCGGCCCGAGCCAATCGATGGCCCCGCCGCTGGCTGCGGCGATGGCCGCGGCGCAATCGGCAAGATCGGGCGCCGCGTTCGGTCCGGCGATCAACGTGACGATTTGCTGCATCGGGCTTTCTGGTCCTTCGAGGGCTGCTTCGCAGCCACCTCAGGATGAGGAGCGTTCGTGACGGTATAAAGAAAAAACCTCATCCTGAGGCGCTTCGCGCAGCGAAGCCTCGAAGGACGCAATGGCGCTCATCCAAGACACCGTCGTCGTCATCGCCGGCCCGACCGCAAGCGGCAAATCGGCGCTGGCGCTCGACCTTGCCGAGCGGTTCGGCGGCGCCGTCATCAACGCCGACAGCCAGCAGAACTATCGCGATCTGCGCATCCTGACCGCACGCCCCGATGCCGCGGCGGAGGCGCGCGCGCCGCACCGGCTGTACGGCTACCTCGACGCCGCCGAGCGCGGCTCGGTCGCGCGCTGGCGCGACCTGGCGCTGGCCGAGATCGCGGCGGTCCACGCGGCGGGCGGCCTGCCGCTCCTGGCCGGCGGCACCGGGCTTTACCTGCGCGCGCTGGTGCAAGGCCTCGCGCCGGTACCCGACATCCCACCCGATATTCGCGAGGAGGCCGCCGCCCTCTATCGCCGGCTCGGCGGCGCGGCATTCCGCGAGCACCTCGCGGCGCTCGATCCGGCCGCGGTCGCGCGCTTCCCGGCCGGCGATCGCACGCGCCTCACGCGCGCCTACGAGGTCGTGCGCGCCACCGGCGTACCGATCGGCGAGTGGCAGCAGCATCGCCCGGCGCCCCCGCCCCCCTACCGCTTCGCCACCGTGCTGCTGGCGCCGCCGCGCGCGGCGCTCTACGCCGCCTGCGACGCGCGTTTCGCGGCGATGGTCGCCGCCGGCGGGCTCGACGAGGCGCGCGCGCTGCTGGCGCGCGGCCTCGACCCCGGCCTGCCGGCGATGAAGGCGGTCGGAGTCCCCGAACTCTTTCGCCATCTGCGCGGCGAGATCGCACTCGACGCCGCCGTCGCCGCCGCACAGATGGCGACCCGCCGCTACGCCAAGCGCCAGATGACCTGGTTCCGCCATCAGCTCGATATGGACCTGACCTGCGTTGAGCAATATTCGGAAAGTTTTATGCACCGTTCACGCCATTTTATTGATCGATTTCTGTTGACCCGCCGATGATAGCTGGTACGGTGGCGAGACCCGCGCCGGCCCTTTTCCGGCGCGCTCTGCGTTTCGTGGGAGAGCATCATGCCGGCCGAGCCGATGAGCGGAGCGGATATCGTCATCAAATCGCTCGTCGATCAGGGTGTCGATGTCGTGTTCGGCTATCCCGGCGGCGCGGTTCTGCCGATTTACGATTCGCTGTTCAAGCAGAACAGTTTGCGCCATGTCCTGGTGCGCCAGGAAGGCGGCGCGGTGCATGCCGCCGAAGGTTATGCCCGCTCGACCGGCCGGGTCGGCGTCGTGCTGGTGACCAGCGGGCCGGGCGCGACCAACGCGGTCACCGGGCTCACCGACGCGCTGATGGATTCGGTGCCGGTGGTGTGCCTCACCGGCCAGGTGCCGACGCACCTCATCGGCAACGACGCGTTCCAGGAGGCCGACACCACCGGAATTACCCGGCCGTGCACCAAGCACAACTACCTGGTACGCGACATCGGCGAGCTGGCGCGGACGATGCACGAGGCGTTCATCATCGCCAAAAGCGGCCGGCCCGGCCCGGTGGTGATCGACCTGCCCAAGGACGTGCTGTTCGCGCTCGGCCCCTATACCGCGCCGGAGGACATTCAGCACAAAAGCTACAACCCGCAGACCCGGCCCGATCCGGCGCGCATCGACGAGGCGCTGAAGCTGATCGCCAAGGCCGAGCGGCCGCTGGTCTACGGCGGCGGCGGGCTGATCAATTCCGGGCCGGAAGCCTGCGCCCGCTTTGCCGAGTTCGTCCGGCTGATAGACTCGCCCTGCACCCTGACCCTGATGGGGCTGGGCGCGCTGCCGGCGAGCGACCCGCATTTTCTCGGCATGGTCGGCATGCACGGCACTTTCGAGTCGAATAATGCCATGCACGATTGCGACGTGATGGTCGCGGTCGGTTCGCGCTTCGACGACCGGGTGACCGGGCGGCTCAACGCCTTCTCGCCGAACTCGAAGAAGATCCACATCGACATCGATCCCTCGTCGCTCAACAAGAACGTGCGGGTCGACGTGCCGATCGTCGGCGATTGCGGCCTCGCGCTGGCTGCGCTGCTTGACGGCTGGGCCAAGGCCGCGCCGAAGCGCCAGTCGCCGGGCCGCGCCAAATGGTGGGGCAAGATCGAGGAATGGCGCGCCAAGGATTGCCTGCGCTACGACCGCGGCCGCCGGGACGTGATCAAGCCGCAATACGCGCTCGAACGGCTCTATGCGCTGACCCATGAGCGCGACCCCTACATCACTACCGAGGTCGGTCAGCATCAGATGTGGGCGGCGCAGTTCTTCAAGTTCGAGAAGCCCTATCACTGGATGACCTCGGGCGGGCTCGGCACGATGGGCTACGGCTTGCCGGCCGCGGTCGGGGTGCAGGTGGCGCACCCCGAGGCGCTGGTCATCGACATCGCCGGCGAGGCGTCGATCCTGATGAACATCCAGGAGATGTCGACGATCAGCCAGTACCGCCTGCCGGTAAAGGTGTTCATCCTCAACAACCAGTACATGGGCATGGTGCGCCAGTGGCAGGAATTGCTGCATGGCGCGCGCTATTCGGAGAGCTACACGGCGGCGCTGCCCGATTTCGTCAAGCTCGCCGAGGCGTTCGGCGCCCATGGAATGCGAGTCACCGATCCGGCCGAGCTCGACGCCGCGATCCGCTACATGATCGACACGCCGGGTGCGGTAGTGATGGATATCGCCGTCGACGAACTCGAAAACTGCTTCCCGATGATCCCCTCGGGCGCGGCCCACAACGAAATGCTGCTCGGCCCCGAGGACGAGGCAAGAAAGCCGGTCTCGGAAGAGGGCATGGTGCTGGTGTGATCAATGATTTCGTCACCCCCGCGGAAGCGGGGGCCCAGGGGCAATCGCTCCATCACTCGCCCTGGGTTCCCGCTTTCGCGGGAATGACTGGCAAGGGGGCACCCGCGCCATATGCCTGACACCGAGCGCCACACCATCGCCGTTCTGGTCGACAACGAGCCGGGGGTGCTGGCGCGCGTCATCGGCCTGTTCTCCGGGCGCGGCTACAATATCGAGAGCCTGACCGTCGCCGAGATCGACAAGGGCGCCGCCCTGTCGCGGATTACCGTCGTGACCTTGGGCACGCGGATGATCATCGAGCAGATCAAGGCGCAACTGTCGCGCCTGGTTCCGGTGCGCAAGGTCCACGACTTGACCGACGAGGGGCCCTATGTCGAGCGCGAGCTGGCCTTGATCAAGGTCGCCGGCAAGGGCGAGAGCCGCATCGAATCGCTGCGCCTCGCCGATGTGTTCCGCGCCCGCGTCATCGACTCGACGACCGAGAGCTTCGTCTTCGAAATGACCGGCTCGGCCGAGAAGCTCAACGCCTTTATCGGGTTGATGGAACCTTTGGGACTGGTCGAAGTATCGCGCACCGGCGCGGTGGCGATCGCCCGCGGCCCCGCCCGGTTCTGATGATTTCACCACGGGGGCACGCAGGACACGGAGGGTTTTTTACCGCGAAGGACGCGAGGCAGGTTTGTTTGGCGCGAAGCGCCGACAAAACTCGACGCGGACGAGACTTGTCGCGCGCAGTGTGCGCCGACGCTTTGCGACCTTTGCGTTACCTTTGCGTCCTTCCGCGGTAATGTTTTCCTCCGTGCTTTCCGTGCCTCCGTGGTTATCTGAGTAAGAGGGAGAACGACGATGCGCGTTTATTACGACCGCGACGCCGATGTGAACCTGATCAAGGCGAAGAAGGTCGCGGTCATCGGCTATGGCAGCCAGGGCAACGCCCACGCCAACAATTTGCGCGACAGCGGCTGCAAGGACGTCGTCGTCGCCTTGCGCCCCGGCTCGGCCTCGGCGCAAAAGGCGGAGGCCGCCGGAATCAAGGTGCTCCCCCCCGCCGAGGCGGCGAAATGGGCCGATGTCGTCATGGTATTGGCCCCCGACGAATTGCAGGCGGCGCTCTACAACAGCGACCTCAAGCCCAACATGCGCGAAGGCGCCGCGCTCGCCTTCGCGCACGGGCTCAGCATCCATTTCCGCCTCATCGAGCCGCGCCCCGACATGGACGTGTTCATGATCGCGCCCAAGGGCCCCGGCCACACCGTGCGTTCGGAATACCAGCGCGGCGGCGGCGTCCCGTGCCTCGTCGCGGTCGAGCAGAACCCGTCGGGCAACGCGCTGGAGATCGCGCTCAGCTACGCCTCGGCGATCGGCGGCGGCCGCGCCGGCGTCATCGAGACGAGTTTCCGCGAGGAATGCGAGACCGACCTCTTCGGCGAGCAATCGGTGCTGTGCGGCGGCCTCACCTCGCTCATCGTCGCCGGCTACGAGACCCTGGTCGAGGCCGGCTACGCGCCGGAGATGGCCTATTTCGAGTGCCTGCACGAGGTGAAGCTGATCGTCGATTTGATCTACGAGGGCGGCATCGCCAACATGCGCTATTCGATCTCCAACACCGCCGAATATGGCGACTATACCCGCGGCGACCGGATCATCAGCCCCGCGGTCAAGGAAGAGATGAAACGCATCCTCGCCGACATCCAGTCCGGCCGCTTCGCGCGCGACTGGGTGCTCGAAAACAATGCCGGCCAGCCGAGCTTCAAGGCGATGCGCCGCGCCGCAGCCGAGCACGACATTGAAAAGGTCGGCGAGCGGCTGCGCGCGATGATGCCGTGGATTAAGCAGAACGCGCTGGTCGACCGGACGAAAAACTAGCGTCGGCATGGGGACGTCGCCCTCACCCGCCTCGCTGCGCTCGGCCCCCTCTCCCGCAAGCGGGAGAGGGGATGAAGCACCGGCGCCAAAACCCCTCTCCCGCTTGCGGGAGAGGGAGGGGCCCATGCGCAGCATGGGAGGGTGAGGGGGCTGGCTCGCTCATCTTTGCAGTCTCGCCCGCGGATCCGGCGCGCGCTGCACGTCGCGGCCGAGCTCTACCCGTGGGTCAAGACCGGCGGGCTTGGCGATGTGGTGGCGGCGCTGCCGCCGGCCCTGCTGGAGCAGGGCGTCGACACCAGACTGTGCCTGCCGGGTTTCCCGGCGCTGCTCGACGCATTCCATCTGACCGACGCGGTGCGTCTCCAGACGCCGTTCGCGATCGAGCGGGTGCGCGTCGCGCTCGCCACCGTGCCGGGCAGCAAGATCGCCGCCTATCTTGTCGATCACCCGGCGTTCTACGACCGGCCCGGCGGCCCCTATGGCGGCGCCGACGGCCGCGATTGGCCGGACAACCACCGCCGCTTCGGCTTGCTCTCCTGGGTCGCGGCGGCGCTGGGGCGGGGCGCCGACCCGAACTGGCGGCCCGACATCGTGCAGGCGCACGATTGGCACGCCGGCCTCACGCCGGCCTATCTGAAGGCGGAAGGCTCGCCCACACCGAGCATTTTCACCGTCCACAACCTCGCCTATCAGGGCTTCTTCGCCGCCGGCATCTTTCCGGAACTGTCGCTGCCGGCGAGTTTCTACGCGATCGACGGGGTCGAATTTTACGGCGGGCTGTCGTTCCTCAAGGCGGCGCTGTTCTACGCCGACCGGCTGACCACGGTCAGCCCGACCTATGCAAGAGAGATCCAGACGGCGGAATTCGGCGAGGGGCTCAATGGCCTGCTGCTGTCGCGCGGCGATGCGCTGACCGGGATTTTGAATGGCGTCGATCCGCGCTACTGGGACCCGGAGCACGACGAGGCGATCCCGGTTCCCTACGGGATCGACACGGCCGACGCCGGCAAGGCGGCGGCGAAGGCGGAATTGCGCAAGCGCTTTCACCTCGACGAGGCGACGGGGCCGGTCTTCGGCGTGGTCAGCCGGCTGACGCCGCAAAAGGGCCTCGACCTGCTGCACGCCGCGCTGCCGGGCCTCCCGTCCGGTGCACAGCTGGTCCTGCTCGGCAGCGGCGACGGCGACCTCGAAACCGGCTTCGCCGAAGCGGCCGATGCCCGCCGCGGCACGGTCGGCGTCGAACTCGGCTACGACGAGCGGCTGGCCCGGCTCATCATCGCCGGTTCCGACTGCATGGTCCTGCCGTCGCGGTTCGAGCCCTGCGGGCTGACGCAACTCTACGCGCTGCGCTACGGGACGCTGCCGCTGGTGCGGCGCACCGGCGGGCTCGCCGATACCGTCGTCGACGCGACCCCCGCGCATCTGCGCGACAAGACCGCGACCGGCTTCACCTTCGACCCGGCGATGCCGGAAGCGCTCGCCGCGACCTTCGACCGCGCGACCGCTTCCTATGCCAACCGCGCGCGCTGGCGGCAGATGCGGCGCGAGGCGATGACCCGCGATTTCAGCTGGGCCCGTGCGGCCCGGCAATACGTCGAGCTCTACCGCGAGCTGCTGCCGGGTTAGCCGCCGGCGTAGCTAAACTTCCGGATATCCTCTGGCCTTGCCTTGCGGGTTTCGTCGCCTCGCCCAGCCAGCAGGCCAGCGATCGAGATGTCTTCGTCCAGTTCTTCCCAGTGAAGACCGCAAGGACTCAGTTTTTGTAACCTTCGCGCTGTCCGGGCGTAGCGTGCAGAAGGCACGGAAACCACTCCAAGGGAACTCCGAGTGTTCGGCCGTCCGATAAGACAACCCATAGATTGTCGTCATCGAAGATTACCTTCATCGGCCTAACCGAATTCATCTGCCCCTCACCTTCCCAGCCCGCAGGGCTGGGAAGGCATAAGCGATGGCGCGCTCCCTCGCTCCGCAAGCGGGGAGAGGGTTGGGGTGAGGGCTTGCGAGCTACGCCCCCAATATCGTCCCCGCGTCGAGCCCCGCATCGCCGGCCTTGATCTTGGCGCCGTCGTCGAGCCGCAGCCGCGACACGTCGATGAACCCGCCCTGACAGTGGATGCGGATGCCGTCGGCGCCGGCCGAGACGATCTCGCCGAGCTTCTTGCCGCGCACCGCGCCGAAGGTCGGCGCCATCGCCTTTTTCGCGTCGAACAGATAGAGCTTCTTGTCGCCCCCCTCGGACTTTAGCGGGGTCCAGGCGCCCGGCGCCGGGTTGCAGCCGCGAATGAGGTCGTAGACGAAATCGACATGGTTCGCCCAGTTGATCCTGCTTTCGGCTTCGCGCACCCAGCCCTCATAGGTCGCTTCGTCCTCGTCCTGCGTCGATTCGGTGGCGCGCCCGGCGGTGACGAGGTCCGCCGCCTGCACCAGCGCCTCGACCCCCAGCGGAAAGATCTTGTCGAAATAGAGCGAGGCCGCGGTGTCGTCGGCGCCGATCGTCACCCGCTTCTGCAGGATCACCGGGCCTTCGTCGAGGCCCGGGGTCGGGCGGAAGATCGTCAGCCCGGTTTCCTTGCGGCCGCGGATGATCGCCCACGGGATCGCCGCCGGCCCGCGATGCAGCGGCAGCAGCGACGGGTGGAACTGGATCATGCCGTGCTTCGGAATCGCGCAGAACTCGGGCGGCGCAAACAGCAGCACATAGGCCATCACGCCGACATCGGCGTTGAGCCCCTTCAGCGTCTCCTGCGCTTGCGGTTCCGAATATTTCGGGAAACGGAAGACCGGCAGCTTCTTTTCCTCGGCGGCGACGACCAGCGGGTCGGGGCGCGCCCCCGGCCGCTCCGGCGCGGCGAAAACGCCGACGATCGTGTCGCCGCGCGCCACAAAGGCGTCGAGCACCGACTTGCCGAAGGCCTGCTGACCGACGATGACGATGCGCATCTGCAAATCCCCCCTGCCCCTATGACGATCCGGCGACAGAGTTCCACGGCGGAGCCGGCGCGGGCAAGTGGGTCGCGGCGCGGGAAGGCTGGATCGCGCCGCGCGCGTTGCTATGATGCGGCTCCGTTCAACTCACGCGATGGTACCGCCCGTGCTCCGCATCCGATTGCCGTCCGCCGCCGCCGCCGTTCTCCTGCTCTTCGCCGCCGGCTGCGGCCCGATGCCGGCGGCGACCGCGCCCGGCGGCGAAGCCGGACGCTACCTCGTCTATTTTAACGAATTCAGCGCTTATCTGTCGGACGATGCGAGGAACGTCGTCGCCGAGGCCGCGCGATATTCAAGGGAAAACGGCGCCAGGGCCATCCGCATCGAAGGCCGCGCCAGCGCCACCGGCGCGCCGGTGGCCAACCAGCGCCTCGCCGAGACGCGTACCGAAGTGGTTTACGACGAGCTGCAAAAGGACGGGATCAACCCCGCGATCCTGCAGCAGCAGCCGATCGGCCAGACCGGCTCGCCCGATGTCTCGGTCGAGAATCGCCGTGTCGATATCGTGCTGCTGAAGTAATCGCCGCAAAACCGGCGGGCTTGCCGGCAAGAGGACAAAGGCGGCTATTCGGTCGCCGCGCTCGCCAATGCCTTGGTCCGCGCGTCGAGCTTCGCCATCAGTTCGGGCACGCCGCCATTGCGCATCACCGACAGGAAGGTGTCGCGCTCCATCTGCACCAGGCTCGCCCCGGCGCTAAAGATGTCGATGATCTTGTAGCCATCCCGCTCGGCCATCAAATCCCACTTCACCGACTGGGTTTCCCATCCCGCCTTGGTGAAGCTTGCCGTCACCACGGCACTGCCGTCGGCGAGCGTCGTCAGCGGCGTGATTTCGACGGTGACGGACGGGTCCGACGCCATCTCGATGCGCGGGTAATAGGTCTCCACCAGATAACTGATGAGGATCGCGCGGAAGCGCTGCTGGATGTCGGGCGGCATCGCCGCCAGCTCGTCGGCGGTGGTGTAGCCGGCGATGCGGCTGATATCCAATTTGCGGGAAAACAAAGCAGCGAGTTGCGCGCGGCGCTGCAGCGACGTGGTCCCGCCAGCCTTGGCGACGCGGAATGCGTCGCGCAGGAAAGTATCGACAAAGCTCGCGGCCGCGACCGGGTCCGCCGGGCCCGTAGGCGACGGCTGCGCGTACGGCGTCGCGGTGGCGGACGAGGGCGCCGTCGGCCTTGTGGGCTGCGGCCTTGCGGGCTGCGGCCTGGCGCTCTCGGTCCTTGCTTCGAGGCTCACCGGCACCACCGCAGCGTTGGCGGTTGGGGTGGGTGGCGCCGCCGGCTTCGCGGACGACGGAGCGGCCGCCGCCGTCGCCATCCGAGCCTTCGGCGCCGGGGGTAACGGCAGCATCGCGATTTGGGCGGCTGGCCGCGCCGTCGCCGCCGGCTTCGCGGGCAACGGAGCGGCCGCCGTCGTCACTGTCCGAGCCTTCGGCGCGGGGGGTGACGGCTGGGCCGCGATGGGGGCGATCGGCCGCGCCGACGACGCCGGCTTCGCGGGCGACGGAGCGGCCGCCGCCGTCACTGTCCGAGCCTTCGGCGCCGGGGGTAACGGCAGCGCCGCGATGGGGGCGACCGGCCGCGCCGTCGCCGCCGGCTTCGCGGACGACGGAGCGGCCGCCGCCGTCACTGTCCGAGCCTGCGGCGCCGGGGGTAACGGCAGCGTCGCGATGGGGGCGACCGGCCGCGCCGTCGCCGCCGGCTTCGCGGGCGACGGAGCGGCGGCCGCCGCCGTCACTGTCCGAGCCTGCGGCGCGAGGGGTAACGGCACCGCCGCGATGGGGGCTGCCGGCCGCGCCGTCGCCGCCGGCTTTGTGGGCGCGGCCGCCATATCCGCGGGCGCCGCAATCGTCTCGACCTTTCGCGCGGAGCTCGCCGGTGTCGGTGACAGCGGCACGATCCGCGTCGTCGTGTAGGTGGCGTGGTCGCGCGTCGTCGTGGTGATGGTGTAGCTCGGCACCGGCGGCTTGGACGTGGCGGCGACCTTGTCCCGCGCCGCCGGCTTCGCCGCCTCGGCAGCCGTTTTCACCGGAGCTGCCGTTTTCTTCGCCGAGTCCGCGGCCTTCTTCGGATCGGCTTTCTTTGTCGCGGCTTTTTTGGCGGGATCGGTTTTTTTAGTGGCGGCTTGGGCCGGCGCGGGCGATGCCGGTTTGGCGGTCGCCGTGGCGGGGTTCGCCGGTGTCGCAGCGGTCTTGTCGGGCGTCGTCGCGAGGCTCTGCGCCAGCGCCGGCGGCGCGGTCAGCAGCAGCGTGGCTAAGCTGGCGCCCAACAAGCCTCGCAATATCATCCGCCCATCCATGCTTGCCAGCCGCCGTCCCCCGGTTCCGGCGATTTCATGGCGGATCGGCACCCTTCGATGCCCGACCCACTGCGACTCCTTGTGTCGAATATACACGTTCATCTGTTGCAGTGTGCGAATTTTGCCGGACTACTGACGGAGCTTTGGCAAGAGCCCTCAAAATATTAAACGCGCCAGCTAATCGCCGGTCAGGCCTGCGGCCTGCATTTGCCGTTGAGCATGGGGCGCGGTCGGGCGCATCGTGGATCGGAGATACTCTGCGGCGGAGGACGACGATGCAGCTTGCAGGCAAGGTGGCGCTGGTAACCGGAGCGCAGCAGGGGATCGGCCGGGCGATCGCCACCGGGTTTGCCGCCGCCGGCGCCGATCTCGCAATCAACTGGCTCGACGACGAGAACGCGGCGCGCGAGGCCGCGGCCGCCGTCACCGGTCACAACCGCCGCGCGATGACCATTCGCGCCGACATGGCGAGGCTCGACGAGGTGCGCGAGATGGTGGCTGCCGTCGTCGCCGAGTTCGGCGGCATCGACATCCTGGTGAACAACGCCGGCGTCTTCCCGCGCGTCGATTTCCTCGACATGACCGAAACCGACTGGGACTTTGTCCACGACGTCAATTTGAAGGGCGCGGTGTTCTGCGCTCAGGCGGCAGCCAAGGCGATGGTCGCCGCCGGGCGTCCCGGCAGCATCGTCAACCTCGCCTCGGGCGCCGCCTTCCGCGGCTCGCCGCGCGGCGTCCATTACGTCGCGAGCAAGGGCGGCATCGTCTCGATGACGCGGCAGCTGGCGCTCGAGCTGGCGCCGCACCGCATCCGGGTCAACGCCATCGCCCCCGGCCTCACCGACACCGCCCAGCCGCGCTATGGCAGCAGCGAAGCCGAGATCGCCGAGATGGCGGCGGCCAACCCCCTCGGCCGCATCGCCCGGCCCGACGACATCGCCCGCGCCGCGCTTTACCTCGCCTCCGACCAGGCGAATTTCGTCACCGGCCACACCCTCCACGTCAATGGCGGGTCTTATCTGGCTTGACGATGCAGCTTGCCCATGCACCGCTCCCCTGCGTCGCGAAGGAAAAAGGTGATTCCCCCACGGGTCAATCGGCTCTACCCTTGGCGCCATGGGATCGTCCCGCGTCGGGACTGCGATCGGCGGAGGAACTCATGGACGGGATGGCACAGCAAAGGCTGAAGGGCGTCGTCGCCCCGGTCAATTTCATGCTGCCGATGGCGGAGAAGCCGTATTCCTACAATTACGACCCGCCGCCGGGCGTCGCGCCACGCAACACCGAGAACGTCGAACACGGCATCACCGTCCACGATGCGCGCGCGGTCGAGGCCGGCCTGTCGCTCGACCGCGAAGGCTTCGTCCTCGTCCACCACAAGACCGCGGCGTCGGACCTTTACGACGAGAAGATCATCACCCAAATCTACTACCCCGAATGCGAGCGGTTGATGAAAGAGGCGACCGGCGCCGCAAAGGTCGTCGCCTTCGATCATATCGTGCGCAACGCCGCCAAGGCCACGCTTCCCGGCAGCGGCGTCAAGATGCCGGCCGGCCGCGTCCACAACGACTATACCGCCTGGTCGGCGCCGCAGCGCGTGCGCGACCTGATGGGCGACGAAGCCACCGAACTCCTGAAGCACCGCTTCGCGATCAGCAATGTCTGGCGGCCGATCGCCGGGCCGCTGCTGCGCTCGCCGCTGGCGCTGTGCGACGCCGCCAGCCTCGACTACGACAACCTCGTCGCCTCCGACCTGCGCTACCCCGACCGCACCGGCGAGACCTATGCGGTCACCTACAGCCCAAACCAGCGCTGGTACTATTTCCCCAAGATGCAGCCCGACGAGGCGGTGCTGATCCGCTGCTACGACTCGGCCCGCCACGGCGCCGCGCGCTTCTCGGCCCACGGCGCCTTCGACGACCCGCAGACCCCGGCCGACGCCCCGCCGCGCGAAAGCATCGAAGTCCGCACCCTGGTGTTCTTCTAGGAACCCTCACCCGTCACGCTGCGTGCGTTCCCCTCTCCCGCTTGCGGGGAGAGGGCGGGACCCGCGCCATAGGCGTGGGAGGGTGAGGGTTACGCCGACAGCCGCCCCTCCTCGACACCGTGGCACGCCACCAGGGTCCCCTCCGCATCGAGCAGTCGGGGCTGCTCCACCCGGCAGCGCTCGTTGGCGTAGGGGCACCGCGGGTGGAAGGTGCAGCCCGGCGGCGGGTCGATCGGGTTCGGCACCTCGCCGGCCACCGGCTCGCGCTCGTCCAAGGGACCACGGGGCGGATCGAGCCGCGGGATCGTCTCCAACAATAGCCGCGTATAGGGATGCCGCGGCCGCGCGAACAA
>DASRLO010000157.1:0-6466 GCA_035648415.1 Allostellaceae bacterium
ATACCCACCTCACCCTCCCGTCGCACCGCGACGGGAGGGTGAGGTGGGTATCGGCGAGCGCTGTGGAATCCCCCACCTCACCCTGCCTCTCCGCCGCCGGGGGCGGAGAGGGGAAGTGCGCTAGATGTATGGGCTTCGACACCGGCGCATCGGCCTCCTGGGCGGGTCCTTCAACCCGGCGCATGGCGGCCACCTGCACATCAGCCTGATGGCGCTGAAGCGGCTCGACCTCGACGAGGTATGGTGGCTGGTCTCGCCGCAAAACCCGCTGAAGCCGGTGACGGGCATGGCGGAGTTCGCCGACCGGCTCGCCGGTGCGGCGGCGCTGGCCAAGGGGCACCCGCGCATCAAAATCAGCGCGATCGAGGCGGCGCTGCACACCAGCTACACCGCCGACACGATCGCCGCGTTGGCGCGGCGGTTTCCGCGCACCCGCTTCGTCTGGCTGATGGGCGGCGACAACCTTGCGCAATTGCCGCGCTGGAAGCGCTGGATCGAGTTGGTGGAGCGGGTGCCGATCGCGGTCTTCGACCGGCCGCGGACCTCGCTGCGGGCGCTTGCCGGCAAGGCGCCGCAGCGTTTCGCGCGGGCGCGCGTCCCGGCCGATGCGGCGCGCAATCTGGCTGAGATGGAACCGCCCGCCTGGGCGTTCTTTTATACAAAGCTCGATCCGCGCTCGGCGACCGAAATCCGCGCCGGGCGGGTGAGCCGCCCCAAGCAGCCGAAGGAGAGCGCCACGGTCAGCGAATTGCCAGCACGCCGCCGCCGCCGCAAGGCGCAACCCGCAGCCGACGCCGTAACGGCCCTGCCCGTTCGCCGCCGCCGCAAGGCGCAACCGGCCAAGCCGCCGGCCCCGGATTTGTTGGCTCGCATCGTCAAGAGTCTCGAAGACGGCAAGGCCGAGGACATCGTCACCATCGATCTCGGCGGCAAGACCGAGATTGCCGATTACATGGTGATCGCCAGCGGCCGCTCGGCGCGACAAGTCGTGGCTTTGACCGAGCACCTGCTCGACGAGCTGCCCAAGAAATGGCGGTCGGCGGTCGAAGGCAAGTCGCAAGGCGATTGGGTGCTGATCGATGCCGGCGACGTGATCGTTCATCTGTTCCGGCCGGAAACCCGCCTCTATTACAATCTCGAAAAGATGTGGGGCGCGGCTTGGCCGCAAACCGCGGCCGACGCCGAGGCCGCGCGGAATTAGGGCCGCCGCGATTCGCACCGTCATCCTGGCGATCGGCAAGCAGCGGCGCGGGCCGCTCGGCGAGCTGCAGGCGGAATATGCCGGACGCCTCAGGCCGGCGCCGGCGATCCTCGAATTCGAGGAAAAGCGGAAACTGCCGCCGGCGCAGCTGAGGGCGCGCGAGGCCGAGCTGATCCTCGCCGCGGCGCCGCCGGGCGCCCGTCTCGTCGCGCTCGACGAGGCGGGTGCGCCATGGTCGAGCCGCGATCTCGCCGAGCGGCTCGCCGCCTGGCGCGATCAGGGCCTCGCGGCGCTGGCCTTCGCCATCGGCGGCGCCGACGGCCTCGGGCCGGCGGTCATCGCGCGGGCCGACGACATCGTTTCGCTGGGGGCGATGACCTGGCCGCATCTGCTGGTGCGCCCGCTGCTGCTCGAACAGCTCTACCGCGCGCAGCAGATCCTCGCCGGGCACCCCTATCATCGTGATTGAGGGGGCGATTGAGGGGACCTATCCGTCGCGGAATCTATCGCGGCGGTCTGCGTTTCGCGTATATATCGCCGCGCCAACAGCCCAGGTCCGATGACGATGATCTCCCGTCCCCGCCCGGTCGTTCTGTGCATCCTCGATGGCTGGGGCGAGCGGGCGGATGCCGCCGACAATGCGATCACCCGGGCGAAGACCCCGGTCTGGCACCTGCTGACGGCGCGCTGGCCGCATTCGCACCTCAACGCCAGCGAGCATTATGTCGGGCTGCCCGACGGGCAGATGGGCAATTCCGAGGTCGGCCACACCAATCTCGGCGCCGGCCGGGTGGTGATGCAGGACCTGCCGCGCATCGACGACGCGGTGGCGACGGGCAAGCTCGCCGCGATGCCGCCGCTCGCCGAGTTCATCGCCAAGGTAAAAGCCAAGAGCGGCGCCGCGCACGTCCTCGGGCTGATATCGCCGGGCGGCGTGCATTCGCATCAAGGCCAGATCGCCGCTTTGTGCCGCATCCTCGCCGGCGCCGGGCTCAAGGTCGCGGTGCACGCGGTGCTCGACGGCCGCGACACGCCGCCGCAATCGGCGCTCGGCTATCTGCAGCAGTTCAAGGCCGATACCGAGGGCGCCGGCGATATCGGCATCGCCACGGTTGGCGGCCGCTACTACGCGATGGACCGCGACAAGCGCTGGGACCGGGTCGAGAAGGCCTATCTGATGCTGACCGAGGCGGCCGGGCCCGATTCATCGCCCCATCGGGCGCTCGATCCGCTCGCCGCGGTCGAGGCCGCCTATCAGCGCGGCGAGACCGACGAGTTCGTGCCGCCGACCGCGATCGGCGATTGGGCCGGCATGGCGAGCGGCGACGGGCTGCTGCTGGCGAATTTCCGCGCCGACCGCATCCGCGAGATCGGCGCGGCGCTGCTCGATCCGGCTTTTCCCGGGTTTGCGCGCAACAAGCAGGTCGCGTTCGCCGGCGCGCTGGGCCTCGTCGAATATTCCGAGGAGCTGAACCCTTTCCTCGCGACGTTGTTCGCGCCGGAAAAGCTCGAGGACACGTTCGGCGAGATCGTCTCGCGCGCCGGCTTGACGCAGCTGCGCATCGCCGAGACCGAGAAATACGCGCACGTCACCTTCTTCTTCAACGGCGGGCGCGAGACCGTGTTTCCCGGCGAAGAGCGCATCCTGGTGCCCTCGCCCAAGGTCGCGACCTACGACAAGCAGCCGCAGATGTCGGCGCCCGAGGTGACCGACAAGGTCGTCGCGGCGATCCAATTGGGCAAATTCGATGTCGTCGTGCTCAACTACGCCAATACCGACATGGTCGGGCATACCGGCCTCATCCCCGCGGCGGAGCGCGCGGTCGAGGCGGTCGATGCCTGCCTCGGCCGGCTGGCGCAGGCGGTCGAGGCGGCCGGCGGCACGCTCGTCATCACCGCCGACCACGGCAACGCCGAGATGATGCGCGATCCCGAGACCGGCGCGCCGCATACCGCGCACACGCTGAACCCGGTGCCCTTCGTCCTGGTCAATCCGCCGGCCGCAATTCGCCAGGTCGCCAACGGCAGGCTCGCCGATGTCGCGCCGACGCTTCTCGCCCTCCTCGGCCTGCCCCGGCCCGAGGTGATGACCGGCCGCTCGCTGATCGGCGATGCGCGGATGCGCGCCGCTGAGTAAACTTCGCGCCCTGCGTATCGCTCGCCCGCTTGGCGCCGTCTTTCTCGCCGCCGGCATCGTCGTCGCCTGCGCGGCCGGGGCCGCCACGCCGACCGCGAAGCCGGCGCCGGGGCCGACGCTCGATGCCCAGATCGCGCAGCTCGAATCGTTGCGGCAGCAATGCATCGCCGCCGCCCGCGCGCTGCAGCAGCGCGAGCACGCGGTCGGCTCGATCGATCTGGCGGTCGCCACGATGCGTCAAGGCGTCACCGCCAAGGACAAGGAGATCGCGAATAGCCGCAAGGAGCAGGAACAGCTCCTGGGCGCGCTCGAACGGCTGGCGCGGGCGCCGCCCGAGGCCTTGGCCGTCGCTCCCGAGGGACCGGTCGAGCGGCTGCGCAGCGGCATACTGATGGCCGCCGCGGTCCCGGCGCTGGCGGCTCAGGCGCGCGAGCTGACCGGCGAGCTGGGCGCGCTCGACGCGGTGCGCAAGCAGATCGATGTCAGCCGCAAGCATGTCGACGACGCCCGCGCCGCGCTCGACAAAGGCCGCGCCGCCCTCGCCCAGTCTGTCGCCCAGCGCGACGCGCTCGACGCCAAGCTGTTGCACGATGACGGCAAAAAAGACCCGGGCAAGATGGGCGACGGCGCGAGCGATGTCTCCGAGCTGATCAAACGGGCCGACGCGGCGATGGAACAGCGCGACAAAAATCTCCCGGCCCGGCTGCGGGCGCTTTACGGCGCGCGGCCAAAAGGGGCGCCGCCGCTGACGGATCCGACAAAGCCGAAGACCCTGCGCGCATTGGACGCGCCAAACGCCCAGATGGTCTGGCCGGTGGCGGGCGAGCTCGCGCACCATGCCGGCGAGCCGGACGCCAACGGCAAACCGAGGCTGGGCGTCACCTGGACGGCGATGCCGAAAGGGACGGTGATCGCGCCGTTCGATGGACACGTCGTTTATGTCGGCGCGTTCCGCGATTACGGCCTCATCTTGATCATCGACCACGGCGGCGGATATCATTCGCTGTTGCAGCTTGGCCATGCCGACGTGACGATCGGCCAATGGCTTTTGGCCGGGGAGCCGGTGGGCAGCCTGGCGGACGCCGCCGACAAGGACGGCAGCGCGTCGCTTTACATGGAGTTGCGCCGCGGGGGGTATCCGGTCGACCCCGAATCGCGGTTCGCCGCTGGCGATCAGAAGACCGAGGAAACTAGGGTGCGTCAATGAGAAGACTGGGTCTGATCGCGGCGCTCGCCGCAGCGCTTTTTGTTCTGCCGCTCCGGCAGGATGTCGGCGCCGCGTCGACCACAAACACGGCGGAGACCTACAAGGAGCTCAACCTGTTCGGCGACGTGTTCGAAAAGGTGCGCAGCGACTATGTCGAGGAGGTCAGCGACGACACGCTGATCGAAGGCGCGATCAACGGCATGCTGACCTCGCTCGACCCGCATTCGAACTATCTGAACGCCAAGAATTTCGGCGACATGAAGGTTCAGACCCGCGGCGAGTTCGGCGGGCTCGGGATCGAAGTGTCGATGGAGAACGGCCTCATCAAGGTGGTGTCGCCGATCGACGACACCCCCGCCGCCCGCGCCGGATTGAAGCCGGGCGATTTCATCACCCAGCTCGATGGCAAGCCGGTGCAGGGGATGACGCTGCCGGAGGCGGTCGAAAAGATGCGCGGCCCGATCAACAGCGAGGTGACGCTGACGATCCGCCGCAGCGGGAAAGACCCGTTCGACGTCAAGCTGGTGCGCGCGACCATCAAGATCCAGTCGGTGCGCTCGCACC
This sequence comes from Allostellaceae bacterium, assembly GCA_035648415.1. GTDB lineage: Bacteria > Pseudomonadota > Alphaproteobacteria > ATCC43930 > CGMCC-115725 > DATARH01. Next base: position 5,110 of record DASRLO010000157.1, read on the forward strand.
TGGAAGGCGACAGCATCGGCTATGTCCGCATCACCAGCTTTAACGAACAGACCGATGTCGGGCTCAACAACGCAATGAAGAACCTGAAGCAGCAGGCCGGCAACAAGCTGGCGGGGCTCGTGCTCGACCTGCGCAACAATCCGGGCGGGCTGTTGGACCAGGCGGTCGCGGTGTCCGACGCGTTTATCGAAAAGGGCGAGATCGTCTCGACCCGCGGCCGCCGCGCCGACGATGCGCAACGCTATAACGCGCATCCCGGCGACATTACCGGCGGGCTGCCGGTGGTCGTGCTGATCAACGGCGGGTCGGCATCGGCCTCGGAGATCGTCGCCGGCGCGTTGCAGGATCATCACCGCGCGATCCTCCTCGGCACCCGCTCCTTTGGCAAAGGCTCGGTGCAGACCATCATCCCGCTGCCCGGCCACGGCGCGATGCGCCTAACGACGGCGCGCTACTACACGCCGTCGGGCCGCTCGATCCAGGCCAAGGGCATCGATCCCGACATCGTGGTCGAGGCCGCCAAGATCGAGCATCCGGCGGGCGAGGCCGGTACGGCCGTCAAGAAGGGCGGCGACGACAAGAACGACGCCGACAACCCGGGCGACCAGGCGACGGTCGATCCCTCGATCATCGGCACGCCGGACGATTACCAGCTCGCGCGGGCGGTCGACATGCTGCGCGGCATCGCGCTGTTCGGCGGCGCGCACGCCGAAAACTAATGGGGCGGCGCGGGCTGTCGCGCTCGTCGTGAGCGCCGCCGATCTTTCCGCCTACCGGCCCGGCGTGGGCATCGTCCTGGTCAACCGCGAAGGCAAGGTTTTCGTCGGCCGGCGCATCGACATGCCGGCAGGCTGGCCGGCGTGGCAGATGCCGCAAGGCGGCATCGATCCCGACGAGACCCCGCTGCAGGCGGCGCTGCGCGAATTGTACGAAGAAACCGGCACCGACAAGGCCGAGATCGTCGCCGAGACGGGCGACTGGCTGCGCTACGACCTGCCGGCGCCGATCGCCGGAGGCGCCTGGGGCGGGCGGTTTCGCGGGCAGCGCCAGAAATGGTTTCTGATGCGTTTCGCCGGCGACGATTCCGATATCGACCTAACCCGCCATGACGCCGAATTCGATGCTTGGAAATGGGTCGCGGCGAGCGAGCTGTCCGGCTTGATCGTCGATTTCAAGCGCGCCGTCTATGTCGCGGTGATCGAGGAATTTCGCGCTTACCTAGGTGTCGAATCCAAGCACGTTGTTCAGCTTTGAGGTCGGTGGTTTTCCGCCGAGGGCTGAGTGGGGTCGGGTGTGGTTGTAATCGGTGATCCAGGGCTGCATGGCTTGGCCTCGCTCGGCGGAGGATTGGTAGGCG
>DASRLO010000158.1:0-7064 GCA_035648415.1 Allostellaceae bacterium
GCCGGCTCTACGCCGCCGACATCGCGGCGATCGACCGGCTGCCCGAGGGCGCCAGGCTCGCCGTCGCCTTCCCGGCGCGCGAGATCAACGCCGGCGGCGTCCCGCAGCTTCATGTGGCGACCCTGGCGGCGGCGCGGCGCGAGGCTTTCGTGCCGACCCTCTTCGCCTACGCGACGCAGCAGCCGCTGGTGCCGCGACCCCCTTACGACGCGCTGGCGGCCGCGACATCGCCGGAGGCGCTGTGGTCGGCCTTTGTCGCCGGCGATGTGGCGGCGCAGGCGCAAGTCGCCCCTGTGCTGCGCGATTACGATTTCGTCGTGTTCGCCGACCGCGAGGCGTTTTCGGTGCCGCCGCGGCCCTGCCTGCACGCGGTAACCTCGCCGCCGAATTTTCAGCTCTTTGCCCTTGGCCGCGACGAGAGCTGTTTCTGACCGCTCAGCGGCACAGCGCCGGCCAGTGCCGCGTGTGCTGCCAGTGCGACAGCGGCATGCCCGCCGCATAGGGCCAGGACGCGGCCTGATGCCAGCCGGCGCCGTCGTGTTTCAGCAGCGCCGCCGTGCCCGCTGGAGTGCAGGAGTTGAGCGCCAAATCGTAGCCGGCGGCGGCGACCGCGTCGAGCGTCGCTGCGTCGGCGGCCGGGCGCCGCAGGATATCGAGGCCGCGGCGGCGCGGCGGCGCGCTCGCCAGATAGTCGCCGAGCATCTGGCCGATCGTGCCGTCATCGCCCGGCAGCAACAGAGCGAGACGGTCGCCATCGTGCAGATAGGGCTTCAACTCGCCCGCCAGGTCCCAGACGAGCGGCTGCGGCATCTCGATGTCGAAGCGCAGCCTCTCGGCGAACACGAACGGCGCCGGGAGGGCGACGGCAACCGCGAGCGCCGCCGCCGACCGCCGCACGCGGCCGCTCGCCCACAGCGCCGGCCACAGCTCGCGCACGGCCAGCGCCAGCGCCAGGACGAGGATCAGCGCGAGATGCGTGTTGTAGCGGAAATAGGAATGCGCCTCGGCGCTCATCTCCGGCGAGAAATGCGCGACATAGGTAGCGATCAGGAACAGGTTGTAGAGCACGAAGGCCGCCGCGAAAAAGCCGAGAAAGCGGGTCGCCTGCGACCAGCCCTGACGGCGCAGCAGCAGCGGAAAACATCCAAGGGCGAGCGCTGCCGCGCCGAAATAGACCGGCTTTTCGCCGATCGCGGCGACAACCGCGCGGAAAATGGCGGGCAGCATCGCCCAGTTCCACGCGTCGAGCGGCAACGGCTTCAGCTCGGCGACCCCGGCGCCCGCGACGTAATAACGCCAGACCGCGTAAAGCACCGCCGCCGGCACCAGCACCAGCGCCGTCTCGCCGAGCAGCCGAAGCCACCGCGTGCCGCCTTCCACCGTGCCGATGGCGGCCGCCGCCCCAGCGAGCGCGAGAACGAGGCCGATCCCCGATTGCTTGGTGCCGATCATCGCGGCGAGGATCAGCGCCAGCTCGAGCGACGGCCGGGCGCGCCCGCCGGCGGCACGGCCCGCTTGCGCCTCGACGAAGAGGCAGGCGGCGAGCAGCGCCGTCACCGCCAGCCCGGTTTCGCCATAGGACGAGAAATGGAAGCGCGGCACAAAGCCGGGATCGAGCAGGGTCACCAGCAGCATGCCGAGCGCGGTCATCCCCCAGGACGGCATTGCCGCCCGACGGGCCAGCATGCGGGCGATCGCGAGCCCGGCGACAAGCTGCAGCATGACATTGACGAGCGACATCCCCGCCGCCGGATAATCGGCGCGGACGAACGAGCCGAGAAAGGCGAGGAACTGGGTGTCGTAAGGCGCGGCGGGAAATTCCGAATAGCTCGGTGGCAGGAGCGCGGTCGGCAGGCGCGCGTAATCGACCAGGTAATCGGCGTTGGGCAAGAGGTTGAGGAAGGTGTCGACCTGCGACGGCCGCACCGGCGCCATCACCAGCCAAAGCGGCAACGTCACCAGCAGCAGCCGGCCCAGCGCGCGCCAGTCACCGCGACCGATCCGGCGGCTCGGCGCAAGCTGCGCGGCAAGCGCCGCGGCCGCCATCGCCACCGCCGGCAGGCGCAGGCTCCACGGCAGGAACACGCCCCACAGCGTCAGCGCGACGCACAAAGCGCCCCAGCCCGCGCCGATGCGGAATTCCGGGTCGGCGCGGCGGCCGCCGAGAGCCGTGCCGATCAGCAGCAGAACCGCGCCGATGCCCCAAGTCGTCAGGACGGAGACAAGATTGGCCCAGCCGGGCAGATAGAGCAGCATTCCGCCAGTATCGCTATGGGCTACGGCTGGGGTTTGGCGTCGGCGGGCGCGGCCGCGTCCTCCTTGAGCTCCAGCCGCTCGATGTTGGTCTTCGCCTCCTCGTCGGCGTCGCTGCCGGGCGCCAGCTCCGACACCCGCACCCAATCCTGCCGCGCGCCGTTGAGGTTGCCGCCGAGGTGGCGGATATCGCCCCGCTCGAGCAGCGCCGGCACCGAATCCGGCGAGAGACCGACCGCGCGATCGGCATCGGCGAGGGCGAGGTCCAGTTTGTTGAGCTCGCGATAGGCCGAGGCGCGGTAGATCAGCGCGTCGAGCCGGTTGGGGTCGGTCTTGAGCACCCGGTCGAGGTCGGCCAGCGCCTTGTCGTAGGAGCCCTCGCTGCCCGCCGCCTCGGCGCGGTCGACGAGGATGCCGGGGTCGCCGGGCAACAGGTTCAGCGCCGCGGTGTCGGCGGCATAGGCGCGCGCCGGGTCACCGGCCAAAAGCCACGCTTGCGACGCCTGGTCGAGCACCTCGGCGCGCAGCGCGGCCGGCGCGTGGACCATCGCCTGCGCCAAGGTCTCGAGCTTTGTCGCGCCCTCGGTGTATTGCTTCAGTCCGACCAGCGCGACGGCATAGCAATGGTCGGCCGGATGCGCGCCGCCGCGGCCCTGCCAATGCTCGGCGAGGCCGCGGGCCGCGCCGGGATCGCTCTTGGCCAGGGTCAGGCAGCGGTCGTAGGTCGCCGCGTCGCTCTCCTCCGAATGCTGTGGGGCGCGCGGCGGCGTATAGGCTGGAAGCGGCGGCGGCGCGGCCGACGCCGGCGGACCGGCTTGCTCGGCGGCGCCGGCGGCGAGCGCGGTTGGCCCCGCGTTCAGCACCGCCAGGCTCAATGCCGCCGCCCCGGCAACCCAAGCGACTCGTGTCATGGCCCTCCAATAGCACACCGGCACATCGCGCCGAACTCGCGAAGCGCCGCACCGAAGTTGCGCCGGAAAACCCGGCGGGGCTACGATGGGCGCGGGAGATCGAAACGTGCATTCCATTGGCATTTGAGCGTTTGCGCCGGGCGGCCGGCGGTTTCGGCAACATTGCCCGCGCGTTTTCCCACCGCAACTACCGCGTCTACATCAGCGGCAACGCAGTATCGCTGATCGGCACCTGGATGCAGCGCGTGTCCGGCGGGTGGCTGGCATGGACCTTGACCCATTCCGGCGCCTGGCTGGGCCTCATTTCGCTGGCCGAGTTCCTGCCGGTGCTGTTCCTGGCGCCGGTCGCCGGGGTCATGGCGGACCGCCGCGACCGGGTCGGCATCATCCGCGTCACCCAGCTTTTCGGCTGCGCCCAGGCGACGCTTCTGGCCCTGCTGGTCGCGACCGACTTGATCACGATCCACATCTTGTTCGTGCTGGTGATGCTGCTCGGCATCGGCAACGGCATCGCCCAGCCGGCGCGCCTCGCGCTGATCCCGACGCTGGTCGACCGCGAGGCGCTGCCCTCGGCGCTGGCGATCAACTCGATCGTGTTCAACGCCGCGCGGTTCATCGGGCCGGCGATCGCCGGGCTACTGATCGCGCGCGTCAGCATCGCCGCCGCGTTTGCCGCCAACGCGGTGACCTATATCGCCTTCCAGATTTCGCTCGCCAATCTGCGCGACATCCCGCCGCTGCCGGTGCGCGCGGCGCAGAACGCGTTCCGGGCGTCGCTCGAAGCGTTTTCCTATGCCAGCCAGCATCCCGGCATCGCGCCGATGCTGCTGTTGTTCGCGGTGACGACGATCGGCACGCGCGGCTTTATCGAGCTGTTCCCCGGCTTTGCCGACAGCGTGTTCCACCGCGGGCCGCAGGGCCTGGCGATGCTGACCTCGACGGTAGGGTTGGGCGCGATCTTCGGCGGCGCCTGGATGCTGATCCGCTCGCAGATCAACGGGCTGACGACGATCGTCCTCGCCAATACGCTCGTCATGTCGCTGGCGATCGTCGCGTTCACTGCGACCGACTCGTTCACCTTGGCGCTGCCCTGCGTGTTCATCGCCGGCACCGCGATGGTCATCACCGGGATCGGCGCGCAGACGCTGATCCAGGCCTCGGTCGACCGCGGCATGGCGGGCCGGGTGATGGCGCTTTACGGCATGATCTTCCGCGCCGGGCCGGCGCTGGGCGCGGTGGTGATGGGCACGGCGAGCGAGCGGTTCGGCTTGCGCCTGCCGCTGGCGGCCGGCGCGACGGTGTCGTGCGTGTGCTGGGCGCTGACCCTGCACCGCAAGAAGGCGATCGCCGCCTCGCTCGAGGACGCCGAGCCGACGACGCCGGCCGCCGCCCTGCCGGCGGAGCGGGGCGCGTGATGGCCAATCACGCGCAAGCAACTTTTTTTCTCGTCACCCCCGCGCAAGCGGGGGCCCAGGGTGACCGGCACGTCGCTTACCCCTGGGTCCCCGCTTGCGCGGGGAAGACGATTTAATACCGGCCGTGCCGCGGAACCGCCTTCTGTGCTTCGGCCTAGGGTATACTGCGCGCGCTTTCGTGCGGAGGCTCGGGCCGGAATGGAGCGTCGCCGGCACGACCCGGAACGGCGACGGCCTGCACTTCGACCGTGATCGTAGGCTGCCGGCTTCGGCGTTTGAGGGCGTCACCCACATCCTCGTGTCGATCCCGCCGGACGCCGCCGGCGACCCGGTGTTCGACCGCCACGCCGGCGCTGTCGCCGCGCTCAACCGCCTGCGCTGGGTCGGCTACCTGTCGACGACCGGGGTCTACGGCACGCGCGACGGCGGCTGGGTCGACGAGACTTCGGAGCTTCGCCCGACGAGCGCACGCGGCGAGCACCGCGTCACGGCCGAGGCGGGCTGGCTCGATCTATGGCGGAGACAGGGCGTGCCGGCGCACATCTTCCGCCTTGCCGGGATTTACGGACCGGGCCGCAGCGCCTTCGACGCGCTGCGCGCCGGCGCCGCGAAGCGCATCGACAGCGGAAACCAGGTCTTCTCGCGCATCCACGTCGACGATATCGCGAGCGTGTTGCTCGCCTCGATCGCAAAGCCTCGCCCAGGCGCGATCTACAATGTCTGCGATGATGAGCCGGCGCCGCCCGCCGATGTCGTTGTCTATGCCGCAAGTCTCCTCGGCATGGAGCCGCCGCCGCTGGTGCCGCTTATCGCGGCCGATCTGTCAGCGATGGCGAAGAGCTTTTGGGCCGACAACAAGCGCGTGTCGAACGCGCTGATCAAACAGGAGCTCGGCATCGCACTTGCCTACCCGAATTACCGCGCCGGCCTCGCCGCAATCCTCGCTGCGGGCGGCTAAGACTTGCTCAAAGCGCCGCCGTCCGGCATCGTCCGGGAAGCCGTACGAGACACGAGGGAGGAATGCCGATGCCCGCTTACAACATCCTGATGATGGGGGCCTCCTACGGCTCGCTCTTGGCGATCAAGCTGCTGTTCGGCGGCCACAAGATCACCATGGTCTGCCTGCCCAACGAGGTCGAGGCGTTCAACCATGACGGCGCGCATGTGCGAATGCCGATCCGCGGCCGCGCGACGCCGGTCGATCTCGACTCGCGCAAGTTGCCGGGGAGCCTCAAGGCCGCCGGCGCCGGCGATGTCGACCCCAAGGGTTACGACCTCGTCGTGCTGGGGATGCAGGAGCCGCAATACCGCTCTCCCGGCGTGCGCGAGCTGCTCGACGCCGCTGCGCGCGCCAAGGTGCCGTGCATGTCGATCATGAACATGCCGCCGTTGCCCTATCTGGCGCGCATCCCGGGTCTGGCGATGGAGCCGCTGCGCGCCTGCTTTACCGACGCGAGCGTGTGGGACAATTTCGAGCCCGGCAAATTGACGCTGTGCAGCCCCGACCCGCAGGCGATCCGCCCACCGGACGAGAAGGTCAACGTGCTGATGGTCACGCTGCCGACCAACTTTAAGGTGGCGAAGTTCGACAATGAGAAGGGCAACGTCATCCTGCGCCAGCTTGAGCAGGAGATCGACGCGATACGCTTCGATCCGGGCGACGGCACAAAGATCGAACTCCCCGTGAAGCTGCGCGTGCACGACTCGATCTTCGTGCCGCTTGCCAAGTGGGCGATGCTGCTCGCCGGCAATTATCGCTGCATCACCCAAGATGGCATGCGCACCGCGCAAGAGGCGGTGCACTCCAATCTCGAAGAGGCGAAATTGGTCTACAATTTCGTCAACGATCTTTGCGTCAAGCTCGGCGCTTCGCCGGACGATTTGGTGCCGTTCGAGAAATACGCCGCCGCCGCGCAAAGCTTGACGCGTCCTGCCTCGGCCGCGCGTGCCTTGCAAAATGGCGCGCCGAATATCGAGCGCGCCGACAAACTGGTGCAACTGATCGCCCGGCAAAAGGGGCTCAGTCATCCGGCCATCGACGCTCAAGTGGCGCTGGTTGATTCGCGGCTTGAGGCCAACCGGAAAAAGGCGGCGGCCTGACCGATCGGTCCTTGAATACCATTTCTGGCGCCAGCCATCACGGTTGGCGCCAGATTCTTATTATATTTCAGATGTTTAATGCGATAACCCTGGGTTATTCACATGGCCTTATGCCGCCATCGGCTGATAAAGGGTTGATGGCCGAAATGCCTGCAGGATTACCAGTTTAGGCCTGAAATTGTGACTTTGCCGCAACAGTTCATTTCAATCTGTCATTAAAAGGCCGAATCGCCTATAAAGGCAGCAATTGCCGCCGTTTTCGCCTTGCCGTTATTAACCAGCGGAGATGTACATTCGTGCGTCTAATGCGCTTTCTTTTGCGTTCCTGGGGATCGCAACCGGGTCTGGTTTGCAAGGGGATGCGTGAATTGTATCGGCTGAAAGT
>DASRLO010000159.1:0-3986 GCA_035648415.1 Allostellaceae bacterium
TAGCGCAGCTCCTCGCGCCGATACTCCGCCCGGGTGATTTCAGTCCACATGTTGTGGCCCCCTGTTTGTCTGACAACAACAAGGAATCACAACTCACTGAAATCACCCAATTCATTTCAAGTCAGGCTCTCAGGATGAGGAGGTTCATGGAAGTAAGAAAATCCCTCATCCTGAGGTGCTTTGCGCAGCAAAGCCTCGAAGGACGCGCTACCTGGCCCTATCGCGCATCGACAAGGAGTGAACCATGACAGTTGAAGTTCACCCCTTCGCCGCCGGCTGCGGCGCCGACATCTCCGGCGTCGACATAAGCGAGCCGCTCTCGACCCCAGATCGCGGCGCGATCCGCAAGGCCTGGCTCGACAACCTCGTGCTGCGCTTCCGCGGGCCGGCGATGACCGACGCGCAGCACATGGCGTTCACCCGCCAGTTCGGCGAACTCGAATTCAACCCGGCCGCGCTGATCGCCAAACAATATGGCGTCAACACCCAGAGCGACGGCCGCGACAGCGAGATTCCGTCGGAAATTTCCGTCATCTCCAACATCATCGAGGACGGCAAGGCGATCGGCGGCTTGGGCGACGGCGAGGCGTTCTGGCACACCGATTCGTCGTTTGTCGACGTGCCGCCGGCCGCCAGCCTGTTGCGCTCGCTCGAATGCCCGCCGCCGAGCGCCGGCGGCGCGACCTCGTTCCTCAATTGCTACAGCGCCTATGACGACCTGCCCGAGGCGACCAAGCAGCGCATCGACGGCCTCACCATGATCCACGCCGCCACCCATTCGAGCGGCGGCAAGGCGCATAAGGGCTTCGAGAGCGTCGAGGATGTGTCGAAAGTGCCGGGCGCGCGCCAGCCGATGGTCCGCACCCACCCCGAGACCGGCAAGAAATCGCTGTTCCTCGGCCGCCGCATCAACGCCTACGTGATCGGCTTGGCCGTCGCCGAGAGCGAGGAGCTGCTCGACGGACTGTGGGGCCACATGGTCCAACCCAAATACACCTGGACCCAGGAATGGCAGGTCGGCGACCTGGTCTGGTGGGACAACCGCTGCGCGATGCACCGCCGCGACGCGTTCGACGGCTCCATGCGCCGCCTGATGCACCGCACCCAGCTCAAGGGCACCAAGCCGGTGTAGCCTAACCCCTCTCCCGCAAGCGGGAGAGGGTGCCTCGCATAGCGAGGCGGGTGAGGGTGGCGGTCGCCCACTGATCCTCACCCTCCCACGCCTTCGGCGCGGGTCCCTCCCTCTCCCGCAAGCGGGAGAGGGGCCATAATGTCGCGAAGGGAGGTTCTCCCATGCCCCAATCCGAACGCGTCGCCCTCATCACTGGCTGCGGCAAGGCGATCGGCATCGGCAATTCGACCGCGCGGGCGTTGGCCGCCAAGGGCCTGACCGTCGTCGTCTCCGACGTGCGGCCGGCCGGAATCGCCAATGAGTTCAACGCGCCCGGCGACACCGACACCAATTGGGGCGGGGTCGACAGCCTCGTCGACGAAATCGCCAAAGCCGGCGGCAAGGCGTTCTCGGTGCTGGGCGATGTCAGCCAGGAGGCGGACGCCGCCCGCATGGTCGCCGAGCTGCTCAGCCGTTACGGCCGGCTCGACATCCTCGTCAACAACGCCGGCGCGCCGCAGGGCGCCGACCGCAACGAGATCGAGGACGTGCCGGTCAGCGCCTGGGATTTGACGATGGGGGTCAACGCCAAGGGCGCGTTCCTCATGTCGCGCGCCGCTGTGCCGGCGATGCGCAAGGCGAAATGGGGCCGCATCGTCAGCGTCTCGTCAAAGGCGGCGTTCCGGCCTGGCGCCAAGCGCGCGACCTATGCCGCGTCGAAGGCGGCGATCGTCGGCTTCACCCGGTCGCTGGCGCTCGACCTCGCGCCCCATGGGATCACCGTCAACGCGGTCTGCCCAGGTCCGATCCGCACCTCGCGGGCGATCAGCACCAACCGCCGCGAATACGGCGACGATCTCGAGACCGGCTTCCGCGAGCGCTCGAAGGCGATCCCCATCGGCCGCTTCGGCGACCCCGACGAGGTCGCCTCGATGATCGCCTACCTCGCCTCCGACGAGGCCGGCTTCGTCACCGGCCAAGCCATCGGGGTCGACGGCGGCTGGTGACGGCTCGCTACGCCGGCGGCGCCACCGAAAGGCGGCCGGCGACGCCGTGCTCGTCGATCAACTTGGCGACAAGGCCGTCGCGTTTCGCCTCCTCGACAAAATCGGCGAGGAAATTGCTGGCGAGGATGTTGCTCTTCGCGGTGCCGACCGCCTGCTGCACCGCGGCGAACTGGCCTTCGAGGATGCGCGATCCCGACCGTTTCGCCTCCTCGCCGACGAGGCCCGGCCGCAATCCGGCATAGGCGTCGAATTTTCCGCCGTCAAATTCCTTCAGCGCGGCCGGCGCGCTGTCGAACTGCACCAGTTCGGCGTGTTGCAGGTTGTTTTCAAGCCACAGGCAATAGGCGCTGCGCGCGGTCACCGCGACGCGCTTGCCGGGCTGGTCGACCTCGGCGATCGCTTTGATCGGCGATCTGGCAGGCACGAGATAGGTCGCCTCGATTTCGCAATAGGCGGCGGTGAAGAAGATCTTCTGCGCGCGCTGCGGTTCGGCGCCGATATTGCCGATGTCCCAAAGGCCCTTGCCGGCATCGTCGGCGAGCTCGCCGGGCTTCGCATAGGGGACGAACTTGACCGGCACGCCGAGCCGCTCGGCGATCGCCGCCGCGATGCTCGGCGACACGCCGGTCGGGTCGCCCGACGCGGTCTTGCCGGTGACCAGCAGGAAATTACCCATGTTGATCGCGGCGCGCAGGACGCCGGTCGGGGCGAGTTCGGCAACGAGTTTCGGGTCGGCCATAGGGATGCCTCAATTGCTGTTGGATGGGTTCAGCCGAGCAGTTTGCGGGCCTCGGCGGCCTGGGTCTCCAGGGAATGCAGCAGGCGCACTTCCGGGGTCGGCGCACAGTTGGTGTAGCCGGCGCCGAGGTCGCGCAGCTGCGCCGCGTTGCGCGGATAGGCGGCATGGTTGAGCGGCAGCGCCAGCCGCACGCCGCTGTTGCTCTGGCGCACGGCGTCGCGCACCCGGTCGATCGCTTCGACGAGTTTCGGATGGTCGGGCTGGCCGCTGACGCCGAGCGAGCGCGACAAATCGGACGGGCCGACCGCCAGCAAATCGACCCCCTCGACCGCGGCGATGGCGTCGATGTTCTCGATCGCCTCCCGGTCCTCGATCATGCAGGCGAGGGTGATCTCGTTGTTCGAAGCGGCCATGTGGTCGAGCAGGCGGGTCTTGCCGTAATCGGCGGCGCGGCTCGCCGCCGCCATGCCGCGCTCGCCGTGCGGCGGGTAGCGCACCGCCTTCACCGCCTCGCGCGCGGTCTCGGCGGTCGAGACATGCGGCACCTGAATGCCCTGCACCCCCATGTCGAGGAGGCGCAGGATGAACGCCGGGTCGAAGCCGGGGGTGCGCACGATCGGGGTAATGCCGGCGCGCTCGGCCGCCATCACCATCAGCTGGATGTCGCGCAGGTCGAAGCTGGTGTGCTCCATGTCGATAAACGCCGCGTCGAACCCGGCGAGGCCGATGATCTCGACGATCTGCGGGTCGGCGATGCCGCCGACATGCGTGCCGAGCGCGAGGCCGCCCTCGGACAGGATGCGCTTGACCCGGTTTTCCTTCATGTCGTTCCTCCTTAGCCGTCATTGCGAGCCCACGGGTCTGGCCTGCGGCCAGCCCAAGGATAAACTACGCGACGCAATCTTGTCTGGTCGCATTGGTGGATAGTTGGCGCACTGGGGGATCGCGGTCGCCCTGACGGCGGCGTCGCGACTTAGAGCCCGACTGAAAAAGGGTTGAGTGATCTCAATAGGTTGTGATTCCATCGTTGTTGCGACACAAACGGTGGGGTTCACGATGGCCTGGAGTGAGATCACTCGCCGACAATATCGGCGCGATGGGCTGCGGTATGCAAGCGACATGACCGATG
>DASRLO010000160.1:0-36260 GCA_035648415.1 Allostellaceae bacterium
ATCTTCGCGTTGGCGCCAAAACGCGGCGGCGCGGCATGGCCGATGATGTAGTTCATCCTTGTGCCGAGCACGATGATCAGATCCGCGTCGCGGAATGCGGTCGAGCGCATCGTCAGGTACGAATACGGGTGGTCGTCGGGCACGACGCCGCGGCCCTGCGGGGTGGTGAAGAACGGGATGCCGGCCTTTTCGACAAACTGGCGCATCTCGTCCCAGGCCTGCGACCAGATCACACCGCCGCCCGAGGCGATGATCGGCCGCTGCGCGCTGTTGATCGCATCGACCAGGGCGTTGATCGCCTTGGGCTCGGCATAGGGGCGGGCGCCGACGATCTTGCGGCCGGCATAGCTCCAATCGACTTCGCTCTCATCGACCTTCTGGTAGAGGATATCGCCCGGCCAATCGAGATAGACGGGGCCGGGCTTGCCGGTCATCGCCTTTTGAAAGGCGAAATTGATCTGCTGCGGGATGCGCTTTGCGTTGTGGATGCGGTCGGCGTATTTCACGCAGCCCCGCATGATCGCCATCTGGTCGATTTCCTGAAACACCTGCCGGCCGTACTGGCTGATCGGGCTGGCGCCGCCAAAGCCGATCACCGGGCAGCAATCGATGAGGGCGTTGGCGAGGCCGGTCGACAGGTTGATCGCCGCCGGACCCGACGCCGCCATGCAGATGCCGGGTTTCTGCTTCAGCCGGCTGTAAGCCTGCGCCGAGAACGCCGCCGCCTGTTCGTGGCGGCAGTCGATCATGCGGATGCCTTCGTTGATCATCGACGATTCGGCGAGCAGCATCGGCCCGCCCATGATGAAGAAGCAGTCCTCGACGCCTTCGGCCTTGAGGCATTTCGCCAGGATTTCCGAACCGGTCAGTTCCGCCATGGGGGGCTCCTGCTCAAAGGGTAGGGCGGGTCTTGCCCCGCCATTTTGTCGGCGGATCGAGATCCGCCCTACGCGCTAATCATTCGGCCGCGATTGCGAGCGCAGCGAAGCAATCCCCGTCCGCTTGAGGCTATCCGAGAAAGATTGCTTCGTTGCTATGCTCCTCGCAATGACACTCGGTAAAAAAGAAGCGGCCCGCTTTCGCGAGCCGCCTTGTCGATCGCCGTTTTTAGTTGCCGATGATTTTTTCGGCTTTGAGCGATTGGATGTCGCCGGCGCTCATCTTGAGCCAGCTGGCGAACACCTCGTCGGTGTGCTGGCCGAGCTTTGGCGACGGCTTCAGTTCGGGCGGCTTGCCGTCGAAACGGACCGGCCAGGCCTCGCACTTCCAGTCGCCGTCGGGATGTTTCATCACCTGCATGATCCCGCGCTTCTCGAAGCTCGGGTCGTTTTGCAGCTCGAGCGTGTCGTGGACGGCCCCGGCCGGAACCCCGGCGGCGCCGATGATCTGCATCGCCTCTTCCTTGGTGTGGTTCCGGGTCCACTCGGTGAGGATCTCGTTAATGAAGCCCTCGTTCTTGTTGCGCTCCTCGTTGGTGGCGAAGCGCGCGTCGCCGATCAACTCCTCGCGGCCGATGACCTTCAACAACCGATCCCAATGCTCGGGGTTGGCGCGGCTGCAGAAGATGTAGACATAGTCGTTGTAGCCGCCCGGCTTGCACGGATAGATGCCGCACGGGGCGGGCGCGCCGGACGTGCTCTGCGCGCCCATGCGCGGCGCCGCCTTCTTGTTGCCGCCCTGCGCCATCACGGCGAACGAGGTGCGGATGTAATGCATCACCGAATCCTGCATCGCCAGCTGCAGACGGCGGCCCTTGCCGGTGCTCTTCTTTTCGTAAAGCGCGCCGAGGACGCTGATCGCCATCACCATGCCGGTGCCGGTGTCGCCGATGGTGCAGCCGGGCTTGACCGGCGTCTGGCCGGGTTCGCCAGTGACGCTCATCGTGCCGCCGGCGGCCTGCGCGATCATGTCGAAGGCGAGGCTCTTCTCGTAGGGGCTGCCTTCGCCGAAACCCTTGACCTGGGCATAGATGATGCCGGGGTTGATCGCCTTCAGCACGTCGTAGCCGAGGCCGAGGCGCTCGATCGTGCCGGGCGCGAGGTTCTCGATGAACACGTCGGCCTTCTTGACCAGCTCCTTGACGAGCTCGATGCCGCGCGGCGTCTTCAAGTCGACGGTCGCCGATTTCTTGTTGGCGTTGAGAATCTTGAAATAGAAGGAGTCGCTGGCCTTCGGGTCGGTGCTGGCGATGCGGCGGCCGGGATCGCCGCGGCTCGGGTTCTCGATCTTGACGACCTCGGCGCCGAGCCATGCCATCGCCTCGGTGCAGGTCGGCCCCGCCTCGAACTGGGTCAGGTCGACAACCTTCACACCCGCCAGGCATTGCAGAGGCGCAAAATTTCCGCTCATCGTTTCCGCTCCCTCGTGTCCCCGCTTACGTAGAATCGCTTGCGGCAAACGATACCGCAGAAAGCCGCATGACGGAAATCGTTGATTCCCGCGAAATTGCTTTGTTGCCATCCCCAAATGCGATAGGTGGCGTGATTATCTCAAGGACAGGTGCAGCCTTTTTTGCTCGTCATTTCCGCCCAAAGCGGGAACTCAGCGCGGCGACGTTTCGGGCGCCACGGCTCCCGCTTCCGCACAAGTGACGAAAAGGATTTTCGCGTCGGCGGGATAATGTTCTAAAGAGCCTCCGCATGGCCGCCCCCCTTGTCCTGCCCTACCGCAACATTCTGCCGCGCATCCACCCGACTGCCTTTGTCGCGCCGGGCGCCTGCATCATCGGCGATGTCGAGATCGGCGCGCACGCCAACATCTGGTTCAACGTGGTGATCCGCGGCGACGACGCGCCGATCCGCATCGGCGCCGGCGCCAACATCCAGGACGGCACCGTGGTGCATGTGGGCTACGATGTCAGCGTCCCGGGCGGCGAGCGCATCCCGACGCTCATCGGCGAGGGTGTCGCGGTCGGCCACATGGCGCTGCTGCACGGCTGCCGGCTCGAACCCGGCGCCTTTGTCGGGATGAAGGCGCTGGTGATGGACCGCGTCACCGTCGAAGGCGGCGCGATGTCGCCGCCGGCGCCGTGGTGACGCCGCGCAAAGTGGTGAAGGCGGGCCAACTCTGGTCCGGCACCCCGGCGCGTTTCTCCCGCGCGCTCAGGCCGGAGGAACTCGACTACATGCGCTGGGTGCCGCAGCACTACGCCCGACTGGCGGAGGAGTATCGGGCTGGCGGTATTTGAGGGGGCGCGATGCATAGCCAAGCGATTTTGTGCGTATCGTATATTCTGCACCGAGAAAGGCGCTGGATTTTAAGGGCTTGGTGTTTCGCGCGAAAATCCTGATTTCTGCACATCGCCCGCATCCGATTTCGGTCTTGGCGAAACAGTAGCAACCGCCAGAAAAGCGAAACTGTTGCCGAATGCCGAATACCACCGTTAGGCTGTTTTCAAGGTGGGCAGAGAGCTGGCCCCTCCGAGGAATGTCGTCGGTCGATAAACGTGGGGAGAAAACGATGGCTTTCTTTGAACTGCGCCAATACAAAATCCTGCCTGGCAAGATGGACGCCTGGGTGAAAGTGATGGAGGAAGACATCATCCCCTTTCAGGTCGCACAGGGAATGGTGATTTGTGGTAGCTACCGGCACGAAACCGACGGGTCGGTTTATGTCTGGATCCGCCGTTTCGAGAGCGAGGAACAGCGCTTAGCACAGTACCAGGCAGTCTATGAATCGGAGCATTGGAAAACCCGGATTGCCCCGCGACTGGATGAACTGCGGGACCCGACGGGACGGATCGTCAACAGAATCCTCCCCACACCGCGTTCACCGGTACAATAACCTGACCTAACACGTTAGCCGATCACCTCTCGCCCTTGCAGGGATACCAGTTTATGCACGGGCCATGGGTGGCCAGATGCTGCGCGGCCGCGCTTCAATCCTCCGCCCGCACCTTCACATAGCTCCCCGGCGCGTCCTCGATCGGCTTGAGCTTGCCGTCGCCGGGGTGGCGGGCAGGGACCATGCCGCCGCCGTACTGCGCAATCCATTCCTCCCACACCGGCCACCACGATCCGTCGTGCTTCTCGGCGCCGGCGAGCCATTCGTCGGGCGAGGGCGGGTTCTTGTCGTTGCGCCAATGGCCGTATTTGCTGCCGGGCGGGTTGATGACGCCGGCGATATGCCCCGAGGCCGACAGCACGAACTTGGTCGGCCCGGCGTAAGTCTGCGTCGCCGCATAGGTCGAGCGCCACGGCGCGATGTGGTCCTCGCGGGTCGACAGCAGAAAGGACGGCGTCCTGATCCTGCGCAGGTCGATTTTGACGCCGCCGAGGCTGATCCCGCCCGGCTTCGACAGCAAATTCTCCTGGTACATCTTGCGGAGGTAGAAGCTTTGCATTGCCGCCGGCATGCGGGTCGAATCGGCGTTCCAGTAGAGGAGGTCGAACGGGAAGGGCTGCTTGCCGAGCAGGTAGTTGTTGACGACGAAAGACCAGATGAGATCGTTGGCGCGCAGCATGTTGAAGGTCTGGTGCATGTCGTGCGCTTCGAGATAGCCCTTCTTCGACATGCGTTCCTCGAGCGCGGTCAGCTGTTCCTCGTCGATAAAGACCGACAACTCCCCAGCTTCGGCGAAATCGATCATCGTCACAAAGAATGTCGCGCTCTTCACCCGCCGGTCGCGCTTGGCATTCATGTAGGCGAGCGTCGCCGACAAGAGCGTGCCGCCGAGGCAGTAGCCGATGACGTTGGCCTCGGTCTCGCCGGTCGCGGCCGCCATCGCGTCGAGCGCGGCGAGCGGCCCCTCGAACATGTAGTCCTCGAAACTTTTTTGGGCGAGCCGCTCGTCGGGATTGACCCAGGAGACCACGAACACCGTGTGGCCCTGGCTCACCGCCCAACGGATGAACGAGTTCTGCGGCCGCAGGTCGAGGATGTAAAACTTGTTGATCCACGGCGGCATCATCAGCAGCGGGCGGCGCTTCACCGTCGCGGTCGTCGGCGCGTACTGGATCAGCTGGATGAGGTCGTTCTGGTAGACGATTTTGCCCGGCGTCGTCGCGACATTCTCGCCGATGCGGAATGCCTCCATGTCGGTCATGCTGATCGCCAGCCGCCCCTTGCCGCGCTCCAAATCGTCGAGCAGGTTTTCCAGGCCCTTGACCAGGTTCTCGCCGCGGCTTTCGACGGTGGCGCGCAGCACCTCGGGATTGGTCAGCACGTAGTTCGACGGCGCCATCGCGTCGACAAACTGGCGCGTATAGAAATCGACCTTGCGTCCGGTCTGCGCGTCGAGCCCGCCGACCTCCTTGACAGCGCCCTGGATATAGCGCGCGCTCAACAGATAGCTCTGCTTGATGTAGTCGAAGACCGCGTTGTCGCTCCACGCGCGGTCGCGAAACCGGCGGTCGTCCGGCGCGGCCTCGACGACCGCCTCGGCGGGCTGTCCCATCAGCCGCTCGGTGGTGCGCCGCCACAGCGTCAGGTAGTCCTGCCACAGCGCGATCTGCGCTCCGGCGAGCCGTCCGGGATCGGCCATCATCCGCGCGGTCAGCTCGAAGAACGCGGCGCCGATCGCCGTCGGGTCGGCCATGCCGACGCCGGCGCCTTGCGGGTTCTGGCGGCTGAGGAACTCGGCGACGATGCGCTGGCTCTTCTCGGCGATCTCCCGCATCTGACGCGACAACTCGGCCGGATCGGGCCCGATTCCCCCCTCTATCGGCGAGGCGCCTGCAGCCCCATCGCGGTGTTCGCCGCCGTTCGCATCGCTCATGGTGATTCCCTTGTAACTAACCTGCATAAGATAATGATTGGCTCGAAATACGTGAGAGCCAATACGGCGTAGCGCAAGCGCCGCCATTGCGTTATGAACAAAGAGAGAACATGATGCCCGTCAACCGCACGCCATCCTTAGATGGGATCAGCAGTATGAATTCGCGTCCGGCCGGCCCAGCCGACGATCTTGTCGATTTTGCCGGCGCGCGGCGCTTTGGAACGATCCTTGCCGACCCGCCTTGGCGTTTTACAAATCGGACCGGCAAAATGGCGCCGGAACACCGTCGCTTATCGCGTTACGGCACCCTGACGGTGGACGAGATAGCAGGGCTGCCGGTGCAACGGATCGCGGCGATCACTTCGCACTTATATCTATGGGTTCCGAACGCACTGTTGCCGGATGGGCTCCGAGTGATGGCCGCTTGGGGCTTCGAGTATAAGAGCAATATTGTGTGGCATAAGTTGCGCAAGGACGGCGGCTCGGACGGTCGGGGTGTCGGATTCTATTTCCGCAACGTCACGGAGCTGCTTTTGTTCGGCATCAGGGGCAAAAATGCTCGGACGCTTCCACCAGGGCGAAGACAAGTAAACTATTTAGGTACGCGCAAGCGTGAACACTCGCGCAAGCCGGATGAGCAATATAACCTAATCGAAGATTGTAGTCGCGGGCCTTATTTCGAACTATTCGCACGGGGGAAGCGTTCTGGCTGGGCCGTGTGGGGTGATCAGGCGATAGAGAGCTATGAGCCTCTATGGCCGACCTATGACCACAATTCGGCCAGCGAGCGCCGCCTAATCGCCGCAGGCGAATGACCTTAGGCGTCCTCGTTCTCGTCGTCTGCGACCGAAAGTCCGCGGCGTTTGGTAGCTTCCCTAGCGGCCCTTTCGGCCTCCATCGCGGCCTTTAGTTTCGCATACGCAACGGGACCATCATCCTCGAAGTTAACCGGCTTTATGGCGAAAGTCAGCACAGGACATCCGCCTCCACCTCCGCCTTCGACCTTGGGCCAAAGCTTTTCATGGTGCGTCGTCGCCTTGCCATAAGAGGTTCCCTTATTTAATTCCTTGAAAATATTCTGTAATTCCCATGCTCGGGTAATGATTATCCCGACCTGAATGGCCCTTAATTCAAATAAAAGTCGAAAATTGTTTAGGTCCCGGTCGAAAAAAGGATCCTTGTTGTTCCATTCCATTTCGACCGCGACGCCACCCTTCAGGCAATCGACGGCGTGCGTAGGAGTATCGAATCTGTCGGCGTCCACTACTATCGAAGTTTGGAACCCCTTCTCTAGCCAGCCTTTTGCATAAAAAGCACCGTCGATGCGCCGGCTGATAAGAGAGCGGTTGCCGCCTCCAACCAGTATCTCCGATTTCAATAGGCGGAAGCTGCGCAGTACATCCTGTATGTCCCGCCACTCATCGGGACACGCAGTGGCGAGTACCCCAGCAGCGTTCCGCCATTCCTTGACGTGATAGCGCTCGCAGATATCGGCTGGAACAAGATGGACGGTAGACATGCGATTGATTTTGCAGCAGACGGCGCACGGGATCCAGGGATCGAGTGAATTCCGCGTGGCGCTCCCGGTGCGGCCACTCAAATGTGGTGACGCGCGGGCCGCGATCTAATACACCAGCAACTCGATTGTGAAGCCGTCCCCCGCCCGACCGCCCCGGCGTGCGGAGCGGCGCTGCGGCCGAGGGGTTGGGCCTCGCTGATGATGGTGCGAAGAACCCGCCGTCGCACCGGCGGGCCGGCAATCTGGCTCGGGATCATGCTGGCCGCCGCGCTTATGGGCTGCAACGGACCGATCGAGGCGTACCGCTCGCTGAGCGGGATCGACAAGAACGACCCCGATCCGGCGACTGCGCCCTTCACCGCCAATCTCGACAAGGCCGAAGGCGGGGGCTACCCCAACCTTGCGACCGTGCCGTCGCCGCCGACGCTGGCGATGACCGTCGCCGAGCGGCAAAAGCTCGCCCAGAACCTGGCGGGCGAGCGGACCAGCACCGAGGCGAAGGACGCCGCCGGCACGCCCGGCTCGCCGGTGAACGGACCGGTGCCGCCGCGGCCGCCGATCCCGCCGTCGATCGCGGCGCCGGAAATTGCCGCCCTGCCGCCGCCGCCGAAGCCGGAAACGCCGGTTCCGCCGATGCGCAAGGCGGACGAGCCGCCGGCGCCGCAGCCGCCGGAAAGCACGCTGCAGCCGCCGCAGATCGCCAATGTGCCGGGGGTCGAGTCGTCGCGGCCGGCGCCGGCGCAGGGGCATCCGGCGGCCATGCCGCAACCGGCGCCGTCCGCTCTGCCGCCGGAGGCGGTGCAGTCCGGCAATCCGCGACCGGCGCCGCCGCAGGCGGCATTGCCCCAAGCCAAGCCGCCGCCCGAGGCCGCCGCTATGCCGCCTGCCAGGCTGCCGCCCGCCGCGACGACGGTGGCTTCGCTCGACATGCCGCCCGGATTGCCGGTGTTCGGCGGCGTCGAACAAGCGCGCCTCGCCGGGATCGTCGCGCAATACCAGGCGAACCCGCGCAATGTGCGCGTCGTCGCCTATGCCGAGCCGGGAGTCGGCAGCGCCGAGCAGCTCAACGCCTTCCGCTCCGCGCTCGACCGCGCCCAGGCAGTCGCCAAGGAGCTGACCCAGGCGGGCATTCCCGCCGGCAAGATTCAGACCGAGGCGGCGCCGTCGAGCGCCATCGCGCCGGCGGGTCGGGTCGAGGTACAGCTGTTACAGTGAACGCCGCAAGGACGCCGCAACGGGCGCCGCAAGGGACGCCAACCGGGAACGCCGCTGGAGGATGCAGTTGAAACCGCTTAAAATCGCCGTCGCGGGGCTCGGCACGGTCGGCGCCGGAACCTTGCAGCTGCTCCAGCGCCAGGCCGCGCGACTGGCGGTCCGCGCCGGCCGACAGATCGTCGTGAGCGCGGTTTCGGCGCGCGACCGCGGACGCGAGCGCGGCGTCGATCTGGGGGACGCGCGCTGGTGCGACGACGCCGTCGCCTTGGCGGAGCTGCCCGACATCGATGTCGTGGTCGAGCTGATCGGCGGCGCCGATGGGGTGGCGCGGCAGGTGGTCGAGGCCGCGCTCGCTCACAAGAAGCACGTCGTCACCGCCAACAAGGCGCTGATGGCTGAGCACGGCACCGCGCTCGCCGAGCTGGCCGAGGCGCAAGGGGTCGCGCTCGCCTTCGAGGCGGCGGTCGCCGGCGGTATCCCGATCATCAAGACGTTGCGCGAAGGGCTTTCCGGAAATCGTCTCTCGCGCGTCTACGGCATCCTCAACGGCACGACCAACTACATTCTGACGACGATGCGCGAGAGCGGCCGCGACTTCGCCGAGGTGCTGGAAGAGGCGCAACGGCTGGGCTACGCCGAGGCCGATCCCAGCTTCGACATCGACGGGGTCGACGCTTCGCACAAGCTGGCGATCCTCGCCAGCGTCGCGTTCGGCCGGCCGGTGGATCTCGCCGGGGTTTATGCCGAAGGCATCCGCCATGTGTCGCGCCTCGATATCGATTTCGCCGAGGAGCTCGGCTATCGCATCAAGCTGCTCGGCATCGCGCGGCTGACCGAGCACGGGCTCGAGCAGCGCGTCCACCCTTGCATGGTGCGGCGCGAAACCCCGATCGCCGCGGTCGAGGGCGTCTTCAACGGCATCGTCGCCGAGGGTGATTTTGTCGGCCAGCTGATGCTGGAGGGGCGCGGCGCCGGCGCCCACCCGACCGCGTCGGCAGTGGTCGCCGATCTCGTCGACATCGCCGCCGGCCGGATCGTCGCGCCGTTCGGCGTGTCCACCGCGGCGCTCGAACGCTTGCCCGGCGCGCCAATGGAGCGCCATCAGGGCGCCTATTACATCCGGCTCATGGTGCTCGATCAGCCCGGCGTCATCGCCGATATCGCCGCGGCGCTGCGCGACCAGCAGGTCTCGATGCAATCGATGATCCAGCGCGGCCGCGCCCCGGGCGGCGCGGTGCCGATCGTGATGACGACGCATGATACGGTCGAAGCGGCGATGCAGCGGGCGCTCGCCGCGATCGGCAAGCTCTCGACAGTCCTTGAGCCGCCGCGGATGATCCGCATCGAGGATTTCTGATCAAGATAAGGTGAGGGAGGAGACCGTGCCGGAAGCTCCGAAGATGGACCGCAACCTCGCGCTTGAGGCGGTTCGGGTGACCGAGATCGCCGCGCTCAGCGCCTCGCGGCTGATGGGCCGCGGTGACGAGAAGGCCGCCGACCAGGCCGCGGTCGACGCGATGCGGCAGGCCCTCAACGGCCTGACGATCGACGGCACCGTCGTCATCGGCGAAGGCGAGCGCGACGAGGCGCCGATGCTCTATATCGGCGAGAAAGTCGGGACCGGGCAGGGACCCAGGATCGACATCGCGCTCGACCCGCTCGAAGGCACGACGATCACCGCCAAGGGCGGGGCCAACGCGCTCGCCACGCTGGCGATGGCCGATGCCGGCGGCTTCCTCAACGCGCCCGATGTCTACATGGAGAAGATCGCGGTCGGCGGCGGGTTGCCGGACGAGATCGTCGACATCGACGAGGAGCCCGAAATCAACCTCAGGAACCTTGCCCGGGCCAAAAAGGCCGAGATCGCCGACCTCGTCGTCTGCATCCTCGACCGGCCGCGCCACAGCGAGCTGATCGCCAAGGTCCGCGCGACCGGCGCCCGGATCGTGCTGATCGGCGACGGCGATGTCAGCGGCGTCATCGCCACATCGGACCCGGAGACCGGCATCGATATCTACCTGGGCTCGGGCGGCGCGCCAGAAGGGGTGCTGGCGGCGGCGGCGTTGCGCTGCATCGGCGGCCAGATGCAGGGTAAGCTCATCTTCCGCAACGACGACGAGCGCGGCCGGGCGCACCGCCTCGGCATCATCGACCTCGACCGCAAATACGGTCTTCTGGACCTCGCGCAGGGCGACGTGATGTTCGCCGCGACCGGCGTCACCAACGGCACGATGCTGCGCGGCGTGCGCCGCTTTCCGGGCGGCGCGACGACGCATTCGGTGGTGATGCGCTCGCGCACCGGCACCGTCCGCTACGTCGAGGCCAAGCACGATCTGACGCGCAAGGAAAGCTTCGCCCGCTTCGCGCGCTGATGATTCGCCGTCCGCGCCGGCTTTTCAATTTGTCGGGCACCGGGCATCTTCCGGCCGGCCATGGGTTAGGCGCGCCTGGGGTGACGAGGAGGCCCCGGTGATCTAAACCGAACGCGGTATTACGCGCGGGAGCCGGGGTGGGTGAGCAAACGGCGTTTCTGGGAGTCGAGCGTTCGGCCAGCGGCCGGCGCTGGCGGTTGCGCGGCGTCGCCGACGACGCCGCGGCGGCGGCGCTGGCGACGCAACTCGCGGTGCCGGAGATCCTGGCGCGTCTGCTGACCCAGCGCGGCGTCGGGCTTGAAGAGGCGGCGCGGTTCCTCAGCCCCCGTTTGCGCGACCAGCTGCCCGATCCGGCGCACCTCAAGGACATGGACCGCGCCGTCGAGCGCCTGGTGCGGGCGATTCGCGAGGGCGAGAAGATCGTCGTCTTCGGCGATTACGACGTCGACGGCGCGACCTCGGCGGCGCTGCTCCTGCGGTTCTTCGCGGCGGTCGGCGCCACGGGCGGGCTCTATGTCCCGGACCGGATCCGCGAAGGCTACGGCCCCAATGCGCCCGCCCTGCTGCGCCTCAAGGAAGACGGGGTGCGGCTCGTCGTCTGCGTCGATTGCGGCACCACCGCGCACGACGCGCTCGATGCGGCGAAAATCGCCGGGCTCGACCTCGTCGTCATCGATCACCACGTCGCCGAGCCGCTGCTGCCGAGCGCGATCGCGGTGGTCAACCCGAACCGGCTCGACGAGGACAGCGCGCACGGCCATCTGGCGGCGGTGGGGGTCGCGTTTCTGCTGATCGTCGCCGCCAACCGCGCGCTGCGCGAGGCGGGCTGGTACCGCACGCGGGCCGAGCCCGATCTGATGCAATGGCTCGACCTCGTGGCGCTCGGCACGGTATGCGACGTGGTGCCCCTGACCGGTCTCAACCGGGCCCTGGTCGCGCAGGGCCTCAAGGTCGCGCAGCGCGGCGCCAACCCCGGCATGGCGGCGCTGGCGGCTCTCGGCGCGACGCCGGGGCGCCCGATAGCGCTCGACGCCTATCACCTGGGCTTCATCCTCGGGCCGCGGGTCAATGCCGGCGGCCGTGTCGGCGCCGCCGATCTCGGCGCGCGCCTCCTGTCGACCGACGACGTCGCGCTCGCCGCCGAATGGGCGCAGCACCTCGACGGCTACAACAAGGAGCGCCGCGAGATCGAGGCGCGGACGTTGGAGGCGGCGATCGAGCTGGTCGAGCGGCAGAATAGCGACTCGCCGGTGCTGGTCTTCGCCGCGGCGGAAGGCTGGCACCCCGGCGTCATCGGCATCGTCGCCGCGCGGCTGCGCGAGCGCTACGAGCGGCCGGCCTGCGTCGTCGCGCTCAGCGACGGGATCGGCAAGGGCTCGGGCCGCTCGGTCCCGGGCCTCGCGCTCGGCTCCGCGGTGATCGCCGCCCGCCAGTCCGGGTTGCTGCTGAGCGGCGGCGGCCATGCGATGGCGGCCGGCTTCACCGTCGCCGCCGACCGGCTCATCGAGCTGCGAGAATTTCTCGCCGAGCGGCTCAATGACGGGTTCGACCGCGCGAACCTGGTGCCGGAGCTGGCGATCGACGCGGCGATCGCGCCCGAGGCCGCGCAAGTTGGCCTCATCGCCCAGCTCGACGCGCTGTCGCCGTTCGGCTCGGCCAATCCGGAGCCGCGCTTCGCCTTGCCGATGGTGCGCGCCACCTATGTCGAGCCGGTGGGCAATGGCCATCTGCGCCTGCGCGTCGCCGACGCGATCAGTTCCGGGGGCGGCGGCGCGCCGTTGAGCGCGATCGCCTTCCGCGCCGCCGACACGCCCGTCGGCAGGCTCCTCGGCGAGGCGAAGGGCCGCGCGATCCACGTCGCGGGACATCTGCGCCGCGATGCCTGGCGCGGCGGCGACGCGGTCCAGCTCGTCGTCGATGACGTTGCGTTGGCGGAGGCTACGATTGGTTGACGAGATCGATATCCCGGAAGGGGTGCACGAACACCACGGGCATCGCGGCGACCATGGCGACGAAGATTTCCGCCGTTTCGTCGCGGTCTATCTTGGGATTGTGGCGATGCTGCTGGCGATCGCGTCGCTCGGCGGCGGCAAGGTGACCAAGGAGATGCTCTCCGCCAGCATCCGCGTGTCCGACACCTATGCCTTCGCCCAGGCCAAATATTTTCGCGAAACCGCCTACGGGCTGGCGGCCGACCAGCTCGACGCCGCGCTCGCCGCGCAGCCGACGATGCCCGACGGGGCCAAGGCGTCGATCGCGGCGACGGCGGCGCGCTACCGCAAAGCGGCCGAACGCTACGCCAGCGACCCGGCCGGCGGCGAGGGCCGCAAGGAACTCCTCGCCAAGGCCAAGGAGTGGGAAAACGCGCGCGACCGCGCCGAGGCGCAGGACCCGAATTTCCAGTTCGCCGCGGCGTTCTTCCAGATCGCCATCGTGCTCGGCTCGGTCTCGATCGTCGCGACCTCGCGCGCGCTCTTGGGGCTCAGCGCCGTGCTTGTCGTGGGCGCCATGGCGCTGACCTTAAACGGCTTCTTCCTCTTCGTGCATCTGGGCGGCGGCTAAAGCACGCCGCGGCCGTCAGTTGCCGGGAGCGGCGGTCGCGGCGCCGCCGTCGAGCTCGGCGAGGCTGCGCCCGCGCGTTTCCGGCAACATCAGCAGCATCAGGATCATCACTCCGAAGGCCAGCGAGCTGAAGATTGCGATTACCGCGCCGAGCGGCAGCCCCTCGCTGACAAACCCCACCATGGTCGGGAAGAACGAGCCTATCGCGCGGCCGGCGTTGTAGCAGAAGCCCTGGCCCGTGCCACGCACCGCGGTCGGGTAGAGCTCGGTCATGAACGGCCCCATCGGCGGGAACTTGATCAACAGAAAGATGTTGAGCGGGATGCCGAGGAAGAACAGCGATTCGTTGCTCATCGGCGCGAACATGAAGATAAGCACCATGACCAGCGAGCCGATCGCCGATATCAGGAACGTCCATTTACGGCCGATCGCGTCGGACAGGTAGGTACCGATCAGGAAGCCGACCAGCGCGCCCAATATTTGCACCAGGAGGAAACCGCCGGTGCTCGTCGCCGAAAGATGCCGCACCGTGCGCAGATAGGTCGGCATCCAGATGCTGAGCGCATAGCCGCCGCCCTGCGCGCCGCTCACCATCAGGGCGACCTTGATGGTCGTCCACAAATACGGGCCGCGGAACGCCGAGAAGAGGTGCGCGACCCCGATGCTCGATCGCGACTGCCGCTGCGCCTGGTGGAGTTCCGGCTCTTCGAGATGGCGCCGGATGTAAAACACGAATACCGCCGGCAGCAGCCCGACAGCGAACAGCACCCGCCACGCCATCGCCTCGGGCACGAGCCAGTAGACCGCGGTGTAGACCAACGCCGAGGCGCCCCAGCCCACAGCCCAGCCGGTCTGCACCAGCCCGACGCCGCGGCCGCGGTACTTGTCGCGGATCACCTCTCCCATCAGCACCGCGCCGGCCGCCCACTCGCCGCCGAAGCCGAACCCGTGCAGCGCGCGCAGGATGAACAGCTGCTCGAAATTCTGCGCGAAGGCGCAAAAGAAGGTGAAGACCGAGTACCACAGGATCGTGATCTGCAGCATCTTCACCCGGCCGTAGCGGTCGGCGAGGGAGCCGCTGAACCAGCCCCCGAGCGACGAGATCAGCAGGGTCACCGTGCCGATCAGCCCGGCCTCGCCCTTGGAGATGCCCCACACCGCGATGATCGTCGGGATGACAAAGCTGTACATCTGGACATCGAACGCATCGAGCGACCAGCCGCCAAAACAGGCGAACATGGTGCTGCGCTCCTTCGCGGTCAGGTCGTGGAACCAGGCCAGCATCGTTTCCTCCGAATCGTTTTGTCGTTGATGGCGCGCTGTCTTTGCCGGCAAGTGAAGCCGATAACCCCCCGCGCTGTCACGCGAAGATAAGCGAGCCCGCCATGCAGGCGTCAAACCGCCGCCCCGACGATCGGGACGTGCTCCTGGTCATCGATGTGCAGGCGGGATTTGCCGTGACGGTCAGGCTCGAAGCCTGCCGCGGCATCGACATCGACAGCTTGCTCGCCCGCGCGCTGGAAGAGATGCGACAGGCGGGGGTGGCGCTATCGTAGGGTGGGTAGAGCGCAGCGAAACCCACCATCGGGCGCAAAAAGATGGGTTATGCTGCCCTAATCTACCCTACGGCGATGTGGCTCATTGCGGTGCCGGGCGGCGCGGCAGGGGCCGCAGCGGCCGGCGTTCGACCTGGAAGGTCGGTTGCGGCCGCGGCGTCGCCGGAAACGCGGGCGCGGCGTCCGCATCGCGCGGCGCCATGCGCGGCGGCGCCGCCATCCGCGGCCGGCGAGGCGGTCCGGCGCCTGGCGGCTTCTTGACCGGCTTCTCGCTCAGCTGCACGGAAAGCTTGGAGCCATCGAGCTGGGTGCCGTTAAGCCCGGCGACCGCGGCCTTGGCGGCCTTCTCGGTGGCGATGTCGACAAAGCCGTAGCGCAGCCGCGCGCCGGTGTTGGGATCACGCGCGATCGCCGCGCTCAAGACCATGCCGAACGGATCGAACGCTTCGGCCAGCCGCTCGTCCGAATAATTCGGCGGCAGGTTGCCGACGAAGACATTGCCCTTGTGATTGCGCGAACGCATCGACCCCCGGCCCCTTGCGGCATACCCGATGTATTGCGTCTTAGTTGTTATCGGCCCCGGCGGTCGTCAACGTGCCTGCTTCGGATTGAGGCGCATTGCCGCAATGCGCCGCCGCGCCGCCGCGCCACTGCAAAGCTACGGCGGAATCGCCCGTTGCGTCGGCGCGAGATCGGCGCAAGCATCGTGCCGACGCAACCGCGGAGGTGTTCGATGCCCTCAGTCAACCCGATCCCCGACGGCTACCGCAGCCTCACGCCCTACCTGATCGTCGCCGACGGTGCCGGTGCGGTTGTGTTTTACGAAGCCGCCTTTGGCGCGAGGGTGCGGCTGCGCCTCGACCGGCCCGACCGCCGGGACGCGGCCTTGCACGGACAAAAGCCGTGATCCCGCGCGAGCGCGGGCCCTATTCGGCGATCGTCGACCGGCCGCCGTTGAAGCTGCCGGGCGGCGCGCGGATCGTCGTCTGGCCGATCGTCAACCTCGAGGTCTGGGACATCTCGCGGCCGATGGCGCGCCAGGTCTTGCCGGCGCCGACCGGACAGGTGCTGCTCCCCGACGTGGCGAACTGGTCGTGGCACGAATATGGGATGCGGGTCGGCGTCTGGCGCTTCTTCGATCTGTTCAAGCGGCTCGGCATCCGCCCGACGCTGTCGATCAACGCCCGCGTCTGCGAGGACTATCCGGGCGTCGCCGAGGCCGCGCACGAAGCCGGCTGGGAGTTCATGGGCCACGCCTACGAGCAAGGCCCGATGCACCTGATCGAGGATCAGAAGGCGATGATCGACAGGGCGATCGCGGTCATCGCGAAATTCACCGGCGCGAAGCCGGCCGGCTGGCTCGGGCCGGGCCTGACGCAGACCTACGACACGCCCGAGTTATTGGCGGCTGCCGGGATCAAGTACATCGGCGACTGGGTCTACGACGACGAGCCGACCGAGATCGCCACCGCCAACGGCCCGCTCGTCACCTTGCCCTATACGGTCGAGCTCAACGACATCCCGATGATGATCGTGCAGCACCACGAGTCGGAATATTTCACCCGGCGCTGCACCGACACCTTCGACCGGCTCTACCAGGAGGGCGAGCACCGCGCCAAGATCATGGCGGTCGCCATCCACCCCTACATCTCGGGGCAGCCGCACCGGATCAAATACCTCGAAGCGGTCTACGACCATATCGCCCGGCACGACGGTGTGCTGCACTGGAACGGGGTGGAGATTTTGGAGTGGTATCAATCGACCAAAACGTAGGGTGGGTTGAGCGCAGCGAAACCCGCCATCCTCAGCAACCGCTGATGGGTTTCGCTCCGCTTAACCCATCCTACAATGCATGAGGATGCGCTCGATGCTCCCCACCGAACGCCTCGAGTATTCGCCGATCTCCGGGCGCAAGAAGCTGACCCTCCCCGGCGGGGCGCGGCTGGCGCTGTGGGTCATCGTCAATGTCGAGGAATGGGACATCAACGAGACGATGCCGCGCACCGTGCTGACCCCGCCCGCCGGCGGCTCGCCGATGCCCGACATCCCGAACTGGGCGTGGCACGAATACGGCAACCGGGTCGGGTTCTGGCGCATGCTGGAGGTGTTTGACGACCTCCGCGTCCCGGCGGTGCTGGCGATCAACGGCTCTGCGATCGCCCGCTATGGCGCGATCGTCGAGGCGGCGCGCGAACGCGGCTGGGAGTTCATCGGCCACGGCTTCAGCCAGAAGAACATGCAGAAGGTCGCCGACGAGGCCGCCGACATCGCCCGCACCGCGGCCGCGATCCGCGCGGCCACCGGCAAAAACCCGCGCGGCTGGCTCGGCCCCGGCCTCACCGAGACCTGGGACACTCCCGACCTTCTCGCCGAAGCGGGCTACGACTATGTCTGCGACTGGGTGCTCGACGACCAGCCAGTGGTGCTGAAGACCCGCGGCAAGCCGATCGTCAACCTGCCCTACACCCAGGAATGCAACGATGTCGCGATGATGCTGATCCAGCACCACAAGGCGTCGGAGTATTTCGACCGGGCGATCGACCAGTTCGAGCAGCTCTACCGCGACGCGCGGGACTCGGCGCGGGTGATGGCGCTGGTCGTCCACCCCTACATCATGGGCGCGCCGCACCGGCTCAAATATTTCCGCAACGCGCTCGCCCACATTCGCGGCCACGCCGACATCCTGTGCTGGACCGGTGAGCAGATTGTGGACTGGTATCTGGCGCAGGAGCGCTCGGTCTGACGACGCGGCGCCTACGGCTTACTTGCTGGCTGGGGCCTCGATCTTGACGACGTCTACATGCTTGCCGAAGAACGGCATATGGCCGGTCACCGCCGCTCCAATCAGCGCCACCACGACAACGAGCGCCCCGACGATAAAGTAGAGGCCGCCGTTTCCACCGGAATTGTCCGCCATGTGCTTGGACCGCTTTCGGTTTAAGGTTGACGGATCAACGCGCAATCGGAGCCGGACGTTCCACCGATGATCGAAAACGCCTCGCTGTCCGACCTCCAGCAGGCGCTGGCCGAGGGCCGCACCAATTCGACCGCGCTGACCCGCGCCTATCTTGCGCGGATCGAGGCGTACGACCGCGCCGGTTGGAACCTCAATTCGGTGCGCGAGATCAATCCGGACGCACTCGCCGTCGCCGGCCTGCGCGACGGCCAGAAGCCGTCGCGGCGCTACCCGCTCGCCGGCATCCCGATCCTCGTCAAGGACAACATCGCCACCGGCGACCGCCAGCACACCACCGCCGGCTCGCTCGCCCTCGCCACCGCGCGCGCCAGGCAGGACGCCACCGTGGTCGCGCGGCTGCGCGCCGCCGGGGCGGTGATCCTCGGCAAGGCCAACCTCACCGAATTCGCCAACATCCTGGCGATCGACATGCCGTCGGGCTACAGCTCGCTCGGCGGCCAGGTGAAGAACCCGTACGTCCCGCTGCTCAATCCCAAGGGGATCCCGGTGGTGACGCCGGGCGGGTCGAGCTCGGGGTCGGCGGTCGCGGTCGCGGCGGGCCTCTGCGCGGCGGCGATCGGCAGCGAAACCTCGGGCTCCCTGCTCAACCCGGCGACGCAAAACGGGCTCGTCACCGTCAAGCCGACGGTGGGGCTCATCAGCCGTGCCGGGATCATCCCGATATCGCACAGCCAGGACACCGCCGGCCCCCTGACCCGCACGGTGCGCGACGCGGCGATCCTCCTCAACGTGCTGGCGGCGCGCGATCCCGCCGATCCGGCGACGCGCAAGCTGCAGCGCCCGCCGGATTACACCGCAATGCTCGACAAGGACGGCCTCCGGGGCGCGCGCATCGGCGTGCCGAGCGATCCCGCCGACCCGGCCAACGACGTGTATTTCAAGCCCCAGCCCGCGCGCACCCCGGCCGCGATGCGGCAGGTGATCGCGACGCTCGAAGCGGCCGGCGCCGTGATCGTGCGCGCCAGCATGCCGTCTGTCGGCTGGCTGGGCGGTCCCGGCGCCACCATGGCGGTGCTCAACACCAACCCCGAGAGCCCGACCCTCCACCAGCCGGCCTATCGCTCGGTCGTTTTTATCTACGAGCTGAAACACGATTTGAATCGCTACCTGCGCGACTGGGCGACCGAGACCGAGAGGCGCACGCTTGCCGACATCGTCGCGTTCAACGCCGCGCATGCCGAGCGCGCGCTGCGCTTCGGCCAGGACCTCTTCCTCGCCGCCGCGGCCACACGGGGCGACCTCACGGAACTCGAATACAAATCGGCGCGGGCGATGGATGT
This sequence comes from Allostellaceae bacterium, assembly GCA_035648415.1. GTDB lineage: Bacteria > Pseudomonadota > Alphaproteobacteria > ATCC43930 > CGMCC-115725 > DATARH01. Next base: position 19,198 of record DASRLO010000160.1, read on the forward strand.
GCGCTCCGCCGGGGCGCTCGGCCTCGACGCCTACATGGACGCGCACCGGCTCGACGCAGTGCTGTTTCCCGGCGCGTCGGGGGCCGCGATCGCCGCCAAGCCCGGCTACCCGAGCGTCCAGGTGCCGGCCGGCTTCACCGCCGGGGCCGGGCCTGGGTCCGATCAAACCGCGGCGACGCCCGACTATCCGGTCGGCGCGACCTTTACCGGCCGCGCCTGGAGCGAGGCGACCCTGCTGCGCCTCGCCTACGCCTACGAGCAAGCCTCGCAGCTGCGCCGCCCGCCGCCGGGCATGCCGGCGCTGTGAGCGCCGCCTCATTCCGCCACGCGATTGCCATCATTGGCGCGCATTGAAACGGCCTTGGCAAAGGCCAACTTTACCAGCCGGTAAACCGGCGGCGGGTTGCGCAAAATTTAGATAGATCAACTTGGTTACGCGCTTCGCTTCGGCAATAAATCGAGGGGAGGTGGCATATAACCGGCATAGGCGTGCAGGGGCATGGGTGGATGGGGGTAATTATCGGCATGTTCAACCAGCTTGCCCGGCTCGGGGTCACCCGTGCGGCCGCGTTCTTTTATGCGGTGGCGGTCGGCGTCGTAGCGAACATCGTCATTCTGCATTTCACCCCGCATGACGGCGACCGCCCGGCCGCGGCAGAGACCGCGCCTGCGGTCGCGCATCCGTCGGCCGTACCGGTGGCGACCGCGGTGATCGCCCCAAAACCGGCGCCTGCCCCGATGCCTGCCCGCGCGGTCGAGGCGAGCGCCCCCGTGGCGGCGCCGTTGCCGCCCATGCCGAGCTTTGCCGCGCCGAGCCTCGCCGCGCCGGCCGCCAGCGCCGCCGCGTCGCCGGCGTCCGCCGGCCCGGCCCGGCCCGATGCTTCGGCCTCGGCGACGCTGCCAACCCCGGCGGCGATGACGCCACCGCCGCTAAAGCCCCAGCCGCTGCCGGGCCCGGCCGCCATGGCCCCGGCCGCCAACGTCGAGGCCGCCGTCAATCCGGCGGCCGCCGCGCCGATCTCGCTGCTCCCGCCGCCCGACAAGTCGCCTGACAAACCGGGGGACGAGCCGGCGCCCAAGCCGGCGAAGCCCGGCCCCGGCAGCGGCGGACTGTATTAGCGGCCGCTGTTTCGTTCCCTTTTCGCGGGACGTTTTCAACCTACCTTGGGCCTACCTTTGTCCCCACGCAGCAATGCAGCGCGTGGGCGGCAAGGAGGGTGCCCTCGGCATCAGCCTGCGCTCGAGCCGCGTGCCATACCGCCAGCTCCTCGGCGTCGAGCAGCGACAGCACATGGTCCTCGCGATAGCGCCAGATCGGCCCGTCCGGCCGGTCGAGCGTGATGAGGCAGGGGTAGGAGACGAGGCCGGTGAGCCCGGCCCGCCGCATCCGGCGGTAGAGGCCGGCGTCGGCGACTCCGCGCGGGCCGACCGAGCGCGGCGTCGGCGTGATCTTGCGGCGGATCGCCTCGGACAAATCGAGGTTCCACCATTGCGGCAGATCGATCGCGCGCACGACGATTGCGACTCGCCCGCCCGGCCGCGCGACGCGGATCATCTCGGCGATCGCCTTGTCGGCGTCGCATTCCTCGAGCACCGTCACCGAGAAGACGCAGCCGAACGACGCGTCGGGGAAGGGCAGGGCTTCGGCATTGCCGGGCCGGAAATCGATCCGGCCGGCGACGCCGTCCGCCGCCGCCAGCCCCGCGGCTTCGCCGAGCGCGAAGGCGTTGGGGTCGACCGCGGTGATCGGATTGTCGACCAGCCGTGCCAGCTGGCGGTCAAGCGAGCCGGCGCCGCAACCAACGTCGAGGATCGTTTCGCCCGGTTCGGGCGCCATCGCGTCGACGAGGCTGCGGAACATCGCCCGATAGCTCGGCATCGACGCGCGGTCCTCGAGCATCGCGACGCCGCCCAAATGTCGCCCGCCAAGCCGGATCACGGTGAAGTGCTTGGCCAATTCCGGCACCGCCGGCGCCCATTGCGACGCCGCCAGAAAGAACGGCAGCAGCACCAGAGCCGGGCCGCTGCCCTCGATGCGGTAGGTGATCTCGGCGTGCGAACCGGCGCCCTGAGCCTGGGGCGTATCCGCCGCGTGGCCGGCGAGAAAGACGGCCATGGCCTCGACGAGCTCGTGGGTGCGGTCGGCGGCGGTGTCGGCCCAGCCCTCGGCCTCGTAGCCATCTAGAATGAAGTGATGCGCGCCCGGCAGCCGCGCCGCCGCGCGCGTCGTCGTCTCGAATGTCGGGCCGTATTCACCGGCGACCAGCAGCATCCGCTCGGCGATACCGGCAAATGGCGCCGGGTCGAGCCGCACCGGCGTCACGCAAACGATCCCGCCGAGCCGGTCGGGATGCGCCGCCGCCAGCCCGGCCATGTCGGAAACGATTTGGCTGGCGATATGTGCCCGCCCCAGCCGGAGATGGTCGAGCAGGGCGACGAGCCGCTCGCTCGGGGTCACGCCACCACTCCCGCCGCGCGCAATTCGGCGATCTCCCCGTCGCCGTAGCCGTATTGGCGCAGCACCTCGTCGCTGTTCTGTCCGACCGCCGGCGCGGTGCGCGGCGGCATCTTCTCCTGGCCGGCGAGGAAGAACGGGCTGTCGATGGTCCACAAATCGGGGTCGTCGGCATAGGGTTTGAGAAACCCGGCGGCCAGCACCTGCTCGTCGTGGCGGATATCGTCGACCTGACCGACGACGCCGAAGATGAGGCCGGCATTGTCGAGCGCCTTGCGCCAATGCGCGAGGTCGTGCTCGGCGAACAGCCGGTCGAGGATCGCCACCAGCTCGCGCGCATGCCGGTTGCGCTGGGAATCGGTGGCGAACCGCTGGTCGGCGAGCTCGGGCGCCGCGAAGCAGGTCTTGAACTTGTCCCAGCGCCATTCGTCGGCCGCGATCGACAGCAGGAGCCAGCGCCCGTCGCGGCATTGGTAGTGGACGCGCAGCGCCGACAGCGCCTCGTCGCGCGGCGGCTGCGGCCGCACCTCGTCGCCGCACAATGCCGCCTGCACCGAGCAGGCATTGGCCCACAGGCCATTCGCCAGCAGCGACGAGCCGACGTAGTTGCCCTTGCCGGTGCGCTCGCGCTGATAGAGCGCGGTGACGATCGCGCCGTAGGTGCCCATCGCCGATGGGTGGTCGCCCATGCCGGGCAGCGAGCGCGCCGGGGTCGCCTGCTCACCGGCCCGCACCAGGTCCATGAGGCCGGTGCGCGCCCACCACGCGGTGGCGTCGAAACCCGGCTTGTTGGCCTCGGGCCCGGTCTCCCCATAGCCGGTGAACGAGGCGTAGATCAGCCGCTCGTTCAGATGCTTGAGGTCGTCATAGGTGATGCCGAGCCGGCCGCGCGCCGGCGGCGGGTAGTTGGTGATGAAAACATCGGCCGCGGTGACCAGGCGGTGCAGCACAGAGCGCCCGGCATCGGTGCGCAGGTCGAGCGCCAGGCTCTTCTTGTTGCGGCTGTCGAAGAAGAAGCCGGGGTTGAGCGGCCGCTCCGGGTTCGGCACCGCGCGGCGGCGATACGGGTCGCCCATGCCCGGCGGCTCGATCTTGATCACCTCGGCGCCGAAATCCGACATCACCGTCGCCGCCGCCGGCCCGGCGATAAAGCTCGCGCAGTCGATGACCTTGAGCCCGTCGAAGATGCGTTCGCTCACCCGATTTCCTTTCATTTCACCACGCAGGCACGGAGGAAAACTCTTTGACCGCTAAGGTCGCAAAGGAGGCGCAACGGCCGCAAAGGAGTTCTACGCGCGCGTTGCGTGCAAAAAAATCTTGCTCACGCAAAGGTTCGCTGGCGCTTCGCGCCGAAAAAGGGACTTCGCGTCCTCTGCGTAACCTTAGCGTCCTGCGCGTTGAAACCTTCTCCGTGACCTCCGTGCCTCCGTGGTGAAAATTCAAACGTCCATCCGATACGCGTCGCCGTCCTTGACGATGCGCCCGGCGGTGGCGCCGGCGAAATGGGTGCCGATCACCAGCACCGGCCGGCTCGACAATTCCTCAAGCATGCGCTCGCGCGTTTGCTGCGCTATCTGGGGATCGCTGTCGGCGGCTGACGACCATTCGGGGTGCGCGATCTGGCAGGGGTGGTGCATGAAGTCGCCGGTGATCAGCGCCTCCTCGCCCTTGGACTTGATGACGACGCTGACATGGCCCGGCGTGTGGCCGATTGTCGGCACGAGGCTCACCTCGTCGCAGATCCGGTGATCGGTCTCGACCAGGTCGACCAGCCCCGCATCGGCGACCGGCTGCACCGAGTCGGCAAATACCGCCGCCATGTCCCCGCGCTCGTGTTGCGCGCGCCAATGCCCGAACTCGACCCGCCCCATCAGGTAGCGCGCTTGCGGAAACGTCGGGACCCAAGTCTTTGTGCCATGGGGGCCGCCCGTCAGCATCGTGTTCCAGCCGACATGGTCGACATGGAGGTGCGTGCACAGCACCGTATCGATCGTCTCGCGCGCGAACCCGGCGGCCGCGAGGTCGCCGAGGAACGGCAGCTGGAGGTTGTTCCAGGTCGGGATGCGGCGGCCCTCCTTGTCGTTGCCGAGGCAGGTATCGACGACGATGCGTCTCCCGTTTTTTGTGCCATCGGGGGCTTCGATCACCAGCGCGTGGATGCTCATCTTGAGCCGCCCCCGCTCGTCGGCGAAATGCGGCCGCAGCCAGGAGATCGGCAGGATTTCCTCGTACGTCGCCTGCGGCAGGATAAACCGGCTGCCGCCGGTCACCTCCATCTCGACGATTTTCGTCACCGTGACGTCGCCGATCCGCCATTTCATCGTCAGGCCTCCCCGGCTGATGGCGGAGCTTAGCGAAACCGCGGTGCGGTACGCCAGCGCGCTTGCGCCGATCTACACTCAACCGAATGGTTGATAATCGGTGGCGGAACGCTATAGTTCGCCCATGCCTAGTCCGAAACTCGACGATGGCGAGCTCGACCTGGTGTTCGGCGCGCTCGCCGATCCGGTGCGGCGCGAAATCCTCCACCGGCTGGACGGCGCGGACTTGCCGGTCACCGAGCTGGCGGCGCCGTTCGACATTTCGCTGCAGGCGGTGTCGCGCCACATCCAGGTGCTCGTCCGGGCCGGCTTGGTGAGGCAGGAGCGCACCGGCCGGATCAGCCGCTGCCGGCTCGATCCCGGAGCGATCCTCACCGCCTCGCTCTGGCTCAATCGCTACAGCAATTATTGGCAACGCCGTTCCGACACGCTGACGCTGTGGCTCGACTCGCTGTCGCCGCGTGCTATGGTCGAGCCACGCCACCGGAGTAGCAGATGACATCGCCGGCCAAATCGAGCCAGAAAATGCGGGCCAACAAGCGCAAGGCCAAGCGAGGCGCCAAACGTCGGCGCCAGCGTGCCCGCTCCGGCGGCTGACCCGATCAAGGCCACGCCAACCCGGGTGGGAAGCAACCGGCCGTAGCCCACGACCAACGTCACCGCTCCAGCTTAAAATCCGGTGACCGAGCGAGCCGCCGCTTCGACCGTCGCCGAAGCGATTGCCCGCCGGCGCGCGCGGCGGGGTGGTAAGCTCCTGCCATGATATCCGGAGCAATGATCGCCGAGATCGCCGCCCTCGCGGGCGATCCGGCGCGGGCCAACATCCTTACCGCGCTGCTCGACGGCAGGGCGATGACCGCGACCGAGCTGGCCTACGCCGCGCGGGTCACGCCGCAAACCGCGAGCGGCCATCTCGGCAAGCTCACCGAGGCCGGTCTCATCACCGCGACGCCCTCCGGCCGGCACCGCTATTTCCGCCTCGCCTCGGCCAAGGTGGCGCAGATGCTCGAAAGCATCGTCGCGGTCGCGGGCGACAACCGCCCGCGCTTCCGGCCGCTGTCGCGCCAGGCCGCCGAACTGCGCGCCGCCCGCGTCTGCTACGACCATCTCGCCGGGCAGCTCGGCGTGCGCATCGCCGACGCGATGGTGGCGCGCGGCTACCTCGTGCTCGAGGACGAAGGCGGGCGCATCACCGATTCCGGCGCCCGCTTTCTGTGGGATCTCGGCATCGATACCCGCATCGCCCGCAAGGGTCGCCGGCATCTGTGCCGCGCCTGCCTCGACTGGACCGAGCGGCGCCCCCATATCGGCGGCGCGATCGGCGCCGCCCTCGCCGAGCGCTGGCTTGCGCTCGGCTGGATCACCCGCGCCAAGGACAGCCGCGCGGTCGCCGTCACCCCGGCCGGCGAGCGCGGCTTCCGCGAGAGCCTGGCGATGAACCTGGCAGTGCCCGCGGCCGCCGACGAAAAGGCGGTGGCGTAAGCCGCCGCCCCGGCGAAAGCCGGGGCCTCGTCCTTCAGTTCCGCAACGATTTGCCTGACCCCATCCGGGGCAGGAGGAGACATGCGCCCTTACCACTTCGATTTCGACCCGGCGCAGACGCGGCGCGCCGCGGCCATCCTCACCTTCGAGCGCACCGTGCGCGGCGGCTGGCGGCCCGAACCGCCGCGCCGCCGGGGGGTCGAGCTGCTCGATGCCGCCATGACGCAACTGCGGCTGTGGCTTCGGCGCTCCCGCGAGCGCCAGCAGCTCGCCCGCCTCGACCTGCGAATGCTGCGCGACATCGGCGTCACGCCATCCGAGGCCGACGGCGAGTGCAGCAAGCCGTTCTGGCGCGACTAGAGCAGGCGGGCTAGCATCCGCCGGACAACGGGAGGGGAGCCGCGATGAAAGCCGCCGTCCTGCACGAGGCGAACCAGCCTTTGACGATCGAGGAGGTGACCCTCGAAAAGCCGAAACCGCGCGAGGTGCGGCTGCGCACCGCGTTTGCCGGGCTCTGCCACAGCGATCTGCATTTCATCGAGGGGCTTTATCCCCATCCGATGCCGGTGGTGCTGGGCCACGAATCGGCGGCGGTGGTCGAGGCGGTCGGCGACGGCGTCACTTACGTGAAGCCGGGCGACCACGTCATCACCTGCCTGTCGGTGTTCTGCGGCACCTGCTCGCAATGCACCACGGGCCACCCCAACCTCTGCGAGAACACCGACGTCAAGATGCTGCCGGGCCAGGCCCGCCGCATGAGCTGGAAGGGCGGCCAGCACATGAACCAGGCGTTCAACCTGTCGTCATTCGGCGAACAGATGCTGGTGCACGAGAACGCGATGGTGAAGATCGACCCCGAAATCCCGCTCGACGTCGCGGCCCTCGTCGGCTGCGGCGTCATGACCGGGGTCGGCGCGGTGTTCAACGCCGCCAAGGTCGAGCCCGGCTCGACGGTCGCGGTGATCGGCTGCGGCGGCGTTGGCTTGTCGGCGGTCAACGGTGCGGCGCTCGCCGGGGCCGAGCGGATCATCGCCATCGACACCCAGCCGTCAAAGCTCGAACTGGCGAAGGAACTCGGCGCCACCGACACGCTCAACGCCAGCAATGTCGATCCGGTCAAGGCGATCCGCGAGATGACCGGCGGCGGCGTCCACTACTCGTTCGAGGCGCTCGGCACCAAGGCGACCGCCGAGCAGGCGTTTGGCATGCTGCGCGCCGGCGGCACCGCGACGATCATCGGCATGGTGCCGTTCGGCCTCAAGATCGAGCTGCACGGCTTCGACTTCCTGCGCGACCGCAAAATCCAGGGCACCTCGATGGGCGGCAACCGCTTCCGGGTCGACATGCCGCGGCTGCTGTCGCTGTGGAAGCAGGGCCGGCTGAAGCTCGACCACCTCATCTCGGGCCGCATCAAACTCGGCGAGATCAACGAGGGCTTCGCCGCACTGAAATCCGGCGCCCCGGTGCGTCAGCTTATCGACTACGCTGCATGACAAGGCGACCAGCTCGATCCCGTGCTATCGCCGCGGCGGAGCTGCCGGGTAATCGACGTCCGATTGCGGCGGCGACATCGGCCGCTGGTACTGGCCGTTGACGATCGCGGTGCTCCACGGGTAGCTCTTCGGATAAATATAGCGGTCGGCGCAATTCCAGTGATTGCCCGCCCAATAGCATTCCGCCTGCGCCGCGGCCGAAACCCCGACGAGTGCCAGCGCGGAGAACGCGGCCGCAGCCAAGATCTTGTTCATGCGAAACCTCCGAGTGATATTGCGGGCCAACGCAAAGCGCGCCCGGATAGATCCGGCGCTTATCGCCGCTCCATACCGTAAACATTAGGGACAAGCTGTCCGGGCGGCATCTGCGGCGCCGGGGCGGGGTTGACCTCGATGTTCGGGCTGGTGGGCGCCGGGTAGCGGTCGGTAATGACACTGCCGTCGCGGCACACCCAGCCCTCCCCGAACCACTGACAAACCCGCTCGGCTTTTGCCGCCCCGCCAAGAGCGGCGAAAACCGCGGCGGCGATGGCGGCCGTCACAATCCTTTTCATGGGGAAAACTCCGTCGATGCTCGCGCTGTCAACGCGGTGCGCGACGGATTCGATCCCTCGATTGAATGGCAAGGCCGCTCCCTTGCCCGGCAGACCGAGGTCCGCTCCCTCACGATACGCGGGCTTGCGGCGACAAGCGAGATGAGGGCGAGGTTGATGATCGGCTACCTCTCCATTTCGCGGTACAGTTCTTCGAGATCGTAAATTGTCCATTGATCGACATCGATGACCGATGCCGCTCGAAACCGCAGCCACTTCCATTCCTGCTGGACATGTTTCAAAGCCGCTTCGACAGTCGCAAATTCCTCGCGTTTGATAGCCGCTGCACGATTGCCGGGTGCCGCGCCAGGAGTATCCAGGCTCCACGAAACGAGCACCGGACCGTAATTCGGCCGCCGCATCCGATATCGGCGCGCACTTAGCTCCTCGGGAGGCACTTGCAGGGTCGCCCCGAGCTTGCGATATGCAGCGTCACTGCCGGGCTTCCGCTCGGCTTCGATTTCGGCGAGGTAGCTGTTGCCTATTTTTGCTTCGACGGCCAGTGCGCGCTGCGACAAGCCTCGCTTTTCGCGCCACACCTTTAGCGGGTTTTCCCCATCAAGGAGGCGCAGCGCCTCGGTGCCGGTCAGATAGCTGTCCCGCTGGGTTTCCTTCCCAAACATTCGCTCTTTGGCGCGCCGCTCCGCGACAGCGGCGCGATCCTCCGCATCGTCAAGCGCAGCCAGCAATTCCAGCCAGTCCTCGCGGGCGATTGTGACGGTATCCTCGGTCTCGGTCAGGATTCTGACGGTACTCATCGATAGACCTCTCTGCGATGGGCAACTCGATCGAGGATTACGTGCTCATCCTCGATCGAAAAAACGGCTCGCCAATCACCCTGGCGCACCCGATAGGATCCGGTTGCCCCCGCTAAGGCGATGACGCCCGGATGCCGTTCTCCGGGCGCTGCTGCGATCCGTTCCAGCCGGCCCAGTAATCGCCTTGCGTCAGCTTGGGGCATTGCCGCCAGCTGCTTCAAGACTGCTGGCGGAATAAGCAACGTCATCAATTATGCTCGCTGATAGCGAGCGTAATTGTCAAGATCGTGGTGTCAAAACCACCGCGCCTTGTCGACCACATTCCGCAACGGCGTTCCGGCGACAAACCGGCGCGCATTGTCGAGCAGCACGTCGCGCCTGCGGTCGTCGAGATAGGGGCCGTGGCCGGCCGTGTGCGGCGTCAGCAGCACGTTCGGCGTCGTCCACAGCGGGTGCGACGCCGGCAGCGGCTCGAGCTCGTAGACGTCGAGCGCCGCGCCGGCGATCTCCTTCGCCTGCAGCGCCGCGACCAGATCGTCGAGCTTGGTCGTCATTCCGCGCCCAATATTGATGAAGAACGCCGAGCGCTTCATCCGCTGAAACCGCGCGCGATTGAAGAAGCCTTCGGTCTCGGGCGTATGCGGCACGGTGAGGATCACGAAATCGGCCTGCGGCAAGAGGCTGTCGAGCGCCGCGGCGCGGTGCAGCTCGGCGACGCCTGCGGGCTTGTCGGTGCGGCGCTCGTCGATGCCGACGATTTTGATCCCGAACCCGGCCGCGAGCCGCGCCGCCTCGGCGCCGATGCCGCCGACCCCGACGATCAGCGCCGTCGCCTCGGGCAGATGCACCACGTCGCCGCTCTCGCGCGGCTCCGGTTTCCACTCGCGCCGCAACTGCTGCGGCAAATAGATGTGCAGGCCGCGCGCGAAAGCGAGCACAAAGCTCATGATGTGCGCCGCGATGTGGTCGTTGTAGATCTCGCGGAAATTGGTGATCTGCACCGGGTGCGCGATCAGCTCGGGGTAGTAGTACCCGGCCGGCGGCGCCGCCTGCGGCGCCTGCAGCCAGCGCAGGTGATTAGCGCGCGGCAGCAGCTCCTGGGGGATCGTGCCAAAGGCGCCCTCGGCGAGCGCGATCGCCTGCTCGGCCCCCTCCCGCGTCTCCGGCACGATCACCTCGAGCTCGGGGCAGGCCTCGGCGACCGCCTGCGCCCACTCGCGCGTCTTCTCCGATTGCGGCGGCAGGAACAACATCGGGATCGGCATCTTTCACTCCTTGATGGGCGGGCAGTAACCACGAGACACGGAGAGTACGGAGAAGAGGAATATTTAACCGCGAAGAACGCGAAGGCTACGCAAAGGACGCGAAGCCGACTACCTGGCGCGAAGCGCCAAAACCTGCAATGAGCGAAAACTACAATGAGCCGGTGAGGCAGTGAGATTACCGTCGCTCAGAATCTCACTGCCTCATCGTCTCATTGTGAATTAATGGGTCGCGCTGCGCACGACCGAAGGATCCCTTCGCGACCTTTGCGTGGCCTTCGCGCCCTTTGCGGTAAACCGGCGTTTCTCCGTGCCCTACGCGTCTCCAGGGTGAATTTGACGCCAGCTTGCGTCCCGGCGCTCGCAATGACAACAACCACCCTGTAGCCTGCGCACCGCAAAAGCGGGGAGGGCGCGCGTGCCGCAGCTTGAGGGTAAGGTCGCCTGGGTCACCGGCGCCGGCAGCGGCATCGGCGAGGCGGCGGCGCTGATGCTGGCCGAGGAGGGCGCGGCGGTGGTGCTGACCGGCCGCCGGCGCGAGCCTTTGGAGGGCGTCGCCGCGCGCATTCAGCAGAAAGAAGGAGCCACCCATGTCCAGCCCGGCGACCTCACCGACCCCGCCGCCGTGCGCGCGATCGGCGATTACATCACCCGCGAGATCGGCCGGCTCGACATTCTCGTCAACAATGCCGGGATCAACATAAACGACCGGCACTGGGACAGGCTGACCCCGGAAAACGCCAAGCTGATGGTCGACGGCAACCTCGCCGCCGCGGCGCAATGCGTCACCGTCGCCCTGCCGCTGATGCGCCAGAACCGAGACGGGCTCATCGTCCACACCGCCTCGATGGCCGGCCGCTTTATCGGCGGCTTTCCCGGGCCGATGTACACCGCCGCGAAGCACGGCGTCGTGGCGATGAGCCACTCGATCAACATGCAGGAATGCATCAACGGCATCCGCTCCTGCGTGTTCCTGCCCGGCGAGGTGGCGACACCGATTCTCGACCGCCGGCCGAACCCGGTCGGCCCCGAGGTGCGCGCCCGCATGGTGCAGCCGGAAGATTGCGCCGATCTCATCCGCTACATCGCGCTGCTGCCGGCGCGGCTCTGCATGAACGAGGTCATGCTGAGCCCAACCCACAACCGCCGCTATGTCGCCGAGATCGAGAAATTGTCCTCGCTTTGAACGCCGACGGCGCCTGCGGCGCGGCTGCTTGACGTGCCCCGGTCGCGGGTGCCACTAACCCCCGCATTGTCGATATCACCATTGGGAACGCTGGAATGACCCATCTTACCCGTCGCGCCCTCGGCGTCGCGCTCGCGAGCGTTGCCGTGCCGCTCGCCCTGCCGCACATCCGCCGCGCCGGCGCCGCCGAGCCGCTGGTGATGCGCGTCTCGCTCGACACCGTGCCGTCGCACCCGCGCAACATCGCCTTTCACGACTTCCTTCCCAAGGTCGAAAAGGCCTCGGACGGCCGGATTCAGACCAAACTGTTCGAGAGCGGCTCGCTGTTTCCCGACCTGCAGGTGTCCAAGGCGCTGGTGCAGGGCCAGGTCGAGATGGTGTGCCCCGGCACCTGGACGATCACCGGCTTTGTCCCCGACGCCGATTTCTCGCAGCTTCCGGCTTTTTACGGCCAGCCGGTCGACATCGTGCACAAGGCGACCGACGGGTCGGCCGCGAAATTCGTCAACCAGAAGATCGCCGAGAAGCTCGGCGTCCAGGTGCTCGGCGCCTGGTTCGACCTCGGCTTCAACAATTGGTTCTCGACCAAGAAGCCGCTCGGTTCACTCGCAGACCTCAAGGACATGAAACTGCGCAGCCCCGGCGGCGTGCTCAATTCCTGGCGCATCCGCTTCTTCGGCGGCATCCCCAATGTCACCGCTTGGCCCGATGTGCCGCTGGCGATGTCGCAGGGCACCTTCGACGGCCTCATCAGCACCAACGAGAGCGCCTACACCGCCAAGCTCTATGATTCCGGCCTGCGCCATTCGATCCAGGACCATCAGGGCATGGGTCTCTACGTGCCGATGGTCAACAAGGATTTTTGGGGCAAGCTCGATCCGAAACTGCGGGAAGCCATCGCCAAGCTGTGGGCCGAGAACCTTCCGGCCTATCGCGTCAACACCGCGAAGGCGCAGCAGAGCGGCCGCGACGACCTGGCGAAAGCCGGCGTCACCATGGTCGATATCGAGAAAGCCGAGGCTGACAAAGTGCGCGAAAAGATGCTGGCCGAGCAGGACAAGGTGGCGGCCGACGCGCATATGTCCCCGGAGCTGATAAAGCTGGTCATGGCGGATGTCGGCGCCTGAGGCGCCACGGCCCCTAGGTCTCGCGGGGCCGGGGCTGCGGGTTTTCGCCCGGGTCTCCTCGGTCTGGGATTGGGTCGAGCGCACCCTTGTCGGCATTCTCGGCGCCTTCGCGATGGCGATCGCCGCGATCCAGGTGTTCGGCCGCTACATCGCGCCGAGCGCGGCGATCACCTGGGCCGAGGAGGTGATCGTCTACATCGCGGTGTGGGCGGTTATGATCATCGCCAGCCAACTCGTCCGCACTGATGGAATGGTGCGTCCGGACCTGGTGCTGCGCCTCCTGCGGCCGGGCGTGCAGCGCTGGGTCGAGATGTTCAACTGCCTCGTCGCGATGGCCTTTACCTTCGGCATGCTGTGGTACGGCTGGACGGTGGTCGCGACCGCCTTGCTGCTCGACCAGCGCAGTTCGTCGGACCTGCAATTCCCGCTGTGGATCTACTACCTGGCGTTGCCGGCGGGCGGCGCTTTGATGCTCGGCCGCTATGCGATCCGCCTTGTCCGCTACGCCTGTTTCTTCGATCCGCAAACGATGACGGCCGGACGCCTGCCGGCGCACGAGGCGCCGGCCGCGCTCGCACAGCCAATCAAATAAGCCGCCCGCCCTCGATTACGCAAATGGGGACCGTCGGCTTCCTGTTGCTGTTCTTCGGCCTGCTCGCCTGCGGCATGCCGATCTTCCTGGTGCTCGGCGCCTGCGCCGCGGTGCTCTATTTGGTCTCGGGCCAGCCGATTGTCGGCCTCGCCCAGAACATGATCGACCAGCTCAACTCGACGACCCTGATGGCGTTGCCGCTCTTCGTCATGGCGGCCGCCTTTATGCGCCGCGGCGGGGTGGCGAAGGCGCTGGTCGATTTGTGCATCGCCTGGCTCGGCGGCATCAAGGGGTCGCTCGGCCTTGTCGCGGTCGTCTCGTGCGCGCTGTTCGCGGCGATTTCCGGCTCGTCGGTCGCGACCGCGCTGGCGATGGGGACAATCCTCTTGCCGGCGATGCTGGAGCGCGGCTATCCGCGCTCGTTCGCGCTCGGTGTGCTGGGCGCCTCGGGCACCATCGGCGTCGTGATCCCGCCCTCGCTGGCGCTCATCCTTTACGGCATCGTCACCGAGCAGTCGGTGCCGCGGCTGTTCCTCGCCGGGATACTGCCGGGCCTTTTGCAGGCCGCCGCGTTCTTTCTCTGGGTGCTCTATTACGCGCGGCGCAAGAATTTTCCGGCCGAACCGCCGATGGCGATGCGCGTGCGCTGGCGCGTCACCTGGCGGGCAATGCCGGCAATGGCGGTGCCGACCGTGGTGCTCGGCGGCATCTACGGCGGGTTCATGACGGTGACGGAATCGGCGGCGATGGCGGCGGTGACTTCGCTGTTCGTCACGCTGGTCTTCTACCGCGGCTTCCGTTGGACGCGGGTGCTCGACGTCATCGCCGAGGCCATCGCCTCCGCCGGCGTCATCATGCTGATCATCGCCACCGCATTGGTCTTCGGCCATTGGATGACCGGCTCCGGCGTGCCCGCGCAACTCGTGCAATACGCCGCCAGGCAGAACTTCAGCACCTGGCAGTTTCTCATGGTGATGAACATCCTGCTCTTGATCATCGGCTGCTTCCTCGAAGTCGTCGGCACCCTGCTGCTGGTGATGCCGATCCTCGCGCCGGTGCTGATCCCGCTCGGGGTCAACCCGGTGCATTTCGGCATCATCTTCACCCACAACATGGAAGTGGGGCTGGTGCACCCGCCGGTCGGCCTCAACCTCTACGTACTGTCGACCATCTCCGACGCGCCGATCGGCGAGGTGATCCGCGGCATCCTGCCGTTCCTGGTGATCCTGCTGCTGGTGCTGGGCCTCATCACCTATTGGCCTGCCTTGACGATGTGGCTCCCCGATCTGGTGTTCGGCAAGTGAGCCGCGCTAACCTCTGACGACAACCCCTCAATCGAAAAATCCGACGGAGCGATGAGCTATGGCCCAATCCGCGCAACCCAACCGCAAGAAGATCATGGCGCCGGCGACGATGTCGAAAGCCGGCTGGGCGCTGATCGAGGCGCGCGACGACCTCGAAGGCGTCGAGTTCCAGCCCAACCTGCCGACGCCCGAGTTCCGCCGGCTGCTGGAGGATGTGAGCGGCATCTGTCTCGGCATCACCCCGTTCAGCGATCCCGAACTCGACGCCGCGCCGCAGATTCAGGTCGTCTCGCGCATCGGCGTCGGCTATGACGCGGTCGATGTCCCGGCGCTGACGCGCCGTAAAGTGCCGCTGATGATCGGCGGCACCGCCAATTCGGTGAGCGTGGCCGAAGCCGGGGTCTTCCTCACCATGTCGCTCGCGCGCAAGGGCGCGACGATGGACCGGATGGTCAAGGAAGGCCGCTGGCACGACCGCTACAAGGACATGCCGGTCGATCTCTACGGCAAGACCGTTCTCATCATCGGCTTCGGCAAGATCGGCACGCGCTCGGCGAAGCGCTTCGCGGCGATGGAGACCAACGTCTTGGTCTACGATACCTACGTCTATTCCGAGACGATCCGCGGCATGGGCTACGAGCCGGTGGAGGACCTCGACGCCGCGGTCGCGCGCGCCGATTTCATCACCATCCATTGCCCGAAGACGCCCGAGACCACCGGCATGTTCAACGCCGCGCGCCTCGCCAAGATGAAGCGCACCGCGTTCCTGGTGAACACCGCCCGCGGCGGCATCGTCGACGAAAAGGCGCTCTACGACGCGCTCAAGGCCAACAAGATCGCCGGCGCCGCGCTCGACGTCTTTGTCGAGGAGCCGACCCCGCGGGACAACCCGCTCCTCACCCTGCCCAACTTCATCGCCGCCCCGCATGTCGCCGGCGTCACCCGCGAGGCGGTCGACCGCATGGCGGTCGTCGCGGTGCAGAACATCATCAGCGTCATCGACGGCAAGCCGATCAGGGACAACGTGGTAAATAGGGAAGTGCTGGGCTAGCGGCGGGCGGCGCCGCTCGGCTAGAGCTGCACCACGCCGGTGTCGTCGAGGTCGTCCTCGATCTGGCGCAGCGCGGTCTCCGCGGCCCAATCCTCGATCTCGCCGCTTTTGCTTGCCCTGCGGCCGGCCACCACCGCGGCCGAAAAGCGCTCGCACGCCGCTTCGGCGTCGCGCGCGTCGCCCGCGGTCGCCGCGAGCACGGTTTTCATTTTCTCGGCGGCGACGTCGAGCCGCTCATTGGTCACCTCGCCGTTGCACGAGGCGGCGCCGAGGACGATGCCAAAGGTGCGCGCCATCATTTCTGCGTCGGTGGGAAAAAACTCGGCCATCGCTAATCTCCGCCGCCCCAGCAATCTCGGCGCAGGGCGGAATGCTGATACCAAAAGCGGCCCTCGGCCGCGGTCTGTCTGCTGATCCAACGGCCGGGACGGCGGCAGGGTTCCGCTGGGGTCGCGGCGAAGGTGACCTCGCTACTTGACTTCGCCCCTCCGAACTGGCGGGATCGCCTTCTGAATTTGACCCGAGGAGGACCCTATGGCGCGCCCGAATGGAGTGCGGGAACTGTGGCAGGCGGGCAAGCCCGTCATCAATAGCTGGCTCGGCATCCCATCGAGCTTCTCGGCCGAGGTCATGGGCCATGCCGGCTGGGATTCGCTGGTGGTCGACATGCAGCACGGCATGATCGAGTACCAGACGATGGTGACGATGCTGCAGGGCATCTCGTGCACCGACACGGTGCCGCTGGTGCGGGTGCCGTGGAACGACCCGGCGCACATCCAGAAGGCGCTCGACGCCGGCGCCTACGGCATCATCTGCCCGATGATCAACAACCGCGCCGAGGCCGAGAAATTCGTCTCCTCGATGCGCTACGCGCCGATCGGCAGCCGCAGCTCGGGGCCGATCCGCGCCTCGCTCTACGGCGGCGCCGACTACCACGCCAAGGCCAACGACATCGTCGTCGCCTTCGGCATGATCGAGACGGTCGAGGCCATGGAGAACCTCGACGCCATTCTCTCGACCCCGGGCCTCGATGCGATCTATGTCGGCCCGAGCGACCTGTCGATCTCGATGGGTTACAACCCGGGCGGCGACAAGCCCGACGAGTGGATGATGACGGCGCTGAAAAAAATCGTCGACGCCTGCAAGCGGCACAAGGTGCAGCCCGGCCTCCATTGCGGCGCCCCCGCCTATGCGCTGAAGGCGATCGGCATGGGCTTCACCTTTGTCACCGTCGGCGGCGACACCCGCTTCGTGACGATGGGCGCCGCCGCCGCGGTGCAGGAAATGCGAACCGGCGCCGCCGCCAAGCCCGGCGCCGGCGCCAGCAGCTCCAGCCCGTACTGACCGCGATAGCCCCCACCCCGACCCTCCCCCGCTTGCGGGGGAGGGAGCGCGACACAGCGATAGCATTCTCCCTCCCCCGCAAGCGGGGGAGGGTC